>JAZLLV010000040.1:0-122731 GCA_045598365.1 Lachnospiraceae bacterium
AGGTAGATAGGGCCAAGGTGTAAGTACAGTAATGTATTCAGCTGATGGTTACTAATAGGTCGAGAGCTTCACTTGATGGTGAGGAAAAAGGTTATCCGAAGGATGGATAAGTTCTTCTGTTTTGTGTTAAGTTTTCAATGATATTTGTTCTTTTTTGATGAGACGCGAAAGCGTCTTTTTTTATGTGTAAAATTAACCAAAAATTATACAATAAATTCTGAAAATTGTTTGCTATTTTTGTACAATATGATATAATTTTTGTATATTTGAAATGTATAAATGTGTCTAAGCACAGATAGGAGTATATTGATGGATACAAAAATTCTTTTGGAGAACGGTACTAATGAGTTGGAAGTGTTGGAGTTTGTTCTTGATAATCACTCATATGGTATAAATGTAGCAAAGATCAGAGAAATAATTCCTTATGCAGAGGTTACTCCGGTTCCTAATGCACATCCCAGTATTGAAGGAATTTTTATGCCGCGTGATACGATGATTACAGCAATTGACTTAAAGAATTGCTTACAGAAGGGTAAATCCGAAGCAGGCGGTTTATTTATTATCACAAACTTTAACAAGCTTGATATCGCTTTCCATGTTGACCAGGTTGTTGGTATCCATCGTGTATCCTGGAAAGATATAATTAAACCAGGTTCAACAATCTCAACAACTGAGGAAGGAATTTCAACCGGTATCATCAAGATGAATGATAAGCTTATCATCATTCTTGATTTCGAGAAGATTGTTACAGACATCAATCCTGAGACCGGACTTAAGATTCAGGAAATCGACGATCTTGGCGACAGATCCCGTAATTCAGTTCCGATTCTTATTGCAGAGGATTCAGTTCTTCTTAATAAACTTATTGTTGATTCCCTTAAGAAAGCCGGATATGACAATCTTATTCATACTGAAAACGGTCAGGAAGCTTATGATATTATTTGTGACTGCAAGGCAAAGGGTACTCTTAAGGAACATGTTCAGTGTATTATAACTGATATTGAAATGCCTTTAATGGATGGTCACAGACTTACAAAGCTTGTTAAGTCCGATGATGCAACAAAGGATATTCCTATTGTTATCTTCTCATCACTTGTTAATGATGAAATGAGAAAGAAGGGCGAAGCTCTTGGCGCAAATGCTCAGCTTTCAAAGCCTGAAATCGGAAACCTTGTAAAGGTAATTGACGGCTTAATGCTTAATAAATAATTATTTAGAGCTTAGTGAAAAGGTCGTTTTTACGACCTTTTCTTTTTGATTTTTTATATATGTATGTTACTATATAAAGAGATTATCTTTAGCATTTGGGAGTTTTTATGTTTGAAATAGAAAATTATGAAATGGTGCTTGTGGGCATAGGCGAAGAGTTTGAAGATAATCCCAATGCACTTACTGCATATAATAAGCTTGCCGAAATTCTTGAAGACAAAAATTATTTTGTGGTTTCTTTGTGTATGGATGATGTGATTTTTTCAAGTAACCTTCGCTCGGACAGAATTGTTACACCTCTTGGAGGCAAAAGAAGCAAGCAGTGTCTGGATGCCTGTGAAAATGCATTGTATGATATTTCGGAAACTAAATGTCCGATATGCGGTAAGGAACTTGTTTTTAATAATATTCTTTGCGAGAACTATGTGGAAGAAGGGTATCTTCCTATGTGGGACAAGCATAAAAAATGGCTTGTGGGTACACTTAATAAGTCTTTACTTACACTTGAACTGGGTGCTTCAATGAAATTTCCACAGATTGTAAGATGGCCCTTTGAACGAATTGCATTTCTTAACAATAAAGCTTTTTTTGTACGAATAAATGAAAAGCTTCCACAGCTTAGCGTGGAGTTAAAGGACAAGGGCGAAAGCATCAAAAGTAATTCGGTAGACTGGATTCTTGAGAATTAAAATCGCCTATGATAAAATCATCTTAATATTAGTTGTGAGGGAAGTATGGCTAATAACGAAGATTATTTAGACAGCCTGTTAATGGCAGCTCAGTCCCAGGGGGGACCTGATTCAGCAATTGAAATGATCCGAAAGGTTGAAAACGGTGAAAAATCCGCTGAACAGGTTATCGCGGACAACACTGACAATAATGACTTATTTAAAGCGGCAGATGACACTGCCGCCAGTTTGCTTGCTGAATTGAATTCAATTAATGAAGAGTATAAGGCTGAGGAACCGGTAGCTTCAGACGATTCACCGGTGGTGCCTTTTGAATCTGCGAGCGTTCAGGAATCTGAAAATACAGCTTCTGCTGTTACCGAAACTGAAACTGTCGATGAGGTTATTCCTGCAACGGAAACTGTCGATGAGGTTATTCCTGTAACGGAAACTGTCGATGAGGTTATTACTGCAGCGGAAAGTGCCGTTGAAGTTATTCCTACGGCAGAAAATGCAGGCGAAGCGATTATTGAGGCGGAAATTCCCGCTGACATAGATGCTTTGCTTAGTTCTGATTTTGCAGGAGAAATAGAGCTTCCTTTGGAAGATATACAAAATCTTTCAGGTGATGGAGAAAAATCCATTGATGATTTGCTTGAGGAGAGAAAATTATCAGAATCTGATATTGCAGTTACGGAAGAACCTGCGGATGCAGGTAATAACGACACTTCTTCTCAAACTGATGACTATGACGAAGCAATTAAAATGATGAACATGGGACTTTTCAATGAAAAGTCTCAGGACGATAAATCCGATGCTATGATATCCTTAGAGGAACTGGCATTGGAAATGGACGATGTTGCGGCCATGGAAGCTGAACTTGGTATTCATGACAAGAATGACATTTCTTCAAGTCTTTCATCGGATGCATATGCTCTTGCAGGTGATGCGGAGGCGCTTAATGAGATTTCCGGCCTTTTGGACGCAATAGATAGTAATGAAGTAAAAAATTCTGATGATTTTGATGTTTTATCTCTTGTAAATGAAGCTCTGTCAAAGCAGGAAGCAGAAGATGAAGCTGTTTCTTTGAACGAGAAGAACAAAAAGGATAAAAAAGAAAAGCCCAAAAAGGAAAAGAAGAAGCGCGGTAAAAAGGCAAAACAGGATGGAGAAGCAGCCGAGACAGCCGAAAATGCTGATGTGGATACTTTGGTTGAAAAGAAAAAGGGCTTCTTTGGTCGAATGATTGATTTCCTTACTGCTGAAGAGGATGATCCCGAAAATATGATTCAGGCCACTGACGAGGCAGGAAAATCTTCTGATGGATTTGAGGATGTTAAGGGTGAAAATAAAGAAATCCTTGATGAAATAGATAAGGAAGAAGACGAAAAGGGCAAGAAGAAAAAGAAGAAGAAAGATAAAAAGGGCAAAAAGGGTGATAAGCCTGCTTCGGGTGAAGACGGAGAAGAGTCTGAGGACGGAGGAGAAAAAAAGGACAAGAAGGCTAAAAAGCCTAAAAAGGAGAAAAAGCCCCTTGAACTTGATGTGGACACCGGAAAGCCCCTGTCCAAGAGAAATGTCAGACTCGTTGCTATTCTTGCTGCATCTTTGTTAGTGGCAATTATTCTTTTCTGCACGATTGTGCCTAAGATGATTGTAAATTCCCAGGCAAGAAAGGCCTTTTATAAGGGTGATTACGAAACCACTTATAATACTTTCTTTGGAGAAGAAAAGCTTAGCGAGAGCGATCGGATTATGTTCTCAAAATCTGAGATTATATTAAAGATTACCCATAAGTATGATGCTTATAAGGCATATAACAATCTGAATATGCCCATGGAGGCTCTGGATCAGCTTTTACAGGCAGTTAAGAATTATGAATTATGGCTCTATGCTGCTGAAAGTGTGGGAGCAAAGCAGGAATTTGGGTTAGCCTATGCAAAGATTCTTGCGGCACTTTTGGGTGATTATGACCTTTCTGAAGAGGCTGCAAGGGAAATAAATGCACTCCCCACCGACGAGGAGTATTCTCTTAAGGTTTACTCGGTTGTAAATCATACAGAGTATATAGATCCGGAAATGCCACTTCCGGCGCCGTTTGCTCCGCCGACAGAGGAAGATACTAATAACACACCTCAGTATAGCGATATGCTGGAGGAAGAAGGAAATTAAATGATAGCGATAATTGATTATGACGCCGGAAACATCAAAAGCGTTATAAAGGCACTTGAATATTTGGGTGAGGAGTGTGTCCTTACCAGGGATAAGGATACTATTCTTAAGGCTGATAAGGCTATTCTTCCCGGAGTAGGCTGCTTTAAGGACGCAATGGATAATATACGAAATTATGGCCTTGAAGAGGTTATTAAGGAGTTTATTGCAAGCAAAAAGCCCTTTTTGGGCATTTGTCTTGGACTCCAGCTTCTTTTTGAAAGGAGCGAGGAAAGCCCCGGAGTTGAAGGTCTTTCAATACTTAAGGGTGGCTGCAGACTTATGCCTGCAAAAGAAGGACTTAAGGTGCCGCAGATAGGTTGGAATTCGCTTTCTTTTCCTAAAACCTCGCAATTATTTAAGAACATAAAAGAAGGTTCATATGTATACTTTGTACATTCCTATTATCTTACCTGTGAAGATGAAAATGATGTGGCAGCAACCGCAGAGTACGGTGTTACAATCCATGCGGCTGTAGAACATGAAAATGTATATGCCTGTCAGTTTCATCCCGAGAAGAGCTCCGAGGTCGGACTCACTATACTAAAGAATTTTGCTTCATTAAGGTGATTTTATGTATACAAAAAGAATTATTCCCTGCCTGGATATAAATAACGGAAGAGTCGTTAAGGGAGTTAATTTCGTAAATTTAATAGATGCGGGAGATCCGGTTGAACAGGCCGTTCTTTATGATAAAGAAGGTGCCGACGAACTGGTTTTCCTTGATATAACCGCTTCAAGCGACAAAAGAGATACTGTAATCGATATGGTTGAAAAGGTGGCTTCTAAGCTTTTTATTCCTTTTACCGTTGGGGGCGGAATCCGTACGGTGGATGATTTTAAGAAGATTCTACGTGCTGGTGCTGATAAGGTTGCGGTAAATTCCGCTGCGATTATGAATCCTCCGCTTATTTCTGAAGCAGCCTTAAAATTTGGAAGTCAGTGTGTTGTTGTTGCCATAGATGCAAAAAGAAGGGCTGACGGATCAGGATGGAATATCTTCAAAAACGGCGGAAGAGTAGATATGGGCATCGATGCCGTTGAATGGGCTATTAAGGCGGCTAAGCTTGGTGCGGGAGAGATTCTTCTTACCAGTATGGATAAAGACGGCACAAAGAACGGCTTTGATAATGAGCTTACAAGAATGGTATCTGATAATGTGAATATTCCTGTTATTGCTTCCGGCGGTGCAGGGTCAAGAAAAGATTTTTATGATACCTTTACGGATGGTCATGCGGACGCAGCACTTGCGGCAAGTCTTTTCCATTTCAAAGAGCTTAAAATCGAAGAACTTAAGGCATATCTTTCTGACATGGGTATCAGTGTAAGGAGGACCACGGTTTGATTCAAAACGAATGGCTTCCCTATTTATCACCTGAATTTTCAAAGCCTTATTACAAAGAGTTATATAATTTTGTAAAGAATGAGTATATGAACGGCCCGGTTTATCCTCCCTCCGATAAGATTTTCAGCGCACTTGAGCATACATCGATTAAGGATGTGAAGGTTGTTATAATCGGTCAGGATCCCTACCACGAAAAGGGGCAGGCCCACGGAATGAGTTTTTCTGTTATGCCGGGAATTAAGACACCTCCGTCACTTCAGAATATGTATAAAGAACTAAGAGATGAACTTGGCACATATATACCAAATAACGGGTATCTTGAGAAATGGGCCAATCAGGGAGTTCTTCTTTTGAATGCAGTACTGACCGTGAGAGACGGAGCAGCGGATTCTCACAAGGGTAAGGGCTGGGAACAGTTTACCGATGCCGTAATCAAAGCTGTAAATCTTCAGGACAGGCCGGTTGTTTATCTTTTATGGGGGTCAAAGGCAAGAGCGAAGAAGGCGCTTGTGAATAATCCTAAGCATCTTATACTTGAATGTGCTCATCCAAGTCCTTTATCTGCATATAATGGATTTTTCGGCTGCGGACATTTTAAAAAAGCCAATGAATTTCTTGAAAAGAACGGTATTGAGCCGATTGACTGGCAGATTGAAAATATATAATTTGTTTTCTGTAATTAAGCATCCCGGTGGGGTGCTTTTTTATGATTGTCCATAGATTATTTTTTATAGAATGAATCAACAATTCCGATTCCCGGTATCAATGTTTTTAAGCTCTTTGTTTCGTTTCCTTCTTCGGAAAAGACCGAGGATTTTGTTGTAGAACCAAAAGCCCTGAACTAAAAAGTGATTGAAAAAGCCCAGTTTGTCCTTGGTGGTGCCGTAGAAGCGGTGTCCGCCGCAGGAAGTTGGGCTTTTTGATTTAATATAGGCTATTAAATCATTCTCGGAAGTGATTGAGGCATCGTCTGAAAATTCGGTGTAGCCGGCGCCTACTGAGTCTGTCCAGTGGGAATCGCTTCCGCCAAAAACGGGAAGGTTATATTTTTTAGCTATCTGCATGGCTTCGTCGTTGGCTTCTTTGTCCTCGCAGGCGTTAAAACCTTCGATAAAATCAAAATGTGAAGCAATGCTTCTGTGCTTTTTGAAAATACCGGTATGAAAGATACTAAGGAAACGCTCGCCAAAGGAATGGGCGGGACCGAGGATGCCGCCATGTTTATGAACGATTTCAATAAGAAGGTAAATGGGAAGCCCTCTTAATTCCAGAATTTTTAAATTTGTGTCATCGGGCATTATAACAAGAAAATGACCTGCATCTATGGTATCGTACTCGATTCCCTTTAAGACGACGAAATCCTTCTCGCATTCCCTGCTTAAGCCGCTTTTATAGGCTTCGTATCCCTTGTAGGAATTATGGTCGGATACAAGCATTCCGGAAAAGCCCATCTGACTTAGCTTTTTTGTATATTCAATTATTGATACTTTGCTGTCAGGGGAACCTTCAAGGGTATGACAGTGCATGTCGAATTTCATTGTTTCTCCAAATGTAAAAAAATTCCTATGGGAAAAATAATAACATATTTTTCACTTGATTACATATAAAAGTAGACAGTAATTATTTTATATGTTAATATACATATTGTTCGCCGGCGTGTCGGAATGGCAGACGATGCAGACTCAAAATCTGTTGCGGGTAACCGCGTGTGGGTTCAAGTCCCACCGCCGGCAGTAAACTCTTCGAGAAATCGGGGAGTTTTTTTGGTAAGTACAAAAATAGCGCGGACCCAAGGACCCGCGCCTGTTTTTTATTTAAATTAAATTATTTGCAAATCCAGCAGTCAACATTGAAACCTTCGCCTTCAAAGATGAAGAAGAGGGTATGAACTCCGTTAAGAGGTGAGTTAAAGCTTCCTTCAAAGGATTTGTAATCAGCGGATGCATCTATGGAAATCTTGCAGATGGCATCTGACTTAATATCATCGATTTTAACATAAATGCTGCCGTCGCCACCACAGGTGTTAAAGGCGATTCCTGTTGCGGACCGGTCCGCAAAATCAACGCCTGTAACTACGGTGTAGTCGCCGGTATTTATTTCGCCAAGAACCATCTTTCCATATCCTAAGTCATCCTTTGCAACTGCATTTGTACCTGCCATTGCATTAACACAGACAGCTGAATTTTCTTCGTAAGGATTTACGAAAACAAGCTGATCGGGTCCCTTTGTGTTCTGGGAGATTTTGTTTATGGAGCCTGTT
The DNA here is from genome assembly GCA_045598365.1 of Lachnospiraceae bacterium. Lineage (GTDB taxonomy): Bacteria > Bacillota > Clostridia > Lachnospirales > Lachnospiraceae > UBA1258. Next base: position 7,694 of record JAZLLV010000040.1, read on the forward strand.
TCATCCATGGTTACTTCATTAATGAAGGTGGCTCTGTAGTTATGCTCCACATTCATTTTCTTTTCAAGCATTCTTGAGTGATATACGATGTAGTATTTGTCCTTAAAGGAGAATACTGCGTGATGGTTGTTTCCGTATAAGCCGCAGAGAGTACCGGGATTATCAAGAATCATTTTATCGTAGGTGAAGGGGCCCATGGGCTTATCGCTTACCATGCAGGCAATCTGACCGTTCTTGAAGTTGTACTTCTTGCTCATTTCCTCTGAAACGGACCAGTTTGTGCAGTAGGTATAGTAATACTTGTTGTTATACTTATGGATTCCGGAGTCTTCAAAGAGACAGGGAACATCAAGAGCTACGGGAGTTCCGTCAATGCTTGTCATATCGGGACCAAGCTTTGCAACTCTGCCGGTGCCGGGATAATCGTCTTTTCCTCTGGGAACGCCACCGCCGAAATAGATATATCCTGTGCCGTCATCATCAACAAGTACGGCAGGGTCGAAGAGCCATTCAACGGTATCACAGGTTGGTGTGCTTCTGCTTATAAGTGCCTTTCCGATGGGATCAACGAAAGGTCCGATGGGTGAGTCTGCGGAAAGAACGCCGATTCCGCCGCCGTTGTCGGCAAAATATAAGAAGAATTTGTCTTTTCCGTCAATGTTTTTTACTGCAGCAGCGGGAGCCCATGAGTTATGTGCCCACTTTGCAATGCCGTCTTTCCCGGCAACGGGAATTTCACCGTGATCTTCAAAATTCTTAAAGTCTTTTGTGGAAACCACATGAATTGAACGAATCCTGCTGTAGGTGTTCTCTGTTATTTTTCCGTCATTATCATATTCAAAGGCGTCTGCTGTCATGTAGATGTAAACGGTGTCTCCATATACAAGTGCATAGGGGTCAGCACCAAAGGCCTGAGTCATAACGGGATTTGAATGATTTAAGTTCTTTAAGTTTTGTGAAAGAGTAAAGTTTGTTTCCATTGGATTTACCTCTGTTTCAATAGATTCCTCCGATTTTTCTTCCAAAAGATTTGTAATTACGTCAGTGGAAGTCGTTTTAGGTGATTCCAAAGTCGTTTGTTCCTCTTTTCCGAAAGAAGAAATATTTGTGTCATTCTTGCAGGAGGTTATAAATAAAAGACACAAAATAAGTACAGGTAATATAAATTTTTTTAAGTGTAACACCTGCCTTTCTTTATATGATGCTGTCAATTATATAATAGCAAAGTATTTGAAAAATGTGGAATTTTTTTGCTATTTGGCAAAAACTGACGGAATGTTAGCAAAAAGTAAAGAGTATAGATTTTTTTGCTTTTGTAAACTTTAGATAAAATAGCACTCAGTATACGGAGATGAATTATGCTTTCAAAAAACTACAGAAATGTATTTACCGAAATCGGAGTTGATAAGGAGAAGATTGAAAAACGTCTTCTGGAAATCAGAGATGAGTATTTTTACAGTGAGGACAGAGTTTACCACGAAGTAGAGGATATGGGATACATCGTTGATACAGGTAATAACGATGCAAGAACCGAGGGTATGTCCTATGGAATGATGATTTGTGTTCAGCTCAACATGAAAGAGGAATTTGACCGAATCTGGAAATGGGCAAAGACCTACATGTGGATGGACAGTGGTGAAAATGAAGGCTATTTTGCATGGTCCTGTTCTTTGGACGGCAGAAAGAATGCTTACGGTCCTGCTCCCGACGGTGAAGAATATTTTGCCATGGCTTTGTATTTTGCATCCCACAGATGGGGCGACGGAGAAGGCATTTTTGAGTATTCAAAGGAAGCTGATGCAATTCTTCGTGCGATGATACATAAGGGCTCCGACGGACGCCCCGGAGCACCCATGATAAATAATGAGAACCACGAGATTCTTTTCGTTCCGGGTTCACCTTTTACAGATCCCTCATACCACCTTCCTCATTTCTATGAGCTGTTTTCACAGTGGGGACCGAAGGAGGACAGTGAGTTCTGGAAAGAGGCTTCAAGAGTCAGCCGTGAGTATCTTGTTAAGTCCTGCCATCCGGAAACAGGCTTTTCTCCCGAGTATGCTCAGTTTGACGGACGTCCTCTTACAATGAAAATGCCCTGGTCAGACGATCGTCATGACTGGTTTTACTCAGATGCATACAGAACAGTTGCAAATATTGCACTTGATTATATCTGGTTTGGTGTTGATGTGGGTCAGATTAAGGCCTGCCACAATATACAGAGAGCTCTTCTTTCCGACATGAGAGAAAATACCTACCACATTTATGAAATTGACGGAAGAATTGCAGGAGAGAAGGCATTACACCCCGTAGCAATTACCGCTACCGTGGCTGAAAGCGTTCTTGCGACGGATTTTGACGATGTGGCAAGAGAATGGATTGAAAAGTTCTATAACATGCCCCTTAGAAAGGGTGACAGAAGATATTACGATAACTGCCTTTACTTCTTTGCATTCCTTGCATTAAGCGGTAATTACAGAATCTGGTAAGAGGTATACAAATGGCTGATATTAATTCAAACGGAGGCCCTAAGGCCCCGAAGGATCCTACAAAAAAGCGTCCCGGCTTTTGCATAATGCGCAATAAGCAGATTTCTGCTTCCCCCCTTCCTGACGGAACAGGTGTTACATACATATACGAAAACGACGGAAGAATGATTGATGCTGCAAAGCTTGTTGGAAACATAAGCGATGAAAAGATTCTTTCCCTCTTAAGGGATACCGAATCCTTTAAGAAGCTCGTTCATTCCATTGGTGTAACAGTTGAAACAAAGGACAGTGCTTTAGTCAGATTTGTATTGCAGATGTACGGACATAAGGACCCCTATGTATCAGGTACTTCCATAGAAGCTTTGATTACCGGCGATGGAATGGAGCAGATTATTAATCTTTCAGAGGTTAACTGGTCCGATGATGATAATATTCCGGGTCAGATTCGTTTCCATTTTAACAAAGCAGGTGATTTTGGCAAGGTTACCGTCAGATTGTATCTTAATGACGGTTTTGATGCTCCTCCCGAAGTGGATGAGTCTCCCGTTAAATTCGGTTCCACAGAGTATGAAGCAATTATTGCAAAATCTCTTATGAATAAGGGCAATAACTTCCGCCTTAAGAGAGCAATTGAAAGGGCAAGAAAAGGCGAAGATGTTACAGTTTCCTTTATTGGCGGTTCCATTACCCAGGGAGCTGGAGCAGTTCCCATTAACAAGGAATGCTATGCATATAAAATATTCGACGGATTTTGTAAGCTTACAGGTCGCAGCACAGAGGAAAATGTGCATTTTGTAAAGGCCGGTGTGGGCGGAACTCCCTCCGAACTCGGCCTTGTAAGATATGACAGTGATGTCCTTTCAAACGGAAAGACCATACCTGATGTGGTTGTGGTTGAATTTGCCGTTAACGACGAGGGCGACGAAACCAAGGGTGAATGCTTTGACTCCCTTGTAAGAAAGATTTATAACGGACCCGGTTCACCTGCGGTTATTATTCTTTTTGCGGTATTTTCAAATGACTGGAACCTTCAGGAAAGACTTTCACCTGTGGGAAATGCTTACAATATTCCCATGGTCAGCGTAAGAAACTCTGTTGTTGATCAGTTCTATGAAAAGGACGGTAAGAGAGTAGTTACCAAGAACCAGTTCTTCTATGACTGTTATCATCCCACAAACGTAGGTCATACAATTATGGCTGACGGAGTAATTAATCTCTTAAAGCTTGTGGACAGTGATGCAGGTGTTGATGAGGAACTTGATATTAAGAATATTAAGGCGCCAATCGGCGGAGAGTTTGAGAATATTGTTCTTCTTGACAGATGTGTCAATACTGTTAATGCAGTGATAAATGAAGGTTCTTTTAATGAAATCGATACTGCGATTCAGGCAGTAGAGAGAAATTTAGACCTTCATGCAACCCCTGAATTCCCCAATAACTGGATGCACAAGGGTGATGAGAATGGTGACAATGAAGCCTTCTCGATGGATATTGAGTGTACGGCACTTTCAATTGTCTGCAAAGACTCAGCAAGTCCTCAGGACGGAACCGCAACGGTTTATGTTGACGGTGTTGAGACACTTAAATACGATCCTCATGTTGTTGGCTGGTGCCATGCAAACAATGTGCTGGTATTCAGAGGAAAAGAACTTAAGAAGCGTCATGTGGAAGTTGTTTGCGATGATAAGTCCAAAAACTTCACTATCTTAGGCTTTGGCGTTTGTAAATAATACGTTTGTAAAAGTACGGAGTTTTTTGTGAGAGAAATTGACATTAATCCAATTATAAAAACCGATTATCCGGATCCTGATGTAATAAGGGTTAACGATACTTATTATATGGTGAGTACCACAATGCACTTTTTCCCCGGAGGAGCAATTCTTCGCTCCTTTGATCTTGTTAACTGGGAGCTTGTTACATACCTTTATGATGTGCTGGATGATACAGAGGGAGAAAGACTTGAAAGAGAATGCACCAATTACGGTGCAGGCATGTGGGCTCCCTGTATTCGTTACAAAGACGGAAAGTTCTATGTTGTTTTCGTAAGTCATAATTCAAAAACAACATATTTGTTTACCGCCACAGACATAAAAGGTCCCTGGGAAAAGAGTACCATTAAGGGATATTACCATGACTGTTCCCTTCTTTTTGACGATGACGGAAGAAATTACATTGTATACGGAAACAGAGAAATCAGATTAACTGAGCTTGATGAATCCTTAAGCGGACCCAAAGAAAACGGGATTGACCGCGTCATTGCCGTGGACCCGGTTGAGGGCCTTGGCTATGAAGGTTCACACCTTTATAAAATAAATGGAAGATATTATCTTTTCTTAATTCATTGGGAACGTCCCGGTGAAGGAAGACGTTCTGAGGTTTGCCTTTGCTCAGATTCTATAACAGGCGAATTTAAGGGCGGAGAAGTGCTTAACGATGATATGGGCTTTTTTAATATGGGAGTTGCGCAGGGTGGTATAGTGGATACCCCCACCGGTAAATGGTACGCTGTTTTATTCAGAGATAACGGTGCCGTTGGCCGTATTCCGGTGCTTGTTCCCGTTACCTGGAAGGATAATTTCCCGGTTTTCGGTGTTCATGGCAAGGTGCCTAAGCACATGGATATTGCATCCAGCAGACCTTACTATCGTTATGAGCCTGTTTATACCTCTGATGATTTTAAGTATGATACTTCAGAAAGCAAGAATCCAAAGCTTAAGCTTCAGTGGCAATGGAATCACAGACCTGATGACAACAACTGGTGCATTTTGCCAGAGGGCGGTCTTAAAATCACCACTGACAAGCTTTGCATAAATGTAACTCATGCAAAAAACACTCTTACCCAGCGTATGATGTACCCTAAGTGTGAAGCTGAGGTTACAGTGGATGCTTCAATGCTAAAAGAAGGTGACATTGCAGGTCTTTGTGCTTTGCAGGGCATGTACGGGTATCTTGGAATCACCAAAGAAACAGGGGACTATTACCTTGTTAAAAAGGTAAGAAGCGAAAAGAGTATCAGGGATAACGGCTCTGACTATATGCCGGGAATGCTTGTTGAAAAGATTAAGCTTCAGGGACCGGTTGTTTCGCTTTGCCTTAAGGCAGGTTTTGAAGATTTGCAGGATAAGCTTGATTTCTTTTATCTTAAAGAAAAGAGATGGGTTAAGGTTGGAACATCATATAACTTAAAGTTCAGGCTGGACCATTTCTGCGGAGCAAGATTCGGACTGTTTATTTATTCCACAAGAGAAGTGGGAGGCAGTGCCGTATTCAGAGAATTTGAATACAGATTATAAAAAGCGGAGAGCACTAATGTGCTCTCCGTTTTGCTGTACTGTTTTTTGAACGATATTCGCTGGGGGTGCAGCCCTTTTGCTGCTTAAACAGTCGGTTGAAGGTTGAAATACTTGAAAAACCTGACTGCATGGCAACCTCAGTAATGGAATAGTCGGGGGATGCCAGATAATCCTCGGCAACCTTTATTCTTCTGAAGGTTAAATAGTCGCAGAAGGTATAATCGGTATATTGCTTGAATAATCTTGAGAAGTGGTATTTGCTGAAACCTATCTGGTCCGCCACATCCTCAAGGGAAACATCTTCCATATAGTGATTGTCGATATATTCAAGAGCCTGATTGAATTTCTGGACATATTCTTTCTGCTTATAGAGTCTGACGTTTGGAAAGAGCTCCTCGGCGTTATTGTGGTGCTCGCCGATTTTAACAAGAAGATTAATTAAAAGGGCCTGAATTGTAAGCTCCGCATAATCGTTATTGTTGAAATACTCGTTTCTTATCTGAAGCAGAATCTGGTAAATGTCATCATAAATCTTAGGAAAACTATCTTTGGAAAGAAGAAGGGGATGGGAGAGCATGGACTGAATTCCCGAAAAACCCTTAAGCTTACTTATTAAAGATATGTTCATTAGGAAAATAAAACGCTTGCCTGATTCCGGAGCATAAAGCTCATGAACTTCACCGGGAGGAATAATTAAAATATCACCGGGATTGATTCTGTACTTTTCCCCGTTAACAACGGCATCATAATGATTTTCCACGGGATTAATGATTTCCATGGCGGTATGCCAGTGGGCAGAGTAATTCATTATCTGTTCATTCATCCAGATACGATGTGAGGTGTTCTGCCAAAAGTCCACAAGCTCTTCCTTGTCGTGAAGATTGCGGCCGCCCCAGTCATTATTTATCTGATAATAATTGAAATCTTCCTGAAAATCTCTTGGAGAGGACATTCTGTTAATAAACCTCTTTGACTAATTTTGTATAATGACAATATTACTATAGCAAGATTTGAGAAGAATTAAAAGCCGAATAGCAAAATATTGTAAGAATTAATTAAAGCATAGTGTATAATTAAACAGCGTGTTAATATACAAAATTATCAATAAATGCGTAAAAAGGTGGTAAAAACATGAGAAAATCAAGAGGAATATGTATTTTAGCCCTTATTCTTTCGACAAGTACAGTGCTTTGTTCTTGCGAAAAGCAACCGGCGACAAGCCCGGTTTCAGCGTCTGAGACGGTTTCAGAGACTGTTACATCTCAAAATGATGTGTCAAAAGAAGATACTTCAAAAGAGGATACCGGTAAAGAAGTTGTTTCAGTGTCCGAATCAAAGGAAGTGACTTCAGATATTCCTGCTCCCATTGAAGAAGAAACCGATCCTGTTTTAAGAGATGCATTAATGAATAAGTACGGCTGGCATGCAGGCTGTGCCGCAACAGAAGGCGAGTTAAACGATCCCAAGGTATGGGAGATTATTACAACTCACTTTGACAGACTTACAATAGGAAATGAATTAAAGCCCGATGCTCTTGTTAACTATAGCGTCACAACAGTTCCCGGCACCAAAACCGAGGAATTAAACGGTGAGAGCATGGTGGTGCCTGTTCTTAACTTTGACAGAGCAGAGCGCATGCTTAATAAGATATATGACTGGAATAAAGAAAACCCTGACAGAGCCATTAAGGTAAGAGGTCATGTTCTTCTTTGGCATTCACAGACTCCCGAATGGTTTTTCCATGTTGATTATGATAAAAAGAAAGAATATGTGGACAAGGACACAATGAATAAGCGTCTTGAATGGTACATTAAAACCGTTCTTACACATTTTACCGGCGAGGACAGCAAGTATAAGGATTTATTCTACGGCTGGGATGTTGTTAACGAAGCAATCAGCGACGGAACAAACACTTACAGATCTGACAAGGAAAATCCCAATGAGTCCCTTTCCGAAGACAGACACGGAAGCAACTCAAGCTGGTGGCATGTTTATAATTCAAATGAATTCATAATCAATGCATTTAAGTATGCAAATAAATACGCACCTGCTTCTTTGGAACTTTATTACAACGACTATAACGATACAAATACAAATAAGATGAAAGGCATCATTGAACTTTTGGAGGCTGTAAAGGCAGAAGAGGGTGAGCCCGGTGTCGGAACCAGAATCACCGGAATGGGCATGCAGGGGCACTACGGAATGGATAATCCCAGCCAGTCTGCAATTGTTTATGCCATCAAGTCTTATGCAAAAGTTGTGGGAATGGTTCAGCTTACAGAGGTGGATATTTCAGCAAGTTCAACCTATAAGGGAGAAGCCGATCAAAAGGATGAAGAAAACGAGAAGCTTCAAAAGCGTTACAAAGAAATAAGACGTGCGCTTACAGAAGCCTGCACCTCAGATTATGTTGATTTCCAGGGAATTACCTTCTGGGGAACGGTTGATCATTACTCCTGGCTTCAGTCAAGAAGTAACATCGGAGGCGGAAATACGACAGGTCTTCCCCAGATGCCGCTTCTTTTCGATGAGAACTATGAAAAGAAGCCTTGCTTCTATTCTTTTGCGGATTAAATTAGCATATTTTGCAATATTTATACAAAAAAGCAAAGTTTGAGCAAAAAAAAGCATAATTTTACAAGAACGAAATTAATTAAAAGTTTATTCTTTTGTATATAAGTGATAGATTGCTTATATTTTTTAGTACAATTTTTTACCTTTTCGGAGGCGGTTATGAACAAAAACCTAAAAACCTTTTTAATCCTTCTTTCAGTTGTGGGCGCATTAGTTATTCTTTGCGTGCTTCTTTCCATGCGCAAAGTACAGAACTATGCAGACAAATATGAAGGAATGGATCTTAATAAGGACGTTATCGGTCTTGAAAGAACCGGTACCTATGAGAACTATTTATTAGCACATGAAGGAGCAGCTGAACCTTCAAAGGAGATTGATATCGATCTCTATAACTATGATTCAATAGGAGATGTTTCTACCCGTAAGGATTTTCACGGCGAAGCAAAGTGTCTCTACACTGAAATTGAATCAGTGGTTACATATAAGGTAAATGTTCCCGAAGCGGGCTTTTACAATGTATATATGGAATACCTCATTGATGAGTCAAGAGGTGTTGCTGCAGAGAGAGCTTTCTATATTAATGGAGAGCTTCCTTTCAATGGCGCTCTTAACCTTTCTTTTTCAAGAATCTGGAAGGACGGCGGCGCTAAGCGTGTTGATAACCAGGGTAACGAAATCAGACCTTCACAGGTTGAAGAGTTTGACTGGCAGAATACACGTTTTTCAGATAAGCTCGGTTATGACATGAACCCTTACAAGTTCTATTTTGAAAAGGGTGAAAATACCATTACAATCGATGCTACAAATGAGCCTATGGCTATTAAGAAGCTTGCACTTGTTCCTGTTCTTAAGAAGGACACATATGCAGAGTATCTTGCAAAGATGCCTCAAAATGCTGCATCAACAGGTGACTATGTTCAGCTTGTTGAAGGTGAAGCTTCCACATATCGTTCAGAATCTTCATTATATGCAAAATATGACAGATCCTCACCCACAACCTCACCCAACAGCGTTACCAACACAGTACTTAACTATGTTGGTGGTGATGCATGGAAGACAACAGGTCAGTGGATTGAATGGGAATTTGAAGTTCCTTCAGACGGTTACTATAACTTCATGATTAAGGGACGTCAGAACTACCAGAGAGGTGCTGTATCTAACAGAAAGATTTACATTGACGGAGAAGTACCTTTTGTTGAAATGCAGGAGGTTTCCTTCGAATATGCAAATGACTGGATTTGTAAAGACCTTGCCGATGAAAACGGCAATCCTTACAACATCTACTTAAAGGCAGGTAAGCACACAATTCGTCTTGAGGCTACTCTCGGCGGAATGGGACCTATCCTTTCTTCACTTGAAAATTCAACTTTCAGACTTAACGAAATTTACAGAAAGATTCTTGTTTATACAGGTGCAAATCCCGACAGATATCGTGACTACCGTATAAATACAAACTATCCTGAAATCATGCAGGCTCTGGATCTTGAATACAGAAAGCTCTACAAGATAGTAGATGACATGGTTGCTTACTCAGGACAGAAGGCCGATCAGATTGCTACAGCTCAGACTGTTGCCAACCAGATTGAAAGATTCTGTAACAAACCCCAGAAGATTACAGTAGAGTTCACAACCTTTAAGGATAATGTAACTTCACTTGGTACCGCTCAGCTCAACATGAGTGAATCAAAGCTTGATATCGACTACATTGTTGTATCAGGTTCAGAAGCAAAGGTTAAGCATGACAAGGCTAATTTCTTTACCAAGTCATGGCATGAAATTAAGTCATTCGTTGCTTCATTCTTCGTAGACTACAATGCAGTCGGCGACGTATATGAAGGCGGCTCAGAGGATGTTATTAAGGTATGGGTACTTACCGGTCGTGACCAGGGTGTCATCCTTAAGACCATGATTGATGATGACTTCATTCCCAATACCGGAATTAAGGTTAACGTAGAAGTTATTTCGCAGGATGCACTTCTTAATGCGGTTCTTGCAGGAAGAGGACCTAACGTAGCATTATCCGTTGGTTCAAATATCCCTGTTGACTACGCACTTCGTAAGGCATCTGAAGATATTACACAGTTCCCTGATTATAAGGAAGTTTTGTCTCACTACTCAGCAAGTACTTATGAACAGTATAGACTTGATGAACATATTTACGGTGTGCCTGAGACCCAGACCTTCTGCGTAATGTTCTATCGTAAGGACGTACTTGAGGAGCTTGGACTTGAAGTTCCCAATACATGGAAAGAGCTTATTGAAATTCTTCCCACAATTCAGGGTAACAACCTTTCTGTAGGTATTCCTACAGCTGCAGGTTCTGCAAGTGCAGGTGCTGCAACAACAGCAATTATGAGTAACCAGCCCGACCTTAATATGTACTTCTCACTTCTTTTCCAGTATGGCGGTGATATGTACAACGAGGCAGGTAATAAGACAACAGTTGATACAGAAGCTGGTATTAAGGCTTTTGACGATTACGTAAAATACTTTAACGATTATGGTCTTCCTACCATATACGACTTTGTAAGCCGTTTCCGTTCAGGTGAAATGCCTATCGGTATTGTTCCTTATTCAACCTACAATACTCTTATGGTATCCGCACCCGAAATCAGAGGTCTTTGGGACTTCACACTTATTCCCGGTACGGAATATGTTGATGAAAACGGTGAAACATATATCGATCGTTCAGACTTCGTTGCCGGTGCAGCTACAATGATGATTGCTACCGACAATCAGGAGATTAAGAATAAATCTTGGGAATTCATGAAGTGGTGGGCATCACCCGATGTACAGGTTCGTTTCGGTCGTGAAATCGAAGCATTACTTGGTTCATCAGCTCGTTATGCTACAGCCAACAGAGATGCTTTCTCAAATCTTTCCTGGAGTATGCACGATATTAAGGTGCTCAACGACCAGTGGGATTGGACAGTAGGTATCAGAGAGGTACCCGGTGGATATTACACAGGTCGACACATTTCCAACGCAGTAAGAAAGTGTATCAATGATAAGGACGACTCACGTGAGACCATCATTGACTACTCTGTAAAGATTGACGAAGAAATTGTTAAGAAACGTACAGAGTTCGGTTTGAGCTTAGAATACTAATACAGGAGAGGAAAGATGAAAGAATTTTTCAGCAAATATTTTGCATTACGTAAGCATAATATTCAGGTTGCCTGGAAAAAGGCTAAGATCAGTAAGAACTGTTACCTTTTCCTTGCTCCCTACGCAATATTGTTTGCAATGTTTTACATTTTCCCTGTTGTAGCATCTATTTATTACAGCTTCACATACTACAACATTTTGGAAAGCCCTAGATTCCTCGGAGCAACAAACTACGTTAACCTGGTTCTTCAGGACGATGTATTCCTTATCGGTTTGAAGAATACATTACTTGTAGCAATTGTAACAGGTCCTTTGGGATACATCTTATCCTTCCTGTTTGCATGGTTAATCAATGAATTACCTCGTATGGTTCGTTCCGTAGCGGTTATCATTTTCTATGCACCTTCAATTGCAGGTACATGTTACACAATCTTCTCAATCTTCTTCAGAGGAGATGCATACGGTTATGTAAATGCGTTTTTACAGAATATCGGTGTAATCGATACACCTATTCTTTGGCTTATTAATCCTACATACATGCTTCCCATCTGTATGCTCGTAATGCTGTGGATGAGCTTAGGTCAGGGCTTCCTTTCCTTCGTTGCAGGTCTTCAGGGTATTGATGGTTCAATGTATGAAGCAGGATACATGGATGGTATTAAGAACCGTTGGCAGGAACTTTGGTTCATCACCCTTCCCAGTATGAAGCCTATGCTTTTGTTCGGTGCCGTTATGACAATTACTTCTTCATTTGGTGCGAGTGATGTCATGAGAGCATTGTGCGGTTACCCCAGTACAGACTATGCAGCACGTACAATCGTAACCCACCTGTTTGACTATGGTTTCACAAGATTTGAAATGGGTTATGCCTGTGCAATAGCCACAATCTTGTTCCTTATGATGATATTATGTAACAAAGCAATACAGAGTATGTTAAGAAGAGTAGGAACCTGACAATGAGTAAAAAGAAAAAGAACATTGAACAAGAATATAAGAAACCTCTTGTAAAGAGAAGAAAACCTAACCGTTCCATTGCCGGTGATATTGTCCTTTACATATTCCTTATTCTCATGGCATATATCATGGCATTTCCGATTATTTTCGCGGTTAGCAATGCGTTAAAGCCTTTGGACGAGTTATTTAGATTCCCTCCGAGAATCTTCGCTCAGAATCCCACACTGGATAACTTCGGTGACCTTTTTGTAACAATGGGTAAGTCCTGGGTTTCATTTTCAAGATATTTATTTAATACGGTATTTATTACATTTGTAGGTACAGCAGGACATCTCCTTGTTGCTTCAATGGCATCCTTCGTTCTTGCTAAGTATCAGTTCCCGGGCTCGAACGGTTTCTTCAAACTTGCAACCACAGCCCTTATGTTTACCGGTTATGTAACACAGATCCCTAACTACCTTATCCTTAATAAGTTAGGATGGATTAATACTTATTGGGCTATTGTTATTCCCGCATTTGCAGCACCCATCGGACTTTTCCTTATGAAGCAGTTCATGGAAGGTCTTCCCACAGCACTTATTGAAGCTGCCAAGATCGACGGTGCAAATGAATGGACGGTATTTGCAAACATCGTAATGCCGAACGTTAAGCCTGCATGGATGACAATCATCATCTTCTCAGTACAGGCCCTTTGGAATAACCCTGCAGCTACATACATTTACTCAGAAGAGAAGAAGACACTTGTTTACGCTCTTAACCAGATCGGTGCCGGCGGTATCGCCCGTACAGGTCAGCAGGCTGCGGTTCTTGTAGTAGTTATGATAGTTCCGATTATTATATTTGTATTCTCTGAAAGCCAGATTCTTGAAACAATGGCTAGTTCAGGTCTTAAAGACTAATTTGGTAAATATAAAATCGCGAATGGAGATATTTATGAAAAAAATTATTTCTAGAGTGGGAGCCGGTCTTCTTAGCGCCATTCTTCTTGCAGGAACAATGGGAATGAGTGCAAGAGCAGAAGAGAAGAGCTACACATATAACTATGACTTCTGGGGCGATGTACAGGATACACCTGATTTTTACACACCCAGTAATACCTTCACATGGAAGGATTTAGGACTTGAGACTAAGCTTACAAGCCCTCAGGGCCTTACAGCATACGGCAATTTCCTTTACTTATGTGACTCGGGTAATAACCGTATTATCAAGCTTGAAAGAGAATCAAGAGAATCACTTAAGGTTGTTGATATCATCGACTCCTTCAAGGGTAATGTGGAGAATAATACTTTTTCAGGTCCAACAGACGTGGCAGTTTCAGAAGATGGAAACATTTTCATTGCCGATAAGGGTAACGCAAGAATCGTTAAACTTGATAAGGACTTAAACTTCCTTCTCCAGTTTGATGCTCCCAAGGATCAGGCACTTGGTGATGATTTGGTATTTGCACCTTCAAAGCTTGTTGTTGATACTGCAGAACGTGTATATGCGGTTTCATCCGGTATTAACAAAGGACTTCTTAAGTACGAGGCAGACGGAACATTTACAAACTTCCATGGTGCTCCCCCCGCAACATATAAGTTCTGGGATTACATTTATAAGAAGTTTGCTTCTCAGGAGCAGATTATGAAGATGGAAGCATTCGTACCTACAGAGTATGATAATGCTTACATTAACGAAGACGGATTCATTTACGCAGTTGCTTCTTCAATTTCTGCAGAAGACTTAAAGGGTGGTCAGGCTCAGAACGTAAGACTCCTTAATCTTCTTGGATCCGATATCCTTGTAAGAAACGGTGTTTACTACGATGGTGATTATCCCGTATACGGCGATATTTACATGGGCTCCGGCGGTGGTTATACAGGTCCTTCAAGATTTTATGATGTAACATCATTCCCCAACGAAGTTTATGTATGTCTTGATAAGAACCGTGGACGTCTTTTCTCATATGATAATCAGGGACGACTCCTGTTTGTCTGTGGTGGTAACGGTAGTATGGACGGTTACTTCAGAAGCCCCATAGCTCTTGAACATATTGATTATGACCTTTATGTTCTTGATATGCTTGAGTGTTCAATAACAGTATTTACACTTACCGAATTCGGCGAACTTGTTTTCAATGCTATGGAAGCATTTGATGATGGTAGATACGATGAATCACTTTCAGATTGGCGTGAAGTAATTAAGTATGACGGTAACTACGACCTTGCATACATCGGAATCGGACGTGCTCATTTAAGACAGAAAGAATATAAGACAGCAATGGAATACTTCGAACTTAAGTATGACGACGAAAACTATTCAAAAGCTTACAGACAGTATCGTAAGGTTTGGGTAGAAGAGAATATTACTAAGGTTCTCATTGTTTTATTCCTTATTATTGTATTACCTCTTGGTATTGGTAAATATAAGTCAATTAAGAGAGAGATTGAATTTGCAGATATATTTAAAGTCTAAAGAATAACGGAGAATCAGTATGTTCGCTTCATTAACCAGTAAAGAAAAATGGCAGCGTTACTTCAAGAGCTTGAAGTTCTCATTATACTGCACAACTCATCCGATTGACGGCTTCTGGGATTTAACCCATGAGCGTCGCGGAACTTACGCAGCTGCCAACACAATTTTATTTATTACAGTTTTAAGCCGTATACTTAAGCTTAGGTATACAAGTTTCATCTTTAATGCTGTGTATTGGGAAGACTTAAATATTCTTACATACATCGCAAGTATTGTTTTCCCTCTTGCCCTTTTTGTAATCGGCAACTGGGCACTTACAACATTGTTTGACGGTAAGGGACGTCTTGGTCAGGTTTATATAGCTACCTGCTATGCACTTACTCCTTTCCCGTTAGTACAGATTCCTTTGATGATATTCAGTAACTTCATTACTGTTGAAGAGGTTCAGTTCTACACTGTAGTGAATATTATCTCGCTTATCTGGGTTGCATTCATTGCAATTCTCGGAATGAGCCAGGTCCATGAATATTCTTTCGGAAAAAACATTCTTTTCCTTGTTGCAACAATATTCGCAATGCTCGTAATGATATTCTTATTGATGCTTTTCTTCAGTATGGTATCTCAGGGTGTAGCTTACTTTGTATCAATAGGCAAAGAGCTGTTGTTCCGAATGTAACAATCTTTTATATATTATGGAGTTGTCATGAGCAAATATAATCCTATTAGTGAAGAAAGAAAAAGAGAGATAAAGAGTAACATAATCAAGGAACTCAAGGCGATGATATTCCCTACGGTTTTACTTGCATTATTTGCTTTCTTTATTGTTTTCATTATGACTTATCAGAATAAGCCGGTGGAAGAGGATCCGGTTCCTCTTTATGCTTACGATGGTGATGATAAGCCCATAGTAATGGAAAATGAACATCTTAAATTTGAGATGGATCCTCTTACCACAACCTTTGACATAACTGTTAAAAAGAATGGTAAGGTATGGCATTCAACTGCTGACGGTGCAGAAAATGATGCTTCTGCCATTACTGAAGAAAAGAACAAATTACAGTCCACAATGCTTATTGCTTTTGGTAATGAAGCAGGTAATGAAACTGTATACGACAGCTTTTCACTCAGTGCTCAGAATGGTATTTATAACATTGAGCAGGGTGACGGATTTGTAAGAGTCGACTATTCAATCGGTAAGGTTGCTAAGGAATTTATCATTCCTCCTGTAATCCCGGTTGCAAGGCTTGATGAATTATTAAGCCAGCTTGATCCTATGGATAAGGACTTTGCAAAGGGCTTCTATAAGCTTTATGACATTGACAAGCTTAAGAAGGATGATAACAAGGAAGAACTTCTTGAAAATTATCCCTCTCTTGAAAATGAGCCCTTATACATTCTTCGTCCAATCGAAAAGGATACTCAGAAGAAGAGTCTTCAGAGAATGCTTGAAGAAGTTGGATATACTTACGATGAGTACCTTGACCATAAGGCACTTAACCTTAAGGAATCAGTTAATGATAAGCCTGTATTTAATGTAAGTGTTATTTACAGACTTGACGGAGATGATCTGGTTGTTGAAGTTCCTTATTCATCAATCGAAAGTCCTTTATCAATGCCTGTAACATCTGTAACTCCTTTACCTTTCTTTGGCGCAGGCAGTAAACAGCAGGATGGTTTCATTCTTGTTCCCGAAGGTGGCGGATCAATCATCAACTTTAATAACGGTAAGACAGCACAGAACTACTACTATACAAATATGTATGGCTGGGATATGTGTCTTGCAAGAAAAGACCTTGTTCACTCAACCGAAAACAACATGAATGTATATGGTATTTCAGAAGGAAATGATTCATTCATTTGTATTCTTGAGGATGGTGCTTCCTATGCTTCCGTCAAGGCTGATATCAGCGGACGTACTTCAGGATATAACTATGTACAGTCTGTATACACAGTTAAGCCCCGTGAAAGATATGAGCTGGGTGTATCCAACCAGGATATTTATGTATATCTTGAGAACCTTCCCGAGGAAAATCTTGTACAGAGATACAGCTTTGTAAGCAGCGGAAGCTACGTAGATATGGCTAAGGATTACAGAAGCTATCTTATAGCTAAGTATCCTAATGAAATGCAGCTTAATACAGATTCAAGCGTTCCGGTTGCAGTTGAAATGGTTGGTGCGGTTGATAAAGTTAAGCAGATTTTAGGTGTGCCTGTTTCACGACCTCTTGCACTTACTACATATAAAGAGGCTGCTGACTTAATTACAGAAATTAAGGACAACGGTATTTCAAATCTTTCTGTTAAATACACAGGCTGGTGTAACGGCGGCGTACAGCAGAAGATATTTACAAAAGCTAAAACAATTATGGCCCTTGGTTCAAAAAAGGATCTTGCAGCTCTTACTGCAAAGGCCAATGAAATCGGAGTTGATTTATATCTTGACGGTATTTCAGCTTATGAATTCCAGTCAAACATCTTCAACGGTTTCTTCTCCTACACTGATGCTGCTAAGTTCTTAAGCCGTAAGAGAGCAGAACTTTATCAGTACAGTGCAATTACTTATACCGCAAGAGAAGGTCTTGACAGCTATTTCCTTCTTCACGGTGATAAGACAATTGATATGCTTAATAATATTTCCTCAAGTGCTGCAAAGCTTAACGCAAATGTATCACTTCAGGATGTTGGTAAAGACCTTGCTTCTGACTTCTACAGAAAGAAATATACTTCAAGAGAAGCTCAGTTAAACATGCAGGTTGATACTCTTAAGAACATTGACAATTCAGGTCAGAAGATTATGATTAACGGCGGTAATGCATATGCAGTTCCTTATGCTGATATGATTACCAAGATGGATTTACGCGGTAGCGAATATAAGATCATTGATGAATGTGTTCCTTTCTACCAGATAGCACTTCATGGTCATAAGAACTACACCGGTTATCCCATTAACGTATGCGGTAATCAGCAGGAAGAACTTTTATACAGTGCTGAGTACGGCGCAGGCTTATATTTCACATTAATGAAGGAAAGCTCCTTCACATTACAGAAGACTCTTTATACATCCTACTATGGTGCTGATTATGACCAGTGGAAGGATGAAATGTATAGCATTTACAATAGATTTAATGCAGAGCTTGGTCATGTATATAATCAGGAAATTGCCGATCATAAGGTATTTTCATCAGACTTAAAGATGACTCAGTATGCCGATGGAACAAAGGTATATGTAAACTACGGCTACAGTAATGTAAAGATTAACGGAGTAACAGTTCCCGCCAGAGATTATCTGGTTGTGAAATAATCAGAGGTGAAAGGTAAGTTGTTATTATGAAGAAACAAACAAACAAATTAGCGGGTCTTCAGAAAAGAAAAGCAATTTCGGGTTATCTGTTTATTATGCCCTTTATTCTTGGCTTTCTGTTATTCATGGTTAAGCCTATGATTGAATCCCTGTATATGAGCTTTACAAAGGTATCGCTCGGCGGTTCCAGCCGTTCATATGAGTGGCTTGGTATTGCGAACTATTATAGTGCTTTCCGAATCGATGTAGACTACACAAGACTACTTATTGAACAGCTCAGCAGTATGGTGGTGTATTCATTAGGTATTATCGTATTCAGCTTTTTCGTATCCTTAATACTTAATCAGGAATTCAAGGGCCGTGCCCTTGTAAGAGCGGTATTCTTCCTTCCCGTAATAATGTCATCCGGTATTATTTTAGGACTTGAAGAAAATAACGCCCTCATGGCTGAAATTGCCAAAACTGTTGAAACTTCAGTTTCAAACATCAATATGACAGCGGTACTTCAGGATGTACTCCGTACAGCTAATGTTGGTGTTAAGGCCTTTGAAAAGGTATTCGAAATTATCGAGAATATTTACGATGTAGCAATTGCATCAGGTATTCAGATTATTATTTTCCTGTCCGGTCTTCAGACTATTTCAAAGAGTATGTATGAAGCAGCGGATATTGAAGGATGTACAGCATGGGAAAGCCTTTGGAAGATTACTTTCCCCATGATAAGCTCCCTTTTCCTTGTTAACTGGATTTATACAGTCGTTGACTACTGTATGAGATCTGATAACAATGTTATGGACAAGATTAATGTAATCATGACAAGAGATATTAACTATGGTTTGGCTTCGGCAATGTCCTGGGCATACATAGGAATCGTTATCCTGTTTATTTCAATAACATCCTTCTTCATTTCAAAGGGGGTATACTACTATGACTAAAAAAGTAAAAGTACAAAAGTACAGTACATATTGGGACAGAAATGCCAAGTCCGGTGGATATCTTCTTAGAAAAGATGTAACAAACGTATTGGTAAAGTTTTGCAGATTCGTCTTATTATTTGGCTTATGCTTCCTTATTTTACAGCCTATTCTTAATAAGATTTCTGTAAGCTTTATGACAAAAGAAGACCTTTATAATCCTATTGTAGTTTCAATCCCCCTTCACTTTACCGGTGAGAACTACCAGATTGCTGCAAGGATTATGAAATATGGTGTTGGTCTTAAAAACTCAATCATTACTTCCTTGTCCATAGCTATTATTCAGACTGCTATGTGTACAATAGTAGGATATGGTTTTGCAAGATTTAACTTCCCTCTCAAGAAGTTTTGGTTTGCCTGTGTTCTTTCAATGATTATCATTCCCCCTCAGGCATTTTCAAACTCATTGTACCTTCACTTCAGATTCTGGGATTTCCTTGGAATAGTTAAGGCAGTACACGGAGAGTCAATCAATCTTCAGGCCAGCGCAATTCCTTATTATATGATGAGCTTCTTATGCTGTGGTCTTAAGAACGGTTTGTACATTTATCTTGTACGTCAGTTCTTTAGAAATATTCCTGTAGACCTTGAGGAAGCTGCATATGTTGACGGTTGCGGAACCCTTAAGACCTTCGTTAGAATTATGCTTCCCGAAGCAAAGCCCATTATCACATCATGTTTCCTTTTCTCACTTGTTTGGCAGTGGACTGATGGATATTATTCAAAGCTCTTCCTTGGTAAGCAGATTCTTATCAGTACAGAACTTTCACGACTGGTTGACAGCTTGGGTGTATACATTGCGAGAGAGCAGGGTCAGGGTAGTAATGCTCAGGTAAGCGTTTCCACACAGTATTCAAACGCTATTCTTGCAACAGGTACAATTATGATTGTATTCCCGATCCTTGTTGTATATCTTTTTGCTCAGAGAGCCTTTGTTGAGAGTATTTCAAGTACCGGTATAAAAATGTAACGAAAAATTAACAATATTACTTCCATTTTTGTAAATAATGTTGTATAATGCTTTTGTGTTAATTATTTTTGTATGTATTATGTATATATGAGAGTACTCCCGGAAGAGCAATAAACTCTCATAGATACATTAATATAGATAATTAGGAGGAAAATATTATGAGAAAGCCTATGGCAAAAAAGGTTTTAGCTGCATCTATGGCTGCTGCTATGACCATGAGTTTTGCAGCATGCGGTGAAAAAGCTCCCGCATCTGTATCATCAACAGAGCCTACTCCTTCAGTCAGCACCTCAACAGAGCCTGTAGAAGAAGTTAGCCCTTACACAGTTGTAACTAAAAAAGATGGCAGCGCTATCGACCTTGGTGGTATGGAAATCGTTGTTCGTGACTGGTTCTCAGGTGAACCCGCTGAACCCAAGACAGATTTCGAAGAAGCTGAAAAAGCTTACCACGATTGGGTACAGGAACAGTACAACTTCAAGATTACATATGAAACAATCGGTGACTGGGCATCCCAGATCACAGACTTCCTTGACTATGCTGAAAACGCTGATAAGGAAGCTACAAACTACATGTTCACAATGCCTTCAGCATTTGCTCCTAACGTAATGTCAGCAGCAAAGCAGGGCTTAGTATACGACCTTGCAACACTTGATTGCATCGACTTCTCAGAAGCTAAGTATGCTAACAACGCTCACAAGCTTTACACAGTAGGAAACAACGTATACGGATTCCGTGCTGGTTGGGCTGAGCCCAGAACAGGTATGTACTTCAACAGACGTGTTCTTCAGGAAGCTGGTGTAGATCCCGATTCAATCTACGATCTTCAGAAGGAAGATAAGTGGACATGGGAAGCTTTCGAAGAAATCATGAAGAAGGTACAGAGAGACGTTGACGGCGACCAGGAAATCGACGTTTGGGGCGTAACCGTAAACGAAGGCGTAATGGTAACAGCAGCTGTTCTTTCAAACGGCGGTCAGTTCGTTGGTAAGGACGCTAACGGTAACTTCACATATGAATTTGAATCTGCTGAGACTCTTGAAGCTCTTGAGTGGGTTCGTGAAATCTTCAATAACTATGACTGGAATGGTCCCGCTGATGAGGATGGAAATCCTGCACCTTGGGATTACTACCAGACACAGTTCAGAAACGGCGGAGCTGCATTCCTTTGCGATCAGCAGTACTGCGCAACACCCGGTAACCTTTTCTATGATATGGAAGATGAACTTGGCTTCGTAGCATTCCCTAAGGGACCTAAGGGTAAGCTTTGCCAGGGCGTTGATGATAACTTCTTCGTTCTTCCTGCTAAGTATTCAGCAGAAAAGGCTTGGAACATCGCATTCGCATTCAGCGTATACAACGATATCGTTCCCGGTTATGAGACATACAACGCATACGTTAACACAACACGTACAGGTAACTTCGATGAGAGAGCATGGAAAGAATCTGTTCCGCTTATGCAGATGAACTCTATGATTCAGTTCCACGGTTCAGTACCCGGACTTGATCTTGGTGAGCCTTTCCAGTGGAAGTTCTATCCTGGCATGGGATCTGTATCAGAAATCGTTGACGGATTCCGTGATATGTACAAGCAGTACATTGACGAAGCTAACCAGTAAGATTTACTTGGTTACTCTGTAACTAAATAGTTTTAAGAAGGACGATGTTTTCCGGGCATCGTCCTTTTTTATTTTAAAAATAAGCCGTCACATGATGCTTAAATATATTTTTTTTTAGCATAACATTACTAAAAAAGAGCAAAATATAATAGGTTTATTAATTCTCTTTGAAGTAATATGATTTAGTAAGTGGTTTTATGTTTTTTATTAATCACTGAGGAATTAAGAGGTTGTTATGAATAAGAAATTATTATCATTGGCTATGGCCTTAAGTCTTGCTGTATCTTTAACTGCATGTGCCAAAGAGGAAGAGGTTCCGCTTGTGGCAGTGGATTCTGAAGAGGACGTTGTATCCTTTTCATTAGTACCTGCAGTTAAGGATGATGTTGTGCAGACCAGGGACTTTTATGCAACATATATCCAGACTTCGTCTCAGGAAGTATCCTTTGATATGACAGGAAAATATGTTAATAAGGTATATGTTAAGGAAGGGTCTACGGTTAAGAAGGGAGATCTTCTTTGTGAACTTTCATCTGATGCACTCGTAAAGGATATTGATGCTCTTAAGTACAGAATTAAGAAAAATGAGCTTCAGTTAAGCTACATCGATGAACAGGAGAGACTTCGAATTCAGGATGCCTGGGTTCAGGTGTTGCCGTATAACGGCAATCCCGGTGAAGATTATATAGAAAGCATTAAGAAGCAGTTTGATAAGCAGCGTACTACCTATAATGATTCTTTGGAATTCGATCGTCTTGAACTGGGGCGCAAGCAAAAAGAATTAAGAGGCAGTAAGCTGTATGCCTCCATGGACGGAACTGTTTATAAGCTAAAAAACTTTCTTGAGGGCTCTACTTCAAAGGCCGGGGAAGTTGTAATGACTATTGTTGATGATTCAACCTGTCTTTTTGAAGCAAAGGATACTCAATATAAAGACTATATAAATCCTGATTCAATTCTTACCATGAATGTTATTCATTCCGGTGCATCAGGTGAATATACACTTAAGCCCGAAAAGATGGATGAGTGGACTGACTCAATGTATTTCAGTGTTTTCACAAGCCCTGAAAATGCTGTTTTGGAAGTTGGTATTAACGGAACAGTTAAGCTTACCACTGAGGCTAAATACGGAGTTTTATCCGTGCCGAAGTCATCTGTCAGATTTTCAAATGACAAGGCTTTTGTTTATACACTTAATGAAGACAATATTCGTGAAATCAGATATGTTGAAGTTGGACTTCGCGGGGATGAGCGGGTTGAGATTTTAAGTGGACTTAGTGATGGAGAAAAGGTGCTTTTAAAATGATAAAGAAAAAGATAGCTCCCATGAGCTTATGTGTTGCGCTGGTTTTAAGCCTTTTATCAGGTTGCAAGGAAGCAACAGTCAGCGAAGAGAATATAGAACTTCTTGAACCGGTTGGTGTTTCTGCCAACTATGTTAAGGCTGAAGTAAGAGATCTTGTTGCATATAAGACCTATGCGGGGAAGGTGGTTCCGGTTGTTGAGGAAACTTCCTTTGCATCGGATCAAAGATTTGCAAGTTACAGTGTGCTTCCCGGAAGTGAAGTTAAGGCTGGAGATGCAATTATTTCCGCAAATACCGATTCAATCGACAAACAGATTGAGGCCTTAAATGAAAAGATTAAAGCAGCCAGAGAAAATTATGACGAGCAGATTAAGGACTTAAATGATTCTGTAGAGCTTACCAAGAGGGAACAGGAATATATTCTTTCTATCCTTGATAACTTCAAGAGAATGTCTCTTTCAGAAAAAATGGCTTACTACGGCAATGCTGACGGACATGATAACGGTGGCCCTTATTCAGAATCCAGTTTTAAGAATAAATACACTAATACGGTTGCTACACTTCAAAGGCTTGATGAGCAGATAAAGGAAACCACGGAACTTTATGTTGTGGATGCCGAATACAATAAGCTTTGCCTTAAAAATCTTCAGAACGACCGTAAAAATGTACTTGCAACAGCACCGGTGGACGGAGTTGTTGTATCCTCAATGTTTTTTGATAATAATCAGTACATTCAGAAAAATGTTCCGGTTGCCGGAGTAGCGGATTTTAGCAAGCTTGTGATTAAAACAGAAACCGTATACAGAAGCGATGTTAAGAAGGCTGTTGAATACTATGGCCTTGTAAACGGTAAGAGATATGAGGTTGTGTTTGTAACTAAGGATATTGCGGTACAGAACAATAATCCGAATACCACCACAGTGGGCGGCGGAAACTATTCAACCTTTGAAATCATTGATCCGAACGGGGAAGTTAAAGCCGGAGATACAGCTACAATTGTTCTCATAAATACCGTAAGAGAGTCTGCTTTATGCATCCCTTCCGAAGCAATAAGCAAGGATGAGGAAGGCTCTTTTGTTTATACTTTTGATGGAAACAAGAACAACTACACACCTGTTAAAACAGGTATCAAGAATGGATTTTATACGGAAATTCTTTCAGGCTTAAACGAAGGAGACCTGGTTGTTTCCGAATTTAAGGTTAAGGAAAAAACAAAAACCACAACTCTTTCAAAGGGTAAAATCGGTGCAAGCTTCAAGGGAACCGGTTATATCTTTTATCCAAAGGAAGAAAGAATTGTAAATGAGGTTAAATACGGAACTACCTATATTGATGAACTATGTGTAAGACGATATGAAAAGGTGGAAAAGGGACAGGTTCTTGCCCGTGTCCGTGTTACTGCAGACGATATAGCGATAAAACGACTTGAACGTCAGATTTTAAGGGCCAACGAAAATCTCGCAGAGATGATTGAGGCTGTTAAGGATAAAGAAGACAAGAACGAGAAGGCTATTAACTTAGCCAAAGAAGCAATAGATGAACAAAACAAAACTCTTGCAGAAATGAAGAGAGACAGTAAGGTAACAGAGATTAAGGCACCTTACTCAGGTATTATTACTTCTACAGCTTACTACGAAGCCGGAGACATTCTTTTCGCCGATGCTTTCATCTGTTCTTTGGCCGCAGAGGAAAACTGTTTCGTTGTGGTTGAAGATAAGGCGGGACAGTTGACTGTGGGCAATATTGCAAATGTTGAGTATATGGATTATGCAGCCCAGAGCAATGCCATTGCAAAGGGTGATGTTATTACTGTTTCATCCTGCGCAGTATCATCGGAGCTTAATGTAGAGGCTGCTCTCATCAGAGTGTCCCCTGAAGATTTCTCAAAAATGGCAGGAACAAGAGGCAATAACGGCTGGTGGTCCAGAGCAAGTTTTACGGTTACAGCCGATATCAGAACCATAAGTGATGTACTATTGGTACCTAAAACCGCAGTTACAGTGGAAAATGATATTACATATGTAACGGTACTTGATGCAGACGGCAAGTATGTTTATAAGAGTTTTGTGGCCGGTGGCAGTGATTCTTCTAACTATTGGGTAGTTGATGGTCTTTCGGAAGGAACAACGATATGTTTGGAATAATGTTGCAAAAAATGTGGCATAAAAAGTGGATGAATGTGTGCCTGCTTTTAGGATGCATTCTTCTTACAGCAACAGTGGTAAGCTTTCCTCTTTACAGGGCAGCCGCTTATGACCGCATGATAAATGATGAATTTGAATCCTATATTACCAACGAAGGTAAGTGGCCCGCGCTTGTGAGTGCTCAGGTTTCTTCAAGAAAGGATGCATCCGGCAAGACCCTTGCCAGGATGGAAGCTTTTCCCGATGAATTCCTTCAGACCTTAGGCGTTGCAAAATATGATATTTTCAATATGTTAAATCTTGCATCCGGTTCCATAAGCTCAGAAACAGGAAGAAGTGACGCCCGTCAGCTTCAGATGAAGCTTGCTGCCATTGATGATGCCGATAAGCATATTAAGCTCCTTGCAGGTGAAGCATATTCCGAGACAGGTCTCACCGAAGACGGTGCCATCGAGGTAATAATAAGCCAGTCCTGTCTTGTGGATCAGGGACTTTTACTTAACGAATACTTTTCTTATGATGAATTGTTCTTTAAGGGTGAAAAGCCCATAAGGATGTTTGTTAAGGGTATTTACGATTCTAATGATGAACAGGGATATTTTTGGCAGGTTAAGCCCGAAAAGTTAAACGATACACTTCTTTGTAATCCTAAACTTTTCAGAGAACTGTTTACCGGAGAGAATGCAGGCAGATATACTGTAAACTGCCTTTCCATTCCTATGTTTGACTATAAAATGGTTAAGGCTTCCGATGTTGAAGACTTAATAAACAAAACAAAGTATTTCACTGAAGAAAGCGCATATAAGAGTGTCATTAAAGAGCCTCCTTATATGCAGGTTCTTACAGATTATGAGAAGAAGCTTGCCAGAATTTCCGCAACTCTTGTTATTTTACAGGTTCCGGTTCTTGTAATGCTTGCTGCATTCCTTTTCATGATATCAGGACAGATGTATGAAATGGAAAAGAACGAGATTTCCGTTATTAAGAGCCGAGGAAGCTCAGGCCTTCAGATTATTAGATTGTACTTATATCAGGGCACGGTTATAACCCTTTTAGGTGCGGCAATCGGCCTTCCTCTGGGTGCTTTGTTTGCAAGGGTTCTTGGTTCCACAAGAAACTTCCTTGAATTTAATTTCTCCCAGAATCTTGATATCACATATACAAAAGAAGCACTTATTTATGCGGCTGTAGCTGTGCTTGTATGTCTGCTTAGCATATCAATTCCTTCAATCAAGCACAGTAAAATTACAATTGTTAACTTAAAACAGAGCAAAGCATTAAGACGTAAAGCATGGTGGGAGAAGCTCTTCATAGATGTTATTCTTTTGGGAGTTTCTTTGTACGGTTATTATAATTTCAATAAAAATGCAAAGGATCTTGCAAGCACTGTTATGCAGGGTGAGAGCCTCGATCCCTTACTCTATATAAGTTCATCACTGTTCATTGTGGGCGCCGGTTTATTCTTTTTAAGAATTCAGCCCTATATTGTTCAACTTATTTACACCATAGGAAAGCGTTTCTGGGGTCCTGCCAGCCATGTTTCCTTTATGGAGAACATTAAAAACGGACGTAAGCAGCAGCTTATTATGCTTTTCCTTATTATGACCATATCTCTTGGTATGTATCATGCCACCGTTGCAAGAACTATCCTTGATAACGCGGTAGAAAACACAGAATATCTTTCCGCCACTGATGTCATTATTCAGGAGGTCTGGACAGAGATTACAGACAGATACGGAAGCTATACCGGTGAATTTATTATTCCCGACTACAATAAATACAATACCCTTGAGGCTGCACAAAGCTTTACAAAGGTTATTGATGAGAAAAAGGGAATGTTTAAGATGCCGGATAAGTCCACTGAAATTGTTGAAATCATGGGTATTAATACCAAGGAATTCGGTATGCAGACCATGGTGAACAGACAGTTTCTTGAGAAACACTATTATTCATACTTAAACGATCTTGCAGTTGTGGAAAACGGATTTCTGGTATCCTCCAATTACGCCACAAAACTTGGTATGAAGGAGGGTGACGTACTTACAGTTACCAACTCAAGAAATAAGACTGCAACAGGAATAATTGTTGGATTTTTCGATTATTTCCCCGGCTATATGGCCACTGAATCAGGACTCAATCCTGATGGTTCCGCATATACCAAGGATAATTATCTGGTAGTGGGACATTTTGATTTTCTTACCAAAAAGTGGGGTACCTATCCTTACGAAGTATGGATTAAGTTAAAAGAAGGTAAGGGCGCCATTGATATATATAACTGGGTAGAGGAAAATAAGGTCTCAGTTAAGAAGTATGCAAATAAAGAACTTGAATTACGCTCCACCATGGAGGACCCGCTTTTACAGGGTACAAACGGTGTTTTGACAATGGGCTTTGTGGTTACAATTGTTCTTTGTGCCGTAGGTTATCTTATTTACTGGGTAATGTCCATAAGAGAACGTGAGTTAATATTCGGTGTATTAAGAGCCACAGGTTTCCATAAGGGTGAAATTTTTAAGATGCTTCTTAATGAGCAGATTTTCTCCGGTGTATTCTCTATTTTTGCAGGTATAGGAATCGGAAAACTTACATCCAGGTTATTTGTACCCATATTACAGCAGGCCTATGCGTCGGAAAAGCAGGCTCTTCCCATGAGACTTATAACCGTAGCATCTGATATGTACAGACTCTACGGAGTAATTGCCGGTGTTATGGTGGTTGTATTATTGGTTCTTGTATTCATTTTATTTAGAATGAATGTTACTAAGGCACTTAAGTTAGGTGAAGAATAATGAGTGAAGAAAAGGTTATTAAGGTTGAGGGTGTAACCCGTGTTTTCCCGGTGCCGGGGGGCGAGTTTACAGCTCTTAAAGGAATAAATGCAGAAGTTCCTGCAGGAACATTTGCCATATTAAAGGGACGTTCCGGTTCAGGTAAGACCACACTTATGAACATAATAGGAACCCTTGACGATCCTACTGACGGAGCCGTTTTCTTAAATGGTAAGCCCATAAAGAATATGAGCTCATATCAGAGAGAAAATTTAAGAAGAAAGGAATGCGGCTTTGTATTTCAGTCCGTATCCCTTATTCCTTCCCTTAATGCATTCCAGAACGTGGAATTTTCCATGCGAATGGCAGGCATTAAGCCTTCCAAGGAAAGAGATAAAAGAGTTGAGGAGTGCCTTAAGTTAGTGGGCCTTGGAAACCGTATGAATCATATGCCTTCGGAAATGTCAGGTGGTGAGCAGCAGCGTGTTGCCATTGCAAGAAGCTTTGCGCATAGCCCCAAGCTTATTCTTGCGGACGAACCTACAGCCGAACTTGATTCACAGATGGCAGCTAAGGTTACCGAGATTTTTAAGGAAATGACCAGAAAAGAGGGTATTACAATCCTTATGACAACCCATGACGTGGGCCTTATGGGTGCCGCAGACATGATTATTGAATTAGAGAACGGGGTGAGAATTAACTAATGGCTGAAGAAATGATTCGGGCTGACAGCCTCGTAAAAATCTATAAAACAAAAGAAACAGAAGTTTTGGCGCTTCAGGGTCTTGATCTTACCGTGGAAGAAGGAGAACTGACTGCCATAATCGGTAACTCAGGTTCCGGTAAGTCCACCTTCTTAAATATGATCGGTGGTCTTGATAAGCCCAGTGCGGGTTCCCTTTTTGTAGATAAAAAGAACCTTTTTACCATGTCCGAGAAAGAACTTGTGCTTTATAAGCGTGACACGGTTGGATTTGTGTGGCAAAATAATGGTAGAAATATGCTCCCTTTTCTTTCTGCCCTTGAGAATGTTATGATGCCCATGAATTTATCAAGCACCAGACATAAACATGATAAGGCTTTAGAGCTTCTTGAGATGGTAGGTATGAGCCATAAGAAGCACAGCAAGATGAATATGCTGTCCGGTGGTGAACAGCAGAGAATTGCTATTGCAATTGCCCTTGCAAATTCACCTAAGCTTTTACTTGCGGATGAGCCTACAGGTTCTGTTGATTTTAAAACAGCGGACTTTATTTTTGACGTATTCACAGAGCTAAACAGAAACGGACAGACAATACTTATTGTTACCCATGACATTGCCCTTTCAAAGAAGGTTAAGCGTGTTATAGCAATTCGTGACGGTAAGATAAGTTCCGAAAGAGTATTAAAAGAAGAATTTGCAGACAGATTAAAGGAATCAAATATCGACTGGAGAGCCGCAGATACACAGGATGAGTATGTGGTTCTTGATAAGGCTAACAGATTGCAGATTCCAAGCGAACTTATATCAGGTCTTGGCTTAACCGACAACAAGGTTAAAATTCATGCCAAGGATGATCAGATTATAATTACTAAACCCTAAGGAGAAAACAAATGGTTACAGCAAAGAATCCAATTTTATCAGGCTTCTATCCGGACCCTTCAATTTGTGCAGTTAATGATGATTACTATCTTGTAAATTCATCCTTTGCATATTTTCCCGGTCTTCCTGTTATGCACAGTAAGGACCTTGCTCACTGGGAACAGATCGGTAATGTATTAGACCGTCCTTCACAGCTTCCTTTGGAGGATGCAGGTGTATCTCAGGGACTTTTTGCTCCCACAATCAGATATAATGACGGCTTATTCTATGTTATTTGTACCAATGTAAGCCATGGCGGAAACTTTGTGGTAACCGCGGAGAATCCCGAAGGCCCCTGGAGTGAACCCCACTACATTGAGGGAGCAGACGGAATCGACCCCTGCCTTTTCTTTGATGATGACGGAAAGTGCTACTATATCGGTACCCATCCCAATATCGAAGGCTGCCGTTATGACGGAGACTATTTTATTTATATTCAGGAATTTGATGTAAAGGAATTTAAACTTGTAGGAAAGCGTGTTGAAGCCTGGAACGGTGCTTTAAGAGAAGTTCACTGGCCCGAGGGACCTCACCTTTATAAGATAAACGGATGGTATTATATTATTCATGCAGAGGCAGGAACAGGCCCTGAGCATGCAATCTCCGTTGCACGTTCAAAGGATGTTTTCGGACCTTACGAAGGATGTAAGAGAAATCCTATTTTCACACACAGACATTTAGGCAAGAAATATCCCGTTCAGTATGTAGGCCATGGTGATCTTTTCATGGCTGCAGACGGTGAATACTATATGGTAATGCTTGGTGTAAGACCCACAAGAGGTTTTACCACAATGGGACGTGAAACCTTCCTTGCAAAGGTAATTTTTGAAGAAGAGTGGCCTGTTGTTAATCCGGGAATCGGACTTCTTTCAGAAGAACTGAATATCCCTCTTGATGAGTGGACACCTACACTTCCGAGCACTACATTCCCTAATGTCAGCAAGCATTATGACTTTAGAAAAGATCAGAACATCGGACCTGAATTCATGTCCTTAAGAATGCCTCTTAATGACAGCATTAAATTTACCGAAGAGGGCTTATGCTTAAAGTGCGGCACAGACAACCTTTCCGGTAAGGGTGTACCTTCCTACCTTTGCTTAAGACAGGATTCAAAGACTTTTGAAATTTCAACAGAGCTTTACACCGATAACCTTATGCTTGGTACAAGAGCAGGTCTTTGCCTTTACCAGAGCAATGGTTTCCATGTTCGTTTTGAGGTTTCAGAGAACCGCGGAAGAGTTGTTATGGTTAGAAACGGTAAGGAAGAACTTATTGCTTCTGATAATCTTAATGCAAGCCCTGCAAAGCTTATGATGAAGGTTTCAGGCACCAGATTGGCTGTTTATACATTAACAGACAGAGGCATGAAGCCCTTCGTAAGAGATTTGGACATTTCTTCTTTATCCACTGAAGTTGCAGGCGGTTTTGTGGGCTGCACAGTTGGTATTTTTGCCACTGACGGAGATGACAGAGAAGAACCTGTATATGCAATATTTAAGTCTCTTGACTATGAAAGATTTGCAAACGACAATAACTTAAATTAGTTTATGGAGAAAGAAATGTTACCAGCAAGATTTCACTTACCAGGACTTCGCTATAACTATCCTCTAAATATGTTCTGGATGAGCCTGTTAAAGGAAAAACCTGAATATTTCAGAGAAGGAGTGGAAATTGCATCCTGTTTTGGCTGCTTTCCCACAGCTCTTTGGAACGGTGGAAGACTTACTCCTTCCTACGATCAGTGTGATGCAAAGTTCATTGAAAATGTTATTAAAAACATAAATGCTCAGGGAGTACCTGTAAGATATACCTTCACAAACCCCATATTAAATGAGGCGGATTGTCTGGATCCTTACTGTAATTTCTGTATGGATGCTGCCAATAACGGCATGAATGAGGTAATTGTTTTTTCACCCATACTTGAAGCGTACTTAAGGGAAAAGTATCCTGATTTTGCCTACAACAGCTCAACCTGTAAAGAAATAAGAGATGTTGATGACTTAAATAAGGAGCTTGAGCGCCCTTATAAGTATGTGGTTTTAGATTATAATTTTAATAACAGATGGGACATTCTTGAAAAGGTGGACAGGAAGGATAAGCTTGAAATCCTTATTAATCCCGTATGTGAGCCAAATTGCAAAAGAAGAGGTGAGCATTACAGACAGATTGGAAAGGACCAGAGAACTGTTTTGCTTAACAGAACCCTTCCCGACGACAAGAAGATTCCCATAAAAGAATGGTACTGTGAGTACGGCGACAAGAACTGTGTTTATACCATTCAGAAATACAATACGGTTGTTTCACCTGATGATATCTGGGATAAATACATTCCTGCAGGTATAAACAACTTCAAGATTGAAGGAAGAACAGCCAGCCTGTTTTCTCTTATTGAGTCCTACTGTTTCTACATGATTAAGCCCGAATATGTGGGCGAAGCAAGACTCCTTCTTCTTAGAAATCTTGAGAATTCCCATGTTGTTACGGTTTCAAAGCCCCGTCCGGCACCGTGGCCTTAATGGGAGAGTTATTGGAGGATAACATGAAGGATGTATACTGGCACCTGCCGGGATTATGTATTCACTTTTACCTTAATCAGGTTTTGTTAAACATGTGGAAGGAATACCCCGACAAGTTTAGAGATGGTTACAAAGCAGGAAGTGTGTATGGCACATTTCCCGGAGCAATTTGGAACGGCGGCAGAGCAGTACTTGGCACCATGACCAAAACACAGATGGAAATGGTGGTGCACACCTATGAGAAATATGATGCTCCTGTCAGATTCACCTGGACAAATTCCCTTATCAATGAAGAACATATAACAGATACATACTGCAATCTCATTATGAGAGTTGCGGATAACGGAACCAGCCAGGTTCTTTGCAACTCTGAGGTTTTGGAGGAGTATCTTAGAAAGAAATATCCAAACTATAAATATATTTCTTCCACCACCAAAAGAATTAAAACTCTTGAAGGCATAAGAAAAGAACTTGACAGGGATTTCTTTATGGCTGTTCTTGATTATGATATGAATCACAATGAGGATGTCTTAAAGGCCTTGGAGCCTGAAGCCGGCAGAGTTGAGATTCTTGTAGATGAAATATGTTATCCAAATTGCCCGAAGCGTTCAGACCATTATATTGCGGAGTCTAAGCAACAGCTTGAGTTTGACAAGGGAGAGCCCTTCCCCTGTCCTAATATAAAGTCTTTACCTACCTTTGAGTTATGTAAGAAGAGACCTGCCTTCATTTCCAATGAAGAAATTACTTCCTACATTGACAGAGGCTATGTGAATTACAAGCTTGTGGGAAGAGGACTTCCCGAGGAACTCCTTAAGGAGTCTTATCTTTATTTTCTTGTTAAGGATGAAGACAGAGAATTTATTAAAAACAAAATAAATAGGGACTTATCAACAATTCGCGGAAGATAAAGTTTTAAGCGGTGAAAACATTTCACCGCTTTTTTTGAATGATTAAATATGCTATGATTAAAGAATGAAAAAGAAGGTAAAAAGAAGAGTAGATTGTAAAAAAATTGAAAAAAGAATTCCTCTTTATCTGGCAGATAAACTGTCTGTTTACGAAACTCTGGCTTTTTTGAATCATATAAGCGAGTGTCCTTCCTGCAAGGAAGAACTTACCATCCAGTACATGGTTTCTGAGGGTATTGATAAAGCGGAAAAATATAATGAGTATAACCTTCTTAAAGGGTTGGAAGAAAAGATAGCTTTATCCTACGGAAGGATTAAAAGGCATGATATTATGTATTTTCTTTCCACAATTTTTATCTGTGCAGCAATAGGTCTATTTGTTGCCGCAGTCATTTTTATTGCTTTTTAGTTAGGAGTCTTCATTGAAAATTCTACTTGTTGACGGTAATTCAATACTTAACAGAGGCTTTTACGGTGTGCCTCTGCTTACAGATAAAAATGGTATTTATACAAATGCGGTTTTAGGCTTTCTGAATATTCTTTTGAAGGTTTGCGAGGATGAAAAGCCGGATTATCTTACCGTGGCTTTTGATGTTCATGCGCCCACATTCAGGCATAAAATGTATGAGGCTTATAAGGGTACCCGTAAGCCGATGCCGGAAGAACTTAAAATGCAGCTTCCCATTATCAGGGAGGTTTTAACTTCCATGGATATTTGTATTGTGGAGCAGGCAGGCTTTGAGGCAGACGATCTTCTTGGAACCCTTGCAAAAAAGAGTGAGAAGCTCGGTATGGATGTGACACTCTTGTCAGGAGACAGGGACCTTCTTCAGATTGCATCAAAAAAGATTAAAATAATGATTCCCAAGACCTCAATGGGAAAAACTGAGACCTTTTCATATTATGAAGATGGAGTAATCAGTGAATATGGTGTTACACCCACTGAATTCATCGAGGTTAAGGCTCTTCAGGGAGATTCAAGCGATAATATACCGGGGGTTCCCAAAGTAGGTCCTAAGACTGCTACAGAGCTTATTCAGACCTATCACACACTTGAAAATCTTTATGACCATGTGGAAGAGATTACCAAAAAGGCTCTTCATGAAAATCTTGTTAACAATAAGGAACAGGCTTTCTTTAGCCGTGTTCTTTCAAGAATAGAAATCGATGCACCTGTGGACCCTGATTTTGAAAAGGCCGCATTTAAGAACCTTTTGAATGACAATTCCATGGATGTTTTACTTAAGTATTCCCTTAAGTCAATTATCAACAAGCTTGAGAACCTTGGTGGCGATGAAGAGACAAAGGTAAAAGAAAAAAGAACCGAAAGTCTTGAGTTCAAAATATATGATGATTTTAACGAGGTGGCAAAGCTTATATCTAAAGCCTCAAAGGAAAAGACTGTCGGGGTGGCTTCCTGTGAGAAGGGTATTTCCCTTTCTTTTGGCGGGGAGGTTTTCTTTATACCTTTCTATGGCTTTTTAACTCCCGAGTATTTGATGAATGAAATATCTGATAAGTTATCATCGGTAAATGAAATAGTTACAATCGGTGTTAAGGCACTTTACGATTACATCGGTGAGTACAGAAAAGGCTTTGTTGATTGTGAAATTTTAGCCTATTTAACAGATCCTATTAAGGGAGATTACCACGTAACCTACCTTTGTGAACATTTCCTTGATAAGTTTTTCGGAGATGAAAAAGAACTTATGAAGGACAGCGAAAAGTACTGTTGTCTTAAGGCTTACAGTGCAGTTTTACTTAAAGACATTCTTCTTTCGGAAGTGGAAAAGCTTTCAATGACCGGGCTGTTTTACGATATTGAAATGCCCTTATCCTATGTCTTATATTCAATGGAAAAGGAAGGCGTCTACGTGGATAAAGAAGCGCTTAAGACATTTTCCCTTTCCCTTAAAGAAAGCATTGAAACTCTTGAAAAAAGAATACATGAAGAGGCAGGCGGAAGTTTTAATATAAATTCTCCCAAACAGCTTGGAGAAGTGCTTTTTGAACGCCTGAATCTTCCAGGTGGCAAGAAGACAAAAAGCGGTTATTCCACCGCCGCGGATGTGCTTGAAAAACTTTCCGTGGATTATCCCATTGTAAAGGATATTCTTGAATACAGAATGCTAAGTAAGTTAAATTCCACTTACGCCGAGGGACTTCAGAATTTCATTTGCAGTGACGGAAGAATTCATGCCCACTTTAATCAAACAATAACGGCAACCGGAAGACTTAGTTCAACCGATCCTAATTTACAGAATATACCCATTAGAACAGAGCTTGGAAGGGAACTTAGGAAGGTATTTTTGCCCAGGCCCGGTTTCCTGTTTGTGGATGCTGACTATTCACAGATTGAATTAAGATTAATGGCACATATGTCAGGCGATGAAAAAATGATCGCCGCCTTCAGGGAAGGAAAAGATATTCACAGAAGCACAGCTTCCAATGTTTTCAATATTCCCTTCGAGGAAGTTACAAGTGAGCAAAGAAGAAGTGCGAAGGCAGTTAACTTTGGAATTATTTACGGTATAAGTGCTTTTGGCCTCAGCCAGGATATAGGAACGGATGTTAAATCCGCCAAAAAATACATAGATGACTATTTTGAAAAGTATCCATCCATCGATAAATACTTAAAGGATACCGTTTCAAAGGCTAAGGAAGACGGCTTTACAAAGACCCTGTTTGGCCGTATTCGTCCCATACCGGAACTTAAGGCATCGAACTTCATGCAAAGATCCTTTGGTGAGCGTGTAGCCATGAATGCGCCGCTGCAGGGAACTGCTGCGGATGTCATGAAGATTGCCATGATTAATATTTTTAACAGAATCAGGGAAGAAAAGCTTTCTTCCAGAATGCTTCTTCAGGTGCATGACGAAGTTTTAATAGAGACAAAGGAAGACGAGGTTGAAAAAATCATATCAATTGTTACGGGTGAAATGGATAATGCGGCAAAATTCTCCGTGGATTTAGAAGTAGATGCTCACGTTGGCGCAACCTGGTATGATGCAAAATAATCGGTTTATGAAAGTTATTGGAGTTACCGGCGGCGTAGGAGCCGGAAAATCACTGATTCTAAACTACATAAAGGATAATTACAATTCAGAAATCATTCTTGCGGATGATTTGGCAAAGTCCCTGTGCCTTAGAGGCGAGCGTTGTTATAAGCCTTTAGTTAAGCTTCTTGGCAAAGCTGTTTTGGATGAAAACAAAGAAATCGACAGAAAGAAAATGGCCCAGGCTATTTTTGAATCGGATGAATTAAGAAAAAAGGTTAATGAAATTATTCATCCTTCGGTTAAAGCTTACATAAAAGAGCGAATTGCCTGTTTACGAGAAAAAGAATCCGTGGATTTCCTGGTTATTGAGGCGGCACTTTTAATTGAGGACGGCTACAAAGCCATTGTGGACGAACTTTGGTATATTCACGCCGACAGAGAAATAAGAAGGGCCCGTTTAAAGGAATCCAGAGGCTATTCCGATGAAAAAATAGACAGCATCATGTCAAGTCAGCTAAGTGATGAGGAGTTTATGGAGAACTCTGATTTTTATATTGATAACTCTAACAGTCCTTCGGACAGTTTTATGAAGATTAAAGAAAGGCTTGGTAAAGGGAATGGAAGATAAGGGAAAGAAACAGTATGTTTTCGGCTTGGACATCGGTACGAGAAGCGTTGTAGGTACAGTAGGCTATCTTGAGGGTGAAAGATTTGTTGTGGTTTGTCAGCGCACAAAGGAGCATGAGACCCGTGCAATGTTAGACGGACAGATTCATGATATTCCCAGAGTAGCCACCACCATTAAGGAAATCAGAGAGCAGTGCGAAGCAGTAATCGGTGAACCCCTTACAAGAGTCTGCATTGCAGCCGCAGGTCGAGTGCTTAAAACCGTACACACCCATGTGGATATGGTTTTTGAAGAGGAAAGAGAAACCAAGCCAGAGGATGTTTCGAACCTTCAGCTTTTGGGTGTGGAAAAGGCTTACAAAGAATTTAATATGAGCAACACAAATTCCGATACAAAGTTTTATTGTGTAGGATATTCCGTTGTTAAATATTTCATCGGAAAGCTTCCCATTCTTAACCTTATCGGCCATAAGGCTAAGCATATATCAGCGGATATGATTGCAACCTTCCTTCCCGATGATGTTGTGGACAGCCTTTATAAGGCCGTTGAATTTGCCGGCATGGAGGTTCAGAACCTGACCCTCGAGCCTATT
Organism: Lachnospiraceae bacterium; assembly: GCA_045598365.1. Classification (GTDB taxonomy): domain Bacteria; phylum Bacillota; class Clostridia; order Lachnospirales; family Lachnospiraceae; genus UBA1258. The sequence continues at coordinate 44,912 of JAZLLV010000040.1, forward strand.
GCGGCCATGTCTGTAGCTATACCCGAAAGATTCAGAATGTTAAATCTTGCCCTTGTGGATGTGGGCGCAGGTACCAGCGATATTTCCATAACCGATGACGGCAGCGTAATCGGTTACGGTATGATTCCCATGGCCGGTGATGCACTTACAGATACCCTTGCAAGACATTATCTTGCAGACTTTTATCAGGCAGAAAAAATAAAGAGACTGGCCACCAGCCAGGACGAAATAGAATATGAAGACATTATGGGTATTCCCCAGACCGTCAGTGCTTCAGAGGTCAGTGAAGCCATGTTCTCTAAAATTGATGAAATCACAACTTATGTGGCAGATGAAATAAAGCATTTGAACGGTGACAAGCCTGTCAGCGCTGTCTTTGTAGTAGGTGGCGGCGGACTTGCTTCCGGCTTTACAAAGACTTTGGCAGATAAGCTCGGTCTTCAGAAGGAGCGTGTTGCATTAAGAGGCAGCGACGTTTTAGGAAAGATAGATTTTACAGAGGAAGATTTATCAAAGTCTCCCTTAATGGTAACCCCCATAGGTATCTGCCTTAACTATTACGAAAACAATAATAACCTTGTTTATGTATTCTTTAACGGCACCAGAACAAAGCTTTATGACAATGGGCATGTTGCCGTTGTTGACGTTGCAATGCAGTCAGGCTTCCCCAATGATGGCTTATTCCCTAAGCGCGGCAAAGCACTTTCTTTCAGCGTAAACGGTAAGTCAAAGATCATTAAGGGTGAGCTTGGTGAGTCAGCAGTAATTACAGTTAACGGAAAGCCCGCTGACATTACTACCAGAGTTGAGTCAAACGACCGAATCGTAATAATTGAGTCAACTGCGGGCGTAAAGGCTAAACTTAAGATATCCGATCTTCCCGAATTCAAGGAAAGCCTCAAGCTGCTTGTTGACGGTCAGCTCATGGAGTTCCCCCGTCCCATATTTGTAAACGGCCGGATTGCTGCCCCTGAATACGAAATCGCAGAGGGCGACCATATTGAAGTGCTTGATACCTGCACCAAGGAACAGCTCATGGAGGTTCTTGGCATTGATGATATGGAAAAAATCGATGCAGTGGAGGTTTCAAAGGTTGAGGATGTTGAAATAAAATCCGAACTTGTTAAAGAGGCTGCTCCCGAAGTAAAAAAAGAAACTGTAAAGGGTGAGGTGATTACCGTTACCGTAAACGGTAAACCCATAACACTTACAGGCAAGTATTACTATATCTTTATCGATATATTTGATTATGTTGATTTTGACTTAAACGATCCTAAGGGAAAGAGTATTGTAACCATTCACAACGGACAGAATGCAAAATACATGGAGCCCTTAAATGACGGTGATATCCTGGAAATTTACTGGAAGGATTGATTTTTTCTATGAGATTTTGCAGTATTGCAAGCGGTTCCAGCGGCAACTGTATATTTGTGGGTTCAGATACCGCAAATATACTTATTGACGCCGGCATCAGTGCAAAGAAAACCATTGAAGGCCTTACTTCACTGGATGTAAGTCCTTCGGAACTTGACGGTATTCTTGTAACACATGAGCACTCTGACCATATTAAAGGCATAGGTATTTTAGCCCGTAAATATAACATTCCCATATATGCTACATCCGGCACCATCGAAGGCATAAAAAGATGTTCTTCCCTTGGTAATATTGATGAATCATTATTCAATGTTGTAAAAGCGGATGAGAAGTTTTTTTTGAAGGATATGCTGGTGGAACCTGTTAAAATATCCCATGACGCAGCCGAACCTGTGGCCTATACGGTTAAAAGCGATAATAAAAAAGTTGGTGTAATAACGGACTTGGGCTTTTATAATGATTACATTGTTGATAAAATGGCAGGGGCGGATATCTTGATGGCAGAAGCAAATCATGATATAAGAATGTTGCAGGTTGGGCCTTATCCGTATTATCTTAAACAAAGAATTTTGTCGGATCACGGACATTTATCCAATGAAAACTCAGGAAGAATGATTTCAAGTCTTCTTCATGATGACATAAAAGCCGTTTTTCTGGCTCATTTAAGTAAGGAAAATAATATACCCGAGCTTGCTTATGAAACTGTAAGGCTTGAAATTGAAGCAGCGGACAATAAATACCATGGAAACGATTTTCCTTTGCTGGTGGCAAAAAGAGACTGTCCGTCAAGAAGCTTTGAGTTTTAATATTTTTAGGAATATAATTTCACGAGTGAAATGGAGATTAATATGAATAAGACAATTATTACGGTAGTAGGAAAAGACACTGTTGGCATTATTGCAAAGACCTGCACATATTTGGCCGACAACAATATCAACATTCTTGATATTTCACAGACAATCGTATCTGATTATTTTAACATGATGATGATTGTTGACATGAACAAGGCCACCAAGAAGTTTGGTGACATTGCTGATGAGCTTGAGGCTCTTGGCAAGGAAATCGGAGTTATCATTAAGTGCCAGCAGGAAGATATTTTCAATTCCATGCACAGAATATAAGGAGCAGGTTTCATATGATTAATATGTTCGAGGTCAAAGAGACCAACGAAATGATTGAAAAAGAGAACCTTGACGTAAGAACTATTACGATGGGTATCAGTCTCCTTGACTGTATAGATGAAAACGTCGATGTTCTTTGCGAAAAGATATATAAGAAAATCACCACAAAGGCTAAAAACCTTGTTTCCGTAGGTGAAGAGATTTCAAGAGAGTACGGAATCCCCATTGTAAACAAGAGAATTTCCGTAACCCCCATATCCTTAATCGGGGCTTCCGCATGCAAGACAATTGATGACTATGTAAAGGTTGCAAAAGCCCTTGATAAGGCTGCAACAGATGTGGGTGTTAACCTTCTCGGCGGATTTTCCGCCCTTGTATCAAAGGGTATGACTCCTTCGGAAGAACTTCTTATCAGAGCTATTCCCAAGGCTCTTTCATCCACAAACAGAGTTTGTTCCTCTGTAAACTTAGGTTCCACAAAAACCGGTATCAATATGGATGCCGTAAGACTTATGGGTGAAATCATTAAGGAAACAGCAGAAATCACTAAGGATGAAGACAGCGCAGGCTGCATGAAACTTGTTGTATTCTGTAATGCTCCCGATGATAACCCCTTCATGGCCGGTGCCTTCCACGGTGTTACTGAAGCTGACTGCATCATAAATGTAGGTGTCAGCGGCCCCGGTGTAGTTAAAAATGCTCTTGAAAAGGTTAGAGGCGAAAGCTTTGAAGTCCTTTGCGAAACCATAAAGAAAACAGCCTTCAAGGTTACAAGAGTGGGACAGCTCGTTGCAAGAGAAGCTTCCAAGGCACTTGATGTTCCCTTCGGTATTGTTGATTTATCCCTTGCGCCCACACCTGCAATCGGAGATTCAGTTGCAGATATTCTTTGCGAAATCGGTCTTGAATATGCCGGTGCACCCGGCACCACAGCTGCATTGGCGCTTCTTAACGATCAGGTTAAGAAGGGTGGCGTTATGGCTTCGTCCTATGTAGGGGGACTCAGCGGAGCCTTCATTCCTGTATCTGAGGACCAGGGTATGATCAATGCTGTTCAGGCAGGTGCCCTTACCCTTGAAAAGCTTGAAGCTATGACCTGTGTATGCTCTGTTGGACTTGATATGATTGCTATTCCCGGAGATACTAAGGCCACCACAATTTCAGGTATTATTGCAGATGAAATGGCAATCGGTATGGTTAACCAGAAGACTACGGCAGTTCGTGTTATACCCGCAATCGGTAAGACTGTAGGCGATGTTGTTGAATTTGGCGGTCTTTTCGGCTATGCACCCGTAATGCCCGTAAACAACTTCTCCTGTGATGCCTTCATTAACCGTAAGGGAAGAATTCCCGCACCCATTCATAGCTTTAAGAACTAAAATATTTGTTTTTTTACACCTGCCGAAAAAGGCAGGTGTTTTTTTTTGAATACTATGAAGTGAAATAATAGTGAATCTATTTATATAGGGGCTGTGAAAAAACACTGCTCTGAGGACGAGGTCTACTGTCGAGAACCACCCGACAGTAGACACGCCCCCAAGGCAAGCAAATTTTTTCACAGCCCCTAATAATGTTATATTATGACGATTTTTTTTGAAAAATCGTGTGTAGTATCACCGCTTACACGGCCTCTCAGGCGTCCGGCAAATACTTCTGTGTCAACCATTTCCCTGGTCGCAGTATTTAATTCATCATATACTGACGAAAATCCTGAAACCACTTGAATTTTCGCATTTTCTGATATTAATTTTAGGAAGGGTTGAGCATCTTTCTTAAAGCCTAAAAGCTTAAGATGGGTTATATTATCAAGGTTTTCTCTGTAAAAAGCATTACTTCCTTCAATACCAAGCATTATGTGAAGAAGAGTACGGGAAAGCCTTGAGTAAGTATAGTTTTTGCTTTTTAAGACTTCGATAAACTGAGTGAAACTTTTATATTCACTTAATTGGTTCTCAATTCGCTTTGCAAGGTCTGTGCCGGATTCCAAAAAATGATCAAGCTTTCCTTTGTTTGTAAGAAGCGAGTAAAAGAGCTCTCCGGACATATCATCTGCAAAAACAGGCTTCTCTGAAATATTTGAAAAATCAAAGGGAACATGATTCGCAATTTCTTCGGTCTGACCGGTTTTCAAAGCGTTTCTAATGGAAGAGGCGCTTAAATATGCTGTTTCTAAAAGAGCGGAATCGTCATAGGCCTGTCCTTCACGTTTAATTGTGTAGGGCTTTATTGTGCTGTTTGTTTTTTTGAGAGAAGACAAGTATTCAAGAGCAAGTACGTTATTGGAGGTACTTAAAAGCTTCTCGTATGATGGAAAAAGAAGAGTGCGCGCCTTTGCAAAGGTATTTCCTTCCCTCATAAGTCTTTGAATCTCAAAACTGTTGATATTTCCGGATACATTAAGCTTATCGCAACATTCACTTAGCTCGTTAATGTCTCCGGATTCTGAACCAAAAACAAGATAATCCACACAATTTAGCTTATTAAGAAAACTGACTGCTCCAAAAGCAAATAAATCTGCGCTTGCAGTGGCATAGGGGATTGGCAGTTCAATGACAGCGCTGGCACCATTTTCAAGAGCCCATTTTGTACGAAGCTCCTTTGAATAGATGGCAGGCTCGCCCCGCTCAACATAGTCGCCGCTCATAAGGCAGATTATGTAGTCCGGATTCAATTCTTTCTTGATGGAATCAATCTGATATTTGTGCCCGTTGTGAAAGGGATTATATTCACAGATGATAGCAGCAACCTTCATTGTATCCTCCTAAAGTGTGATTGATAAAAGTTTAACATAAAAATCAGAGGCTAACAACCTCAAATTGTATTTAATTTTGTACACTGGGTACTATTGTGAAAGTGCTTATATTTGGATATAATTTGGATTATAACAATATTTTTGGACATATGTATTTTTTTTGCGGTTCTGTATTACTGCAAAAACTTTGTTAAAAATTAGTCAAATATATCGGAGGTTTTTATGGCATATATTGATTCTATTAAAGAAAAAGCAAGAATGGACAAAAAGACCATTGTTTTGCCCGAATCAACCGACAAGAGAGTACTTATTGCCGCAGCTCATATTATTGAGGAGGGTATTGCGGATGTAATTATCGTAGGTGATGAAGAGAAGATTATGGACGGTGCCAACTGGCTTGAGGTTGACTTAAGTGATGTTAAGGTGGTTAATCCCAAGACATCGGAAAAGTTTGAGGAATATGTAAATATTCTTTACGAAACCCGTAAGGCTAAGGGCATGACAGAAGAAAAGGCAAGAGAAATTCTCTTAAACGATCCTTTAACCTTCGGTGTTGTAATGGTTAAGGCTAATGATGCTGATGGCATGGTTGCAGGATGCTGCCATGCTACCGCAGATACCTTAAGACCCGCACTTCAGATTCTTCATACAGCTCCCGGTGTGAAGCTTGTATCCGGTTTCTTCATTCTTGATGTGCCGGATTGTAAATATGGTGCAAGCGGAACCTTCCTTTTTGCAGACTGCGGACTTAATCAGGATCCTACCGCGGAAGAACTTGCGGCAATAGCTGATTCAAGCGCAAAGAGCTTTAAGACTCTTGTAGGTGCTAAGCCTATAATTGCTATGTTAAGCCACTCCACAAAGGGTAGTGCAAAGCATCCTTTGGTTGATAAAATTGTTGAGGCAACAAGAATTGCACACGAACAGTATCCCGGTCTTTGCCTTGACGGTGAATTACAGCCCGATGCGGCTTTGGTTCCTTCCATCGGTAAATCCAAGGCTCCCGGTTCAGAAGTTGCGGGACATGCAAATGTTCTTGTATTTCCTAATCTTGATGCAGGAAACATCGGTTATAAGCTTGTTCAGAGACTTGGCAAGGCAGAAGCCTATGGCCCTATGCTTCAGGGTATTGCAAAGCCAGTTAACGATCTTTCCCGTGGATGTTCCTGGGAAGACATTGTGGGTGTAGTTGCACTTACCGCAGTTCAGGCTCAGCTTGTATAAAAGCTTTCTACGAAAAGTTAATTTACATAAAAAATAGTATTGACATTTATCAATATCACCTATATAATCACTTGAGTGTGGATAGGAGTGAAAGTATGTTATTAAACCTAACTGAGTACTTCGAAAGTCAGGGAAAACATGCGGAAATCGAGATTCCCTATGAAAAGGATGTTTTCAATGACGGATATACAGATTATCCCGTTATTAAGAAGGATTCCTTAAAGCTTAAGATCGACAATATCGGTGATGCTAAGCTTGAGATAAAGGGAAGCATGGATGTTACCTTACAGGGCGCCTGTTCAAGATGCCTTGACGAGGTTGATGTTCCGGTTTCCATATCCTTTGAGTATACGGTTGTAAAGCCCGACGGTTTTCATGAACCTGATGAAGATACAGAGCTTTTTATGAACGGATATGAATTGGATGCTGAAACTCTTATTGACAATGAAATGATTATGAGTCTGCCTATGAAGGTTTTGTGTAAAAAGACATGCAAGGGATTGTGTCCCGTCTGCGGCAAAAACCGAAATGTTAATGAATGCGGATGTGATACATTTATCCCGGACCCCCGCATGGCAGCTATAAGTGATATCTTTAACGCGAATAAGGAGGTGTAACGATGTCTATTTGTCCCAAGAATAAATCTTCCAAAGGTAGAAGAGATAAGAGAAGAGCTAACTGGAAGATGAGCGCACCTACATTAGTAAAGTGCTCAAAGTGTGGTGCATTAATGATGCCTCACAGAGTTTGCAAGGCTTGCGGTTCTTACAATAAGAAAGAAATCGTAGCAGCTGAATAATTGCTAAAAATCAAAAGGACTTTCGATTTAATCGAAGGTCCTTTTTTCTTGCTTTTTTAGGTGTACTTTAGTATAGTAAATAGGAATGATTATGCATAGGTGTAAGGCGGTGCACCACACAGGCGCGCTCTTTACTTCATATGTGAAATGGAGATTAATTATGGGTGATTATGTAAAAATCTGTGTTGACGCCATGGGCGGTGACAATGCTCCCGAGGAGATTGTAAAGGGTGCCATCCAGGCGGTTAACGAATCTAAAAAAGCAAAAGTAATTCTTGTGGGTCAGGAAGCTGCAATTTTGCCTGAACTTGCAAAATATACATACGATAAGGATCAGGTTGAGGTTGTAAATGCAGAAGAGGTAATTGATACTGCAGAGCCTCCTGTTATGGCAATTCGTAAGAAGAAGGATTCTTCCATAGTAAAGGGCCTTGAAATGACAAGAGACGGCATTTGTGATGCTTTTGTTTCTGCAGGAAGTACCGGTGCGGTGCTTGTTGGCGGACAGGTTATTGTGGGAAGAATTAAAGGTGTTGAAAGACCTCCGCTTGCTCCCCTTATTCCAAATGTTAAGGGTGTTTCTTTGCTGATTGACTGCGGCGCCAATGTTGATGCAAGAGCAAGTCATCTTGTACAGTTTGCAAAGATGGGTTCCATATATATGGAAAATGTTATGGGCATTAAGAATCCCAGAGTCGGAATTGTAAATATAGGTGCAGAAGAGGAAAAAGGTAACGCTCTTGTAAAGGAAACCTTCCCCCTTCTTAAGGCATGTCCCGATATTAACTTCATCGGAAGTATTGAAGCAAGAGATATACCAAGCGGTAATGCTGATGTTATTGTCTGTGAAGCATTTACCGGAAATATTGTTCTTAAAATGTATGAAGGTACAGCGGCAGCCCTTGTTTCGGTTATAAAGAAGGGTATGATGTCAAACTTAAGATCCAAAATCGGTGCACTGATGGTTAAGCCCGCACTTAAAAAGACATTAAAGGGCTTTTCTGTTGAGGATTACGGCGGAGCACCTCTTCTTGGCTTAAACGGTCTTGTTATTAAGACTCATGGAAGTTCCAAGGCCAATGAGGTAAAGAATTCTGTTCTTCAGGCAGTAGTATTCAAAGAGCAGGAAATCAACGAGAAAATAAGAAAGAATCTTCAGGCAACTGATTAAAGGTTATTTGAATAATGGAAACTGAACAGCTTATAATGATCGTTTCAAAGGTTATGAAGGTTGATCCTAAGGAAGTTAACCTTAATACTACCTTCATAGAGGACCTTGGAGCGGATTCACTGGATATAATGAGAATTGTTCTTAATACTGAGGAGCAGTTTAATATTAAACTTCCCAAGGATGCGGTTTACAGTATTAACACGGTTTTAGATGCTTTGAATATTATTAAAAAGATAAAGAAAGCGTAAGCTTTCTTTATTTTACGGAAAAGATTTATGATTTCATCAGATGTTGTTTCAACAGTTGAAAAGAATATAGGTTATGTATTTACGAATAAGGAACTTTGCCTTGAAGCGTTAACACACAGTTCTTTTAGTAATGAAATGCGTATTAATCGCAGGAATTGTTATGAAAGGCTTGAATTTTTGGGAGATGCGGTCTTGGAGCTTGTTTCCAGTGAATTCCTTTATAAGGAATATTCAAAGGTTTCGGAGGGTGAACTGTCTAAAAAGCGTGCCGCTCTTGTGTGCGAGCCTTCCCTTGCAAAATGTGCAAGGGCCATGAAACTAAAGGACAGTATCTTTTTGGGAAAGGGCGAAGAGGCTACAGGCGGCAGGGAGAATGATTCCATACTTGCGGATGTAACAGAGGCTTTGCTTGGAGCCATCTACCTTGATTCAGGCATAGAGGAAGCAAGAAAATATACTTTTTCAAATATATTGAATAGGCTACAGGGCGAGGAGCTTTTTGTTGATAACAAAACAGCTTTACAGGAACTTTTACAGAAGAATTTTGAAGGAGAAGCTCCTGTATACGAGATGGTAAGTGAAAGCGGTCCGGACCATAATAAAAGCTTTGTGGTGTCCGTAAGCTTTCAGGGAAAGGTCCTTGCAACAGGGGAAGGCCATTCCAAAAAGGCCGCCCAGCAGAATGCGGCCAAGGCTGCAATAGATAATATTAAAAGGGGTTAGTTTTAAGCATGTATTTAAAAAGCATTGAAGTACACGGATTTAAGTCCTTTGCAAATAAAATACTTTTTAATTTTGAAGAGGGTATCACCGGTATTGTAGGCCCCAACGGCTCAGGAAAGAGTAATGTTGCGGATGCTGTAAGATGGGTTCTTGGTGAGCAGCGTATTAAGCAGTTAAGAGGCGCATCCATGCAGGATGTTATTTTCTCGGGAACAGAGCTTAGAAAGCCCATGAGCTATGCCTATGTGGCAATTACCCTTGATAATTCGGACCATGAGCTTTTAATCGACTATGACGAAGTTACAATTGCTCGAAGAATATACAGATCCGGTGAAAGTGAATATTTGATTAACGGAACTGTTTGCAGACTTAAGGATGTAAACGAACTGTTTTATGACACAGGTATCGGTAAAGAGGGCTATTCAATAATCGGACAGGGTCAGATTGATAAAATCCTTTCAGGTAAGCCCGAAGACAGACGTGAGCTTTTTGATGAAGCCGCAGGTATTGTTAAGTTTAAAAGACGAAAGGATACCGCAGTAAAGAAGCTTGAATCGGAAGAGGCTAATCTTGTACGTGTTAAGGATATTCTTTCTGAACTTGAAAAGCAGGTAGGTCCTTTAGAAAAGCAGGCTGAAACCGCAAAGATTTACTTAAAGAAGCGTGATGAGTTAAAGACTCTTGATGTTAATGTTTTCCTGCTTGAAAATGACAGAATCAAAACTTCCCTTGATGATGTAAACGGAAAAATTAAAATTGCATCGGACGAATACAACGATACCGGCAGAAGATTTGAGCGTATTAAAGAAGAGTACTCCGAAATGGAGGAAAAGGTTACAATTCTTAACGAAAGAATTGAAAATGAGAGAAATGAGCTTTCCGACACCAGCATTTTAAGAGAAAAGCTTGAGGGCGAAATCCTTGTATTAAAGGAGCAGATAAAGTCTTCAAGGGTTAACGAAACAAACCTTAATGCACGTCTTTCATCCATAAACGAAGAAATAGGTATAAAAGAAGCAACAAAGGCCACAATTCTTACGGAAGTAGAGGCAAATAAGGAAAAGCTTGATTCTCTTAACGAAAGCAGAGAAGAAGCAAGAAACCTTTTACTTAATGTTCAAAAAACCATTGAAGAGTTAAACGACAAAGTCGAAACCAGTAAAAATACAATCATTGACGAACTTAACAGAAGAGCCTCCATCAAGGCTGAAATCGGAAGATTTGATACCATGAAGGAGCAGATTAATATCAGAAAGGCTGAGCTTAACTCAAAGCTTCTTGCAGCAAAATCCGATGAGGTTAAGCAGGACGAGGATATTAAGCGCCTTCTTTTGGCAAGAGAGAATATAGATAAAGAGATCGCCTCCATGAACGAAACCCTTAAATCAGGGGAAAAGGAAGTTGAGGCCGTTAGAGAAAAAATAGCCAAAGCGGATGAAGGCTTAAGAGAACTTCAGACTGCTTCCACACAAAGCAAGTCAAAGCTTGAAGCACTTACCAACATAACCGAGCGCTATGAAGGCTACGGCGGAAGCGTTAAAAAGGTTATGGAGCAGAAAGACTCCGTTAAGGGCATAATCGGTGTTGTTGCGGACATTATCAAGGTTGAGAAAAAGTACGAAACCGCCATTGAAACAGCGCTTGGCGGAAATATTCAGAACATTGTTACCAATGATGAAAATACCGCTAAGAAGATGATTAACTTCTTAAAGAGCAATAAGCTTGGAAGAGCAACCTTCTTACCCTTAACCAGCATTGTTAATCCCCAGGAATTTAAGACTCCTGAAGTATTAAGCGAGAAGGGCGTTCTCGGTATGGCGGATGAGCTTGTTTCCACAGATCCTAAATATAAGGACGTGGCTAAAGCCATGCTTGGCAGAATAGTTGTCATTGACAATGTGGACAATGCCATTGCCATTGCAAGAAAATTTGAATACGGCATCAGAATGGTTACCGTTGAGGGCGAACTTTTTGTTCCCGGCGGTGCAATTTCCGGTGGTGCATTTAAGAATAATTCTAACCTTCTTTCAAGAAGAAGAGAAATTGAAGAGCTTGAGAAGGCTGTTAAGGATGCCGCCGACAAAATCAAGGCAACCGAAAAAAGTATTGAAGAACTTAAACTTGAAAGAAACGGTCTTCGCATGAAGAACGAGGAGTTAAAGGTTCTTATTCAGAAGAAGCTTATTGAACAGAATACCGCTTTGCTTAATGTTGAAATGGCAAAGGAAAAGAAAAACGAGGCTATTCAGGGTTCAATTAACTTAAAGAGTGAAGGTCTTGAAATAGAAGATCAGCTTAAGGAAATTGCAATCAGAAAAGAGAATATTGAAAAGTCTCTTAAGGATTCAGAAGAACTTGAGAAGGAACTTACAAAGTTAATAAGTACTTCCACAGAGGAATTAGAGGGCACCAGAATCAAAGAAAGCGAATTCTCCAAAGAAGTTGCTTCCTGGGACATTGAAGTCAATAAAATGGTTCAGAAACAGGGCTTTGTCAACGAAAACCTGTTACGTGTTCAGACCGAACTTGATAAGTTAAATAAAGAGGCTCTTGATGTGGACGGTCTGCTTGCTTCAGGCCGTGAAGAAATTTCAATCAAAGAAAACAACATTTCGGAAATTGAAAAGACCATTCTTGAAAGCCACTCATCCCAGACAAAGAAACAGCAGGCGCTTACGGATGATATTACCTTAAGAGATTCACTTAATGAAAAGCAGAAGCGTTTCTTTGATACAAGAGAGAAACTTTCTGAAAAGCTTTCAGCCCTTGATAAGGAACTTTACAGACTGAATTCCCAAAAGGAAAAGTTTGAGGAGGCAATTGAAAATCTTGTTTCTTACATGTGGGAAACCTATGAAATAACCTTAAGTGATGCTTCAGGTCTTAGAAACGAAGAAATGACAGACCTGTCTTCAATGAAAAAGGAAATTGCTTCAGTTAAGGAACAGATTAAAAAGCTTGGTCCCGTAAATGTTAATGCCATTGATGAATATGCCGCATTGATTGAAAGATACACATTCTTAAAAACCCAGCATGATGATCTTGTGGAGGCTAAAGCCACCCTTGAAGGCATCATTGCAGAGTTAGACGAAGCAATGCGTAAGCAGTTTACCGAAAGCTTTAAGGAAATAAATACAGAATTTGATAAGGTATTTAAGGAAATGTTCGGCGGCGGTAAGGGTACCCTTGAACTGATTGAGGAAGAGGACATTCTTGAAGCAGGCATCAGAATCATTGCGCAGCCCCCGGGAAAGAAGCTTCAGAATATGATGCAGTTGTCCGGTGGTGAGAAAGCACTTACCGCAATAGCACTTCTTTTTGCGATTCAGAACCTTAAACCTTCGCCCTTCTGCCTTCTTGACGAAATCGAGGCAGCCCTGGATGAAAGCAACGTTGATCGTTTTGCAAAATACTTACATAAGCTTACAAAGCACACTCAGTTCATTGTTATTACCCACAGACGCGGTACCATGCAGAAGGCTGACCGTCTTTACGGTATAACCATGCAGGAGAAGGGTGTATCCGCTTTGGTAAGTGTAAACTTAATCGACAAGGACCTTGACGATTAAAGGAGAGAATAAATGGCAGAAAAAGAAAAAACCGGATTCTTTGCAAAGCTTAAAAACGGTCTTGCCAAAACAAGAAACGGCTTTGTATCCGGTATGGATAATGTTTTTCACGGCTTTAAGACCATAGATGAGGATTTCTACGAGGAACTTGAAGAAATGCTTATTATGGGTGACGTTGGTGTCAATACTACCAATGTTTTAATGGAAAAACTCAGAGAAGAAGTAAAGAAAAATCATGTAAGAGAGCCTGAGGCCTGCAGAGATTTACTGATTTCAATCATTAAGGATATTATGGTTATATCCGATGAGGCTTATGACTTTGAAAATAAGAAAACCGTCATTATGGTGGTTGGCGTTAACGGTGTGGGTAAGACCACAACCGTAGGTAAGCTTGCAAGCAGGATGAAAGAGTCCGGTCACAAGGTCTTGGTTGCCGCTGCGGATACCTTCAGAGCTGCGGCAAATGAGCAGCTTACAATGTGGGCTGAAAGGGCTAATGTTGATATAGTTTCCTCAAAAGAGGGAACAGACCCTGCCAGTGTGGTTTATGACGCGGTTACCGCGGCAAAGGCCCGCAATACGGATATTTTACTTTGTGATACCGCAGGACGTCTTCATAACAAGAAGAACCTTATGAACGAGTTATCAAAAATGAACAGAATCGTTGACAGAGAGTTTCCTGACTGCAATAGGGAAACATGGGTTGTTCTTGATGCAACCACAGGCCAGAATGCCCTTAATCAGGCCAAGGAATTTAATGAAGCGGCTAATCTTAACGGTATTGTTCTTACCAAAATGGACGGAACCGCAAAGGGCGGTATTGCAATTGCAATCTGCAATGAGTTAAATATACCCGTTAAATATATAGGCGTTGGCGAAGGCATAGACGATCTGCAGAAATTTAACTGCGAAGAGTTTGTGGAAGCTTTATTTGCAAGAGAGGAAGAGGAAGTCTTAGAAGACTGAGGCAGGCATATATGAACGAATTATCTTTGGAAAAATTTGAAGAGGCCTCTGAGAAGGTCAGAGAGGTAACTCTTGATACAAAACTTGTTTTCAGCGATTATTTCAGTGCGAAAACCGGTAATAAAGTATATTTGAAACCTGAAAATATGCAGTTTACAGGGGCATACAAGGTTAGGGGTGCATATTATAAAATGAGCACCTTAAGCGATGAGGAAAGAGCAAGAGGTATAATTACCGCTTCCGCAGGTAACCATGCCCAGGGTGTTGCTTATGCTGCAAAATGCTATGGTGTGAAGGCAACAATCGTTATGCCCACCACCACACCTTTAATAAAGGTAAATCGTACCAAAGGCTATGGCGCCGAGGTGGTTTTGTACGGAGACGTATATGATGAAGCCTGCAATAAGGCTTATGAGCTGGCTGATGAAAACGGCTATACATTTATTCATCCCTTTGATGATTATGGTGTAGCAACCGGTCAGGGTACAATTGCAATGGAAATTATTAAGGAGCTTCCTCTGGTTGACTATATACTTGTTCCCGTTGGCGGTGGCGGACTTGCAACCGGAGTATCTACCCTTGCAAAAATGCTTAATCCTAAGATTAAAGTATATGGTGTTGAACCGGAAGGCGCAGCTTGTCTTAAGGCTTCTTTGGAAGCAGGAAAGATAGTTACACTTCCCACAGTTAATACAATTGCGGACGGTACAGCAGTAAAGACTCCCGGAGCAAAGCTTTTACCCTACTTAAAAGAAAATCTTGACGGAATACTCACTGTTCCCGATGAGGATCTTGTAGTTGCCTTCCTTGATATGGTTGAAAACCATAAAATGGTTGTGGAGAATTCGGGCCTTCTTACTGTTGCGGCATTAAGACAGCTTGATGTAAGCGGTAAAAAGGTTGTTTGCATCCTTTCAGGCGGTAATATGGACGTTATTACCATGTCATCCGTAGTTTCACAGGGACTTATTTTAAGAGACAGAATCTTTACTGTTTCTGTTTTACTTCCCGACAAGCCCGGCGAACTTTCAAAGGTTGCAGATCTTATTGCCAAGCAGAACGGTAATGTAATCAAACTTGAGCATAATCAGTTTGTTTCAATCAACAGAAGTGCTGCCGTGGAGCTTCGAATTACTCTTGAAGCCTTTGGCACAGAGCACAAAGAAGCTATCATTTCAGAACTTGAGCTTAAGGGATATAAGCCTAAACTTGTAAGAACAAATATTTAATCTATGTACGAAAAACAGGGTTACTTAAAGGATAAATATAAGATTTTTCACATCAAGGATCGCACGCAAAAGGACTTCTCCTTCCACTACCATGATTTTTATAAGATTGTGGTATTTTTAGAGGGAAATGTTACTTACAGCGTTGAAGGTAAGAACTATGTTCTTATTCCAAAGGATATTGTACTTGTGGGCAGAAATGAAATACACAAGCCCATAGTGGACCCTTCCTGTGATTATGAAAGGATTGTGGTATATCTTTCACAATCCTTTTTTAGTGAGTTTCCGGAACTTTCAGAGTGCTTTGAAATCGCAAAAAGGAAACACAATAATGTATTAAGAGTATCTGCTTCGGACTTTTCAAAGCTTACGGAGCTTTTTCTTATATCAAAAAGTGCCGCGGAAACGGAGGGCTTCGGAAACCGCCTTGTTTCCAAAATTCGCCTTGAAGAAGCCCTGTTAGTCATTTCAAAGTCAGTTGTAAATAACGGCTTTTTGTATAACGGGAAGATATCCTATGATACAAAGATGATTAAGATTACGGATTATATAAATGAGCATCTTTGTGAAGAACTGTCAGTTGAAGCCCTTTCAAACCGTTTCTTTGTAAGCAAATATTATTTTATGCATATATTCAAGGAATATACCGGAATCACGGTTCACAGATACATCCTTGAAAAACGCATTCTTCTTACCAAGGAACTGTGTGAAAAAGGAGAGCAGGTTACAAAGGCATGCTTGCAGGCAGGATTTAAGGACTATACCACCTATCTTCGGGCAAAAAAGCGCTTTATAAGCCGTCTTAATGAGGAATATGAGAGTTTATAATATTTTTACTTATTGTAAAGTAAAAATACTTGACAGATAAAAATTCTTTTGTTACTATACCAAAGGTGCAGTAAAAGAGGTGCCCTGTGGATAAAATAATTGAACGCGGACTGCTCTTTGATTTTTACGGAGAGCTTCTTACAGAACATCAGCAAAGAATATATTCGGAAGCGGTTTTTAATGATTTGTCCCTTGGAGAAATATCCGAGGAGGAGGGCATTTCAAGACAGGGAGTTCATGATCTTATAAAGAGATGTGACAGACTTCTTGAATCCTATGAAGACAAGCTTAAGCTTATTGATAAGTTTCAAAAGATTAAGAATGAAATTGCTGACATTGATAAAATGTTAGACTGCTCCGATGAAATTTCCGATTCCCTTAAGCTAAGCATTAAGGACGGATTAAAGACAATTATCGAGGATTTATAATAGATGGCGTTTGAAAGCTTAACAGAAAAACTTCAAAACGTTTTTAAGAACCTTAGAGGCAAGGGTCGTCTTTCGGAAGAAGACGTTAAGGCTGCCTTAAAGGAAGTTAAGATGGCACTCCTTGAGGCGGATGTAAACTTCAAGGTTGTAAAGCAGTTTGTAAACAGTGTATCGGAAAGAGCCGTAGGTCAGGATATTCTTGAGGGAATCAACCCGGCCCAGATGGTTATAAAGATTGTTAACGAGGAAATGACTTCCCTTATGGGAAGCGAAGTTACCGAGTTAACCTTCAGACCCGGTAAGGAAGTTACGGTTTACATGCTTTGTGGTCTTCAGGGTGCAGGTAAGACAACCGCTGCTGCAAAGCTTGCATTGAGACTTAAAAATAAGAGCAAAAAGACCCTTCTTGTTGCCTGCGACATATACAGACCCGCAGCAATTGAGCAGTTAAAGCGAAACGGTGAAAAGGTTTCTACAGAAGTTTTCTCCATGGGAACCGATGTTGCCCCTTCAGTCATTGCTAAAAACGCTTATGACTATGCTGTAAAGAATGGTTTTAATGTGGTGATTCTTGATACCGCAGGTCGTTTACATGTGGATGAAGACATGATGAACGAACTGGTGGAAGTTAAGAAAAATGTGGATGTTCACGAAACTCTGCTTGTGGTTGATGCCATGACCGGTCAGGACGCGGTTAATGTTGCAAGCGAGTTTAATGATAAAATCGGTCTTGACGGAGTTATTCTTTCAAAGGCCGACGGTGATACAAGAGGTGGTGCCGCTTTATCTGTTAAGGCAGTTACCGGTAAGCCGATTCTTTTTGTATCAAACGGTGAAAAATTAGATCAGATCGAGCCCTTTTACCCCGACAGAATGGCTAATCGAATTCTTGGTATGGGTGATGTGCTTTCTCTTATCGAAAAGGCTGAAGCTGCCAATCAGGACAGAGATGCCAAAAAAGACATGGAGATGGCCAAGCGTCTTAAAAAGGGTAAGTTTGATTTCAATGACTACCTTGAAAGCATGACAGCAATGAGAAAGATGGGTGGTCTTTCATCAATCATGTCAATGATGCCGGGACTTGGCATGGGTAAAATGCCCGATATTGACAGTGATGAATCCGAGAGAAAATTAAAACAGACCGAAGCAATAGTACTAAGCATGACTCCCGCAGAGAGAGCCAATCCCAAGCTCATGAATCCTAAGCGTAAGTTCAGAATCGCCAAGGGCGCAGGCGTTGATATTGCAGAGGTTAACCGCTTTATCAAACAGTTTGAGCAGTCTCAGAAGATGATGAAGCAGCTTCCCGGAATGATGGGAAAATTTGGTGGCAAAAGAGGGAAATTCCCCTTTTAATAAACACATATATTTAGCCGGAGGTGAATAAAATGGCAGTTAAAATCAGATTAAGAAGAATGGGTCAGAAGAAAGCTCCTTTCTATAGAATTATTGTAGCAGATTCAAGATCCCCCAGAGACGGTAGATTTATCGCAGAAATTGGTACATATGATCCCAATTTAGAGCCTGCAGCAGTTACTGTTAATGAAGAAGAAGCTAAGAAATGGCTTGCAAACGGTGCTCAGCCTACAGAAGTTGTTAGCAGACTTTTCAAGAATGCCGGAATTACGAAGTAAGATATTCGATAATCAGGTTGGCTAAAAACTTATGGAGGTGGATATGAGAGAATTGGTCGAAGTAATCGCAAAAGCTCTTGTGGAAAACCCCGATGAAGTTATAGTGACAGAACGTACAGAAGGTAAGAACATTGTGGTTGAACTGCATGTTGCACAGTCTGATATGGGTAAAGTTATCGGAAAGCAGGGACGTATTGCAAAAGCAATCCGTGCAGTCGTTAAGGCGGCAAGCTCAAAAGATAATACAAGAGTAGATGTAGAAATCGTCTAAAACTTAGGGGTACCCTAAAAGGTACCCCGTATTTTTTGATTAGAAAACAGAAAAAATGGAAGATATATTTAAGATTGGTGTTGTTACAACTGCACACGGAGTACATGGCGAACTGAAGGTGTTCCCTACAACCGACGATCCTAAGCGCTTTAAGAAGCTTAAGGATGTTATTGTTGTAAATAAAGGGGAATCAAAGACCCTTAAGGTCCAGGGAGTTAAATTCTTTAAGCAGTTTGTTATTATTAAACTTGAAACCATAGATACAATGGATGATGCATACTTATACAGAAATGCAGAGCTTTGTGTCACAAGGGAAAATGCGGTGAAGTGCGATAAGGACGAATACTTCATTGCGGATTTGCTTGGAATTAAGGTTTATGATGATTGTGAAAATTACATTGGCGAACTGACTGAGGTATATCAGACCGGCGCCAATGATGTATACGAAATAAAAAGAGCCGATGAAACTACGGTTCTTATTCCCGCAATTAAAGATTGCATTATTGATGTAAGCATTAAAGAACAAAGAATGATTATTCATGTTCTGGAAGGACTTTTTTAATGAACTTTCATGTACTTACACTTTTTCCCGAGATGATTACTGAAGGCTTAAATACCAGTATCATCGGAAGGGCAATTGAAAAAAACATCCTTAGTGTTGACGCAGTTCAGATTAGGGATTATACAAAGGATAAACATCTTAAGGTGGATGATTATACCTATGGTGGCGGTGCAGGCATGCTTATGCAGGCTCAGCCCGTGTATGACGCCTGTGAGGCGGTTCAGGAAAATATAGAAAAAAATAACCGTAAAAGGGCAAGGGTAATATTTGTAACTCCCGGAGGTTATACCTTTAAGCAGTCCATGGCTGAAGACTTTGCAAAGGAAGAGGATTTGATTTTCCTTTGCGGTCACTACGAAGGCATAGATGAAAGAGTACTGGAAGAAGTAGTTACTGATTATGTTTCCATTGGTGATTATGTACTTACCGGAGGAGAACTTCCCGCAATGGTTATGATTGACTGCATATCAAGACTGGTGCCGGGGGTACTTAACAATAAAGAATCCTCCATGATAGAGTCCTTTTCTAACGGTCTTTTGGAATATCCCCAGTATTCAAGACCTGAGGAGTGGCATGGCAAAAAGGTTCCGGAAATTTTACTTAGCGGTCACCATGAAAATGTGGAAAAGTGGCGTCTTGAACAGTCATTAATAAAGACTGCAAAAATCAGACCGGACTTATATGAAAAATATATGCTTGAGCATCCGCCCAAACCTAAGAAAAGGCGCAGAAAAAGCTCAAATAAAACTGTTGCAATTGACGAACAATTGTGATAAAATTCGAGTGTTGTCAATACGGATGGTCCTCTGTTACGAAGTGTATTAAGAACATCTGCTATATAAGGAGGAACAAAATGAACGACATTATTAAGAACATCGAAGCTGCACAGATGAAGGAATCCGTTGCTGAGTTTAACGTAGGCGATACCATTAAGGTTTACGCTAAGATTAAAGAAGGCGAAAAGGAAAGAATTCAGGTATTTGAAGGTACTGTATTAAAGAGACAGGGCGGCGGCGCTCGTGAGACCTTTACAGTAAGAAAGTCTTCTAACGGTGTTGGCGTTGAAAAGACATGGCCTTTACACAGCCCCAATGTTGACAAGATCGAAGTTGTTAGAAAGGGTAAAGTTCGCAGAGCGAAACTTAACTACTTAAGACAGCGTGTAGGTAAGGCTGCTAAGGTTAAGGAAATTGTTAGATAATATGTTGTCACCTAAAAGGAGCAATGAAAATTGCTCCTTTTTTGTGTCTAAAAGCACTTTTTTTGGTATAATAAATTGATGAGCAGAAAAAGAGGATTAGATTTCAATCGCAAGAGACGCAAAAAAATTAATATAGAAACCGTAAAGGAAATCTTCAGCTGGATCTTCTACATAGGTATTTCTGCCGTTACGGCGGTGGTTATTACCTTTGCCTTCGGACTTCGTACCAATGTGGTGGGAAATTCAATGGAACCCGGGCTCTACGCAGGCCAGCAGATTTTAATAAACCGACTTATTTATCAGATTGGTGAGCCGAAGTTTGGGGATGTTATTGCCTTTCAGCCAAACGGCAATGAAAAATCCCATTATTATATAAAAAGGGTAATAGGAGTTCCGGGAGACACTCTGTTAATAAAAGACGGTTATATTTATATTAACGGAACCCGCCTTGAAGAGGAGGATTTCTATGATAAAATTGCAGATCCGGGGCTGGCTGAATCTGAGGTTTTTTTGGGCGAGGAGGAGTATTTTCTTCTTGGAGACAACAGAAATTTCAGCGAGGATTCAAGATCCGGTAATATAGGAATTGTTAAACAGGAATATGTAATCGGAAAGGTATGGTTTAAGCTTTCTAAAAAAATAGAAAATACAGGTTTTGTGAAATGATAGTACAATGGTATCCCGGGCATATGAATAAGGCCCGAAAAGAAATGGAGAAGGATGTTAGGCTTGTGGATCTTGTTATCGAGATTTTAGACGCCAGAGCGCCAAGAGCAAGCCGTAATCCTGACATAGACAGAATGGCTAAGAATAAATCCAGACTTATTGTTATGAATAAGTCAGATTTAGCCGATAAAAAAATAAGTGAAGAGTGGAAGCGCTACTTTGAAAAGCAGGGAATAAAAACCGTTTTCATTAATTCAAAAAATAAAGAGGGATTAAGAAGCATTTTGCCTGCGGTAAGGGAAGCCTGTGCTGCCAAAATTCAAAGGGATGAAAAACGCGGCATTAAGAACCAGCCCATAAGAGCCATGGTTGCGGGCATTCCAAACGTTGGAAAATCCACCTTCATCAATGCTTTCAGCGGTAAAAACATTGCAAAAACCGGTAATAAACCGGGTGTTACAAAGGCTGAACAGTGGATTAAGTTAAGCTCGGATATGCAGCTTTTGGATACACCGGGTCTTCTTTGGCCTAAGTTTGATGATCAGACAGTTGGAAAATGTCTTGCATATTTAGGCTCAATTAATGATGAAATTTTAGTTAAAGAGGAACTGGCGGGAGAACTTTTACTGTTTCTTTCGGACAAATATCCTGAACTCCTTAATGAACGCTACGGCTTGAACGAAGAATCCTGCAGAACGGACAATTTGGATGAGTATGAGACCTTTGTTTCAAAGCAGTCTGTAATGATGGATTTTATTGGACAGAAGAGGGGATGTCTTAAGCCGGGGGGAGCAACAGATTATTTTAAGACCGCAGGACTTATTTTAGAGGACTTCAGAAGCGGAAAAATCGGAAAAATAACATTGGAGAGACCATGAACGAAAAATTAAAGGATATTTTGGGAACAAGTATATTTTTACTTTTTGTAGTTGCATTTTCTTTTTTGATTGTTAAGTATGTTGCACAAAGAACTGAGGTTATAGGCTTATCCATGGCGCCCACTTTAGACGACGGAGATAATCTTATACTAGATAAAATATCCTATAAATTCAAGGATCCCGAGCGCTTTGATATTGTGGTATTTCCCTTTAGAAACGGTTCGGGTAAGAATTATATCAAAAGAGTAATCGCCCTTCCCGGTGAAACCATCAGAATTGACGAAAAGGGTACAATTTATATTAACGAAGTGGAACTTGTGGAGTCCTACGGTCGTGAAATAATTAAAAATCCCGGAAATGCATATGAAGGCTATACTCTTGAAGCTAATGAGTATTATGTTCTTGGAGATAACAGAAATGATTCCGAAGACTCAAGATTCAGTGTTGGAAAGGTTAACAGGGAAGAACTTCTTGGAAAGGCCTGCTTCAGAATCTGGCCATTTAAAAGTATAGGCGGAATTAAATAAGGCAGTGGTGGTAACATTGGGTAAAAGTATCAGTGAAATAAAGAATCTTTTTAAGACCGAAGACATTTCTCTTCTTAAGGAGCTGATTCTTGAATTTGAAGAGGATGAAAGAGACAGTGTTAAAAAGATTGTATTTAGCGGAAAAAAGCAGATAGAAAAATACAATAACGAGATATTAAGAACCGAGAGCCTTAAGGTATATGAAAAAATGTACGAATCATGCGGCTATGTCTGCGGTATTGATGAGGTGGGAAGAGGTCCTCTGGCAGGTCCTGTGGTTGCAGGTGCTGTTATTTTGCCAAGGGATTCAAAGGTTCTCTATCTTAATGACTCAAAGCAGCTTTCGGAGAAAAAGCGTGAAGAATTATATGATGTTATTATGTCTGAAGCTGTAAGCGTTGGGCTTGGCTTTAATACTCCGGAGCGTATTGACGAAATAAATATATTAAATGCAACCTATGAGGCCATGAGACAGGCTGTTTCAAAGCTTTCGGTGTGCCCAAATGTTTGTCTGAATGATGCGGTTACCATTCCCGGACTTGATAAAAATATTAAGCAGGTGCCTATTATTAAGGGTGATGCAAAGAGTGTTTCGATAGCTGCTGCCAGCATAGTTGCAAAGGTTACAAGAGACCGGCTTATGGTGGAGTATGATTCCATATACCCTGAATATAATTTTAAGTCCAATAAGGGTTATGGCAGTAAAGAGCATATTGATGCCCTTAAAAAGTACGGAAAAACTCCCATACACAGAAATTCATTTATAGGTAATTTTATATAGGGGAGTGTGAAAAGGAGATTAATATGCCTTTATTTCCCCTTTCAAATATTGCAGACCAGGTTCTGCAGGTAAATTCAGATGTAAAAGACAAATTACTAAATGTCAAAGAAAACAATTCTCAGGCGCTTTTAGACTTACTAAAAGGGCTTTCTAACGGCGAAACGATTTTGGGAAAAGTTATTTCTTTCACCGAAGATTCCTATGTATTCAAAACTCTTGATTCAGATGTGACCGTTAATGCCAAAGCGGAAAAGGGCGTAAGCCTTGAGCCGGGGCAGACGGTTTTATTTGAGGTGAATAAAGCAACAGATTCAAAGGTTTCCCTTCGCCCATTAAATATTAATGTCAACACCGCAGAAACCGCCAAAATGGCAGTGGTTTCAGCGGGGCTTCCCCTTAATGAAAGAACGCTTGAAATGACCGTAAGAAATATGGAATACGGTAACCCCATAGACAAAAGATCCTTAGTGGAGGCATATAAGGATGTAATGAATAATCCTGACACCCCTGTAAAGTATATTGTGGATTTGCAGAAAATGGATGTTCCGAGAACTCCTGAAAATCTGTCCTGGTATGAAACCTATAACAATATGGAAAACTCCCTGTTTGAGGACTTTGAGGGACTTTCCAAAGAACTTATTGATATGTTTTTACCGGGTAGTGAAGCCACAATTGAATTTGTAAAAGACGGAGCTGATTTTGAGGACTTCGAGGCTCTTAAGGATATGAAAAACTTTGCCGAGGCTTTAAGTTCAGATGAATCCACGGCACCTTTAGCAAAGGAACTAAAGGATGTGATTTCTTCTTTTGAGAAGGAATTAATATCACTTAAAGAGCCGAAAGATACTGAAAACAAGCCCGCAACTCCCTTTGGAAGAGTATTCATGAATCTTGAAGAAGGAGCTTCTAAGGATACACTCAAAGACACGATAAAGAATACAGGCGAGATACTGGATAAATTTTCTAAAAATGTCAGAGATGTATTTACGAGACATTTTAACGTGGGCCTTGACCTCTCTAAGGGAGAGGTGCCTGTTAAAGCAAAGATGCAGGACTTATATGAGAGACTCTTTTCTGAGGCAAGAAAGATTTCCTCATCCATTTTAGAAAATGTAAGCAAGGAAAGCCCTGCTTTTGTAAGGGCAACAAACATAGCTTCAAACCTTGATTTTATGAATTCTCTTAATAACTTTGTTCCGTACATTCAGATTCCACTTAAAAATGATATGGGTAAAGGTGTGAGCGAACTGTATGTTTTTAAAAATAAGCATTCAAAGAGCGGAGAGGACAATGAACTTACAGCCTTTTTGCACCTTGATACCGTGAATCTTGGACCGACGGATATCTATATTAAGAAAAGCTATGAAAACATTTCCACGGACTTTAAGTTAAGAGACGAAGAATGTCTTGATTTTATTGAAAAGAATATTCATTATCTTGAAAAAAGACTTACCGATAAGGGATTTAATTTTTCTTTTAAGGCATCCGTAAATGATAATCCCAGGGCACCTATCGAAAATGCCATGGATAATATGATTTCAAAGGTTTATATAGCCAAAACTTCCTTTGATGCGAGGGTTTAGTGTGAGTGACAAGGAAAAGAAAAAGGAAATAAAACAGGCCATTGCCTTAGAATACGATCCTGAAGATATAGCCCCCAGAGTAATTGCCACCGGAGGCGGTTTTCTTGCTGAAAAAATCATCGAGGAAGCCAAAAAGGAAAATGTACCGGTCCACGAGGATGAGAAGCTTGCACGTACGCTTTCTTCCTTAAACGTAGGAGATGCAATACCGCCGGAATTATATGAAGTGGTGGCTGAGGTTCTGGTGTTTGTTGATGCAATGGATAAATTAAAAGGTAAAATGCAACAGTAAATGAATAAAAGAAAACTTGGAAACGATAAAGAAGAGCTTGCCTGCAGGTTTCTTTCGGAAAATAATGTAAAGATTCTTTCTAAAAATTACAATACTTACCATGGTGAAATTGATATAATAGGCTTAGATGGCGACACGCTCTGTTTTTTTGAAGTAAAATACAGAAAAGATACAGATAAAGGTGACCCTCTTGAGGCGGTTACCCCGGGAAAGATTAAACATATAATCAAGGCTGCAAAGGTATATCTTTATAATAATCATTATTCCGAGGATACTTTTATAAGATTTGACTGTATAGGAATCAAAGGCGCAGAGATAACCTGGATAAAGAATGCATTTGATGCATTTTAAGTAAACATTAATAAATTTTGTTTTCTTATTTCAAAAATGACTGATATTCTTTTTTCGTATAGTAGATTTCACAGGTGAAATGGAGATATTTTATGATTAATATTTTAGTTTGCGATGATGATCACGAAATAGTTGATGCAATAGAGATTTATCTTTTGCAGGAAGGCTTTCAGGTATTTAAGGCATATGATGGAATCGAGGCTCTTGAAGTACTTAAGAAAAACGATATCCAGCTTCTTATTATTGATATTATGATGCCACGTCTTGACGGAATTCATGCAATTATGAAAATCAGGGAAAATTCAAGTATTCCAATCATTATTCTGTCCGCCAAAACAGAGGATCCTGATAAGATTTTAGGCTTAAATGTTGGTGCAGACGATTATCTTCCCAAGCCCTTTAATCCCCTTGAACTTGTGGCAAGAGTTAAGTCTCAGTTAAGAAGATATACTAAGCTTGGCAATATGGCTACAGAGTCACAGACTGTTTATTCCGTAGGCGGTCTTGTTATGAATGATGATACCAAGGAAGTTACCGTGGATGATGAGCCCGTAAAGCTTACACCTATAGAATATAATATTCTTCTTTTACTTGTTAAAAATCAGGGAAGAGTATTCTCCATAGATCAGATTTATGAAAAAATATGGAATGAACAGGCAATCGGCGCTGACAATACGGTTGCGGTTCATATAAGACATATCCGCGAGAAGATTGAGATAAATCCCCGTGAGCCAAGATACTTAAAGGTTGTATGGGGCGTTGGATATAAGGTTGATAAAATATAATCGGAGAAGGCATGTCTAAAAAGCAAAAAGACAAGGTTAAAATTAATAAAAAGAAAAGATCCGGGGAGGCTGTTTTGAAGAAAAACAAGCCTTCCGTTCTTCTTAGATATCTTATAATGGCGCTTCAGGCTCTTTGCGGCGCCGTTATTGGTATATGCTTTTTGGTTTATAATGCTACTGCGAGACTTACATATATAACCGACTATGCCACAGAGCATAGTACTGCTTATTTTTATGATGTAAGTAATGATTATTTTGAATCAGATGTATATACCAATAACTTAAGTCAGTATTCCAAAAATCTGTTAAGATATGTAACAATTTGCGAGCAGATGGAGGAAAACGGTGCATACTTTGGCAAAAAGGAAATAGATGTGGGCGAGTTTGCCAACAGGTACGAGGATGTACCATATGAGGGTCCTATAGTTAAGTACTATCTTGATGATCTTATTTCCTGGGGACAGAAAGCTTCTTTGGATTCTTTTTCGTACTGTCTTTATGATTTCTATACAGCAGATGAATATTGTGAATTCTTTGGAATAGATATTTCAACTCTTACTTTACCTGAAGGGTATGATCCTGACCAGCCTCTTGTTTCCTTTGAAACACTTAAAAATATTTATCAGACAGTGGATGGCTTAAATGCAGAGGACTATGTTGATAATGAAAATGACTATCTTAGTCTTATTTCAGATATTCAGAATACTGCCTCTGATTTGTATTTCAATTATATGGAATATCAGCGTTTCAAAATTCAGTTTGATGCGGAACGCACCAATTTCAGATTCTACGTATCCTTCACAGATGGCGGCAGGAAGAGCGTATTTACCAATGAACCATCTTTTTACAAGGGAATTGCCGAAAAATATGTGGAAGACCACTTTAAGGCATATGGCGAATATATCTATGCCTGCCCCGGTAAAATAAACTATGTCACCAATACAAAGGTCTTGTATGAGGTATTTAAGCAGGGAATTGTTGATAATTACAGTTATGCATTTCCTGATGATACAGTGGTTTATATAGCAGTTGACACAGACTTTCCTGTAAAGGACTTATTTTCAGAGAATAATGATATTTTCATACGCACCAGGAATATAATTCCCTGGCTTGTGGTTATAGCTGCTTCATCAATCTTTATTTTTGTGGCTCTTTTTGCATTTCTTGTTGGTAGGGACAGAAAAAATTCGCTTTTGGCGGATAATAAAGCGCAGCTTTCCTGGTTTGATAAACTTCCGATTGAGGTATCTGCATTATTTGTAATAATTTTTGCGCTTATTTTGTATCTTGTTGAGGACCATCTTTTTAACGGTTCAACAATAACGGATTTTAACAATAATCTGTTAATGTTTGTTTCCTTTGCGGGCTTCATTACCTTCGATCTTTTTGTAATTCTTCTGATAATCTACAGCTTTATCAGACGTATTATCTACAAAAATGTCTTCGAAGGAAGCATATACTCAATTGTGTCACCGCACCTTTCGAAGGCTACATATGGTTTGAGAAAATGGTTCTGGCATGTTTATGACAGTGCCGGTGTATCAATAAGAACCTGGGCAGGATATGTTTGTTTTTTACTCATTAACTGCTTTTTAACCTGCTTTTTGTTTTTTTCAAACTATAAGCTTGCTTCTTTTTTGGGGCTTTTTGTATTTGATCTTGCCGTTGGAGTATTTCTTTTTAACAAAAATTATGAAAGAAAGAAGATAGTCGATGGTATCAAAAGAATCAACAGCGGTGAGTATGATTACTCAATCGAAAGCGGCAGAATGCACGGCGACAACAGGGAGCTTGCTGAGGCAGTTAATAATATAGGTCTTGGCTTAAACAAAGCTCTTGAAATATCCACAAAGGACGAGCGACTTAAGGCGGACCTTATTACAAACGTTTCCCATGATATTAAGACGCCTTTAACCTCCATCATTAACTATGTGGACCTTCTTAAGCGCGAAAACATTGATAATGAGAGAGTTAAAAAATATATTAATGTCCTGGATGAAAAGTCACAAAGACTTAAACAGCTTACCTTTGACCTTGTGGAGGCTTCAAAGGCCGCTTCAGGAAATATACAGATTGATTTGATTAAAATTGATTTTGTGGAGTTTTTAAAGCAGGCGGTTGGAGAGTTTGAAGAAAAGTTTTCAGAGCGTGATTTGATGCTTGTTCTCAACCTTCCTAAAACTTCCCAGTATGCCTTTGTGGATCCAAGACATATGTGGCGAGTTGTTGAAAACATTCTTAACAATGTATGTAAATACGCCCTTACCGGAACAAGAGTTTATTTAGACCTTGTGCCCATTGAAGAGGAGGGGGTTAAGAAGCTGGTTCTCTCCTTAAAGAATATTTCGAACCAGCAGCTTAATATTCCCGCGGACGAACTTACGGAACGTTTTATCCGCGGAGATGTATCAAGAAGCACCGAAGGCTCCGGCCTTGGCCTTTCAATCGCCAAGAACCTCACCGTGGCCCAAAAGGGTGAATTCAATATTTACTTAGACGGTGACCTTTTCAAGGTCACAATCACCGTAAATCAGGAAGAATAATTTTATATGCTGTTTTTTGCCGTCTGCTACGTGTATCCGTGGCAGACGGTTTTTTATGTGGGCGGGTTTTATGTAGGTTTTTTTTCGTGGGTGTTTTTTTACGTGGGTGGTTTTTACGTGGTTGGTTTTTTTATGTGGTTGGGTTTTTATGTGGGTGGTTTTTACGTGGGTGGTTTATTATGTGTATGATTTTTTAACGTGGTTGGTTTTGTGTGGCGACCGGCGGCATTTGTGTGGTGACCGTCGCCAGCGCTTGCGTGGTAGCCAATTTTTGCATGGCAAGTGGCGGCATTTTCATTATATACGGAAAATTTGCATGGAGGGCGGCATCACTTGCGTGGCCGTCGCCAGCGCTTGAATGGTAGCCAATTTTTGCATGGCAAGTGCTGGCATTTTCATTATATACGGCAAATTTGTATGGAGGGTGGCATCACTTGCGAGGCCGGCGCCAGCGCTTGCGTGGCACGAAGCTCTCTTTCAGTCAGTTTTCGCAGGAAAGCTTTTTTGTGGCAGGTGGATTTTTGCTGGGGCAGGTTGCAGTTTCGCAAAACAATCTATTTTCTAGTTTCGCAAAATGTGCTTTTTTGCAGATTTTGCGAAACCTGGGTTATAGTACATCGAAAATCAACAGAATAGCAGATTCCGATGTATGCAGGAGCCAAAATGTGTCATATAGTACATCGGAAATCAGCAGAATAGCAGATTCCGATGTACGCAGGAGCCAAAATGTGTCATATAGTACATCGGAAATCAGCAGAATAGCAGATTCCGATGTACGCAAGAGCCAAAATGTGTCATATAGTACATCGGAAATCGAAAGAATAGCAGATTCCGATGTACGCAGAGGCCAAAATGTGTCATATAGTACATCGGAAATCGAAAGAATAGCAGATTCCGATGTACGCAGGAGCAAAAATGTGTCATATAGTACATCGGGAATCGACAGAATGGCAGATTTCGATGTACGCAGAGACCAAAATGTGTCATATAGTACATCGGAAATCAACAGAATGGCAGATTTCGATGTACGCAGGAGCAAAAATGTGTCATATAGTACATCGGAAATCAACAAAATGGCAGATTTCGATGTACGCAGGAGCAAAAATGTGTCATATAGTACATCGGAAATCGAAAGAATAGCAGATTCCGATGTACGCAGAGACCAAAATGTGTCATATAGTACATCGGAAATCAACAGAATGGCAGATTCCGATGTATCCGGAGGGGATAGCGGCGTATTTTGGCCCCAATATACAGTAAAAACATAGTAAAAACGTAGTAAAAACACAGCAAAAACGTAGCAAAAACACAGCAAAAGCGCAGAATACCAGAATTGTCCATGGCTTTTTTACTATCAGACACCGGGAAACGATGATCACATAAAAATAAAAGGGGCTGTGACACCGGGAAACGATGATCATACAAAAAAATGGGCTGTGATATGGTAAATCTGAGGTGAAACCTCAAACATATACCGAACATCACAGCCCATTATATAATTTTTCTTATATAGCCATAAACGCACTGAGTTTTTCTAAATTCATGTCCGTCAAAACCACCAGAACTGATGAAAACCACCAGAACCGATGAGAACCACCAGAACCGATGAGAGCCACCAGAACCGATGAGAACCAACAGAACCGATGGAAGCCACTTGAACTATCGAAAGACGTCTGAATCTCCAAATGGTAAAAAGAACATCCTGAATCAATTCAAACACATTCAAACACATTCAAACACATTTAAACTCATTCAAACTAAATATAATTATATATTAGTCAAATCATATTTCTGTCTTTCGTTGTACTTGGTAAGTACTTCCTTGATTTTTTCGGTGGAGGTTGTAACATTTCCAACGGAAAGATCGTGATTCATGAAGTCTATTATCTGAGCGATGAATTTACTTACATCTGCCTCAAGATAGTAGGGCTTTTCCTTTAACTCAGGTCTTGTGTAAATAAGGTTTGTGGTGATTATCTTGTCGAACACACAATTTTCATAGGCCTTGTCAAAGGCTTCGAGGCCGTTTGTGAACTGGCCGAAGGTTGCTAGGATGAATACGCGCTTTGCGTTCATTTCCTTAAGCTGTCTTGCGGTATCAAGCATGCTTTCGCCGGAGGAGATGATGTCATCGATAATGATTACATCTTTTCCGTCAATCTTGTCGCCTAAGAATTCGTGAGCAACAATGGGATTCTTGCCGTTTACGATTTTGCTGTAGTCCCTTCTTTTGTAGAACATACCTGCATCTACGCCTAAAACACCGGCAAAATATACTGCTCTGTCAAGGGCGCCTTCATCGGGGGAGATGACAATGGTGTGTTCCTTGTCGATTATCATGTCTTCCTCGCCCTCAAGAAGGGTTTTTAAGAACTGATAATAGGGACTGAAATTATCAAAACCGCCTAAAGGAGCGGCGTTCTGTACTCTTGGATCGTGGGCATCAAAGGTGATGATGTTCTCAACACCCATGCCGTAAAGCTCTTCAAGGGCAAAGGCACAGTCAAGGGATTCACGTCCCGATCTTTTGTGCTGACGTCCTTCATAAAGATAGGGCATAACCACATTTATTCTTTTGGCCTTACCGGTGGCGGCCTGAATTACTCGCTTTAAGTCCTGATAGTGATCGTCAGGAGATTTTCTGTTTATATATCCGTTCATTCTGTAGGTAATGCTTGAGTTACAAACATCCACAAGAATAAAAAGGTCCTTACCTCTGACGGATTCGTTAAATACACCTTTTCCTTCGCCGGTACCAAAACGGGGGCATTCAGCGTCAATTAAGTAGCTTGGTTCACTGTAGCCGTGAAAAGCAGGGTCTGACTTAACTCCTGTATTCATTTTCTTACGGAAATCAACAAGATAATTATTGACACTTTTGCCGATTTTTGCGGCAGAATCAAGTGCACAGATCTTTAGAGGTGCAACTGGTAGAGCGTTATCAAGAACTCTTAAATTAGGCATTCTTCATTCCTCTTTGTTGTTTTGTATTCGAATAATTTATAGCATTTACCATAGTGACACGTCAAGAAATTTCGTATAAAATAAACTTGGTATTTTTTGATTAGGAAGTTAATATGTTAAAGAATAAATCTCAGATAATAAATGAAGTTATTAAAGGTTCACCGGCCGAGCTTTCGGGCATTAAGCCCGGAGATGAACTTGTATCGGTAAACGGGGAACCTATAGAAGACATATTTGATTACCGCTTCAAAATTCTCTCCACGCATATGGACATTGTTGTCAAAAGAAATAATGAAGAACTTACCTTTTCTTTTGACAAAGAAGAGGATGACGATCCGGGACTTGAATTTGAAAACGGCTTAATGGATGAATACAGAAGATGTAAGAATAACTGCATTTTCTGCTTTATCGATCAGATGCCTCCGGGAATGAGACCTACCCTGTATTTTAAGGATGATGACCAGCGTCTTTCTTTCCTTCAGGGAAACTACGTTACACTTACCAATTTAAGTGATAAAGACGTGGACCGTATTATCAAATACAAAATGGAGCCTATAAACATATCCTTCCAGACCACCAATCCGGAGCTTCGCTGCAAAATGCTTAATAACAGATTTGCAGGGGATTCATTAAAGATTGCCAAACGCTTTTACGAAGCCGGAATCACCATGAACGGTCAGGTTGTTCTTTGTAAAGGTGTTAATGATAAGGATGAATTGAAACGTACCATCGAGGACTTAAAGGAGTATCTTCCCGTACTTGAAAGTGTTTCCGTGGTGCCTGTTGGACTTTCAAAATACAGAGACGGCTTATATCCCTTAGAGCCCTTTGAAAAGGAAGATGCCTGTGAGGTTATTGATTTAATCGAAAGTTATCAGCAGGAATGTTTTGATAAGTTCGGGCTTCATTTTATCCATGCTTCCGATGAATGGTATATTCTTGCGGGAAGACCCATGCCAGAAGCCGACAGATATGATGGCTATCTTCAGTATGAAAACGGCGTCGGCATGATTAGATTAATGCTTGATGAATTTGATGAGGTTTTTGAAGAAGAGCGTATTAGCGGTCTAAAGAAACTGCTTATGAAACCTTACGAATGTACTCTTGTCACAGGGCGTCTTGCATTCCCCTATATGAAAATGTTTGCGGACAGGGTAATGGCCGAATATCCGAAGGTATCAATAGATGTTGTGGCCATAAGAAACGACTTCTTTGGCGAGAGAATCACTGTTGCGGGTCTTCTTACCGGAGGAGATATTATTAAGCAGCTTAAAGAGCGCGGATATAAGAAAAATGTCTTATTGCCCCAGTGTGTTCTTAAGGCAGATGAACCGATTTTCCTTGATGATGTTAAATTAAGTGAGTTTGAAGAAACTTTACAAGTTAAGAGTAAGGTTGTAAAATCAAGCGGTCGTGAACTGTTTCTTTCCATGCTTGGAAGGCGCAAATAGGAGATATAAATGGCTGATAGAAAAAGAAAACCGATAGTAGCTGTTGTGGGCCGTCCGAATGTTGGTAAATCCACATTCTTTAATGCCCTTGCAGGTGAAAAGATTTCAATAGTTAAGGATACTCCCGGTGTTACAAGAGACAGAATTTATGTTGATGTAACCTGGCTTAATCATTCCTTTACCCTTGTTGATACGGGTGGTATTGAGCCTGATTCTCAGGATGTTATCCTAAAGCAGATGCGTGAACAGGCAGAACTTGCAATAGAAACCGCTGATGTAATTTTATTTATGACAGATGTTAAACAGGGACTTGTTGATGCAGACAGCAAAGTATGTGACATGTTAAGACGTTCCCATAAACCGGTTTTACTGGTTGTAAATAAGGTGGATGACTTTAACAAATACATGGCTGATGTTTATGAGTTCTATAACCTTGGAATCGGAGATCCCAATCCCGTATCAAGCGTTAACAGACTGGGCTTCGGTGACCTTCTTGATGAGGTTATTAAGCATTTTGATGAAATTCCCGCAGATGATGAAGAGGATGACAGAATCAAGGTTGCTGTTGTCGGTAAGCCAAATGTGGGTAAGAGTTCCTTAATAAACTATATACTTGGTGAAAACAGACTTATCGTATCAGACATTGCAGGTACTACCAGAGATGCTGTTGATACTGATGTTAAATATAACGGAAAAGAATATATCTTCATTGATACAGCAGGCGTAAGACGCCAGAGCCGTATCCATGAGGATTTAGAGCATTATATGATAGTTAGAACCGTAAGTGCTGTTGAAAGAGCGGATGTGGTTCTGATGCTTATTGATGCCACTGAAGGCGTAACAGAGCAGGATGCCAAAATTGCCGGTATTGCCCATGATAACGGCAAGGCAGTTATTGTTGTTGTTAATAAATGGGATGCAAAGGAAAAGGATGATAAGACCATTTACAGATTTACAGAGGATGTAAGACAGGTTTTATCCTTTATGAGCTATGCGGAAATGGTTTTCATATCCGCAAAGACAGGTCAGCGTATCAATAAGCTTTTCGAAACCATTGATATGGTATACGAAAACCACTGCATGCGTGTGGGAACCGGTGTGCTTAATGAAATCATGGCAAGAGCCGTTGCGATGCAGCAGCCTCCCACAGATAAGGGTAAGAGACTTAAACTTTATTACATTACCCAGGTTTCGGTAAAGCCTCCTACATTTGTTATTTTTGTAAATGATAAGGAAATGATGCATTTCTCATACACCAGATATATCGAAAATCAGATTCGTGATACCTTTGGTTTTAAGGGAACACCACTTCACTTTATTATCAGAGAAAGAAAGGACGATGAATAATGATCAGATTGGTTTGTCTTCTCATCGGTTATATTTTCGGCGCATTTCAGACCGCATTTTTTTACGGAAAGCTTAATGGAATTGATATAAGAGAGCATGGAAGCGGAAACGCAGGTACAACAAACGCATTAAGAGTTCTTGGAGCCAAGGCAGGACTTATTGTTTTTGCAGGAGACTTATTAAAGGCACTTATTTCAATTTTTGGTGTTAAGTTTTTAATTATGCCTAATTACCCTGAACTTGGTATTTTGCTTTTGTTCTACACCGGTACAGGTTGTATTTTAGGCCATAACTTCCCTTTTTACCTTAAGTTTAAGGGCGGAAAGGGCATTGCCACCACCGGCGGTATGATGATAGCTCTTCATTGGATTTATGTACCCATCGGAATCTTTTTATTCTTTGGAAACCTTATTGTTACCCACTATGTTTCCTTAGGATCTCTTCTTTTATATTTCAGCTTCCCCATTTCAACAATAATAATGGGACAAAGCGGATTGTTTAATGTGTCGCAGGCGGTTCTTTTTGAAATTTACGGTATTGTATTTTTCCTTACCGCAATGGCTTTCTGGAAGCACAGAGCCAATATTTCAAGACTCATTCACGGAACCGAAAGCAAGACATATCTTTTTAAGAAGAATAAAGAAAACAAATAATTCATAGGAGATTAGTGTGAAAATATGAACGTAGGTATAATCGGTGCCGGTTCCTGGGGAATCGCACTTGCCAAATTACTTTCAAATAATGGCGCACAAGTTACTGTATGGAGTATTCTTCCCGATGAAATAGAAATGCTTAAGGAAAAAAGAGAGCATGTAAGTAAGCTCCCCGGTGTCATTCTTCCTGAAAGTATTCAGTTCACAACTGACCTTGAAAATACGGTTAAGGCTAATGATGTTCTTGTTATGGCCGTACCTTCAACCTTCGTAAGAGGTACCTCCAAGAAGATGGCAGGCTTTGTTAAGGATGGTCAGATTATTGTAAATGTGGCAAAGGGTATTGAAGAAGATACACTTATGACCCTTTCAGACATAATTGAGGAAGAAATTCCAAATGCAAAGGTAGCCGTAATGTGCGGTCCCACCCATGCTGAAGAAGTGGGCAGAGGTATTCCCACATCAATAGTTGTAGGTGCTAAGGAAAAAGAAACCGCCGACATTCTTCAGGATTTATTCATGAATGAAGCTTTCCGTGTTTATACATCTCCCGATGTTTTAGGTATGGAAATCGGTTCATCCCTTAAAAATGTGGTTGCTCTTGCAGCAGGTATTGCCGATGGTCTTGGATACGGAGACAACACAAAGGCTGCTCTTATCACAAGAGGCATTGCGGAAATTACAAGACTCGGTGTTAAGATGGGCGGTTCTGCAGAAACTTTTGCAGGATTGACTGGTATCGGTGATTTGATTGTTACCTGTGCCAGCATGCATTCAAGAAACCGTCGCGCAGGTATCCTTATCGGTCAGGGAAAGACCATGCAGGAAGCCATGGATGAAGTAAAGATGGTTGTTGAAGGTGTATATTCAGCCAAGGCAGCCATGCAGTTATCTAAAAAGTATGAAGTAGAACTTCCCATAATAGAACAGGTTAACAGTGTATTGTTTGAAAACAAGCCCGCATCAGAGGCTGTGCGCGACCTTATGGTTAGAGACAAGAAGGTCGAGATAGGAGATTCCTTTGACAAATAATTTTAATTCAACAGAAGAATATATTGCCTCCAAAGAGTTAATGGCCAGTGTAAATATTGCCATTGCCCTTGAAAAGCCGTTACTTATAAAGGGCGAGCCCGGTACAGGAAAGACCATGCTTGCAAAGGCTGTTGCGAAGGCTCTTGGTAAAGAGCTTATTATCTGGAACATTAAGTCAACCACCAAGGCTCAGGAAGGTCTTTATACCTATGATACCATTCAGCGTCTTTATGACGGTCAGTTTGGTAACGAAGGTGTTGATGATATTGCCCATTATATTAAGCTTGGTAAGCTTGGAGAGGCTTTTGACAGCGATGAACAGGTTGTTCTTTTGATTGATGAAATTGATAAGGCTGACCTTGAATTCCCCAATGACCTTCTTTGGGAACTTGATCGCATGGAATTCTATATTTACGAAACAAAGAAAACAATTACCGCTAAAAAGCGTCCCATTGTTATTATTACTTCAAATGCAGAGAAGGAACTTCCCGATGCATTTTTAAGAAGATGCATTTTCCACTATATTGATTTCCCGGACCAGCCTCTTATGGAGGAAATTGTTCGTACACATTTCCCTGAAATCGAAGAAAATCTTCTTAAGAATGCCATGCAGGTGTTCTATGATATCAGATCCTATTCACAGCTTCGTAAGAAGCCTGCCACCAGTGAACTTATTGACTGGCTTAATGCCATGATGATAGGTGGCATCAATCCCGAAAAAATTAAATCAGAGCTTCCTTTTGTGGGTGTTTTGATTAAAAAAGATGAAGACTTAGAGGTTGTAAGAAGAAGGGTAGAGTAAATTAGAATGTTTTCTAACTTTTTCTACACATTAAAGGCTAAAGGTCTTGATGTGTCACTAACTGAATGGATAGCGTTGCATGATGCATTAAATAAAGGTCTGTGTAGTTCTTCGCTTACAGACTTTTATTATATGGCAAGGGCAATTTTGGTTAAAAGCGAGACGGATTTTGATAAATTCGATCTGGCTTTCGAAGAATGCTTTAAAGGCATTAAATCCGACAATACCATAACCGACAGAATGCTTGAATGGCTTGACAAGTCCGAAATGACGGAGCTTCTTCATGAGGAAGAAAGATACTGGCTTAATCAGTCCGAAGACATGCACATTGATAAAGAAGACGTTGAGACTAAATTTAAGGACAGATTAAAGGACCAGGACAGCGAGCATAACGGAGGAAGTTACTGGATTGGTACCATGGGTAAGACTCAGTTTGGTAATATGGGCGGTAACATCGGCGGTATCAGAGTTGGCGGAAGTACAGGCTATCAGTCTGCATTTGCGGTTGTGGGAGCAAGAAAGTACAAGGATTTCCGTGACGACAAGATGCTTGATAACAGACAGTTCCAGATGGCTTTCAGGAAACTCCGTCAGTTTTCTTCAAAACTTGATATTCCCAAAACAGAGCTTGATATAAACGGAACCATAGATGCAACCTGCAATAACGGCGGTTACTTAAGACTTGAATGGGAAAGACCCAGAAAGAACGCTGTTAAACTTCTTCTTTTGATGGATTCCGGCGGAACCATGATTCCCTTTACAAAGCTCTTAAATGAGCTTTTTCAGGCTATTCATAAATCCAATCACTATAAGGATGTTAAATCCTATTATTTCCATAACTGTATCTATGCGAAAATGTACAAAACTCCGGAGTGTGAAAACGGAGACTGGGTGGATACGGACTGGATGTTTAGAAACGTGGATTCTGACTATAAGGTAATTATTGTCGGTGATGCGGCCATGGCTCCTGAGGAATTATATTCTAAAACCGGAAACTATAGAGGCCCCAACGGCGGATTAACCGGTGAGGAATGGCTTCTTTTATTAAAGCAGCATTATAAAAAGGTGGTTTGGCTTAATCCAAAGATGGCGCCCGGTGAGGCTCCCTGGAGAGAAGCAGAGACTGCTGTTAAGAAAATATTTCCTATGTATAAGCTTACGGTTGAGGGCTTAAATGAGGCCATGGTTAAGCTTATGACTAAATAACATTAATCACAAGTTAATGTTCACATAATACACTGATTTTATATTTTGGTACTAAAAGACCGAAGGGAGAAGTGTAGTGAAAGAACGTTTGCTTTCCTGTTTAAGTGATGATGTGCCTGTCGGAGAAAGAATATTTTATCTGGCAACATTTTTGTGCGGCATTTTTTGCCTGTTTTTTGTTTCACTGGCATCATTATTCAGGATTGATTACAGAATTCTTTTACTGTTTGCTTCCATCGGTATAGTTAGTACCATTTCTTTTTTCTTAAATTTTAAGTATCATAAGTCTGAAATTTTATCCCTTGTGTTTCTTTGCTACAGTAACTTTTTTGCATTTCCCATGATAATGCTCTTAAGCGAAAAAGCTCTTATAGAGGTACCGCTTTATTCTTTGGTAGGTCTTGTTTTTGCCATTGTATTATTAAAAGGAATTCCACGAATTGTCTATTATACATTGCAGGTAACTGTTGATTTGGTTGTGGCATTTTATTGTTTTGTACTTAAAAATCCCAATTCTGTTCATGTTTCCGCAGAAAGCGGCGGAGAATTGTTCCGTATTGCCGTTGCTATTATAGTTTCGGGACTTCTTTGCGGTTTTATGATTCAGTACAAAAATTATCTTCTTGAAAAAGAATTGATGATTCGTGAAACAGCCACTAAAAACGCAGAGGCAGCAAGTGCCGCAAAGGATACATTCCTTGTAAATGTTTCTCACGAAATCAGAACACCTTTAAATGCCATTATTGGTACAACAGAGCTTCTTCTTGATTCTGAGGCTCCAAATCACGTAAGAGAGACAGCCTTTAACATAATGAACTCCAGCAAGGCGCTTCTTTCAATAACATCGGATCTTTTGGATTTTTCCTGCATGAACGATGAGGCAATTGTTCCGGTATGCGAAAAGTATGATGTGTCTTTATTGCTTAATGACATTATAAATCTTATGTCAGTAAGACTCCTTGATTCAAACGTTGAATTTTTTGTGGATATTGATCCCACACTTCCAACAATTTTAGTAGGTGACAGCGGAAAAATAAGACAGGTAATCATCAACATTCTATCCAATGCGACTAAATATACCAAGCAGGGATATATGCGGTTCTCTGTTGATTATGAACACCTTGGCGATAATGAAATCCTTATGCATATTAAGGTGGAAGATACAGGTATTGGTATAAGAAAAGAAAATCTTGAAAAGATTTTTGAGCCATTCAACCGTTCGGGAGAAATAACAGACAGAGTTATTGAAGGAAATGGCCTCGGCCTTGCTCTTTGCAAGAAACTTGCAAAGGCCATGGACGGAGATATCTATGCGGAAAGTGTTTACGCTGAGGGTTCAACTTTTTACTTTAATCTTAAGCAGAAATATGAAACCGACTCAACTGACAACTGTGTCGGATTTGTTAAAAAGAGTGATACTTCAATTCTTGTATTTTCAGACAGTATAAAGGAAGTTGAAAATATCGGTTCACTTCTTGCTGAAATGAAACTTGATTATCTGATGGTTCCTTCTTTTGAAGAATTTAAGGATAATCTTTCAAAAGAAAAATACAGTTACTACTTTGTTGATGCAACAAGTTATGAACGTATTAAAAATGATTTATTAATGCTTGATATTAACTGGAAGAAGCTTGTTGTAATCAGTGGCTGCAATTATTTGTATTCCGGCGAGCCCTTCGAATATGTTTTAACAAGGCCTGTCAGCTGTTTGAATGTTGCCGATCTTATTAATCAGGCAAACAGTTATGCAATCAGAAAGAAGAGATTTGAAGGTACAATTTCCCTTTCAAATGCCACAATTCTTGTGGTTGATGATAACCTGTTAAATCTTGATGTGGCTTCCGGTATTTTACAAAGATACAATCCGAGAGTTGTTTCCGCTTCCAGCGGTAAGGAATGTCTGATTGCCCTTGAAAGAAACAATTTTGATATTGTATTCCTTGACTATATGATGCCCGAAATGGACGGTATAGATACCCTTAAGGCTATAAGAAAACTTGGTGGCAAATACGAGACCCTTCCGGTTGTTGCACTTACTGCCAATGTTGTCAGTGGAGCAAGAGAGATGTTCTTAAAGGCAGGCTTTGACGATTATCTTTCAAAGCCCCTTGAGATAAGTAAACTTGAAAAGGTTCTTGTTAAGTTTTTACCTGAAGAACTTGTAAAATATAAAATTTGAGGTTTTTTGTGATTAACGGTGAAAAGAGTTTGAAAAATACAAATTCATATAATTTTAATCGTGACATATTTGCCAATACCACAAATATGCTGATTGCTTTTGCGATAACGGTTTTTATCGTATACAAGGCAGTATTTAAGGTTAGCAATCCATATGTTTCTTCAAATCTTATCCTTTGCGTGTTCGTTTGCCTGATAATAAGATTTATTGAGGCGAAGACCGGCAGATACAGGCTTCTTTCCATAATTCTGGTGGGCTATGTTGAGATTTTTCTTTTACCGGTATTTTCGATTTATGGTATAGAGGGAAGCGTAAGTGCACCTATCTGGTATGCTGCCTTCATAATCATAATGATGTTCATACTTGAAAGAAGAGACTTTTGGTGGGTTTTCATTCTTGTACTGTATTGGGATACATATCTTTTTACAAATACTTACGTTTGGAATGATTTTAATCCTAATATCAGCAACAGCAGGGCATATTTCTATATTTATGCAGTTTCTTTCTTTGCAATAGCTGTGGCCTTGAATATTATTCTTTTAAGAATCGAGCATAATTACAATAAGGCTGAAAATGAAATTGACAAAAGCCGTGAAATTGAGAAGAACGCCAGAATCGCCAAGTCACGTTTTCTTGCCAATATGTCCCATGAAATAAGAACTCCCATGAACTCAATCATCGGTCTTTCCGAACTTATCTT
Source organism: Lachnospiraceae bacterium (assembly GCA_045598365.1). Lineage (GTDB taxonomy): Bacteria > Bacillota > Clostridia > Lachnospirales > Lachnospiraceae > UBA1258. The sequence continues at coordinate 85,749 of JAZLLV010000040.1, forward strand.
AAAGGATGAGATGGATGATATAACCCGTAATGAGGTAAATATTGTAAAACAGTCATCCTATGACCTTCTTGAGGTTATTGACGATGTTTTAATGTATTCAAAACTTGATGCCAAAAAGGTCAGGGTCACAAATGTGGAATTTTGTTTTGACGATCTGTTGAACCGTGTTCTTGGCAGTGTGGCAGCTTCAATAGGCAATAAAGACTTAAAGATGCGTGTTAAGGTAGACCATAACATTCCAAAGGTTGTTTTTGGTGATGATATTCGTATAAAACAGGTATTCATGAGCCTTGTTTTCATTTCTCTTGCACTTACAGATAATGGTCGTCTGATGCTTTCCGTTCTTTGTGACAGAGATGAAGAGAAGAAGGTAGCCAGGTTTAACTGTGTAATTTCGGATACAGGCTGCGGTCTCAGTAAATATGACCTTGATGCTATTTACGGTGCTTATGACACATATGATTCAAGACAAAATTCGAACCTTAAGGGTATTGGCTTAAAATACAGTATCTGCAGAGAAATTCTTTATTTGATTGGCGGCACCATGGATATTCATTCAATTGAAGGTGTGGGACTTGAATCATGCTTCTCCTTTGAATGCGGTATAGTGGATCCGGAACCCATGATTTTTGTTGAAGGAAGCGAAGACAAGAGAGTACTTATTTATTCAAGCGATAACAGAGAATACAACACCTGGAAGAGCATAATGGAAGGCTTCAGAATCAGCCCTGACTATGTAAATTCCTATTTCTCTTTGGATAGAGCGATTCAAAACAGACAGTATGACTTTATATTTGTTCCCGATACCGTTTATCATTCGGTCGCAAATGTAATTGCTTCGTATAATCTTGAAGCTTCCACCTATGTTATTACAGGCACAGACCGTTCCTACGGTGATTTTGATAAGTGCAGAATTGTAAGACATCCGGTTTCAAGCCTTAGTATGGTGGATGTACTTAACAATCATTGGAAAGAAGAAGACTATACTATCGTCAGAGAAGAAATTCAGCTGGACGCGGGTGCATCGAAGATTCTTGTGGTTGATGACAATGCTGTCAATCTTAAGGTTGCACAGGGTATATTTAAGACTTATAACGTAAACATTGATACCGCAAGAAGCGGCGAAGAGGCCCTGAAGCTTCTTAATGACAACAAATATGATCTTGTGTTTATGGATATGGTTATGCCTGAACTAAGTGGTGAAGAAACCCTCAGACGCATGCGAATTTCAGGTGTGAGACATATTATGGAGGTGCCTGTTATAGCACTTACGGCAAATACCGGCGGTAACATTAAGCAGGAAGTACTTGAAAAGGGCTTCCAGGAGTACATAGCAAAGCCCATTAAGAAAAGATATCTTACACAGTGTCTTACCCAGTTCCTGCCTCCTGACAAGTTTAAGAATATTGTTGTGGCAACAACCGAAACAGTAGCTGAGAGTAATAAAAAGACTGAAACAAAGGTTACTTCTTCATCGCTAAAAAAAGAAGAGACTGCTAAAACTTCTTCAGCAAATCAGGAAAAGTCGGTTTCTCTTGCACCTGATGTTATTGACTTTGAAAAGGGTCTTAAGAATATGGGTAACAGCAAAGAAGTGTTTGCGACCGTTTTAAATACCTTTATTCGTGAAAACACAGAAAAATCAACCGCTGTATTTAAGATGCTTGAAGACAATGACATTAAGCTTGTTACAACAACGGTTCACGGTATTAAATCATCCCTTGCAAGTATCGGTGCGGATGCCTGCTCTAAGTTGTTCTTTAACCTGGAGGATGCGGGCAAAAAGGATGATGTGGAATACATAAAGAATAATTTGCAGTCATCGGTTGACTCCCTTATGAAAGTCATTGCGAAGGTACGGGACTACCTTGGAATATCAAGTGAGGAAGAGGAACTTAAGAAAGCTTTTGATGAGGCAACAATTAAGGATCTGAAGGCAGCCATCGGCGATATGAATCTTTTAAGCATCAGAGAATTCATTGAAGTGGCCCTTAATATGGAGCTTCAAAGCAGTACAAAGAAGACCGTTTCCGAAATGGATGAAGCCTTTAAGATGTATGATTTTAATAAACTTAAAGAGCTTTCGGAAGCTTTATAATTCTTTATGTTGACTTTTCAAAATTATTTTGCTAACATTCAGTAAAGATAAAGGCAGAGAAGAGAATAAGTAGCTTTTATGTGGACCTACAGAGAGCAGCCGGTTGATGAGAGGCGCAGGGCAACACTGTAAAGTGAATACATCTTGGAGCTGTGCACCGAATTAAGTAGGCTGCAACGTGGTGTTCGCGTTAAGGACAACGGTATGATAGTACCCGGTGAGTTAAGCATTGTGAGATGCTTATGAATGTAAGGTGGTAACACGGTTAACCCCGTCCTTCAATAAGGACGGGGCTTGTTTATTTTATCCGGGATTTTTTAGAAAAGAGAGGAAAAGAAATGACGGTATTTGAAGAGTTAAAGGCAAGAGGACTTCTTGCACAGTTAACAGACGAAGAAGAGATTAAGGAACTTATTAACAACGGAAAGGCTACATTCTACATCGGATTCGATCCCACAGCAGACAGCCTTCATGTAGGACACTTCATGGCACTCTGCCTCATGAAGAGACTTCAGATGGCAGGAAACCGTCCCATAGCATTGATCGGTGGCGGTACAGCGATGATCGGAGACCCTTCAGGAAGATCTGACATGCGTTCCATGATGACTACAGAAACAATTGACAAAAACTGTGAGTGCTTTAAGAAACAGATGAGCCGTTTCATCGAATTTGGTGAAGGAAAGGCCATGATGGTTAACAATGCTGACTGGTTGAGAGACTTAAATTACATTGAATTCATTCGTGATATCGGAGCTCATTTCTCCGTAAACAGAATGCTTTCCGCTGAATGCTACAAGCAGAGAATGGAAAAGGGCTTAAGCTTTCTTGAATTCAACTACATGATTATGCAGTCCTATGACTTCCTTTGCTTATACGAAAAATACGGCTGTAATATGCAGTTTGGCGGTGACGACCAGTGGAGTAACATGCTTGGCGGTACCGAACTTATCAGAAGAAAGCTTGGTAAAGATGCATATGCAATGACAATCACACTCCTTCTTAATTCAGAAGGTAAGAAGATGGGTAAGACCCAGAAAGGGGCCGTTTGGCTTGATCCCGAAAAAACATCACCCTTTGATTTCTTCCAGTACTGGAGAAATGTTGACGATGCTGATGTCATTAAGTGCCTAAAGATGCTTACCTTCCTTCCCCTTGAAGAAATCGAAAAAATGGAAAGCTGGGAAGGCGCCGAATTAAATAAGGCAAAAGAAATCCTCGCATACGAGCTTACAAATCTTGTTCACGGTGAAGAAGAAGCAAAGAAAGCACTTGATGCTGCAAAGGGTGTATTTGGCGGCGGTTCTGCAGAAAATATGCCTACTGCTGAGATTTCAGAAGCCGATCTTGTGGATGGAAAAATCGATACAATTTCAATCCTTGTTAAGGCAGGCCTGGTTCCTACCAGAAACGAAGGCCGTCGTGCAATCGAACAGGGTGGTGTATCCGTTAACGATGAAAAAATTACTGATGTAAAATCAGCATTTACACTTGAGGAAATCAGTGCAGGTGATTTTATAATAAGACGAGGAAAGAAGAACTTTAAGAAAATCGTTGTTAAATAAAAATGGAGGAATTATGACTGACATTGAACTTATAAGAGAAGCCTTTGAAGCCCGTAAAATGTCATATTGTCCTTACTCGGAGTTTGCAGTGGGTGCAGCTTTACTTACAAAGGAAGGTAAGCTTTATAGGGGTTGCAATATAGAAAATGCATCCTATACACCCACCAACTGCGCCGAGCGTACAGCCTTTTTTAAGGCTGTCAGCGAAGGGGATATGGAGTTTGAGCGTATTGCAATCGTTGGCGGAAATATTAACAGACCCATTGATGATTATGCATACCCCTGCGGTGTGTGCAGACAGGTTATGAGAGAATTCTGCGATCCTGATTCTTTTGAAGTAATAGTGGCAATCTCTGAAAATCAGTACAAAAAATTCTTCTTAAAAGATATTTTACCCTTTGGCTTCGGACCGGAGAATATGCAATGAATTCATTTGTGATTATGCTTCTTGGCGCCATAGGACTGTTTTTGCTCTTTTTTGGAATTGAGTATATTAATTACAATAAGAATCTTAAAATACTTATTGAAAAAGCAAATGGTGCCTTTGGAAAAACTTCATCAAAAAAAGTTTCTGCTTCCGAAATGGAAAACATTAAGAAAATGTTTTACAGATACATGACAGATGATTCCATTGATGATATAACGGCATCGGACTTGGATATTGATGATATTTTTACTAAATTCAATGTTTCACTAAGTGCACCGGGCTCCGAATATTTTTACTATTTGCTGAGAACTCCCGAGTTTGACGAATATAAGCTATCAGAGTTTTCCAAAAAGGTTTCATATTTTGAAGAAAACGAAGAAAAGAGAAACTATTTAAGGGGACTGTTTTTAAGTATTGGCAATATGAATCGCGTCAATTTCTTTGAATGCCTTGACTACTTTGACTCCCTTAAGGTTAAAAGCCTTGTAAAGGATTTTGCCTATATATTTAGCGTTTTTGCATCCATCGCGGTGATTTTCTTTGTACCCGGATTAGGAATAGGCTTGCTTGTTACGGCCCTTGTATTAAGCATTCTTGATTATTACAAAGAGCGCGGACTGATTGAATCCTATATTATTTGCTTTGCTTATATTGCAAAATTTATTAAAAATTCAGGTTCCATTGCAACGGAAGACTTTGGTCCCGCAAACGACGAAATTGAGGCTATTTCAGATCTTTACAAGGAGCTTAAGCCCTTTAGCAATAAAGCCTCTTTACTTGGTTCAAAATCTTCAAATATAGGTGCCGGAAATCCTATTGAAATCTTAATGGATTATGTAAGAATGATATTTCATGCGGATATAATACAGTTTTACGGTATGCTTCAGTTTCTTAAGAATAAAAAGGACGATATTGAGAAGCTTTATCTGTTGATTGGCCGGCTTGAATCCTTTATAACTGTTGCATCCTTAAGAACTGCGGTGGGAAATACTGTAACTCCTAAGTTTATTAAAGGTAGCTCTGTTAAAGCAACTGAGATTTATCATCCGCTTATAGAAAACCCTGTTGTTAACTCAATTGTTTTTGACAAAGGGGTGCTTATTACCGGCTCAAATGCATCCGGTAAGTCAACCTTCTTAAAAACACTTGCATTAAATATTATATTTGCAAATACGATATATACCTGTTTTGCAAGTGAAATGGTGCTTCCGCCTTTATATGTATTTTCTTCCATGTCACTTAGGGATGATTTAGCCAATAAGGACAGCTATTTCATGGTGGAAATAAAGGCTCTTAAGCGAATTTTTGATTTTCACGAAAAATATCCCGAAAAACAGATTATATGCTTTGTTGACGAGGTTTTAAGGGGTACCAATACTGTTGAAAGAATAGCAGCCTGCACCGAGATTTTAAGAAACTTAAATGATACCGGTGTCAGAACCGTGGCAGCCACCCATGATATTGAACTTACGGATCTGTTAAATGATTTGTATGATAACTATCATTTCGACGAGGATGTGGTTGATGACGATGTATTGTTTAATTACAGGATTAAGCCGGGCAAAGCCACCTCTAAAAATGCTATTAAGCTTTTATCAATCATGGGCTTTTCCAAGGGTATTGTGGATAAGGCAAAGGCCATGGCTGATGATTTTGTTTCAAACGGAAAATGGAGAAAACAATGAAGGTAACCATTTATTCAGACGGTTCCTCAAGAGGTAATCCCGGTCCCGGCGGTTTTGGAACGGTTTTACATTATGTGGACAGCGAAAATAAACTGCATACCATGGAATTAACCGAAGGCTACAGACTTACCACCAATAACAGAATGGAGCTTTTGGGGGTAATAAAGGGTCTTGAAGCCTTAAACAGACCCTGTGAGGTTACGGTAATTTCCGATTCACAGTATGTTGTAAAGGCCTTTAACGAACACTGGATAGATTCATGGGTCAAAAGCAACTGGAAGCGAAAGACAGGGCCTGTTGCAAATGCGGATTTGTGGAAACGCCTTCTTTTGGCAATGGAACCTCACAAGTGTGAATTTGTGTGGGTAAAGGGTCATGCGGGACATCCTGAAAACGAGCGTTGCGACAAGCTTGCAACAGCAAGTGCGGATTCTGATAATCTTTATGAAGATTATGGATTTTCTCCCGAATAGTTATTGAAATAAATTAACATGAATATTATACTAAAAGAGACACAAGATATTGTGCCTCTTTTTTAATTTATCTCTAAAGATTGTATCTTGAATTGTCGATATAGTATTCAAAAACTACGGGAGGATATTGAAGTTATGGGAACAAAAAATTGGTCCGGTAATGAATCAGATGCAAAGGATTACGGCGAAAAATATAAGCCCGTCGGAGAAATTTATGTAATCAAAAAGGACGGAAGCAAGGAAGTTTTCAATGTCCAGAAGGTTATTAATGCCGTTGCAAAGAGCGCATATCGTGCACTTACAAAATTCACACCTGAAGAAAATGAAAAAATCTGCAGATTTGTTATAAATCGTGTGGATGAGATGAATACAAACGAGATTCCCATTCCCGTTATGCATAATATTGTTGAAAGCGCTCTTGAAGAAGTTAAGCCTATCGTTGCAAAGAGCTACAGAGACTATCGCAACTATAAGCAGGACTTTGTAAGAATGCTTGATGATGTATATAAGAAGAGCCAGTCAATTATGTATGTTGGTGATAAAGAAAACGCCAACACTGACTCTGCTTTGGTATCCACCAAGAGAAGCCTTATTTTTAACCAGTTAAATAAGGAGCTTTATCAGAAGTTTTTTATGACAACAGAGGAAATTCAGGCCTGCAGAGACGGATATATTTATGTACATGATATGTCTGCAAGACGTGATACCATGAACTGCTGTCTTTTCGACGTAGAGTCCGTCCTTCACGGTGGTTTTGAAATGGGTAATATCTGGTATAACGAGCCTAAGACCCTTGATGTTGCTTTTGATGTAATCGGTGATATTGTACTTAGTGCCGCAAGTCAGCAGTACGGTGGTTTTACGGTTCCCAGTGTTGATTTGATTCTTGAGCCCTATGCTCAGAAATCCTATGAAAGAGATATTGAAAGATACAGAAGACTGGGCATTGATGATGTTACTGCAGAAGCAGAAGCGCTTGCGGATGTAACAAGAGAGTTCGAACAGGGCTTCCAGGGCTGGGAGTATAAGTTTAATACGGTAGCTTCTTCAAGAGGAGACTATCCCTTCATTACCGTTACCGCAGGTACCGGAACCGGAAGATTTGCAAAACTTGCCACCATTTCAATGCTTAATGTAAGAAGAAGAGGACAGGGTAAATCCGAGTGCAAAAAGCCCGTATTATTCCCTAAGATTGTATTCCTTTATGACGAAAACCTTCATGGCCCCGGTAAGGAGCTTGAGGATGTATTTGAGGCAGGCGTAAGATGTTCTGCAAAGACAATGTATCCCGACTGGCTTTCTCTTACCGGCAAGGGTTATGTGGCAGGTATTTATAAACAGTATGGTAAAATCATTTCTCCCATGGGCTGCAGAGCCTTCTTAAGCCCCTGGTATGAAAGAGGCGGAATGCATCCCGCTGATGAAAAGGATGTTCCTGTATTTGTGGGACGATTCAATATCGGCGCGGTTTCTTTACACCTTCCCATGATTTTGGCAAAGGCCCGCAAGGAGTCCAAGGACTTCTACGAAGTTTTGGATTATTATCTTAACTTAATAAGACAGCTCCACATTCGTACCTATGCATATCTTGGCGAAATGAGAGCTTCAACAAACCCCCTTGCTTACTGTGAAGGCGGTTTCCTCGGCGGTCACTTAAAGCTTACCGATAAGATTAAGCCCTTGCTTAAGTCAGCAACCGCTAGCTTTGGTATTACAGCCCTTAACGAACTTCAGATGTTATACAACAAGAAATCACTTGTTGAAGACGGCCAGTTTGCTTTGGACGTTTTGGAATATATCAATAAGCGTATCAATGAGTTTAAGGAAGAAGACGGAAACCTCTACGCAATCTATGGTACTCCCGCAGAGAACCTTTGCGGACTTCAGGTTCAGCAGTTCAGAAAGAAGTACGGTATTATCGAAGGCGTCAGCGACAGGGAATATGTTTCAAATTCCTTCCACTGCCACGTATCAGAGGATATAACCCCCATTGAAAAGCAGGATCTTGAGAACCGCTTCTGGGATTTATCAAACGGCGGAAAGATTCAGTATGTAAAATATCCCATCGATTACAACATTGAAGCTGTTAAGGCACTTATTCACAGAGCAATGGATTTAGGTTTCTACGAGGGCGTTAACCTTTCTCTGGCTTACTGTGACGACTGTGGCCACAAGGAACTTGAAATGGATGTCTGCCCTAAATGCGGCAGCAAGAACCTTACAAAGATTGACCGCATGAACGGCTATCTTTCCTACTCAAGAGTCCATGGCGACACAAGACTTAACGATGCCAAAATGGCAGAGATTGCAGAAAGAAAATCTATGTAATGTAAATTCCTGTTTTAGTTTGCAACAAGTAAAAGGGGCTGTGAAAAAACGCTGCTCTGGAGACGGGGTTTACTGTCGAGAACCACTCGACAGAAGCCATGTCCCTAAGGCAAGCAATTGTTTTTTCACAGCCCTTTTTGGCTTTTGCGCAACATTGGTAAGTACTTACTGGTGAAGGCCCCGGATATACTACAATTGTGTGGTTCTGTTGCCTACCGACAAGTCTGGTACATCGGAAATTGGTGGAATGGCAAAATCCGATGTACTCAAAGTGTGAAATTTATTCTTCAATACATCGAAAAATGAGGATTCAGCAAAAATCGATGTAACAGCGACTTGAAATGTGACGCTTGGTACATCGGAAAAACTGAAAATGGCAAAAGCCGATGTACTCAAAGGGTAAAATGTGTCATCTGGTACATCGGAAATCGGTGAAATGGCAAATTCCGATGTGTTTGGAGGTTATTGATACATATTTGTGTCCTTAAATCTGGCTTTATGTGCAAAATGATTGAAATGACTATTTATACAATATATTGTATAAATCTATAAAGAATTGCTACACAAATCCGATATATTGTGTATAATGGTTTATATAGCCAAAGCAGAAACGGTATGTTTTAAGATTTTAAGTAATACACATTTTCTTTGGCTTGCAAGATTATTGATACAGGTGCGAGGGGTTATTATGAGATACCATGATATTACTAAAGATGATATGAAAAACGGTGACGGCCTCCGTGTGGTTTTGTGGGTAGCCGGATGCTCTCATCATTGCAAGGAGTGTCAGAATCCGATTACATGGGATCCCAATGGTGGTCTTCTTTTTGATGATTCTGCAAAGCAGGAGATATTCGATCAGCTTGATAAATCTTATATTGCAGGTGTGACTTTCTCCGGTGGTGATCCGCTTCATCCTGCAAATCGTCTTGAAATCAGAAACTTATGCGAAGAAATAAAAACCAAATATCCCAATAAGACAATTTGGCTTTATACAGGTGATTCCTGGGAAAATATTTATCATTATCCCATGATGCAGTATGTGGATGTGGTTGTTGATGGTGAATTCATGGTGGATAAAAAGGATGTTACCCTTATGTGGAAGGGAAGTCTTAACCAGCGTGTAATTGATGTTCAGGCAAGTCTTAAGATTACGGATCAGAAGGATCCGGTCCTTCATTGCAAAGATTATTTCAACAATCCTGTTACGGTTAAAACACCCAAGTGTTCCGACGAATATACCAATAACAGCTGTATTTCATAAAAAATTGGAGAAAATATGAACGTAAAGATTAAAAAATTATACGAGGATGCAGTTCTTCCCCACAGAGGTTCCGATAAGGCTGCAGGCTATGATGTTCACGCATATATTAAAGAGGGAGAGATTGTGGTTAAGCCACACACAACCGTTAAGATTGAAACCGGACTGTCAATGACTCCTCCTGAAGGCTTTTTTGTAGGCATATATGCAAGAAGCGGTCTTTCCACCAAGGAAGGACTAAGACCCGCCAACTGTGTGGGGGTGTGTGATGAGGATTATACCGGTCCCTATATTGTTGCGCTTCACAACGATCATGATGTGGATCGTGTCATTAAGCACGGTGACAGAATAGCTCAGATTATATTGCAGCAAAGATTCGATATGGACTTTGAAGAGGTTGAAGAGCTTGAAGCTACTGAGCGCGGAGATGGCGGATTTGGACATTCAGGTAAACAATGACAGATTTACCTGTCTGCTAAATATGTGTTATTATGTGATTGAGAATTATTTTTGGAGGAATAAATAAATGTACGATTATATCATTGCTACAGATTCAACTGCGGATCTTCCTTTGGATTATCTTCAGAAGTATGAAATCCCTACCTTTAATCTTACTTACACCATTCAGGGCGAGACCTATGGTATAGGTAAGGAGCTTCCCACAGATGTTTTTTATAACTTAATGAGAGGCGGAGAACTTCCAAAGACCAGTCAGGTTAACCCGGAAGAGGCTAAGGAAGGCCTTCTTAAGCTTCTTAAAAAGAATAATCACATTTTATATATTGCCTTTTCTTCAGGCCTTAGCGGTACATATAACAGTGTTCGCCTTGCTGCAGAAGAGATTTGCGACGAAAATCCCGATGCTGATATTACTGTTGTAGATACCAAATGTGCATCCCTTGGTGAGGGTCTTGCTGTACATAAAGCAGTAATGATGCGTGAAGAGGGTAAATCTAAACAGGAAACTGCCGATTATATAATAGAGCACCTTCCTAATTTTGTTCATCTTTTCACCGTTGATGACTTAAATCACTTATGGAGAGGTGGTCGTGTATCACGAGGTACTGCGATTATCGGAACAGTTCTTGTTATTAAACCTATTTTGCATGTTGATGATGAAGGTCGTCTCATTCCTGTTGCAAAGGAAAGAGGCCGTAAGAAATCTCTCTTAAAGCTTGTTGATATGATGGGCGAACAGATGGGCTCTTACAAAGACAAAAATGATATAGTATTCATTAGTCATGGTGACGCTCTTGAAGATGCTCTTTTCGTAAAGGAAGAAATCGAAAAGCGTTATGGCATTAAGGAATTCCTCATTAACACAATCGGTCCCACAATCGGTTCCCATGCAGGCCCCGGAACTGTTGCATTATTCTTTATGGGTGATGTCAGATAAGTTTTATAAACCGGAGGCTTATTTATGTACGGTTATGTCAAAACCTTAAGGCTTTGTCTTGCAGAATATTTACTGGCCCTTGCGCTTCATACTATTTATGCATATCTTGCTGTGGATATTGAAACCGGACGGGTAGTGATGCTTGTTTCGATTATAATGATATCCGTTACCTTTATCTTTGCGTCCCTTGTACACAAAGAAAACATAGTCGTAATATTCATATTCATTTCAGTGGTGATATCTACGACGATTATCGGTTATATGTTGGATACATTGTCTTATTCGGTTCTTGTATATATTGTTTTAAGCGCTGTGATTTCAATTTTCATGGAAAGCAAATACATTTTGTACTCCATGATAATCGGCGTAGCTGCCTTTATTGGTTATTTGATTTTTATACCTGATGTAATACTTAAAAACCTTCATTCACTTTTAATTTTTGTTATATACATTGTTTTATATCTTGCTTCCATGCTGAACCTTTTTGTGGTGGTGCATAATGCAAAAAAGTATATGAAGGGTATGGAAGAAAAGGCTGTGGAAGCAGAACGTGCAAATGCTTCAAAAATGCTGTTTCTTTCCAATATGTCCCATGAAATAAGAACTCCCATGAATGCTATCTGCGGCATGGCAGAGCTTACTTTAAGGGATGAATCCCTGTCTGAAGAGGCAAGAGAGAATACAGAAAGTATTCAGACTGCAGGTCGCGTCCTTATTTCGATTGTCAATGATATTCTGGATTACAGTAAGATGGAGAGCGGCAGCATGGATATTATTCCTGTGGCCTACTCATTCAGAAAACTTGTGGCAGATGTATTTAACATGATGTCTGTCCGTCTGGAAGATAAGAATATTGAACTTAGGTCTAAAATTTCCGATGACCTTCCCGATACGCTTATCGGTGATGAAATTCGAATAAGACAGATTCTTTTTAACCTTTTATCCAATGCCATAAAATTCACGGACAAAGGCTTTGTGGAGCTTGAAGTAACCGGAGTTGAGGATACCGGATTTTTGGATTTGACAATTACTGTTACCGATACCGGCATAGGAATTAAAAAAGAAGATATTCCTAAACTCTTTACAAGCTTTCAGCAGGTAGACTCAAGAAAGATACATAATAAAGAGGGCACAGGTTTAGGCCTTGCCATTTGTCATAAGCTTCTTTTACTTATGGGTGGCGACATTAATGTAGAAAGTACCTATGGTGTAGGTACAAAGTTCATTGTCCATTTATGCCAGAAAATTTCGGATGAGGTTATTATTACCACCAAAGAACCTTCTTCTTCTGAGGTGACTGCCTTAGAGGTGCATGATGCCAGAGTTTTGGTTGTTGATGACAATGCTGTTAATCTTAAGGTTTCCAGCGGACTTTTAAGGAACTTTGGTATTTCAGTTGATACCTGTAAGAGCGGAAGAGAATGTCTTGATATATTAAGTAAGGATAAGGGCTATGATGTGATTTTCCTTGATCATATGATGCCGGAACTTGATGGTATCGATACCCTTAAATTAATCAGAGCCACCGATGACGAATATATGAAAAAGGTGCCCTTGATTGTACTTACGGCAAATGTAATTTCAGGCATTCGTGAATTGTTTATTTCGGAAGGTTTTGATGATTTTATTCCAAAGCCCATCGATGTAAACTGGATGCAGTCGGTACTTAGAAAATACATACCAATTGAAAAGCAGAAATAAATTTTGAAAGCTCGGGATTTCCCGGGCTTTTATCTTTCATAACTTGAATTTAGATTAAAAAAATACTACAATACCTTAATAGGCAACAAAGACTGCTTAAGTAAGAATAGGAGATTTACAAATGAACAAGATAAGAACCAGATTTGCACCAAGCCCTACGGGTAGAATGCATGTGGGAAATTTAAGAACAGCACTTTATGAGTATCTTATCGCCAAGCATGAGGGCGGCGATTTTATTTTACGTATAGAAGACACTGACCAGGAACGTTTTGTTGAAGGTGCCACAGATATTATTTACAGAACTCTTGAAAAGACAGGCCTTATTCATGATGAAGGTCCCGATAAGGATAAGGGCTTCGGACCTTATGTTCAGAGTGAGCGTACAAAGTCAGGCATTTACCTTGAGTATGCTAAAAAACTTATTGATAAGGGCGCTGCATATTACTGTTTCTGTGATAAGGAAAGACTTGAGAGTCTTAAGACTGATATTGATGGCAAGGAGATAGTTGTTTATGATAAGCACTGTCTTCACCTTTCAAAGGAGGAAATTCAGGCAAATCTAAATGCCGGCAAGCCCTATGTAATTCGTCAGAATGTTCCTAACGAAGGTACAACAACCTTCCATGATGAACTTTACGGAGATATTACAGTGGATAATTCCGAGCTTGATGACATGATTTTGATTAAATCAGACGGATTCCCCACCTATAATTTTGCTAATGTAATTGATGATCATCTTATGGAGATTTCTCATGTTGTAAGAGGTAATGAGTACATTTCTTCTTCACCCAAGTACCAGAGATTATATGATGCTTTCGGCTGGGAATCACCTAAGTATGTTCATCTTGGACTTATTACAGATGAAACTCATAAGAAACTTTCAAAGAGAAGTGGACACAGCTCCTTTGAAGATCTTCTTGAGCAGGGCTTTTTAACAGAAGCAATCATGAACTATATAGCTCTTCTTGGCTGGTCTCCTGAAGATAATAACGAATTCTTTACACTTTCAGAACTTGTTGAGAAGTTTGATTATAAGAAAATAAATAAATCCCCTTCGGTATTTGACATTGCAAAGCTTAAGTGGATGAACGGCGAATATATTAAGAAGATGTCAGATGAAGACTTTCTTGAGATGGCAATGCCCTATGTGGACGAGGTAATTAAGGCTCCCTTAAATAAAAAGAAGATTGCTTTAATGACCAAGACCCGTATTGAAGTATTCCCTGATATTAAGGATCATATTGATTTCTTTGAGGCTGTTCCCGAGTATGATCCCGCTATGTATGAGCATAAGAAGATGAAAACAAATATGGAGACTTCTTTAGATGTTCTTACAGAGGTTATTCCTCTTCTTGAGGCTCATGAAGACTACACAAATGATGCTTTATATGCAATGCTTTCTGATTACATTGCAAAGAAAGAGTATAAGAACGGTTATGTGATGTGGCCCATCAGAACAGCTCTTTCAGGTAAGCAGATGACTCCCGCAGGTGCCACTGAAATCTTAGAGGTACTTGGCAAGGAAGAGTCGATTAAGAGATTGAATGAAGGCGTAGCCCTTCTTAAAGCGGCCCTTGGAAGATAGATTCCAGAAAGATGCAATTATGTATGATTCAGGCCCTGCATTAATTCTTGCAGGGCCCGGGTCAGGCAAAACCCATGTTCTCACACATCACGTAGCGAAGCTGATAAATAGTAATATTTTACCTGAAAATATTCTTGTAATCACCTTCACGAAAAAAGCGGCCCTTGAAATGCAGGACCGAATCAATAATCTTTGTGCATATGCGTCCAATCGAATATGCATCGGAACTTTTCACTCAGTTTTCTATAGATTACTAAAAAGATTTATTAAAAATGTTCCCCCCATAATTTCAAATGAAAAGAAATATGAATTGCTGTCAGAGCTTGAAAACGGTTATGACAATATTGAGTATTTAAGTAACTTAATATCAAAGTATAAAGTTACCTTTGATAAGTCATTATTTTTATTTGCTTCTGACAATGAAAAGGAGGATTTTTTCAAAAAATATTCTTTCTACGAAGAAAGCTTAAAGTCAAATAATCTCTGGGATTTTGATGATATAGTAAGTAATTTTTACGACCTGATTTTAAGCAATGTGACATATTTAAACGAATTACGAAGTGGTTTTAAGCACATTCTTATTGATGAATTTCAGGATGTGAATGAACTGCAATTTGAAATTATTAGAAAAATTGCGGGAGATAATGGTATCGTTTATGCCGTCGGAGATGAAAATCAGTCTATATACGGCTTCAGAGGGGCAACCCCCGACATAATGAAAAAGTTTATTGAAAGCTTTAATAATGTCAAGGTGATTAATCTTTTATACAATTACAGGTCAAAGAAGGAACTGGTGGATTTTTCCGCAAGGATTATTGAAGAAAGCCCCGGAAGAATCAGTTCCTTAAAACAGATAAGTATTGATGAAAGTTTTAAAAAATGTCTGTTTTTAAGGGTAAGCGATAGTCCTGAAAATATGTTTGAAATGCTTGCTAAAGATATTAACTTAACAGGCTTTAAGGAAAGTTCTGCCTGCCTTTTTAGAACGAACAAAGAGGTTTATGATTTTAAGAAACTATTGTTTGGAAAAGATGATACATATAAAAGCATCCATAAAAGAATGATAGATGATATTGAAACATTTATTGATTATTCAACCTGCACCGATACAGTAAACTTAAAGCGAATTTTGCGGGTTATGGGCTACAATATCCCTGAAAGTATTGTGTCAAAGGAAATCAATATTGAAAACCTGTGCAGAAGATTTACGGGAACCAATAAGGGAGACAAACTTTTGGTACTTAGTAAAAAACTATATTTACTAAAAAATCTTCATCCGTTTTCTTTTGCCGTATACCTTTTTAAGATGATAATATCCTTTAACAGGTATCCGGATATAAAAGAAGCCAAGAAAAATTACGAGGACATTCTTGAAATATCTAAAGAATGTAAAAATCTTAAAGATTTAAGAAACAGATTGTCAGAAAGCATTGTTAAAGAAGATGCAAAGCCTGACAAACTAAAAAACTTAAAAATCATGACCTTTCATCAGGCCAAGGGACTGGAGTTTGATACTGTTTTCATTCCGAATGTGTATGAAGGTAAGATTCCTTCAGGACTTGCATTAAGTGACTGTAATGTGGAAGAGGAGAGAAGACTTTTTTATGTGGCAGTTACAAGGGCAAGGAACAGGTTATACCTTTATACAATAAAAAATGAGGAAAGCAAAAATGTGCTTCCCTCAAGATTTATAAAGGATTTGCTGTTCTGATATCCTGAATATAATCAGTTCATTTCATCAAACTGAATAGTATCAAGATATTCATCAAACTTATCGCAGGCTGCTTCATATTCTTCCTCATCATCGATGTAGATAAGTTCGGGTTCTTCATTGGGATCGTCAGGATTTTCCTTGTATCCGTAAATCCAGGCATCATCGCTTGCGGCATTTCCCTCATCGTCAATGGGAACAACTGCAATATAATCTTTACCGTTTACTTCGAAAATTGTCACAACGGAGCAAACCACTGTTGTATCATCCTCTAAAGTGATTGAAACGGTCATTTCTTCGTCTATTTCTGTTAAAAATTCATCAATATTGTTTTCGCTCATATTTTTTACATTGACTCCTTAAATTTTTTACTTATTTTATGACATATTTTTAATATACGCAAGTAAGGAAAGATTTTGTATGTTATTATATTTTTAGAATATGTTTTTTATGAGGTTTCCATGAATATTACAAGTTCAAAGGCAGATTTTAAGGGTTTTGGAGCAACACTTCTAAAGGATAAGCTTTACTTATGTGCAAGCCTTAAGCATGAAACTGAGGTTTTTGTTGAAATCATTCTTAAAGATGGCACAGAAATAAAAAATAAACTATCAGAAGAGCTTTTCACGGGAGACGTTCTTTGCACAAATTTTAGTGGTGCTGATTTTTCTGATTGTATGTACCGCTTTATTTGTGATGGAAAAGTGATTTTAGATCCCTATTCAATGTGTCTTTCAGAGGATTTGGAATATTCAGTTGTAAAAAAGGAGAAGGAACCTGCAGATTTTAGCAAGGATACAAATGTTTTTGTGCCTTTCTCCGACTCTGTATTTTATCTTTTGTCCGTAAAAGGTCAGACAATGCTTCAAAGCTTAATTAAGAAAAATAACGGTACCTTTACTGCTTTGGAAAAGTCCATTGATTCAATCAGGAATCTGGGAGCAACATCTTTAATACTGATGCCTGTTTATACAAATGACCGGCTTAAAAATAATAACAATGATATAAGATACAGTGAAGAAATGGCAAATAAACCTAATTTCTGGGGCTTTGGAAGTGCTTTTCATTTTGCCGTTAAGAAAGAGCTTGGTGTAGAAGATTCCGAATACGAGTTTAAGCATTTTATTAAGACAGCCCACTCCAAGGGCATGGAAGTTTTTCTTGTTATGCAGTATGAAAAGGACTGTTCAAAGGATTATATTATCGATTCACTTATATATTATGTTACTAAGTTTCATGTTGACGGTTTCAGACTTATTGGTGAAAATCTGCCCTTTAATGATATTGTAAATAATCCTTTTTTAAGTAAGACCAAAATTATTTCGGAAATGTACCCAGACCTTTCTAAAATTTCTAAAAAGGCACCTAAGAATAAATATATCGGTGTTATTTCGAGGGATTATTTAAATAATACAAGAAGGTTTTTAAAAGGCGATGAGGATATGGTGGGCGCCTTTTCTGATGGCTTTAAGGAAAATTCCCAATATTTTTCATTTATCAGAAATATAACCGATTTTTCGGGCTTTTCTTTATCAGACCTTGTTTCCTATAATGCAAAGCACAATGAAGAAAATAGTGAAAACAATACGGACGGCACCGATTATAATTACAGCTGGAACTGCGGCATTGAAGGAGATACTAATAAAAAGACCATTCTTTCACTTAGAAAGAAGCAGCTTCGTAATGCCTGCATAATGACCTATTTAGCCCAGGGAGCTCCTTTAATAAAGGCAGGAGATGAGTGGCTTAATACTCAGTTTGGTAATAATAATCCATACTGTCAGGACAATGAAACAGGCTGGGTAAAATTTAAGAAGGATAAGTCTGCTAAGGAATTTAACATATTTTTAACTAATCTCTTTAAGTTTAGAAAAGAACATGTGATTCTTCATCAGCCTAAGCCCTTACTTTTTACAGACTACATTTCCTGCAGAGTGCCGGATGCTTCTTTTCACGGAAGAGAAGCTTATAAACTGGACAGATCTCCTGTAAACAGATGCTTTTCAATGCTTTTTTCCGGAGAATATGCAAGACAGTATACGAAGAAAACAGAAGAATCCATATATATTGTTTTTAATATGTTCTGGGAAGAGGAAAAGGTTATCCTTCCGGACATTTCAAAAAAGAAAAAATGGAAGCTTTTGTACTGTACGGATAATTTCCAAAATGAAACCTTTGATTATGAAAAAACCATGGAAACAAATGGGTTTGAGTACAATGTACCTGCACGAAGTGTTTCCATATTTGTGCTTTAATACTTGATTAAAGTAAAACGATAGAGTAAACTTTACATATTGTTATTTGGAGGATATTGAAATGATAGACGGAAAGAAAGTTTTGTTTAGCGGTATGCAGGCTACAGGAAATCTTACATTGGGTAACTACCTTGGAGCCCTTAAGAACTGGCTTACACTTTCTGATGAATATGAATGCTTTTATTCGGTTGTTGATTTACATTCAATTACCGTAAGACAGGACCCTGCGGAGCTTAGACAGAGAGCAAGAAAGCTTTTGACATTATATATTGCCGCAGGACTTGATCCTAAGAAAAACTGCATTTATTATCAGTCCCATGTAAGCGGCCACGCCGAATTATCATGGATTCTTAACTGCTTTACCTATATGGGTGAGCTTAACAGAATGACACAGTTTAAGGATAAATCCGCAAAGCATGCAGATAATATTAATGCAGGTCTTTTTACTTACCCGGTACTTATGGCTGCTGATATTTTACTTTACCAGGCGGATGTTGTTCCCGTAGGTAAGGACCAGCTTCAGCATCTTGAAATTACAAGAGATATTGCACAGCGTTTTAATGCTATTTACGGAGATGTATTTACTATTCCTGAGCCTTACATCGGTAAGTCCGGTGCGAAGATTATGAGTCTTCAGGATCCTGCTAAGAAGATGAGTAAATCTGATGAAAATATCAACGCAAGTATTTATCTTATGGATGATAAGGATACAATTATCAGAAAGTTTAAGAGAGCCGTAACCGATTCAGAGGCACATATTGCTTATAACGAGGAGCAGGCAGGCCTTCACAATCTTATTGATATCTACAGCGTATGTACAGGTAAGACTGCAGAAGAGACCGTTAAGGAATTTGACGGAAAGGGCTATGGTGAATTTAAGCTTGCTGTAGGCGAAGCTGTTGCAGACATTCTTGTTCCTCTTCAGGACCGTTTCCATGATCTTGAAAAGGATAAAGCCTATATAGATGGCATTATTAAGGAAAACGCAGAAAAAGCTAACTATTATGCTCAGAAGACCTTAAGAAAAGTTCAGAAAAAGGTAGGTTTTCCTGAAAAAATAAGATAATTTATTAAAATGATAATACCGGACTTCCAAGTGGAGTCCGGTATTTTTTATACCTATATTGCATGATTTGTATTACTAAACAAAAAGTTTAGAAATATTTGATTAATTTGTTGATTATTTCAAAAAATTATGTATAATAATAATCGTTTGGTTTAGAGAAAATAATCCAAAAGTTTAGTAATAGCAAACTTATAAGCTTCGGGGAATGCTTGATGGATATAGGACATAAGATTAAGCAGCTTAGACTGCAGAAAAATTTAACACTTGAGGAACTTGCTTCAAGGTGCGAACTTACAAAGGGTTTTCTTTCACAGCTTGAAAATGATATTGCATCACCGTCCATTTCAACGCTTGATGATATCCTTGTTGCGCTGGGAAGTTCACTTTCAGAATTCTTTTCAGAGACTAAAACACCTCAGAAAACGGTTTTCCATAAAGAAGATTTCTTTGAAGATGATAAGGAATCCTATCATATCAGCTGGATAGTTCCGGATTCCCAGAAAAATGAAATGGAACCGATTCTGATTACTTTGCCGGAGGGTGGCGAAAGCTTTGAACTTGCTCCCCACAGCGGTGAGGAATTCGGGTATGTTCTGGAGGGAACGGTTTCCTTGTTTCTTGCGGATAAAGAACAGATTGTTAAGAAGGGTGAGACATTTTATCTTCACGGAAAAGAGTTTCACAAGCTTGTAAATAATAACAAAAGAACAGCAAAGGTTTTGTGGGTATCAACACCGCCTTTATTTTAATGTGTGAGGTTTATTTATGCATAAGTTAATTCAGTTTCAGGACATTATTAAAGAATTTGACGGACAGCTTGTATTAAAGGGCATTAATCTTGATATTTATGAAAACGAGTTTGTAACCCTTCTCGGTCCATCCGGTTGTGGTAAGACAACTCTTTTAAGAATACTTGCAGGCTTCCTTGAACCCACAAAGGGTCGTGTTATATTCGGTGATGATGACATAACCGATGTTCCTCCTTATAAAAGAGACTTAAATACAGTTTTCCAGAAGTATGCGCTTTTTCCTCATATGAACGTATATGACAATATTGCTTTTGGCCTTCGTATAAAGAAAGAACCTGAAGATATCATTGCACAGAAGGTTGCACGTATGCTTAAACTCGTTGGCCTTGAAGAATACGGTAAGCGTGGCGTTAATGAAATGTCAGGAGGTCAGCAGCAGCGTGTTGCCATTGCAAGAGCCCTTGTTAATGAACCTAAGGTATTGCTTCTTGATGAGCCTCTTGGAGCCCTTGATTTAAAGCTTCGTAAGGAAATGCAGCATGAGCTTAAGAAAATCCAGAGAGAGGTTGGTATTACCTTCATCTTTGTAACCCATGACCAGGAAGAAGCTTTAACAATGTCTGACAAGATTGTTGTTATGAAAGCCGGAGAAATTCAGCAGATTGGTTCTCCCAAGGATATATATAATGAGCCTGTAAACAGATATGTAGCTAACTTTATCGGTGAAAGTAACATCGTTGACGGTGTAATGGTGGAAGACCATAAGGTTATGTTTGAGGATAAGGTGTTTGAGTGTGTAGATGCAGGCTTTGCACCCAATGAAGAAGTAGAAGTGGTTATTCGTCCTGAGGACCTTGAGATTGTTGCGCCAAGAAGCGGTAATCTTAAGGGAATCGTTAAGTCTGTTTTATTTAAGGGCGTTCACTACGAAACAATCGTCGAGACAAAGTCCGGTACTGAAATTACCGTAAAGATGAATATTTCCGAGGATAAGCCGGTGTACAATGAGGCCGCCGGGGAAAAAATGAGTGCGGATGATTTCTACATTGACCTTGCTGACCTTGAAACCATCACTAATGAATTTATTATTTCAAAGGCTGATGCGCAGGCCTGGAACCCCGAGACGGAAGAGCGTATCTCAATTCATTCCGTTGACTATACAGTAAATGCAGAATACGGCAAATACCCTGTTACTTTCAGCACTGCTGCCGGTACAAGCGTAACCGTAAACATGATTATTGAAAAAGAAAACAGAGTAGTTAATCAGGAATACGAAGAAGAAATCTACGCGGTTAACTTCTTTAAGACAACTGATGACATTGTTGAAAGTATAGCTCTTGAAACAGACTTAAAGACCTGGGCTAATGCTTCCGCATGGAGCCTTGAAGACGGTTCTCCCGTTACCATTAAGGATGTTGTATATGATTTTGATCCTGAAAAGGTTGAGCCCGGTGTTTATAATGTTACCTTCAGAACAGAAGGTTATGAATATAAGGTTGATACCACAAAAGAAACAAATGTGGGAGATTCCGTGGGCCTTAAATTCACTCCCGATGCAATTCATATTATGAGCAAATCTAATTTTTAATCCGGAGGATATATGAAGCAGTTTCGTAAAATGGTATATCCGTACTTAATATGGAGTACGTTGATGATTGCCATCCCCATGTTTTTGATACTTCTTTATGCATTTACTTCGGGTGGTAATTCGGTTTCTAAATTTATATTCAGTCTGGCAAACTTTAAGCGTTTCCTTACTGATACAACTTTTTTGGAGGTTTTATACAGATCCCTTCGTATTGCTGTTGAGACAACGGTTGTATGCGTGCTTTTAGGCTATCCTGCAGCATATTTTATAGCTAAATCATCTGAATCGGTAAAGATGAAATGGGTTCTTCTTATAACGCTTCCCACATGGATAAACATGCTTGTAAGAACCTATGCTTGGACAGGTATTTTACAGGATGACGGTGTTATAAATTCAATACTTGGATTATTCGGAGCAAAGCCCATATCTTTTCTTTATACGGATTTTGCGGTAATCCTTGGTATGGTTTATAACTTCTTGCCCTTTATGATTATTCAGATATATACATCACTTACAAAGATGGATTACAGCCTTATTGAAGCAGCAAGCGATCTTGGAGCAAATCCGAGAAAGTGCTTTACTAAGGTTACACTTCCCCTTTCAATGCCCGGTGTAATAAGTGGTATAACCCTTGTATTCTTACCTTCGGTTTCAAGCTTCTGTATTCCAAGAATGCTTGGTGGCGGCTCCTATGTAATGGTTGGTACCATTATTGAGTCACAGTTCTTAACCGCAGGTGACTGGAATTTTGGTAGTGCAATTTCTCTTATAATGGCTATTATCATTATGATTTCCATGTACATTACCAAAAAGGTTGATAAGGGAGAAAAAATGGAAGGAGCAGCGCAGTAATGAAAAAGAAGAAAAGAATCGGATCTTCAATTTTCATGGGCCTTATGATGGTATTTCTTTATGCGCCCATCCTTTATACAATTATTTTTTCCTTTAATGCAGGAAAATCACTTACAAAGTTTACGGGCTTTTCTCTTAAATGGTACGAGAAAATGTTTGCAAACAAGACCATGATGGAGTCTTTGTTTTATACAATAGCCTGTGCTGTTATTGCTACAATTGTTTCCACAATAGTTGGTACTGTAACCGCAATCGGCCTTTCAAAGTCCAAAAAGGTTGTTAGAAACGTAGTGGAGCAGGTTAATCAGCTTCCCATTATGAATCCTGAAATTGTAACTGCAATCGGTTTACTGATGCTTTTCAGCTTTGCTCATATTGAAAAGGGCTTCTTTACAATGCTTCTTGCCCACATAATGTTCTGTATTCCTTATGTAATACTAAGCGTTATGCCTAAGCTTCGAAGCTTAAATCCAAACCTTGCAGAGGCTGCCATGGACCTTGGGTGCACACCTTTTCAGGCCCTTACAAAGGTTATTGTTCCCCAGTGTATGCCCGGTATTATTTCCGGAGCACTTATTGCATTTACAATGTCATTTGATGACTTTGTAATTTCCTACTTCGTAACAGGTAATGGTGTGTCAAACATATCCATTCTTGTATATACAGAGTCACGACGTGTTAATCCTTCAATAAATGCTTTATCAACGCTTATTGTCCTGATTATCACAGTGTCTCTTGTGCTATTAAATGTTATCCCTACACTTGCTGCCAAAAAGCAGAAAAAGGTAAAGGAAGCATAATTTATTTGGAGGTTCTTTTATGAAAAAGAGAGGATTATTATTAATCGCAGCGCTTTTCGTTTGTGTATTATGTGGCTGCGGCGCTAAGGAGAAGCTTGCAATTTACCTTCCCGGCGAGTATATGAGTGAAGATCTCATACCCAACTTTGAAAAGATGTACAACTGCAAGGTTGATGTGGAACTTTTCGATTCAAATGAAATGATGTACACAAAGGTAATGGCAGGTGACAGCTATGATGTGCTTATTCCTTCCGATTACATGATTGAAAGACTTGTTAAGGAAGATTATCTTCAGAAAATTGATAAGTCAAAGCTTACTAACTTTGGTGAAATTACAACAGCTATTACACAGGCTCCTTATAACGGATTTGACCCTGATAACAGCTATTCTGTTCCTTACTTCTGGGGTTCATTCGGTATTGTTTACAATGCTTCAACAGTTCCTTCCACAGAGGTAGAAGAGAAGGGCTTTGAAATCTTAAAGGATACAAAGTATGCCGGCCGCATTTATATGTATGACAGTGAGCGCGATGCATTCCTTATTCCTTTTAAGGCACTTGGCTTCTCCGCAAACACAAACAATGAAGAAGAAATCATGCAGGCTTATGAATGGCTTGTAGAACTCAATAAGACAATGGCTCCTACAACAGTTACTGATGAAGTAATTGACGGTATGGCTCAGGGAAGAAAGGACATCGCAGTTGTATACAGCGGTGACGCAGCATATATTCTTTCTGAAAATCCTGATATGAGATACAGCACACCTGAGTGCGGTACCAATGTTTGGGTTGATGCAATGGTTATTCCCAAGAATGCTCAGAACGTAGAACTTGCACATAAGTTTATCGACTACGTAATCAGCTATGACGCTTCAATGGCTAATACTGAAGAGGTTGGATATACTTCAGCAAACCAGAAGGTTCTTGATGAAGTTACAAAGCCCGGCGGACTCTATGATGGAAATGAAGCATATGTTCCCAGAACAGGTTATGCCAAAGATGAAGTATACACAGATGATGAATTCTTAAGAAAGAAGCTTTCAGAACTTTGGATTAAGGTTAAGGCAAGTAACTAAAAAATAAGCGGTGTCGAAGTTTTCGACACCGCTATTTTTATTCATCCAGCTTTTTGAAAATCAGGCAGTTGGGCTTTTCTATATGAAGCTCTTTACCGTTCATGATAAGCGTTTTGTTTTCCAAATCTACACTGAAGAAGGTCATTGTGTCAGATTCATGATTACAGGAAACTAAATGCTTATTATCGGGGAAGAGAGCTGCATCCTTAGGATATTCACCACTTATAGGAAGACAGAAGAGCTTCTCTAAAGTTCCATCCGGTAAAATTTTGTAGTTACATACGCTGTTGTCACCGGCATTCGATGCTGTGATGTACTTATAATCATGTGAAAGATTAATGGTACAGGCAGCATTTGAGGATGTATGATAGCTGTTTAGCGTTGATATTGTCTGAATCTTTTCGAAAGAAGGAACTCCGGGACCTTTATTTTCGTAGGTATATACATCGATATAGTTTTTTAATTCATGAATGATATAGATGTATTTACCTGTTTTGGATATCTTAATGTGTCTTGGAGCAGATTCCTGATCTGAACGGATAATATCACAAAGCTTTAATTTACCGGTTTTCTTATCCAGCGTATAAACATTTACATGATCCATACCAAGGTCTGCGGCAAGAAGATACTCGTTGTCTCTTGTCATCTTTACGCAGTTTACGTGAGGGCGGAAGTTTCTTTCTGAAACCGTTCCCATGCCTTTTAAGTAAATTTCATCTGTTATATCACCGATTGCACCGTTAGATTTAATCTTAAGAGCAGTAATCTTTCCATCATGGTATCCTGCAACAAATAAAAATTTGTCTTCATAATCTGTTGAAAGATAGCAGCCACGCATTCCGTTTATGGAAGCACGATTAATCTTTGAAAGCTTACCGTCGGGTAAAATCTGGTAGGACTCAACACCTAAGTCTGTGATGGAATAGAGGTATTTCTGATTATGGGAAATCGTTATGTAAGAGGAGTTTGAAACCTCTACACGATCCTTTTCAATGAAACGACCCTTTTTCATGTCCACATCATAAATTGATATACCGTATTTTTCGTTCTGGGTATAGCTTGAAACATATGCTACATATTTGTTCATGGCAAAACCTTCGTTTTCTTTTTATTATAACAAGTACAAATTAATAATAGCATAAATCATTTTAAATATAAATCAATAGTACTTTGTTAAGTGTAAATAACATATATGTATGATATAATATTAAAGGCATAATAAATATTTATTATTGGATTTATTTGGTGGATATATTTTATGAGATATACGACTAAAAAACTGCTGATATTTACAATGCTTTCTCTTCTTGTCTGGCTTATGCTTCCGACATCCTCTTTATATGCAAAAAATCTGAAAAAATCTCCCATAAATAAAAAGGCTACAGTAAAAATAGGCTATTTTGATTATCCGGGTTATTTTGAAATAAATGAATATGGTGAAATAACCGGCTTTGGCTATGAAGTTGCCAATAAGATTGCGTCCTATACAGGCTGGAATGTGGAATTCGTTGCAAGGGATAAGGGCTGGAGCGAACAGCAGCAGATGTTAAGGGACAGGGATATCGACCTTCTTCTTAACATGAACAGATCTCCGGAACGAGAAAAGTTCTATTCCTATTCTAATTTTGATATCGGTTCTTTTGACATTGTACTTACTGCTGCGGACAGTGACAGACGTTTTGTTTTTGGCAAAGAAGCTTTGTATGGTGCTAAGGTAGGCGTATTAAGAGGAGATGCTTCCATAGGTGCTCTTACCGAATATTCAATTGAAAACGGATATTCTTTTAATTACAGCTATTATAAGGATCTGTCTGACTTAAAAAACGCCTTGAACAATCATGATATTGATCTTATGATGAATATTTCTTTTGGCGCAAACGATGCCGGCAATATTGTTGATGTAATATACACCGACTATTCTTATATTGCTTCTGATAAGGACAATTTGAAACTTCTGAATGAAGCTGATAATGCAATTGCACTTATAAAAGAATTGGAACCTTTTTATTTTTATGATTTAAGCAATAAGTACTTTGGCACCGATAATATTGAAAAAATATCATTTTCAAGAGAAGAAAGAGATTTCATTAATAAAAATAAAGAAAAAACTTTTAATGCAATAATTGTAGGTAACTACAGACCTCTTTCATATTATGAAAACGGTAAAGCCTTTGGAATTATCCCCGATTACCTTGAACTGTTAAAGCGCTTAACCGGCCTGAATATTGAAATTGAAACACTTGATAATGTTGATTTTGAGGATTATGCCAGGGAAAACACGGAGTATATAAGACTTGATACTCTTTACTCTTATCCACTGGCTGAGCAGTACGGCTATCGCATTACCATGCCATATATTGAACTTCCGATGACAATGGTACATACAAGAAGGAACAGATCAAACGGTACCATAGGATATCTTCAATCATCAGATGCGGATGTTACTATATACAGGACTCGTCTTGGCGAGGACTTTATGCCAATATACAGCCTTGACAGCTTGGAGGATTGCCTTTTAAGCGGAGTAATCGATTCGGCATATATACCGATTTACATTGCACAGTACATGAAGGCCAATCGTCCCGCACTTAGATTTGAAATCGAACAGTTGTCAAATACCTATGGTCTTTCAATAGGAGTATATTCTCCTGACAGTGCTGTTTTGTGCCGCATTTTATCTAAGGCAATCTCGGCAGTCAGGGAAACCGATATGCAGAAGATTATTGTTAAGCATGTAGGGGATTTCGAGGATTATAACCTTTCACTTAAGGATTTCATAAATCTGTATCCGTGGCTTACCTGGGCATTTGGTGTATTTTTAATAATTGTTTTAGCTATTATTGCAATTCTTATTATAAAAAACTATTCCACCAAAAAATTCAGTACTCTTGCGCTTCAGAATATGACCTATCTTAAGGCTATTCTTGATGTTAATATGTTTGCCATTAAGATCGATCTTTTAGCGGATGGAGACAGAACGTATACTTTCTATTCCTCGGATAAATCCAGCAAATCCATTGATGGTGTAAAAAAATACAATGTCAATAAGGAAAGACTGGAATATTACCGCAATAAAGTGGTTCAGGATGATTTGGAAACCTTTGACAGATTTTTGTCCGATGAAAATCTTATCAATCTTTTTGAGAGTGGGTCTCAGGATTATACGGAGCTAAGAGCTAAAAATCATGCCGGTGATTATATATATGTATCCATGGCCGTTAATGTAATGGGTGAAATAGGTGGCGTTAAAAGCTTTCTTTTGGTGGTCTCTGACATTAATGACTATAAGAGTAAAGAGGAAGAAAAGAAAAATGCTCTTTTAATGGCTTTAGATACTGCAAGAAGCTACAGTGAAAGCAAAACAGTATTTCTGTCCCAAATGTCCCATGACATAAGAACACCCTTAAATGCAATTGTCGGAATGAGTACCATTGCGAAGACACAGCTTGATGAGCCGGAAAAAGTATCGGAGTGCCTGGATGTTGTGCTTTCTTCATCCGAGCATTTGCTTTCTCTTGTAAGCGAAATTCTTGATATGACCAAAATCGAAAGTGGTAAGTTATCCTTAAGAGAGGAAGAATTTTCCATCGAAAATGCATTTGAAACCACAGTGTCAATGCACAAGAATAAAGCAAAGCTTAAGAATATTGAACTGAATATAAATGATATGCTTGACAGTCACAAGGTTGTAATAGGTGATGAAACAAGAATCAGACAGATATTTATTAATATATTGTCAAATTCAGTTAAATATACTTCCGAAAACGGTCATATAACGGTTTCAATTTCCGGGCATTCGTCTCAAAAGGATGATACCTTCATATATGAGTTTTCGGTTACCGATGATGGAATCGGTATGAGCGAAGAAACTTTAAGGGTTTTGTTTGAACCATTCGAAAGAGCAAAAGAAGTCCGCTTTACAGAGGGAACCGGACTTGGAATGGCTATTACCAAGAATATTGTGGATGCTCTCGGAGGTCTTATTAATGTATCCTCGGAATTAAACAAGGGAACAACCGTTACTATTTCCATACCCTTAAAAATAGCCTTTGACGCTGATTTTAAGCCTGCCACGGCTGAAAAAACAGAAAATAAAGTTATTAAGAAAACCCAGGAAGGAAAACGGGCCCTTATTGTTGAGGATGTTGAAATTAATGCAATCTTTTCTGAAGCCATTGCTAACATGAAGGGGTTTGAAACAACAATAGCTGTAAACGGAGAAGAAGCGGTTAAAATGCTTGAAGAATCCGCTGATGGATATTATAGTATTGTTTTGATGGACATTCAGATGCCTGTAATGAACGGTTATGAAGCCACAAAACTTATCAGAGCATCAAAGCGTGAATATTTAAGAAACATACCCATAGTTGCCATGTCTGCAAATGCTTTCGCAGATGATATATTAAATTGTAAGGCCGTTGGAATGAACGATCATATATCCAAGCCCGTAGACATAGGCAGATTTAGCGATATTTGCGATCTTTATGTAAAGGATTGATTATGAAATACGAAATATTAAAAGAAGAGGGCAATGCCAAGAGAAGTGTTTTTCATACGGTTCACGGTGATATTCAGACACCTGTTTTTATGAATGTTGGAACAGTTGCCGCAATTAAAGGTGCCGTAGCCACCACTGACTTAAAGGAAATCGGTTGTCAGGTAGAACTTTCAAACACTTATCATCTTCATGTAAGGCCCGGTGACAAGCTTATAAAGGAAGTCGGCGGACTTCATAAATTTATGAACTGGGACAGACCCATTCTTACCGATTCCGGCGGATTTCAGGTTTTTTCTTTGGCGGGACTACGTAAGATTAAAGAAGAAGGCGTTACTTTCCATTCCCATGTTGACGGAAGAATTATATTTATGGGACCGGAAGAAAGCATGCAGATTCAGTCTAATCTGGGCTCCACAATTGCCATGGCATTTGATGAGTGTCCTTCAAGTGTAGCTGAACGTAAATATGTGGAAGACAGTGTGGCAAGAACCACAAGATGGCTTGAACGCTGTAAAAAGGAAATGGCCAGATTAAACAGTCTTGAGGATACCGTTAATAAAAATCAAATGCTTTTTGGCATTAATCAGGGCGCTGTTTACGATGATATTCGTATTGAGCACGCAAAGAGAATCAGTGAATTTGATTTGGACGGTTATGCAATAGGTGGTCTTGCTGTTGGTGAGACCCATGAGGAAATGTACAGAATTCTTGATTCAACAGTACCTTATCTTCCTAAGAATAAACCCACATATCTTATGGGTGTTGGTACTCCCGCAAATATTCTTGAAGGTGTTGAGAGAGGCGTAGATTTCTTTGACTGTGTATATCCTTCAAGAAACGGAAGACACGGACACTTATATACAAATCACGGAAAAATCAATTTGTTTAATGTTAAGTACGAAAAGGATATGCGTCCCATAGAAGAGGGCTGTGGCTGTCCTGCCTGCAGGAGCTATTCAAGGGCATATATCAGACATCTCTTAAAGGCCAAAGAAATGCTTGGCATGAGACTTTGCGTGCTTCATAATCTTTATTTCTACAATAAGATGATGGAAGAGATAAGAGATGCACTTGATAAGGGTGAATTTGCAGCATATAAAAAACGTAAACTTGACAGTATGAGTGAAGGAAATGTATGATAATCTTCGTGGGATTTAATCCCAGTATGTTGGAGGTATAAAATGACTGATTTTGCAATTTTAGTTGGTGATGCTGACGCAGCAGCTGCTGCAGGTTCTGCACAGCTTATTTCAATGCTTCTTTCTTTTGTAATTCTTGGTGTTTTCTTTTATTTTGTAATCATCAAGCCTCAGAAGAAGGAACAGAAGAGAATGGCAGCTCTTCTTTCATCCCTTGCAATTGGTGACTATGTTCTTACAAACAGCGGTTTTTACGGAGTAATTATTGATATTACAGATGATACAGTAATTGTTGAATTCGGTAACAACAAAAACTGCCGTATTCCCATGCAGAAGAACGCAATTGCACAGGTTGAAAAGCCTGAACAGTAGGATTTAATTAGTTACTTTTGGATACCCTTGCATTTTTTGCAAGGGTTTTCTTTTTTATGTTGAATTTTTTTTTGATATGTAATAAGATTAATTTCATACTGTACTAAGTTAAAATCATAAAGTGTAACGAGGTGTGAAATGAATTTTAATATTACCTGTATTCCCGGTGACGGAATCGGACCTGAAATTGTAAGTCAGGCAAAACTTGTTCTAGATAAAATAGGAGAAAAATATTCACATAAGTTTATTTATAAAGATATACTGATGGGTGGGGCATCTATTGATGTTCACGGTATTCCTCTTACCGATGAGGCAATTGCGGATGCCAAGGCGGCTGATGCGGTTTTAATGGGTTCAATCGGTGGTGATACAAATACTTCGCCCTGGTATAAATTAGAACCCTCCAAGAGACCTGAGGCAGGTCTGCTTAAGCTTAGAAAGGAACTTAAGCTTTTTGCAAATCTTCGTCCTGCACTTCTTTATAAGGAACTTGCTGATGCCTGTGTTCTTAAGACATCAATAAGCAGTAAGGGTTTTGATCTTATTATCGTAAGAGAACTTACCGGCGGTTTATATTTTGGTAAGCGTGAAACTGTTGTTGAAAACGGTATGAGAGTCGCAAAAGACTCACTTACATACAGTGAGGAAGAAATCAGAAGAGTAGCAATTAAGGCCTTTGAGATAGCGGGAAAGAGACGTAAAAAGGTTACAAGCGTAGATAAGGCAAATGTACTTGATTCTTCAAGACTTTGGCGTGCGGTTGTAAATGAAGTGGCTAAAGATTATCCCGATATCACTGTGGAGCACATGCTTGTTGATAATTGTGCAATGCAGCTTGTTAAAGACCCTTCACAGTTTGACGTGGTTTTAACCGAGAATATGTTTGGTGATATTCTTTCGGATGAAGCCAGCATGATTACGGGCTCAATCGGTATGCTTTCAAGTGCCAGCCTTAATGAGACAAAGTTTGGTCTTTATGAGCCAAGCCACGGTTCAGCTCCCGATATTGCGGGTCTTGATGTGGCTAATCCCATAGCAACCATTCTTTCTGCTGCAATGATGCTTCGTTTCAGCCTTGATTTGTCAAAAGAGGCTGATGCAATTGAAAAGGCTGTTGAAACGGTTTTGAACGAGGGATACAGAACCGGTGATATTTATACTGAAGGAACAAAAAAAGTCGGCTGTAAGGAAATGGGTAAGCTTATAGCTGAAAGAATATAAGGAGATTGAATATGAACAGTGAAAATGTAAAATGCGGTACACAACAGGCTCCCCACAGAAGCTTGTTTAATGCTTTAGGATATACAGAAGAAGAAAGAAAACGTCCCATGATTGGTATTGTTTCTTCTTACAATGAAATAGTTCCCGGCCATATGAACCTTGATAAAATTGTTGACGCCGTAAAGATGGGTGTTGCAATGGCAGGCGGTATGCCGGTTGTTTTCCCCGCAATTGCTGTCTGTGACGGTATTGCAATGGGACATGTTGGAATGAAGTATTCTCTTGTAACAAGAGATCTTATTGCAGACTCCACAGAATGTATGGCTATTGCACATCAGTTTGACGGCCTGGTAATGGTACCTAACTGCGACAAGAATGTTCCCGGTCTTCTTATGGCAGCCGCAAGACTTAATATTCCTACAATTTTTGTATCCGGCGGTCCTATGCTTGCAGGCCGTGTGCATGGACAGAAGAAGAGTTTATCAGCAATGTTTGAGGCTGTTGGTTCTGTTGCTGCAGATAAAATGACAATGGAAGAACTTTGTGAACTTGAGGAGAAGGTTTGTCCTACCTGCGGTTCATGCTCAGGTATGTATACAGCAAATTCAATGAACTGCCTTACCGAGGCTCTTGGTATGGGCCTTAAGGGTAACGGTACCATTCCTGCAGTTTACAGCGAAAGAATCCGCCTTGCAAAGCATGCAGGTATGCAGATTATGGAACTTGTAAATAAAAACATTCGTCCCAGAGATATTATGACTGAGAAAGCATTCCTTAATGCTCTTACCACAGATATGGCTCTTGGCTGTTCCACAAACTCAATGCTTCATCTTCCCGCAATTGCACATGAAGCAGGGGTTAACTTAAATCTTGAAATTGCAAATGACCTTTCAGCAAAGACTCCCAACCTTTGTCATCTTGCTCCTGCAGGTCCCACATATATGGAAGACTTAAACGAGGCCGGCGGTGTATATGCAGTTATGAAGGAACTTACAAAGAAGAACCTTCTTAATCTTGATGTTTTAACCGTTACAGGTAAGACACTTGGCGAGAATATTGCAAATTCAGTTAACTTAAACGAAGAAGTAATCAGACCTGTTGAGAATCCTTATTCAACTACCGGTGGTATTGCCGTATTAAAGGGTAACCTTGCTCCCGATGGTTCTGTTGTTAAGCGTTCAGCTGTTGTGCCTGAAATGCTTGAACACACAGGTCCTGCAAGGGTATTTGACTGCGAAGATGATGCAATTGTTGCAATCAAGAGCGGAAAGATTGTTGCCGGTGATGTTGTTGTAATCAGATATGAAGGTCCTAAGGGTGGTCCCGGTATGAGAGAAATGCTTAATCCTACCTCTGCAATTGCAGGTATGGGTCTTGGCTCAACAGTTGCACTTATTACAGACGGTCGTTTCTCAGGTGCATCAAGAGGCGCATCAATCGGTCATGTTTCTCCTGAAGCAGCATTGGGCGGTCCCATTGCCTTTGTTAATGAAGGAGATATGATTCATATTGATATTAATGCCAACAAGATTGAACTTCTTGTAAGCGATGAAGAGCTCGAGAAGAGAAAGGTTGGCTTTGTTCCAAAGGAAACAGAGATTAAGTCAGGATATCTTTTAAGATATCGTGAGCTTGTTACAAGTGCTGCAAACGGTGCAGTACTTAAAGTACCCGGAAAAGAAGTATAAAGGAGTAGTTTTATGTTGCTTTCAGGTTCTGAAATAGTTGTTGAATGTCTTAAAGAGCAGGGAGTTGATACTGTTTTTGGTTATCCCGGCGGAACAATTTTGAATATTTATGATGCTTTGTACTCACATAGCGAAATAAAGCATATTTTAACAAGCCATGAGCAGGGTGCTTCACATGCTGCTGACGGTTATGCAAGGTCCACAGGTAAAGTAGGCGTTTGTATGGCGACATCAGGCCCGGGTGCTACAAACCTTGTTACGGGTATTGCTACAGCATATATGGATTCTGTTCCCATGGTTGCAATTACAGCTAACGTTGTACTTCCCTGGCTTGGTAAGGATACTTTCCAGGAGGTGGATATTGCAGGCGTTACAATGCCCATTACAAAGCACGGATTCATTGTAAAGGATGTTAAGGAACTGGCTTCCACAATGCGTAAGGCATTTGCAATTGCAAAGAGCGGTCGTCCCGGACCTGTTCTTGTAGATATTACTAAGGATGTTACGGCAGCAAAGTGCGAATATACAAAGGCTGAACCTGCACCTGTTGTCAGAACCAATAAATTCAGCGAATCAGACATAGATGAAGTTATTAAGCTTATTCAGGCCTCTAAAAAGCCCTTTATTTATGCCGGCGGCGGTGTTATTGCCAGCGGAGCAGAAGAAGAACTTAAGACATTTGCTGATTTAGTGGATGCACCTGTCTGCGATACCCTTATGGCTAAGGGCGCTTTTGACGGCTATAGTGAAAGATACACCGGCATGATTGGTATGCACGGAACCAAGGCATCAAACCTTGGTGTAAGTGACTGTGACTTACTTATCGCTCTTGGTGCAAGATTCTCAGACCGTGTTGTAGGTAATGTTAAGACCTTTGCTTCCAAGGCTAAGGTTATACATT
This sequence comes from Lachnospiraceae bacterium, assembly GCA_045598365.1. GTDB lineage: Bacteria > Bacillota > Clostridia > Lachnospirales > Lachnospiraceae > UBA1258. The sequence continues at coordinate 120,180 of JAZLLV010000040.1, forward strand.
TTGATATTGATGCAGCCGAAATTGATAAAAATATAAAGACAAAGGCCAGCGTTATCGGTGACTTAAAGGCAGCACTTTCCTGTGTAAATGCCAAACTTGAAAAGCAGGATCATTCTGAATGGATGTCATTTGTTAAGGACTTAAAAGCAAAATATCCTCTTGATTATGACAGATCAAAGCTTACCTGTCCTTTTGTTATGGAAGAGATTGACAGAATTACAAAAGGAGATGCCATCATTACAACTGACGTAGGCCAGCATCAGATTTGGGCATCCCAGTATTACAGATATACAAAGCCCAGAACCTTCCTTTCCTCAGGCGGTCTTGGAACAATGGGTTACGGCCTTGGTGCCTGCATAGGTGCAAAGGTTGCAAATCCTGATAAGCTTTGCATTAATATTGCCGGTGATGGTTGCTTTAGAATGAACATGAATGAACTTGCAACCGCATCAAGATTCAACATTCCGATTATTCAGGTTGTCATTAACAACCATGTTCTTGGTATGGTAAGACAGTGGCAGACCCTTTTCTATGAAGGCAGATATTCACAGACAGTTCTTAATGATGCCGTTGATTTCTGCATGGTTTCAAAGGGCCTTGGTTGTGATGCATATAAGGTTACTACCAAAGAAAAATTTGCGCCTGCTCTTGAGGCAGCCATTAAGAATAACCGTCCTGCACTTATTGAGTGTGTTATTAATGAAGATGATAAGGTATTCCCTATGGTTCCGGGCGGTTCACCTCTTTCTGACGTATTTGATGAAAAGGACTATAACAAGGGAAAAGCATAACTGATGAAGAAAAAGCTTATATCATATTTTCTTTGCCTGTTTATATTTAGTGCGTTGGCAGTTCTTTCTTTATATTTTTTTGCTGTATTAAGATTTAATGACAGATTTATAAGCAATACGTTTATAAACGGCGAGAATATGACAGGCAAAACAATATATGATGCGGACACCATTCTTTGTTCTGCCTATGAAAGCAGAAATATAAGTATTTCCATGCCGAACGGGGAAAAAGAAACAATTGATATAAAGGATTTGGATATTAAGGTAAATTACATTTATCCGCTTTCTGAAATTCTTCGTAAGCAGAATAGATTTTTTTGGTTTTTGCAAAGGGACAGAAAAGATTTCTCCGTTAATGCGGATGTCTATGTTAATGAAGAGAAGCTTTACAGAGTGCTTAACGGTTTTAGCTTGTTTGAACCTTACAGAGAGACTCCAAAAGCCATAGCCGAAATCAGATATTCAAAGGATACAGGTTACTTTCTTAATGAAAAGAAACGCGCACGTATTAAGTTTTCCGATGTCTTTGATCTGGTTAAGGACGCCGTAAAAAAAGACATTGATGTTGTTTTAACCGAAGAATATTTCGAAGTACCTGAAATAAGTGCTGATTATTATGATGTAATCGGGAAATATAAGTCTATTGAGCCTTTTCTTGAACAGAAAATTGTTTATGATATGGGCACGGAAGAAATTACCATCAGTAAAGCTGAGTTAAGTGATTTTCTTGTCTTAGATCTTGTAAACAGAGATTTTTGTAAGAATGAAGATGGGACACCTATGATAAATGAGGCGGCAGTTGCGGATTTTGTTAATAAACTGTGTGATTCCTATGATACTTACAAAAAACCAAGGACAGTTAAAACTCATCTTGGGGATGAAAAATATATTGAGCTTTCTACCTATGGCACATTAATTGACAGAGAAGCTGAGCTTTCGTATTTGCTTGTTGCGCTAAAAAACGGAGCATCAGACAAACATATACCTACTTACTTAAAAACCGGTTATGTAAGGGGTCTTGATGATATAGGTAATACATTAATTGAGGTGGATTTAACCAATCAGATTCTTTATTACATAGTTTCCGGCGAAGTTATTATGAACTGTGATATTGTTTCGGGTAAGCCTGATAAAAAGAATGTGACTCCCGAAATGATTGCATATGTTTACAACAAGCAAAAAGGTCGTACTCTTCGTGGTGAAGGCTATTCCTCATACGTGGATTACTGGATGCCGGTTTACGGAGCAATCGGGCTTCATGATGCAAGCTGGCAAAAGAAATTCGGCGGCGACAGATATATAAATCATGGCTCCCATGGATGTATAAATATGCGTACAGAGGAAGCAAAACAGTTATATGATGCAATTGAGATAGGTATTCCCGTAATAATGTATAAATAATTATACACTTTAGTGCTTGACAATACTAAATCATATCTTTATGATACAAATAAATTATTTTTAGGAGGAAGAAAAAGTGTCCAGAGTATATAACTTTTCAGCAGGACCGGCTACCATGCCTTTACCTGTACTTGAAGAAATTCAGGCAGAGCTTCTTGATTATAAGGGAAGCGGAATGAGTGTAATGGAGATGTCGCATCGCTCCAAAGTTTTTGAAACAATCATAAATGAAGCAGAAGCTGATTTGAGAGAGCTTATGAATATCCCTGATAATTATAAGGTTTTGTTTATTCAGGGCGGTGGAACTGTTCAGTTCTCTATGGTTCCCATCAATTTATGCAAAAATGGTGTATTTGATTA
>JAZLLV010000041.1:0-33409 GCA_045598365.1 Lachnospiraceae bacterium
AAGAGATTCCGTATATTATTATGCCTCTGATTAAGCCTGAATCAAATCCGATAATGAATATGCAAAATGAGATAAAATGGATTGAGACTGTGCAAGGTATATTTGGCGTATTATCTATGGTTCTGTTAATGATGCTCGTTAGAGACGATGTATCTGTATTTTCAATATCAACAGCAAAGGAAAAAATATTCTTATCCTTAACAATTTGTATGATATTGATTAATTATATTGGATGGTCATTCTATTATACAGGACATCAATACGGATGGTTGATTGTAGTTTGCCAATTTGCAGTTGTTCCGCTATATTATCTATTCTTTGGATTATGGAAAGGCGATTATCCATTGGTTGGTACTGCCACTATATTTTTTATAATTCATACTATTAATGGATATATGAACTTTATAGTGAAGAAGTAATACAAATTGAAATTTTTGTGTGCTACATGTTTTACGGTAGCTATTATGATTTTGATGATGTAGTTCAGTGAAATCAGATATCTGTATTCAAGAAGGCTGAAAAGAGATTGACAATATTAGTGCGAAATGAAATTGTCTGTTTTGAGGCCGGGTGGTGCACTTGATAGGTTTGTAACAGGGGAAATATTCTTATGAAAATTATAGAAACAAACGGAATTGCATACATAGAATTACTTGCTGAGAACAGCGGGTGGTATTGCGGTACGGATTACTCCAGCGGAGATCTTTATGAGGCAGAGGAAATGTATCTTAATGGCACCAAAATCAAGCCTAATCGTGTTATCTTTATTCATCGCCCGGATGGGAAACTTGTCGAACCTGTTAAGGCAAAAGAAAACCAGTATCTTGGCAGGCCTACGCAGATTGATGGAATTATATATATTTTGCTTGTGGACTTTGAAAAGAAGATTATTAGGATAATCGATTGCGGAGAAGCCCTTGAACATCTTGCAACTGTTGTAGAACTACCGTTGTCAGAGATAACGGACTGCTACAATCTGCTGATGAAAGGCTACCCGCTCATGCTGACAAGGCAGGGCGGAGAGAATGATTTTGAAGTAATCTGGCCCAAAAAGGTTTCGTTTTCCATCGGCCCGTCAGAATCATTTCTTTACACAAAGGATGACAAATTCTTTTTTTCAAGATGGCTGGAGGATCCTGACTACCGCGAGGAAGTTGTAATAAGAGATTGTGAAGGCAATATATTGGAAATTAATCAGGGCAGCATATTTATCACTCCCACAGGCGAAGAGTGGATCTTACGATAAAGACCGCCATATTTTGTCGGGGTAAAATCTCCTGCGGAAATAGATTCAATAACTGATTTGCAGAAGAGTACAGGTATCGACTCTTTTCTTATGGGTTTCTTTGTTGGACACTAAGGAGATTTTATGCTATTATCTAATGGGTTTTAATGTAAAACTGAATTGATCGGGTTGTGAGGAAAAGTACAGATGCTTGACTTTTTATATACGGTTTTTATATCTCCCGTAGAGAGCATAGTTGAATTCATATTTTATTTTGTAATAAAGATTTTTGCAGACAAACCGGTGGTTGCCATTGTGTTTGTCAGCCTTGCGGTAAATCTTCTTATTCTGCCTTTATATAAGCGTGCGGATGATATGCAGGAGCAGGAACGTGAAAAGATTAAATCCATGGACCGCTGGAATAAGCATATCAAAAAGACCTTCAAGGGTGACGAACGTTATATGATGCAGACTGCATATTACAGAATTGAAGGGTATAAACCCATCTCTGCAATTGCAGGTTCTTTATCGCTTCTTTTCCAGATTCCTTTCTTTATTGCGGCCTATCATTTTCTTTCAAATGTAGAGATACTTAAGGGCGCAAGCACTTTCATGATTTCAGACCTTGGAGCTCCCGATGCAATGTTTAAGATTGGTGGGTTCTCTGTCAATGTTCTTCCCATTTTAATGACGGCTATAAACATCGTTTCCGGTGTGATTTATACAAAGGGCTTTAAGCTTAAAGAGAAGATACAGCTTTATGCAATGGCGCTTCTTTTCCTTGTAGTTTTATATAACAGCCCCTCAGGCCTGGTTATTTACTGGACCTTAAATAACCTTTTCTCGTTACTTAAGAATGTTTTCTTTAAGCTTATCAAAAGAAGAAGACTGGTTATTAATATTATCTCTGCTTTTGCCGGAACAGGTCTTTTTGCTGTAATGCTTAAGTCCCACAGACTTACGGTAAGAAGACAGTTCTTCATTTTTGCGATTCTGATGTTTGCGTCTTTCATGCCGGCACTTCTTTCTTTACTGGCAAAGTGTAACTTTAAGTTCAGGGAAAAATCGGCTAATCGATTTGCAATCAAGGAATCCGAGAAAAAGCATATCAATGCTCTTTACTGGCTTGGAGCGGCATTAAATACAGTAATACTGGGTATTATGATTCCTGCCGCAACAATTGAAAGTGCACCCACAGAATTCGGTACACTTGTTTCAAAAAGCCCGTTGCAGCTGATTCTTTTTACCTTCGCCTTTTTCCTTGGAGTGTTCTTTGTGTGGATGGGCATTTTCTTTGCCATTTCAAAGACACGGGGAAAAGCGTTTTTTGCTTACGGACTATGGATTTACGGTATATGTTCCCTTGTAAACTATTATGGTTTCTTTGGAAAGTTCGGTACAATGGATCATTTGCTTAGGTTCGTGACGGCTCCTGTATATACTGACCTTGGAAAACTTATCAATCTTGCAATTCTTGCACCGATTGTAATTGCACTTATATTTATTGTGAGAAAGTGGAGCAACGCAGCAACTAAAGTACTGTCAATCCTTATCATCATGACATCCGTACTTAGCATTAATAATATTTACAGCGCTCAGAAACTTCTGGTAACAGAGGGCTATTACATTCAGAAGCAGGACAAGGCTATTGTTCCCACAGTTCCGATAAGCAAAAAAGGAAAAAATGTAATTGTCATAATGTTAGACAGAGCAATAAATGAATATGTTCCCTACATTTTTAAGGAACTTCCTGAAGTGGCTGAGGACTTTAAGGACTTTGTTTACTATCCTAATACCATTTCCTTTGGCGGCTGTACTAACTTTGCGGCACCTGCTCTTTTTGGCGGATATGAATATACTCCGGCGGCAATGAACAGGCGCGACACTGAGCCGCTTGTTAAAAAGCATAATGAGTCGATACTTGCCCTTCCGGTTCTTTTTGCTGAAAACGGCTATGATGTCAACGTTCTTGACCCTGTATATGCAAACTACCAGGACATTCCGGATCTGTCTATTTATGATGAATATGAGAATATTTCAGCACATATAACACGTAATAAATATGCTGAATATGCTATTACAACGGATGCGGAAAAGAACATTCAGAACAAGCATATGGCTTACTACAGCTTATTTAGAACTGTACCGGTTCTTTTGCAGAATTCCATATATGATAACGGCGATTATCTTGGAAAGCCCATGCTGTTTACCCAGAGTACAACCTTTACCTACTGTGCGGAAGGCTATGCTCTTTTGGATCATTTTGATGAATACACTTACATCGAAAACGATGATAAGGGTAAGCTTCTTGTAATGACTAACAATCTGACACATGAACCTACCTTCCTTAGAAAGCCAAATTATGAAATAGGTGAGCTTACGGAAACCTATCCCTACAGCGAAGCTTATTTAAGTCAGTTTGTTTTAGACGGCAAGGTGTTAAGTATGCCCGATTATTCCTGCGGAATGCACTATGATGTTAACGCAGCGGCCTACAGACTGCTTGGTGAATATTTTGATCACCTTAAAAAAGAAGGGGTCTACGACAATACAAGAATTATTATTGTTTCCGATCACGGCTGGCCCGTTTACCAAATGGAGGGCGTTAGTCTCGATGCGGCTGAGGCCAGCATCGAGACCTTTAATCCTGTGCTTTTGGTAAAGGATTTCAAGGACTCTGATGCACTTTCTCAGGGTGAGGTTTGGCACTGGGATGAGGCAAATGTAAATGTCTGCGATACTTTTATGACAAATGCGGATGTTGCGACACTTTGTGTAACCGGACTTATCGACAACCCGATAAATCCCTTTACGGGCAAGGTGATAAATAATGAGGCCAAGAAAACAGAACCTTTACTTGTTACGACCTCACAGCAGTCTTCTGTGTATGACAATTGTGGAAATACATATGATACAAGTGACCATCCATGGGTGGAATTTTCAGGCGACAACGTTAAGGATTTAAAAAACTGGACAATATTATCCGACAAATAGAAATACCGTGGCAAGCCTACGGTAATTGCAGGAGAGCAATATGAGAGCCCTTTTATACATTGACCCGGGTACGGGAAGTATGCTTTTTACGATTCTCATCGGCATACTTTCAACCTGTGTGTTCTTTTTCAGATCATTAATGGTAAAAATAAGATTTGCACTTTCCGGAGGAAAGACAGAGCTTCTTGATAAGAACGGTGAGAAGCCTGACTTTGTAATCTTCAGTGATTCAAAGCGCTATTGGAATGTGTTTAAGCCTGTGTGTGATGAGTTTGAAAAGCGCGGAATTGATGTTTCCTACTATACGGCATCACCTGACGATCCGGCTTTTAACGAAAAGTACGAGCATGTAAAGTGCAGCTTTATCGGAGAGGGAAATAAGGCATATGCAAGGCTCAATATGATGAGAGCAAAGATATGTCTTTCAACTACACCGGGCCTTGATGTTTTACAGTGGAAACGTTCCAAGGATGTTGATTTCTATGTTCACATGTATCACGCTGTGGACGAGGGTCTTGGATACAGAATGTTTGGTGTGGATTTCTATGATGCGATTCTTCTTACGGGTCAGTTTCAGGAGGAATACATCAGAAAACTGGAGGAGTTAAGGCACCTTCCTAAAAAAGAAACAGTGGTAACCGGCTGCACATATATGGATGCTCTCAAGGCAAAGGCAGACAACTGTGAAAAGGTTCAATCTGATTCGAAACTGATTCTTCTGGCTCCCTCATGGGGCGCAAGCTCCATCCTCAATCGCTATGGGGAGAAAATGATTGAAGCACTTATAAAGACAGGATACAAGGTTGCGGTGAGACCACATCCCCAGATGGCTATTTCAGATCCTGAACTTTTGCAGTCTTTGAAAGAAAAATACCCTGACGGGGATATGTTTTCCTGGAACACGGACAATGATAACTTTGACATATTAAGCAAGGCAGACATAATGATTACCGATTTCTCCGGTATCATTTTTGACTACAGTCTTGTTTTTGACAAACCTCTTATTTATGCTGATACTTCCATGGATACAGCGCCTTATGATGCGGCATGGATAGATGAACCCCTGTGGCGATTCGAGGTATTAAAAAAGCTTGGTATAAAGCTTTCGGAAGATAAACTGTCTGATATGAAGAGCATCATAGATGAACTTTCTTCAAATGACGAATATGCAAAGGGTCGTGCAGAAGTTAAGGCAACCGCATGGCAGTGTATAGGAAAGTCCGCGGAACTCACGGTTGATTATCTTGTAAAAAAGTGCAATGAAATCGGAGGAGAATAAATGCAGGCTATAATTCTTGCAGCCGGTATGGGAAAAAGGCTTAAGGAACTTACCAATAACAATACAAAGTGCATGGTTAAGGTAAATGGAGTAACTCTTATCGAGAGAATGCTTCATCAGATTGACAGTCATAATCTGTCCCAAATAGTGATTGTAGTGGGATATATGGGTAAGGCGCTTATTGACTACATTGGTACTCTTGATATAAAGACTCCCATAAAGTTTATAAACAACCCGATTTACGATAAAACAAACAATATTTATTCTTTGTACCTTGCAAAGGATGAACTGCTTAGCGAGGATACCGTTCTTTTTGAGTCCGACCTGATTTTTGAGGATGCTGTTCTTGACAGTCTTATTAATGATCCAAGAGAAACACTTACCCTGGTAGACAAGTATAAGGCCTGGATGGACGGTACCTGTGTAAAGCTTGGGGAAGAGGATTCCATCGAGGAGTTTGTGCCCGGAAAGAACTTTAAGTACGCTGATGCAGACAAATACTATAAAACAGTAAACTTATACAAATTCTCAAAAAAGTTTTCGGAAACCCACTATGTGCCTTTCCTTGAAGCATATTCCAAGGCTCTTGGCAATAACGAATACTACGAGCAGGTTCTTAAGGTTATAACAATGCTTGATAATCCGGAAATTAAGGCTAAAAGGCTTTCCGGTGAGCTTTGGTATGAGATAGACGATGTTCAGGATTTGGATATTGCCGAATCCATGTTCAAAGAAACGGAAGAGGAAATGCTTGAGTGCTTCAATGTCCGCTACGGTGGCTATTGGAGATATCCGGAGCTTACGGATTTCTGCTATCTTGTAAACCCGTATTTCCCGCCTAAGAAGATGATTGATGAAATGCAGGCAAGCTTTGTGCCCCTTCTTACCCAGTACCCTTCCGGAATGGGTGTTAACTCCCTTGTTGCCGGTAGAAATTTCGGTGTTCATAAGGAAAACATTGTGGTGGGAAACGGAGCAGCAGAATTAATAAAGGCCCTTATGGAACAGTTTACCGGGACCACCGGTTTTGTGCGTCCCACATTTGAGGAATATCCACACAGATATAATGAGGAAAATTCAGTAAGCTTTTATCCGGATAATGAAAACTACACATATACCGCAGAAGACCTTATGAATTTCTTTGGAGATAAGAACATTAAAAATCTTGTTGTGGTGAATCCTGATAATCCTTCCGGTAACTATATTAAAAAGGCGGATGTTCTTTTACTTGCAGACTGGGCAAAAGAAAGAAATATCAATCTTCTTATGGACGAATCCTTTGTGGATTTTGCAACCGAAGAGGACTCAACCCTTATTTCTCAGGAGATTCTTGAAAAATATACTAACCTTTATGTAATGAAGAGCCTGTCAAAATCCATGGGTGTTCCGGGATTACGACTGGGTGTTCTTTGCTCCGGCAATATTGATGTAATAAAGACCATAAAGAAGGATGTGGCAATCTGGAACATTAATTCCTTCGGTGAATTTTATATGCAGATATTTGAAAAGTACCGAAAGGATTATGTTAAAGCTTTGGAACGATTCAGAGTGGAAAGAACCAGATTTGCTGAAAATCTTTCAAAGCTTCCAAATGTCAGGGTGATCCCTTCCGAAGCAAACTACATTATGGTGGAACTTACGGGAAATATTACGGCAGGAGATCTTTGCAGAAGACTTCTTAAGGACTACTGGATTCTTGCAAAGAATTTATCGAGCAAAATTTCAAGACCGAATTATTTACGAATTGCCATCAGAAATGATGAAGACAATGACAAGCTCATTGAGGCATTAAAGGAAATTCTTGGGTAGTTTATAGCAGGTAATAATAGATTTTTTTCGTGAGTACGGAGATGATATATGGATATGCTTCAGTTTATTAAGAGTCGCAGAAGTACAAGAAAATTCAAAAGTGAAATGGTCCCGGATGAGTTGACTAATCAAGTCATCGAAGCCGGAAGATATGCGCCCAGCGGCGGAAATTCACAGAGTACCCATTTCATTGTAATTAAAAACAGAGAAGTGCTTGATAAACTTGCGGTACTTGCAAAGGAAGAGTTTGCCAAGATGGAGATTACGGAAAATACCTATAAATCCATGGCAAATTCCATCCGTGCATCCAAAAGCGGCAATTACATATTCCATTATAACTGCCCTGTACTTATAGTTACCGCTAATAAGAAGGACTATGGCAACAACATTGCGGACTGCTCCTGTGCGCTTGAAAATATGATGCTTATGGCAAATGCTCTTGATCTTGGCAGTGTATGGATTAATCAGTTAAGATGGCTGAATGAAAATCCTGTGCTTCTTAAGGCAATGCAGGAAATTGGTCTTGAGGAAGATGAGAGAGTATACGGAGCTCTGGCAATAGGATTTGCCGACACACCTGACGGTTTGCCTGTAAGAACTCCCCTTGACAGAACCGGCAATAGGGTAACTGTTGTTTGACTTAAAATAAGCCCGAGGGTATACTTACTATGTGCCTTGGGGCATGTATAAATTGATTAAGTGAGGTATTTATGGAACAGGAAACTGTATATTGGCACTTGCCCGGTCTTTGTTATTTTGGCATGTTGAATCATGTGCTGTTTGATGCGATGAAAAAGTACCCTGAAAAATTTAAGGATGGATATAAAGTTGGCTCCGTGTACGGAACATTTCCCGGCGCCATTTGGAACGGCGGCCGTAATTTTATCAACGGTTTTTCAAATAAGCAGGAAGTGGAAAGAGTTGTAAAGTCCTACAATGATTTAGGAATTCCCGCAAGATTTACATGGACCAATGTGGTTCTTGAAGAAAAGCATGTATATGACAGCTACTGTAATATGATTATGCGTGTGGCTGACAACGGCTTTAATCAGGTGTTAGTTAATTCACCTGCTCTTGAAAGTTATATTCGTGAAAATTATCCCGGCTTCAAGGTGCTTTCATCAACGACCAAAAGAATTCTTAATGTTGACCGTCTTATGGCGGAGCTTGATAAGGATTATTTCCTTGTTGTGCTGGATTACGATCTTAACCACAACGAAGAAGTTATTGAAAAATTGTCACCGGTTGCAGACAGAATTGAGATCCTTGTAAACGAAACCTGCCAGCCAAACTGCCCCGACAGAGCAAGACATTACAGAGAAATTTCAAAATATCAGCTTGAGTTTGATACAAGACTTCAGTTCCCCTGTTCAGACCCTTCACCCACAAAAAGAAGCTTTGAAGGCTGTATGGGACGCCCTGCATTTATGTCAAACGAAGATATTGATGAATATATTAAGAAGGGCTTTAAAAACTTTAAGATTGTGGGAAGAAGCAACAGTCAGGACTTTTACATTGACTCAATTATTTACTTCCTTGTAAAGGATGACAGCAAGGACTTCATCCGAAACTACATTAACGAAACAATTACAAGACTTAAGAGCGCACAGCCCAGAAGAAGATAACTAAAAGACCCCGAAATGTTTGCGTTTCGGGGTCTTTTCATAATATTATATTGTTTGAGGAAGTTTACCGAAGGTTTTGGAGAATTGGGGTATGATAAAAAATATAAGTAAAAAGAATATTCTCTATGCATTGATATATGCTTTTCTTTTTATGGGTCTTTTGATGATGAGCGTGAAACTTTTATTTGCGGGCTACACCATAGATGACTCATATCATATTGTTATGTCTTACAGGCGGGCTTTTGGTGACAGGCTGTTTATGGAAATGTGGGAGCCACATCAGACCTCGGCCTTTTTATGTGCCGTTCTGATTAAAATCTTTTTCTCACTGACGGGATCTTTTGAAGGACTTGTGGTTTTTCTCAGAATAACAGGACTGGTGCTTCACGCTGCTGTTGCCTTTGTTCTTTTTATGACCTTGAAAAATTATATTGATAAAAAGAATGCGGGTCTTGTTGCAATGATATTTTTTGCAACATTACCCAAACTTTCAGCAATTCCGGAATTTTCAAATATGCAGCTTTGGTTTGTAACGCTTTCGGTTTGCGCCTTTTATAAAGCCTGTGAATGTAATTTTGAAAGGTGGAAGTATACATTTCTTTCAGCGACATTCTTAGCGTTTGGTATTATTACATATCCTACAGATATTTGTCTTTTTGCAATATATATAGTCTTTTTCGTGACGTTCAGGGATGGACGCAGATTTAAGGCGGTAGGGCTTTTTTCATGTACTCTTATTGCTGAGGGATTTGCTTATATAGTGGCAGTATTCGTCGGCAAATCTCCAATGACGGTTATTGGCAATGTGCTAAATGCCATAGAGGGAGACGAATCTCATGCAAAGGGAGTAAATGTACTTGGAGAGAATGCATTTACATATTTGCTGAAAGAATTACTTTATATAGCCCTGATTATTCTGCTTTTCCTGCTGGTCAGTCATATTTTTAGCACTGTGTTGCTTAAAAATAAGGACCAAAGAAGAAAAAATGCTGTGCTGTTTTGTATTATTTCTTTGGCTTCTTTTGGCTATGCATGGTATCTGGCAACCATAGGAAGACAGGGATATGACTGTATAAGACTGTTTTTTGTGTTGATACCAACAGAGGCAGTCTTCTTAATAAGAACAATGCATAACGATGAGGATATAAGATTAAGACGTTTTTTGCTCTTTTCCGTAGCTGTTGGAATAGGAATCCTTTTTTGTGTTACCGTTATTACCAATCTCACTCTTTTTCATAACCTTCCTTTTCTTCAGGTGGCCTACATTTTTTCTCTTTCGGCCATAGTGTATATGTTAGGAGAGAATAATAGAAATATTGTTTTTAAGCTGCTGTTAGCGATTGCTGTTTTGTCTCTGGGACTTACAGGCTATTCTCAAAAGCCCTCCGCAACAGGATTTAATATATTTCAATATAATGCAAAGATTGAGGCCGGTCCCGCAAAAGGAGTGAGGTGTGACTGGATAGTTAAAGAAAAGTTCAGAGTTGGAAATGATATGATGGAAAGACTGGTTGATAAAGGTGACAAGGTGCTTATCATATCTAATGATATGGAAGCTTCGGCTCTTGAACTCTATCTTGTTAAACCGGTAGAAATATCCTTGTACTCTACCATCTGCACTCCGAGTTTCGGTGAAAAATATGTGGATTATTTTGAGCAGTTTCCGGAAAAAATACCGGACGTGCTTGTAATTGATAATCAGACCCGGAAGGATACGGGAACTTTTTTGGAAAAATATTTGTTTGATACCCTGCCATATGAAACTGTAGAGGAAAATCAGGTGTTTTCAATCTACAGAAGATGATATAATGCATTAAGAAGAGGGAAGAATATTATGAGACCTGAAAATACGAAGACACTGGTTTTTATTCCTATGTATAACTGTGAGAAGCAGATTACAAGAGTACTTTCCAAACTCGATGACAAAGTGCTTGAATATGTGGATGAAATCATAGTTGTTAATAACAGAAGCACAGATAACGGAGAGGCCGCTGTGCTGGATTTTAAGGAAAAGAATAAGAATGTTCCGGTAAAACTCTTTAGAAATCGGGACAATTACGGCCTTGGTGGCTCCCACAAGGTGGCTTTTAACTATGCGATAGAAAATGGTTTTGACTATGTTATCGTGCTGCATGGTGACGATCAGGGCGATATTCATGATCTGCTTCCGTATCTTGAAAACGGCGAAGCTTATAAGATGGATTCTTTTTTGGGTTCAAGATTTGAAAAGGAATCCAAATTGATAAATTACTCAGGCTTTAGAATTTTCGGAAATCATGTATTTAATGCATTTATGACTGTGATGCTTGGCAGAAAAATCACTGATTTGGGTTCAGGCCTGAATATGTACAGTACAAACTATCTCAAATCAGGCTTTTACAAGTACTTTATAAATACTCTTACATTTAATGTATATTTGCTCATTTACGGAGTATATTCAAAATCTTCTTTTGCCTTTTTCCCACTTACCTGGAGAGAAGAGGACCAGATAAGCAATGCTAAATTTTTTAAGCAGTCAAAAGAAATACTAAAGATAGTTTTTCGCTATGTTTGCAATAAAAAGAAAGTTTTTGCAATGAATCCGAATGAGTATTCCTTAAAAGAATATCTTTCCGATGAAATTGTATAACCGGTTGAAAGGATTTATGTATGGAAAAAATACATTTGATAATGCCTATGGGTGGTGGCGGAACACGCTTTGGAAATAAAGGGTTTAATGTGCCCAAACCACTTATAATGCTTAAGGGAAAGCCCTTTTTGTATTGGGCTGCAAAGTGTGTTACCGAGAACATTGAAGTTGAGGATATTACATTTATTGTTCTAAAGGAGCACATTGATAAGTTTGGAATAGATAAGGAAATATTGAAATATTTCGAGAATGCAAAGATTCATGTCATCCCTGAAGTACTTAATGGAGCGGTGCTTACCTGTATGGAAGGATTGAAAGAGATAAATGATGACAAGCCTATTCTTTTTGAGGACTGTGACCATGCGTTTTTGAGCAAGGCCTTCTTTGACTTTTGTAAGCAGGGTGATTTTAGGACTCCCGATGCGGCTTTATTAACTTTTAAGTCGGATAATCCTGCCTACAGTTATGCTAAATTTGATGAAAACAAAAGAGTAATAGGTACCGTGGAGAAGGAAGTTGTAAGTGACCAGGCCATTTGCGGAGCTTATTATTTTAAGAACAAGGACTTTTTCCTTGTGGGAACAGAAAGTTATCTTCACAAATGTGCATATAAAGAGTTTTTTGTAAGCGGGGTTTACAACGAACTGATTGAGATGGATGGTTTGGTAAAGACATTCCCTCTTGATGAGCACATTTCCTTTGGAACTCCCGATGAATATGATGAAGCTGTTGGCGATGAAAGGCTTGGAACTTATATAAAATGATTCTTGCAAGTATTGTTTCCGCAATTTTATTAATGGGCATCGCCCACATATTGAGAACTCTCAGATGGGAACTTTTTATTGAAGTATATGAAAAGCCGGACAGAAAACGACTGCTTCGGTCAATATCCTTGGGATATCTGATCAATTATTTTGTGCCCTACAAGCTTGGCGATGTTGCAAGGGGATATTTGGCAGGAAGAAAAATGAAGAACGGTCTTGCGCTGGGTTTTTCTACCGTCATTGTTGACAGATATCTGGATGTCATTTCCGTAGGTGTTATTTTCCTTGTTCTTCGTCTTTTAATGAGTGGAGACGCATCAATTGCAGAGGCTTCGTCATTCTATATCTGGTTTTTTGTGGCCCTCGTAGGCGCAACATTGCTGGTTTTTATCTTCAGAGGGGTATTGAAAAAGCTTATTCGAGCGGTGGCATCACTATTCAATACAAGGATTGAAACCTGGATGATGTTTACTGCATGGGCACTCATTTGGAATTTTAAGGACATCATTAAAAAAATAAGCAAACTTAAAATGATATTTTACACTTTGGGAATGTGGTCTTTTTACCTTCTTTCCTATGCATCGTTTGGTTTGTTCTATTCCCTTGTGGGAACCCAGACTACCTGGACAGATATATTCCTTATGCTCTTTGGCGAAAATGGGGTGAAGGCAAGTACCCTGATGCTTTCTTTGTTCAGTGCCGATATGAACGTACTAACTTTATATATGCTCATTTATATGGTGGCACCGTTACTGCTTCTTTTTGCTTTTTCCTTTGTAACCAGGGCAAGAAATTCAAAAACCGAAACCGTTGACGGATACTTAAATCTTCTTCCACAACTTAATTCTGAGGAAAAACTGCTTTTTCTGGACAGATATTTTTCAAATGAAAGCAGGTCATATATAGAGAATTATTTGAAAATCAGTCGTGGGATATCCATCGTGAGGGATTACTCGGCAGGGTCCAATGCGACAACTATGTTGTGCGTTAATGAAAAAGGCACTTTTTACAGGAAGTATGCATTTGATGAGGAAGGCAAGAAACTAAGCAGACAGGTTGAGTGGCTTGAAGAAAAGTGTAGTCGGGTTCCGGTAACAAAGGTGCTTCAGAAGGATGTAAATGATATATATTGTTACTACGATATGCCCTATTATCCTAATGCCATCGGGTTGTTTGAATTTCTTCATTCCATGCCTGCTGAGTACGGCTGGAATGTAATAAAAGATGTTTTTGAGTGTCTTGAGTCCTCTCTCTATTGTAATAAAAGAGAAAAAGCAGGCAAAGAACTTGTTGATGAATATATAGAGACGAAGGTTATTAGGAATCTGTCAAAAATCAAGGAATCCAGAAGGTTAAAGGATATTCTTGACTCAAAAACGGTATTTATAAACGGTAAGGAATACAATAACCTGAATTACTATGATAAGTATCTGTCACCGGACTATTTAAGAAAAGTTTTTGATGATGAAGAGATCTGTGACATACACGGAGATCTTACCGTGGAAAATATTGTATGCTTAAGGGATAGCGGTGCGGAGGCTTCTTTTTATCTTATTGATCCAAATACCGGAAATGTACTGGATTCGCCGGGACTTGATTATGCTAAAATGCTTCAGTCGATTCATGGCGGGTACGAATTTCTTATGTCTGTAAAGAATGTTGAGGTTACAGATAATCATATCGATTTCCTCTTTGTAAAATCCTATGTTTACTCGGATA
The DNA here is from genome assembly GCA_045598365.1 of Lachnospiraceae bacterium. Lineage (GTDB taxonomy): Bacteria > Bacillota > Clostridia > Lachnospirales > Lachnospiraceae > UBA1258. The sequence goes on from JAZLLV010000041.1 coordinate 14,045, forward strand.
TTTACAAAAAAGCGGATGCGTATTTAAGAGAGCAATTTTCAGAGAAAAAAGTCAAAAGCATATATTTCCATGAAATTGTGCATTGGCTGAGACTTATGCCTTATAAGATTGAAAAAGACTATAGAACTGCTTATGCATTCTACGCGGGTATGCTCATAGTTCTTGATGACATTATAAAGCGATTTGAAAAGCAGGATTAGTGATGGGAAAAAAATTAGCAATATTTGATTTGGATGGAACGCTGTTTAATACGGACGAAGTGAATTACTGCGCGTATAGTGAGGCAGTAAAACCTTTTGGAGCATCTTTGGAGAGGGATTTTTTTGTATCCAAATGTAATGGGAGGCATTATAAGCTATTTGTTCCGATGATTTTGGGGTCAGATGAACATCTTGAAGAAGTGCATGAAGCAAAAAAACGTTTCTATAAGGAATTTCTCAATAAAGCAAGGATGAATACCCATCTTTTTGATATGATACGGCTTATTAAAAATGAGTATCGTATTGCAATTGTCACCACTGCTTCAAGAAAAAATGTGGAGGATATTCTTTCCTGTTTTAATGTAAAGGATCTTTTTGAAGATATTATTACGCAGGAAGACATTACTAAGCCTAAGCCGGACCCGGAGGGCTTTCTCATGGCAATGAAGAGAGCAAACGCTAAACCTGAGGAAACACTTATTTTCGAAGATTCTGAGGTTGGAATTGAGGCTGCAAGACGGTCAGGCGCGACTGTGTTTATTGTTGACAGGTTTTAAAAAATCCCCGGTACATTGTACCGGGGCCTTTTTGTTAAAAGTTTAGTTTCCTGATTTCTTCCACAGGATTTCTTCCGTAAATTTCTGCACCAAGGCAGTTGGGATGAAGATTATTAAGGGTCTATACAGAAGCTCTTTATAAGTAAAAGAGCATCTGCGGGAAGATAAACGATTACATTTTTTTCCTTTATGGATTGATATATATACATAGTATCCCTTATATTAAGTGGAGTAAATAAATCATTTGGAGATTTTTATGTTATTAAGTGTAGCTCTGATTCTGTTAGCAGGTATGACCTGTGGATTCATATGTAAAAAAATAAAACTTCCGGCACTTCTTGGAATGCTTCTTACGGGTATTGTGCTGGGCCCTTTCGTGCTTAACCTGATAGATGACAGTATATTGAATATTTCTTCCGAAATACGAAAAATCGCTCTTGTAATAATACTTACAAGAGCAGGACTGGGACTTGATGTATCCGGCCTTAAGAAAATCGGAAGGCCGGCATTTTTCATGTGCTTTGTGCCTGCGAGCTTTGAAATCATCGGAATGATGTTAATTGCCCCGAAGGTACTTAATATAAGCCTTCAGGAGGCTCTTGTGATGGGTGCGGTGCTTGCCGCGGTTTCTCCTGCGGTGGTGGTGCCAAGAATGATAAAACTCATGGATGAGGGCTATGGTACAAAAAAAGGAATTCCTCAGTTGATTTTAGCCGGTGCCTCCGTGGATGATGTATATGTAATCGTCCTCTTCTCCACATTTGTGGGCATGATGCAGGGAAAGAAGACCTCGGTGATGAGCTTTGTAAACATACCTGTCTCCATAGTGCTTGGAATTGCAATTGGACTTTTTGCCGGATTTCTTCTGTCTGTGTACTTTGAAAAGATTAAGGTAAGAGATACGGTTAAGGTAATAATTGTTCTTTGTATATCTCTTCTTCTGGTGGTTTTTGAGGACGCGCTTACCACTCCGATAACATTTTCTGCTCTTATAGCTATTATGTTTATGGGAATCGGTATAAAGAAAAAGAATGATGACGTGGCCGGGGCTCTGGCAGAAAAATATGGTAAGATGTGGGTGGCAGCAGAGGTATTTCTGTTTGTGCTTGTGGGTGCCTGCGTTAATATAGAATATCTTGGCCGTGTGGGCGTGAAGGCACTTCTTGTGATAGTGCTTGCATTGCTTTTCAGAATGGCGGGCGTCTTTATAAGTCTTCTTGGAACGAAAATCAACAAGAAGGAACGACTTTTTACGATGCTTGCATATACTCCCAAGGCCACTGTTCAGGCGGCTATCGGCGGAATGCCTTTAGCGCTGGGACTGTCCTGCGGAGATATTGTTCTTATGGTGGCGGTACTTGCGATTGTGCTTACGGCGCCGCTTGGAGCATTCGCAATAGATTTTACTTATAAGAAACTTTTAACTAAAGATTAGGATTAAGGCTTAAAAACCGATAAAAATCCTTCCATAAATTTTCCGGAATACTCACAAAGGGAATATTCAGAATTGCTTAAGCACCAGTCGTACAGCATACCCCGTTCGCAGAGTGCATAGTGTTTAACCAGATCGTTAACACTGAAGGCTGTGGATATTTCCTTTTTTTCCTGTCCTTCCAGTATTATTTTTCTAAGAAGCTTGTAATAGGTTCTGCTTCTGTCCAAAAGATGTTTCTCGCCATTTGTAATGAGCTGGGAAGATAAAAGTCTGCAAAGCAGGTCGAAATCGACGGTCTTTTCTATCATCTGAAATAATTCCCTGTTAAGAAAAAGAAGAATTTCTATGCTGTTCATGGAAGAATCAAGAGAGGATTCCAGTTCCTCATATTTTTCGTCAAACATGTATGAAAGAGAGCCAAGAAGGGCATCTTTTCCTTCAAAATAGTGGTAGAAGGAGCCTCTTGAGGTTCCGGATTCATCTATGATTTCTTCAACGGTTGTGTTGTCATAACCCTGTTCATAAAACAGCTTCCAGGCAGCAGTTACTATTTTACTCTTTGTTTTTTTTGATGTTTTCTTTGCCATTTTAAGACATTCTCCATTTTATTTCAAAAAAATTCTACTAAATGTTCTATATTTGAATAGTACCATAAAATCCCTTATTTTCAAGGTTTTTTAGAACTATAAGACGCAAAAACTGTATAATGTTCTGTACATCGTTCTGCATTGCGTTCTTTTTAATCCTTTGATATAACAAACTTTGAAAAAATTGAGAGGTGGACAATATGACACAGGTACTTATCATAGGGACCATTGTTTTGTATCTTTTTGTAATGGTTCTTACAGGGGTTTATTTCAACAAAAAGGGTGAGCAGTCTACAGAAGGTTTCTACCTTGGCGGCAGAAAATTAGGTCCGCTTGTGGCTGCAATGAGCGCTGAGGCATCGGATATGTCCAGCTGGCTTCTCATGGGTCTTCCCGGAGTTGCTTATCTTACAGGTCTTGCTGATGCGGCATGGACCGCAATCGGACTTGCAATCGGTACTTATCTTAACTGGCTTCTTGTTGCTAAAAAGTTAAGAAGATATTCAGCTAAGTTAAATGCTATTACAGTTCCGGACTTTTTCTCAAAAAGATATCATGATGAGAGAAACATTCTTTCATGTATCGCAGCAATCGTAATTATCGTGTTCTTTATTCCTTATACAGCTTCAGGCTTTAAGGCAGTGGGAACTCTTTTCAATTCACTTTTTGGTGTTAATTATCATACAGCAATGATCTTTGGCGCAATTGTTATTGTTGCATATACCGTTTTGGGTGGTTTCCTTGCGGTTTCCACAACAGACCTTATTCAGAGTATTGTTATGACAATTGCTCTTGTGGTTATGGTTGCATTCGGTATTCATGTTGCCGGTGGATTTGGCGCGGTAGCAGACAATGCAAAGTCAATGACAGGTTATTTAAGCCTTACAAATCTTTATGATATGGCAAGCGGATCATCAAGTTCCTACGGGCTTTTGACAATTGTTTCCACAATGGCCTGGGGTCTTGGCTATTTCGGAATGCCCCATATTCTTTTAAGATTCATGGCAGTAAGAGACGAGAAGGAAATAAAGACTTCAAGAAGAATCGGTTCCGTCTGGGTTGTAATTTCCATGGGTGTTGCAATCTTTATCGGTGTAATCGGAAATGCAGTATCAAAGGCAGGCGCGATTGATACATTTACAAATTCTTCAGATGCTGAAACCGTTATCATTAAGCTCTCCGACATCCTTTCAAAGAACGGTGTTCTGGCAGCAGTAATCGCAGGTCTTGTTCTTGCGGGAATTCTTGCATGTACAATGTCAACTGCTGACTCACAGCTTCTTTCTGCAGGCTCTTCAATTTCAAAGAATCTTATGCAGGATTTCTTTAGGGTAAAAATGACCGAGAAAACATCCATTATCATTGCAAGAGTTGTAATCGCACTTATTGCACTTGTGGCTGTTGTTCTTGCATGGAATCCCAACAGCTCCGTTTTCCAGATTGTATCATTTGCCTGGGCCGGTTTCGGTGGAGCCTTTGGTCCCATAATGCTTTGCTCACTCTTCTGGAAGAGAACAAATCTTCCTGGTGTTCTTGCAGGTATGGTTTCAGGTGGTGTTGTGGTATTCGCATGGAAGTATCTTGTACGCCCTCTCGGCGGCTTATGGAACATTTACGAACTTTTACCTGCATTCATCGTAAGCCTTTTATTTACAGTTGTGGTTTCTCTTCTTACAAAGAAGCCCGATGCATCAATTGAAGCTGAGTTTGAATCAGTTAAATAATTAAGTTTACATAACAAAAAGGGGATTTTTATATAAAGAGGGACTCTGAAAATTCAGGGTTCCTTTTTTATTATGGAAAATATGGATTAGGTGTTCTTTGTGACAAAACTGTAAGAAGTTTCAGGATATCTGTAAGGACTTTCGATGTTTATTCTTAGGGGGAATCTGTAGAATAAAATCATAAGATAACAAAAACGGAGGTCACAAAGATGGACAAAAAATACATGGTAAACGGTTATGAATGCTACTGCAACGAGAACAATGTTCACATTGTTGATTCCTACAGGATTAAAGAGATAGATGCTTTCATTAAGGACTTAAAGAATACAATCGGTGAAGACTTCAATTATACAAGAACAGAAAAGGCCTGGAGCGATGAATGGTATGCTCACAACTTAGTTTATAAGTTCGGCCTTTTCAGAACCCACACAAAGGATGTGGACCTTAATGAGGACGAGTACAAGTTTGCTATTTTTCTTTACAGACTCATGAAGCCTTTTGCAAAAATCTTTTGCTAAGAAAAAATAAATGGAGTGCAGGACAACCTGCATTCCCTTTTCACATGGGACCGATTGATGTATAATTCAAATAGTTTTTAATTAGGGAGTGATTATGAGTTTTCTTAAAAGAAAGGTGTCAGACAGGACGGTAATGGTCTTAGCGCTCTGTGCGCTTGCTCTGTGCCTTATTCCGCTTTATGTTTTAGCAGCCTTCTCGGCACCGTTTTATGACGATTATAACTATGGATTATATGTAAAGGTATACAATGACGGCCTTATGCCCGAGGTTGTGGCCACAAGTCTTTTATCAACCATTAAGTACAATGTAAAAATGTTCTGGTGGGCATGGCAGGGCACATATGCCTCCACATTTTTTATGAGTATTATGCCGGCGGGCTTTGGAGAGCAGTTTTATTTCTTAGGCCCGGTGCTGATTATAACCTGTATAACTCTTGGAACATTTTTCCTGTCTTACACAATTTTAAGATGTGTTCTGAAGGCAGAACCGTATCCCTCAATTTCGGTTTCGGCTGTTTTAACAATAGCATTGATTGAACTGGTTTTTACTGCATATCAGGGATTTTTCTGGTACAATTCGGCGGTGCATTATACCTTTATGCACGGAATAATGTTTTTGATGCTGGCTTTGCTTATAAGGCTTTTATATGCAAAGAAAATGGCTTCTGTTGTAGCATTGACCGTGGCGGCAACCCTTCTTTCATACATTGTTGCCGGGGCGAATTTTACAACAGCTCTTCAGGGAGGCTGTTTTATTGCCCTGATTCTTTTCTTTTCGATAATATGTGGGAACAAAAAGTCCTGGGCCTTTATACCCGTAATTGCGGTGTATATCTACGGAGTGTGGTATAGTTTTTCAGCGCCGGGAAACAGTGTAAGAAGTGAGCATTTTGAGGGCTTTGGACCGGTTAAAGCAATCCTTATGTCCTTTAAGTCGGCATTAGAGGGGATTCCGCAGTATTCGGGAATTATTACAATTGTTATTATGCTTTTGCTGGCTCCTGTTCTTTTATCCATAGTAAGAAAAACAACATTTTCCTTCAGGCTTCCTGCTTTGGTGGTTTTGTTAAGTTTTTGCCTGTATGCAACAGGCTTTACACCAAGCTACTTTGCCATGGGAATTCCCGGTATGGGAAGAACACTTAATGTTATCAAGTTTACATTCCAGATTCTTTTGATATTTGACGAGGCATATGTGCTTGGCTGGATTGATAAAAGATTAAAGAGTAAGATGCCGGAAAAAGTGTTTGCCGGCACGGTTTTATATTATGGAATTTGCGTGATTCTTCTTTGCACCTGCTTTTTATGCACCGGGGAAAGAGTTACCGCTTATTCAAGCTATGGCGCTCTTAGGGAGGTTCTTAGCGGCGAAGCCGCAGGCTTTAGAAGAGAGCATGAGGAAAGGCTTAAGATTATTTCGGCCGCAGACGGCGGCAGCGTGGTGCTCAGCCCCCACAAGTTCAGGCCCTGGCTGCTTTGCGAAACGGATGAACTAAGCGTCGATCCCAATGCAGAAAGAAATCAATCCATGGCAAAGTTCTATTATGTAAACCAAATAAGTGTATCGACAAATGAAGGCTCGCACTGATGTGCGGGCCTTTTTTACAGGTTATGAACATAATATGCAATTGAGCAAAAAATGATATGAATTTCTTTATTTTTGTGTATTTAGGAGTTCTTCCCAATGTTATAATAATTTATGCTTATATAAACATTGGGAGGTTACTAAATGGCAATGATGACAAGACCTGCCGTTGAAGTATTTTCAGACGGCGGAAAATTTTGGGAGTATGAATTTAAGGACTTTTTCCTAAAGACATATGTGCCCGCAACAAAGATTGACGGTGAAGTTAATAACTATGGTTTCAGAGCGCCTCTTTTGCTTGTTTTTGAAGAAACAAAAAAGAGCAAAGAAGAGGCTGTATCCTTTGCAAAAGAAAGCGGATTGGCAGAGATTGCTTCTTCGGTGGATTCAAGTGTTCTTTTTGTTTATCCTACCTGTGAAGGCGGTTGGAAGAACGCAACCGAAGATTTATACAAGGCGGTTATTGCAGAGGTTAAAATGAATCCTTTCTACAAGGACGGAATCGTGGAGATTACCGATTTCTTCACAAGAGAGTTTAAGGGTTACTTTGCAAGAGGAGCCATTTTCAGAGCTGACATTTACAGTTTCGGTGAGTCTGCTGATTACGTTGCAAAGAATCTTTTAAAGACTCTTGAGGGCGAATACCTCTGGGGACCCGGAGAAATCACCCCTGCAATGTGCTCAATGGAAGGCCTAAGCGTGGTTCCGAACGTTGAAAGAAAGGACATCGGTATCTTAAGCGTTGGAAACAGCGAAACTGTTAATGAGGCCTTTAAGGGCTGCGAGAACCTTTTTTGCAAGGATGCTGCAGATTATAAAGCGGACTTCAAGGCTTTCGTAAGAAAGTTTAAGATGTGGTGCGGGAACATGGAAATTGAACCTGATTTCGAGGCTCTTGATATGACCGAGGAAGAGGGCTACAGCCTTGTAAAGACATCACCTGATAACAGAGGCGCTTATAAGGATACAAAGGAGCATAAGGTGGGCTATTTTGCGTATTACAACAATGATGCCTTCAAAAACGGCCCTGCACCCCTTCTTATCGGCTTCCACGGTGGCGGAGATTCCTCCATGTACCTGACCTTTGTGGCAGGCTGGTGGGAAGTATGCCATAAATACGGTTTCCTTTATGTGTCAATTGAAAATCACCAGAATGTTACTGCTACAGAAGTGATTGAAGTAATAGAGGATCTTAAGAAGAAATACAGCATTGATGAACACAGAATATATGCCTCTGGCTTCTCCATGGGCAGCGGCAAGACCTGGGATATGTATCAGGAGTATCCGGAGGTTTTTGCAGGTCTTGCTCCCGCAAGCGCGCTTTTCCCCGTAAGAAACAATCCCTTCGGCAAGGCTCTTTCAGAGGATGAGCTTAATACAACCGTTCCTGTGCCTCTTTTCTACTCAGGCGGAGAGAAGTCTCACCTTCCGGAGCTTCCTTTCCAGGCAGATTCAGGCCTTGAAAGAATTCAGTATGCAGCCAAGACCAACAAGCTTAAGGCTGAATTTGATGTGGACTTTGCATCCAAAGAAAACTGGGCAGATCCTATCTACGGCATTCCCGGTGACAGAGTTGAAAAGGTTCCCGATGAATCAAGGGGCAGTGTCCTTACAATTAACTATTATGACAGTGAAGACGGTGTGTGCCGTACTGCTTTTGCAAGTGTCAGCGGACAGGTGCATGAATGCAGACATCATACCTGCGAGAATGCATGGAAGTTCATTTCACAGTTCACAAGATAATGTGTTTTTTGATTTTTGCAGCAAATGCATAAGTAATAGCCCATAAGTTGCCAAAATCACCAAAATACAGCCGCCAATTGGTTAATAGTAGTATTGTTTATACGTTGTATGATTAGTATAATAAGACCATAGGTTAAGGCCTATGAAACATATGTCAAATAATCAAGGAGGACAAAAACATGGGATTTTTAGATAATTTATCAGATAAGCTTACAGCAGGCGGCGCAAAGGTTGCTGAGAAGGCTAAAGAGGTTTCAGGAATTGCCACATTAACAGCTTCCATTGAAAAGGATAAGGTTGCAGTAGATAAGCTTTACACCGAAATCGGTAAGAAGTTCTTTGAACAGTACAAGGACGAACTTGCTGCAAAGTTCCCCGAAGAAGTTGGAAAGATCGCTGAAATCGTTGAGAAGATGGAAGCATCAAGAGCTTCTCTTCGTGATCTTAAGGGCATTCAGATCTGCCCCGGCTGTGGTAAGGAAGTTGACAAGACCGTTAAGTTCTGTCCCGCATGCGGCGCTGTAATTCCTGAAGCTGCTCCTGCAGAAGCACCTGCAACTGAAGAATAATTTCCTCTTATGGATTTATGCTTTAAGTAATGGTAAAATGTAGTTGCCACGTTTATCGTGGCAACTATTTTTTCTTTAAAAGGATGGTTTATGCGGTTATGGTAGGATTGATAGTGGCATATACAAAAAACAGGGTTATCGGAAACGAAGGCTGTATTCCCTGGAGAATAAAGGGAGAACAGAGGCGCTTCAGAGAGCTTACAACAGGCAATGTGGTTATTATGGGTAGAAAATCCTATGATGAAATCGGCCGCCCTTTACCTAATCGTTTCACAATAGTTGTGTCAAGGACAAAAAAGTATGAGGCCGAAAACTGTGTAACAGTATCTTCTCTTAAAAAGGCTTTGGAATATGCAAAGACCAATTTCCCCGAAAAGAATGTATATCTTTCCGGCGGCGCGGGAATATATAAAGAGGGACTTCCCTTTGCAGAAAAACTTTTTATAACTGAAATCGATATGGAAATTGAGGGAGATACATTTTTCCCGGAATTTGACGAAAGTCTTTACGAAAAAACCGTTGACGAAGAAGTTGACGGAGAAATTCCCTTTAAGTATGTAACATTTACAAAGAAAACATCCGGAGACGAAGCTGATGAATAATGAACTTACAGCAAAAGATATAGCCGATATGGAAGCTGAAATTGAATATAGAAAATGCGTGGTTCGAAAAGAACTTTTAGAGCATGTTAAGGAAGCCAGATCTCTTGGAGATTTAAGTGAAAACTTTGAGTATTATGCAGCCAAAAAAGAAAAGAATAAAAACGAAAGCCGCATAAGATATCTTGAAAGAATGGTGAGAACCGCAAGGGTTTTAGAGGATGATTCCAAGGATGACGAGGTTGGAATCAATAAAACCGTTACCATATATGTGGAAGAAGATGATGTGGAAGAGGAGTATAAAATAGTTACAACTGTCAGAGAAGACTCACTTCACGGACTTGTAAGCAATGAGTCCCCCATGGGAAAGGCTCTTATGGGTAAAAAGGTTGGAGACAGAGTTGAGATAATAGTAAGCAAGGATTATTCTTACTTTGCAAAAATCGTTAAGATAGACAATTCAACTGTGGGAGATTCGGGAACACTCAGAAGCTTTTAGTATGTAAGGGGAGGGGTTGTGCATTCATTTTTTTTGACAAAAATGAATGCACAACCCCTCCCCAAGTGTCACTTATTTAACAATTGAAAGGATTTCACTTAAATCTTTTATGCTGTAATCAATGTGAACCTGATGGGTTATTGGCTTATCATATGGATTGAAGTGGCAGGTAAGTATTCCTGCATTGTTTCCGCCTAAAATATCGCTTGTAAGAGAGTCACCGACAATTATGACCTCACTTTTATCGTAATGACCAATGCAGTCAAAAACCTTCTTAAAGAATTCTTCAGAGGGTTTTTCAACACCAAGGTCTTCTGAAATGAAGACACCGTCTAAAATGTCCTTAAGACCTGAGTTATTAAGCTTCTTGGTCTGGGCTGTTTTGGTGCCGTTGGTTACGGCATACTGCAGTACTTTGCCCTTTAGGGCATTGATTGTTTCAAGAGCATTTGCAAAAAATACTATAGTGTCTCCGAGGGCTATCTGATAGTCTGAATTGAAGACTTCGGCCTTTTCAACATCTATACCGTAGCAGGAAAAGAACTCCTTAAAACGTCCCACCAGAATTTCCGGCTTCGTCATTTCCTTTCGTTCCAGGGCTTCCCAGTATTTCTTATTAATTCTCGAATAGTCCTTTATCATATCATCGGTGCATTCACCGAGATTATGTTTAATAAAGAGGGCCTTTATGGCGTTGTATTCTGCTTTATCGAAATCAAGGATGGTTCCGTCTATATCCCAAAGAATAACCTTTATCATTATGTCCAACCTCCGTCAACGGTAATGACCTGACCGGTCAAATAGGGCGATGATTTCAAAATACCAAGAACTGAGGCTGCAATATCTTCAGGAGTTGCAAAACGGTCCGCGGGAATCTGGTTTTTGATTTCTTCAAGATCTTCTTTTGAAAGATGTCTGTTCATGTCTGTATCCACAAAGCCGCAGGCTATTGCATTGACTGAAATGTTACTGGGAGCAAGCTCTCTTGCCAGGGCCTTTGTGAAACTGTTTACGCCGCCTTTGCTTGCACTATAGGCTACCTCCATGGAAGCACCGATATTTCCCCATACAGAGGAAATATTAATGATGGCGCCGGAATGTTTTTTTAACATAAGAGGAATTGCAAGCTTGGAAGTATAGAAAACAGAGTTTAAGTTTGTGCCTATGGTTTCCTGCCAGTCTTTCTCACTCATCTCGTTTAGTAAGCCAACATAGGAGATTCCCGCGTTATTAACAAGAAGGTCCAGTTCGCTTATTTCTTTATATACATTTTCAAGGTCACTAAAAACAGAAACATCGGCCTGATATGCCTTTGCATTGATTTTGTAGGTGGCTGAAAGATAATCGCAGAACTCTTTTAAGAGCTTATAATTTGTCTTGCAGATAAGGTGAAGATTGTAACCTTCACGCGCAAGCATCTCGGAAATTGATCTGCCGATTCCTCTTGAAGCACCTGTTAAAAGTGCTGTTTTCATGGCGACTCCTTTTTGACAAATACTTAGTATAAATTTATACTTACAGTATGTGGCTTATGCGTTTTTTTTGCAAGCAGGAAAGGAAATGAGAATGTACGATACAATTATTATCGGGGCGGGTCCTGCAGGACTCAGCGCCTCTGTATATGCAAAGAGAGCAGGGCTTGATGCTTTGCTGATAGAGGAAAGTCCCATTAACGGAGGACAGGTTCTTACCACATATGAAGTGGACAATTATCTTGGAATTCCGGGGGTTTCCGGCTTAGAAATAAGCGAGAGATTTTCAGAGCATGCGGCTTCAATGGGGATTGAAAAGTTGAATGCCAGGGTTATCAGCATAACACCCTTAGATGGCACCTTTAAGGTGGCCACAACAGATTCGGTTTTTGATGCAAAAACCGTTATTGTGGCAACAGGAGCCACCCACGCCCATCTTGGGGCACCGGGAGAAGAGGAATTATCCGGCATGGGCGTGTCTTATTGCGCAACATGCGACGGAGCTTTCTTTAAGAAAAGGGATGTATGTGTAATAGGCGGTTCGGATGTGGCTGTTGAGGATGCCATATATTTATCAAGAACCTCAAAAAGAGTATATGTTATCCATAGAAGAGATACCTTCAGGGCTGCCAATGCTCTGGTGGAGGATTTAAGAAAGTGTGATAACGTAAGCTTCATTATGGACAGCGAGGTTACTTCTTTTAACGGAGAAGACGGCTTAGAATCAGTAACCCTTAAAAACAATAAAACCGGAGAAACCTCAATTCTTCCTGTGGCCGGTGCATTTGTGGCAGTTGGAATTCTTCCGGGAACAGAGCTTATTAAAAATTTGTGTGACACCGATGAGAAGGGATACGTTATTGCTTCCGAGGATTGTCGTACAAGTGTAAAAGGTTTGTATGTTGCAGGAGATATAAGAAAGAAAGCATTAAGGCAGATTATCACCGCAGTGGCGGACGGTGCCAACGCAATTTCCAGTGTATCCGAAGATATCAGATAAATAAATTATCAGACAATTAGGGCTCTCATCAAATTGATGGGAGCCCTGTTTTTTTGCAACAAAAAGAATGCAAAAGGGCTGTTGTAGGCCTTTAGTACCATATAAAAATGCGACCTTCTGAGTCAATGAAAAAGATACTTTGTGTGTCATTTGTAAGGTATTTGTAAATTATATACAAATTGCAGTGTCATTTTTATCCACAGCAAAAGTGACATATGTGTGTATAAAAAAGTTATCCACAATCAAAAAGTGTCGATTTTTGGCTAAAAGTGACTTTTCAACAGAGTTATCCACAATGTCCACAAAAATTGACCACAAAAAATAAAGCCGTTGACTGAAAAAAATGAACGAATGTTCTTGGAGTATTTGCTGAAAATATGTAAAAACGACAGGAAAAAAGAAGTTTGTCTTGACTTTTTGTTTTTAGCTCTTATTTATCAATTTTTAATAGTTTGTTTTCTGACTATATGGTATAATTGTCTTACAATTTAGAGCACTACAAAACCACTTAAGAAAGGGTGATGTGTATGAAATTTATTATCATCGGCAAAAACATTAATGTTACTGACGGCCTTAAGGCAGCAGTGGAGGAGAAGATCGGAAAGCTTGAAAAGTACTTCAATCATGATACCGAAGCTCATGTAACCCTAAGCGTTGAAAAGGACAGACAGAAAATAGAGGTAACGATACCTGTTAAGGGCAACATTATCAGATCTGAACAGGTTTCCAACGATATGTATGTTTCCATCGACCTTGTAGAAGAAATCATTGAAAGGCAGTTAAAGAAGTATAAGACCAAGATTACACAGCGTGAGCAGGCTTCGGCTGACTTCTTTAAGCAGGAATATCTTGATAACGATTATGAGGATGAAGACGAAATCAAAATTGTCCGTACCAAGAAGTTCGACATTAAGCCCATGTATCCGGAAGATGCATGCGTACAGATGGAACTTCTCGGACACAGTTTCTTCGTATTTGTAAATGCAGAGACAGATCAGGTTAATGTGGTTTACAAGCGTAAGGGCGGTACTTACGGTCTTATTGAAGCTGATGTGTAAGTTAATCTGATGAATGTTTAACTTAGTCCCGGATGCCGGATGGCTGGCATCCGGGATTTTTTTGCCTCGTGACAGTGTCCGTCCGGTTAATTGACTGTTGTTCATTGAGGCGCATAATATGCTTGCCATAAAGTCGGGCCGGTTGGATTCCTGTTAATAATAATATAGGTGAATATTCACGGCTTATCGAAACAGTAAAGTGCAGAATTGGGTTAAATTGTAGTTGCGCACAGGCTGGTAACTGTGGTAAAATTAACAACGAAAATGATAAAAATTTAACAAAAGAACAAGGAGATATAAAAATGGCTAAAAAAGTTGTTTTAGCAGGCGCTTGCCGTACCGCTATCGGTACAATGGGTGGATCACTTTCCACAACTCCCGCTCCCCAGCTTGGAGCAATTGTAATTGCAGAGGCAATTAAGCGTGCAGGTATTAAGCCTGAAGATGTAGATCAGGTATATATGGGATGTGTAATCCAGGCAGGACAGGGCCAGAACGTAGCTCGTCAGGCTGCTATCAAGGCAGGACTTCCTATTGAAGTACCCGCTGTTACAATGAACGTTGTTTGCGGTTCAGGTCTTAACTGTGTTAACCAGGCAGCTCAGATGATTATGGCAGGAGATGCTGATGTAGTTATCGCAGGTGGTATGGAGAATATGTCAATGGCTCCTTATGCTATTCCTCAGGCTCGTTACGGTTACAGAATGAACAACGGTACATTGGTTGATACAATGGTTAACGATGCTCTTTGGGATGCATTCAATAACTATCACATGATTACAACCGCTGATAACATCTGCCGTGAATGGGGTCTTACCCGTGAAGAACTTGATGAGTTCGCACTTAAGAGCCAGCAGAAGGCTTGCGCAGCTATCGAATCAGGCGCATTCAAGAAGGAAATCGTTCCTGTAGAAATTAAGAAGAAAAAAGAAACAATTATTTTTGATACAGATGAAGGCCCTCGTGCAGGATCTACAATTGAAGGTCTTGCAAAGCTTCGTCCCATCAATCCTGACGGATTCGTTACAGCAGGTAACGCTTCAGGTATCAACGATGGTGCAGCAGCAATCGTTGTTATGAGCGAAGAAAAGGCTAAGGAACTCGGCGTTAAGCCCATGGCTACATTCGTAGCAGGCGGACTTGCAGGCTGCCGTCCCGAAGTAATGGGTATCGGACCTGTTCCCGCAACACAGAAGGTAATGGCTAAGGCCGGCATGAAGATTGAAGATTTTGACATCATCGAAGCTAACGAAGCTTTCGCTGCTCAGTCAGTAGCAGTTGGTAAGGAACTTGGCATTGATGTTGACAAGCAGCTCAATCCTAACGGCGGTGCTATCGCACTCGGACATCCCGTTGGAGCATCAGGATGCCGTATCCTTGTTACACTTCTTCACGAGATGGAAGCAAAGGATGCTAAGAAGGGTCTTGCTACTCTTTGTATCGGTGGCGGTATGGGTTGTGCCACAATCGTAGAACGCGACTAATTTATTCTTGAAAATATACCATATCCGGGGTTTTTTCAGCCTCGGATATTGGTGTGTAAACGGATAAATGCAAAATAACACAAAATGACTGTTACGGAGGAATATCTAATGGCATACGTTTTATATGAACAGAAGGGCGCAATCGGTGTAGTAACCATTAACCGTCCCGAAGCATTAAACGCACTTAACTCTCAGGTTCTTGAGGACCTTGAGGCTACTTTTAAGGCAGTTGACTTAAACGAAGTTCGTTGCCTTGTACTTACAGGCGCTGACGAAAAGTCATTCGTTGCAGGCGCTGACATCGGAGAAATGAGCACTCTTACAAAGGCTGAAGGCGAGGCTTTCGGTAAGAAGGGTAATGATGTTTTCCGTATGATCGAAACCTTCCCCATTCCCGTTATTGCAGCTGTTAACGGCTTTGCACTTGGCGGCGGATGCGAAATCTCAATGAGTTGTGACATCAGACTTTGTTCTGATAATGCAATGTTTGGTCAGCCTGAGGTAGGCCTTGGCATTACACCCGGTTTTGGTGGTACACAGAGACTTGCAAGACTTGTAGGTGCAGGTATGGCTAAGCAGCTTATTTATACCGCAAGAAACATTAAGGCAGCAGAAGCTTACAGAATCGGCCTTGTAAATCAGGTTGTTTCAGCAGAAGTTGATGAAGCAGGAAACGTTACAAAGACAGCACAGCAGAATCTTTTGGCAGTAGCTGAAAAGATGGCTGCAACAATCGCTGCAAACGCTCCCATCGCTGTAAGAAACTGCAAGAAGGCTATTAACGATGGTCTTCAGGTAAATATGGATGATGCTCTTGTAATAGAAGAGAAGCTTTTCGGTGACTGCTTCGAAACAGAAGACCAGAAGGCCGGAATGGGCAACTTCCTTGAAAAGGACAAAGAAAAGAAGTTAAAAGTTGTTCCTTTTAAGAACTGCTAATTAATCACACATATAAAAATATACTTAAGGAGGATCTACTAATGAAGGTAGGCGTAATTGGTGCAGGCACCATGGGACAGGGCATTGCTAAGGCATTTGCTCAGACCGAAGGCTATGAAGTAGCTCTTTGCGACATTAAGCAGGAGTGGGCTGAAGGCGGAAAAGACAAGATTGTTAAGGGTTATGCAAAGCTTGTTGAAAAAGGAAAATTAACTCAGGAAGCTGTTGACGCTATCGTTAACAAAATCACTCCCGGTCTTAAGGAAGATCTTTGTGCAGACTGCGATCTTATCGTAGAAGCAGCTTTCGAAAATATGGAAGTTAAGCAGACAACATTCAAGGAGCTTGATGCAATCTGCAAGCCCGAATGTATCTTCTCTTCAAACACCTCTTCACTTTCAATCACAGAAATCGGAAAGGGTGTTAACAGACCTGTTGTAGGTATGCATTTCTTCAATCCTGCAGACAGAATGAAGCTTATCGAAGTTATCGCCGGCGTAAACACACCCGCTGAAACTGTAGAAGCTATCAAGAAGATTTCAGTTGAAATCGGAAAGACTCCCGTACAGGTTAACGAAGCAGCTGGTTTCGTTGTAAACCGTATCCTTATCCCTATGATTAACGAAGCAGCTTTCATTAAGATGGAAGGCGTTTCTGATATCGAAGGTATCGACTCAGCTATGAAGCTTGGTGCAAATCATCCTATGGGACCCCTTGAACTTGGCGACTATATCGGTCTTGATATCTGCCTTGCAATCATGGATGTTCTTTACAAGGAAACCGGAGATTCAAAGTATCGTGCATGTCCTCTTATCCGTAAGATGGTTCGTGGCGGAAACCTTGGATGCAAGTCCGGTAAGGGCTTCTATATCTACAACGCTGACAGAACAAAGACAGCTGTAGATGCTCAGTAATTTTATAAATAGGTAATCTTATTTAGGAGGAAATATAAAATCATGGATTTTTCTTTAAGCAAAGAACATGAAATGGCGAGACAGTTATTCAAAGACTTCGCCGAGAATGAAGTAAAGCCCCTGGCTCAGGAAATCGATGAGCAGCACAGATTCCCCAGAGAAACTGTTGATAAGCTTGCTAAGTATGGTTTTCTTGGTATTCCCGTAGCAAAGGCTTACGGCGGACAGGGCTGTGACATTTTAACATACGCTATGTGCGTTGAAGAAATGTCAAAGGTTTGCGGTACCACAGGCGTTATCGTTTCTGCACATACTTCACTTTGTGTAGATCCCATTATGACTTTTGGTAACGAAGAACAGAAGCAGAAATATGCAGTTCCGCTTGCAAAGGGCGAAAAGCTCGGTGCATTCGGTTTAACTGAGCCCGGTGCAGGTACCGATGCTCAGGGTCAGCAGACCAAGGCTGTTTTAGATGGAGATGAATGGGTACTTAACGGATCCAAGTGCTTCATTACAAACGGTAAGGAAGCTGATGTATATGTAGTATTTGCTGTAACAGGCAAGATTGAAAAGCGCGGCAAGTTCATTAAGGAAATTTCCGCATTCATCGTAGAAAAGGGTACACCCGGATTTACCTTTGGTACAAAGGAAAACAAGATGGGTATCTGTGCTTCTTCTACCTATGAACTTATCTTCACAGATTGCCGTATTCCCAAGGCTAACATGCTTGGCCAGCAGGGTAAGGGCTTCAACATTGCAATGCACACTCTTGATGGCGGTCGTATCGGTATCGCTGCTCAGGCTCTTGGTATTGCAGAAGGCGCTCTTGAAACCACAATTGCTTATGTAAAAGAAAGAAAGCAGTTTGGTAAGACCATCGCTCAGCAGCAGAACACCCAGTTCGTTCTTGCTGATCTTGCAACAAAGGTTGAGTCTGCAAAGCTTCTTGTTTACAAGGCTGCCTGCAAGAAGGATGAGTATACCAAGAACTCTAAGATTTCTTATTCCGTAGAAGCTGCTCAGGCTAAGCTTATGGCTGCAGAAGTTGCTATGGAAGTTACCACAAAGTGCGTACAGCTTCACGGTGGTTACGGTTATATCAAGGAATACAATGTTGAGCGTATGATGCGTGATGCAAAGATTACCGAGATTTACGAAGGAACCAGCGAAGTTCAGCGTATGGTTATTTCTGCTAACTTACTTAAGTAATAGCAAAAAGCATGATTATATAAGGAGAATATACAATGAAGATTATCGTATGTATAAAGCAGGTTCCCGATACAAAGGGTGGCGTTAAGTTTAACCCTGACGGAACATTGGACAGAGCTGCCATGCTTGCCATCATGAACCCTGATGACAAGGCCGGCCTTGAAGCAGCACTTAGATTGAAAGACCAGTATGGCGCTGAAGTTACAGTACTTACAATGGGTCTTCCTAAAGCAACAGATGTACTTAGAGAAGCTATCGCTATGGGCGCTGATAAAGGTGTACTCGTAACTGATAGAGTACTTGGTGGAGCTGATACATGGGCTACATCTACAACAATCGCTGGCGCACTTAGAAATATGGAATATGACCTTGTTATCACAGGTCGTCAGGCTATCGACGGTGATACAGCTCAGGTTGGTCCTCAGATTGCTGAGCACCTTGGACTTCCTGTTATTTCTTATGCTCAGGAAATCTCCGTTGATGAAGCTGCTAAGACTGTTACAGTTAAGAGACAGTATGATGATAGATATCATATGGTAGAAGCTAAAATGCCTTGTCTTGTAACAGCACTCGCTGAATTAAACGAGCCCCGTTACATGACTCCCGGTGGAATCTTTGATGCATGTGCAGCTGAGATTACAACATGGGGCAGAGCAGATCTTAAAGATGTAGAAGATGGCAACCTTGGTCTTAACGGTTCTCCTACAAAGATCGCTAAAGCATCTGATAAAGTAAGAAAAGGTGCAGGAGAAAAAGTTGCTCCTGATTCACCTGAAGAAGCAGTTGAGTACATCATTGGCAAGTTTAAAGAGAAACATGTCATTTAATAGGAGGCGAAAAATAATATGAATACACCAAATATCGAAGCTTACAAGGGCGTATTTGTCTTCGCCCAGCAGGTAGATAACAAAGTAAGCGGTATCGCTTATGAACTCCTTGGCAAAGCTAAGGAACTTGCAGCAGATCTCGATACAAAAGAAGTAACAGCTGTTTTGATCGGTTCTGATGTAAAAGGATTGGTTGACGATCTTGCAGCTTATGGTGCTGACAAAGTTATCGTTGTTGATGATCCTGAATTAAAAGAGTATAGAACAGAGCCTTACGCTCATGCTCTTGCTTCTGTAATCAACGAGTACAAACCTGAAATCGTGTTAGTTGGTGCTACAGCAATCGGTCGTGACCTTGGTCCTACTGTTACAGCTAGAGTAGCTACAGGTCTTACAGCTGACTGTACAGTACTTGAGATTGGTGATTTCCCACTCGTTCCAATTCC
>JAZLLV010000042.1:0-22361 GCA_045598365.1 Lachnospiraceae bacterium
CTCCGAATTTCTCATTAAAGTCAGAATTGCTTTGCTTAAAACAATAAAGAAGTTTGTCTTTACAAAGCGAGAAAACTTATCTATAATCATAACAACAAAAGTCTTGAGTTTTCAAGATAATCGACAAAATAGTTATTCGTACTTAGACGGATAATTTTATCTTATTATTCATTGAATATCGAAGGTTCCTTCGAATAAGTTTTCCACACGAAACCAACGTAATTACCTTTTTAGGAGGATAGAATGAGAGAAAAATACGAATCATTAGCGATTAGCGACTTACGTGCATTGGCTAAAATCAGAGGCATTAAAGGTGCGTCTTCAATGAGCAAGGCTACTATTGTAGATAAAATGGTAGAGCTTGATGACTTAGAGGCAGCAGCTAAAGAAAAGGAGGCGGTTTCTTCTGAAAAAGTGGAAGCTGCAGAAAAGAAGGAGCCGACTCGTAAGAAAAGAATTATTGTAAAGAATAATGCGGACAAACCGGAAGAAAAAGCTTCTTCGGAAACTGCATCAGCAAAAGAGAATACTGAAAAAGAAACTGTAAAAGAAACAGTTAAAGAAGAGAAAAAGGCAGTAGGAAGAAGAAAGATTGTTACACCGGAGCCTAAAGAAGAAAACAAAACCGAGGCTCCATTATCGGTAAAGGCAGATAATACAGAACAAGCAGCAACTGTAGAACCGGCCAAAGAGTCAAATGAACAGACTGAGAGTAAGCCCGAAAAGAAAGAGGACCGTCCTAATTTAGACAGCGGAATTCCTGCTCATGGTATTTTGGAAGTAATGAGCGAGGGCTATGGCTTCATAAGATGTGATAACTTCCTTCCCGGTGTGGATGATGTTTATGTGGCACCCGGTATTATCAGGAGATTTGGCTTAAGAACCGGCGATATTATTGACGGAAGCACAAGAATTAAAACTCAGAACGAAAAATTTTCAGCACTTCTTTCCTTAGGGGCCGTAAACGGTTTTTTTCCTGAGATTATTTCAAAGAGAGTATGCTTTGAAGATATGACACCTATTTTCCCGGACCACAGAATTAATCTTGAAACTCCGGGTGCAAGTGTAGCCATGAGAGTAATGGATTTATTAAGCCCTGTGGGAAAAGGCCAAAGAGGTATGATTGTATCTCCTCCCAAGGCAGGTAAAACCACCCTTCTTAAGGAAGTGGCAAAGTCCGTTAAGAGAAATAATCCGGAAATTCATTTGATTATCCTCCTTATTGACGAACGTCCCGAGGAAGTAACAGATATAAAGGAAGCAATTGAAGGACCAAATGTTGAAGTAATATATTCAACCTTCGATGAACTCCCCGAGCATCACAAACGCGTATCGGAAATGGTAATTGAGAGGGCAAAGCGTCTTGTGGAACATCATAAGGATGTTATGATTCTCCTTGACTCCATTACCAGACTTACAAGAGCCTATAACTTAACGGTTCCGCCCAGTGGACGTACTCTTTCCGGTGGTCTTGATCCTGCGGCTTTACATATGCCAAAGCGTTTCTTTGGTGCGGCAAGAAACATGCGAGAGGGCGGAAGCCTTACTATTCTTGCTACGGCTTTGGTTGAAACCGGTTCGAAAATGGATGATGTTGTATATGAAGAATTCAAGGGAACCGGTAACATGGAAATGGTTCTTGACAGAAAGCTTTCCGAGAAGAGAATCTTCCCTGCAATTGATATAGCCAAATCCGGTACCAGAAGAGATGACCTTCTTCTTACCAAAGAGGAAATCGATGCGGTTAATACCTTAAGAAAGGGTATTAACGGACTTAAGCCGGAGGAAAGCGTTGACCGCATTCTTGATATGTTTGCAAAGACCAGGGGCAATAACGATTTTATACATATGGTTAATAAAATTCAGCTTTTCTAAGCTTTGAATCAGGAGACAGTTATGTTAGATATTATTAAGTCAATTATTTACGGAATTGTGGAGGGTATAACTGAATGGTTGCCCATAAGCAGTACAGGACATTTGATTCTTGTGGAGCAGTTTTTACCTTTTTCAGGCACAAGCGAAAGCTTTTTTGATGTTTTTGATGTGGTAATACAGCTTGGAGCAATTCTTGCGGTGGTGCTTCTTTTCTGGAAACAGATATGGCCCTTTGCTCTTACTAAAAAGGAAAGGGAAGGAAAAACCGGAGTGGCTGCTTTCTTTAAGACAGATATATGGGTGCTCTGGTTTAAGATTCTTGTGTCCTGTGTACCGGCTGCGGTTATTGGTGTTTTGTTTGATGATTTGTTTAACGAACTTTTCTACAATCCCACAAGTATAGCCATTGCACTTATTGTTTTCGGTGTTGCCTTTATTATTATTGAAAGATGGAACAAGAGCCGTGATCCTAAAATCGGTTCTCTTTCTGACATTACATATAAAACAGCACTCCTTATAGGAATATTCCAGGTTCTTGCAGCAATATTCCCCGGAACTTCACGCTCCGGAGCCACAATTGTGGGAGCTCTGCTTATAGGTGTATCCAGAAAGGTTGCGGCTGAGTATACATTCTTCCTTGCAATTCCTGTAATGTTTGGAGCAAGCCTTTTGAAGATTGTTAAGTTCGGCCTTGATTTTTCATCATCGGAGCTTTGTGTGCTCGGAATCGGATCGGTTGTATCCTTTGTGGTATCTCTTTTCGTACTTAAGTTCCTTATGGGATATATTAAGAAGCATGATTTCCAGCCCTTTGGCTGGTACAGAATTGTACTTGGTATAGTTGTACTTGCTCTTGGACTGGCGGGTATTGTCGGTTAAGCTCGTAAAAAGTTGGGAATTAAAAGTATAAAATTCTTCTTGTAATAGGAAAAACTCTATGCTACAATGTAAAAGCTGTTTATGGTATAGGCAGTAGCGGATGAGAACAAAGATACATATGAACATATAGTTTAGAAGAGGTGAAAAGATGAGAGAAGGAATCCATCCTGAGTATTATCAGGCAACCGTAACCTGCAACTGCGGTAACACATTTGTAGTAGGTTCAACAAAGAAAGAAATCCACGTAGAAGTTTGCTCAAAGTGCCATTCATTCTACACAGGCCAGACAAAGACCGCCAGAGCCGATGGACAGATTGAGAAGTTCAATAAGAAGTACGGCTTAAAGTAATAAAGCATTTGACGAGGTTGAGATTTTGGTCTCAACCTTTTCTTCTTTAATCAAGAGATTTCAGGAGGCAAAAATGGCAAGACGTAAGCGTAAAGCATACTATTCGGGAATCGGCGGACAGGCTGTTCTCGAAGGTATTATGATGAAAAATAAGGACAAATATTCTGTTGCCGTTCGTAAACCCGATGGCGAAATAGAAGTGGACATAGATGAATATTCAGGCGTTACCAAGAATGATATTCTTAAGAATATCCCCTTTTTCAGAGGAGTTTTCAATTTTGTTGATTCCCTTGTCCTTGGTATTAAGTGTCTTAACTACTCAGCAAACTTCTATGAAGAGGAGGCTGAAAAGGAGACAAAGCTTGACAAGGCCATGAACAAAATGTTTAAGGGTAATGCGGAAAAGATTATGACCGGTCTTGTAACGGTTTTATCAATCTGCTTTGCTGTTGGACTTTTTATTGTGCTTCCTTATCTTCTCACGGCATTTCTTTCAAAAAATGTGAGAAATGACACACTTACCGCCCTTATTGAGGGTATTATAAGAATTACGATTTTTATTCTTTATGTGGTTTTGATATCACTTAATAAGGATATTAAAAGGGTATATAAGTACCATGGTGCGGAGCATAAGTGCATAAACTGTATTGAGCACGGAAAGCCCCTTACCGTTGAAAATGTAATGCGTTCTTCAAGACTTCACAAAAGATGTGGCACAAGCTTCCTTCTTTTGGTTGTGTTAATCAGTGTAGTTATGTTTTTCTTTATTCGTGTCGAGTCTCCGCTTTTAAAGATTGGTATCAGACTTCTTCTTATACCTGTTATTGCAGGTATTGCTTTTGAAGTAATAAGACTGGCAGGAAGATCAAATAATATTATAGTACGTATTATATCCGCTCCCGGAATAGGCTTACAGAGACTTACCACCAAGGAGCCCGATGAGGAAATGGTGGAGGTTGCCATTGCCGCTGTTGAGGCAGTGTTTGACTGGAAGGATTTCCTTAAGGAAAAATTCGGTGTGGGAGAGGATGAAACTTCTAACCCGGAACATTGATTATGAACTATAAAGAACTTTATGAACTCGGCTGTCTTAAATTGAAGGCAGCCGATATTTCAGATTATAAAACAGATTCCAGACTCTTACTGGAACATTGCCTGGGAACGTCCTACAGCGATTTGTTCACTAACGGCAGCATGGTGGTAGCTAAGGATAAGGAAGATGAGTACCTTACTCTTCTTGAGAAGAGGAGTAAACATTTCCCGCTTCAGCATTTAACCGGAAGCCAGGAGTTTATGGGCCTTGAATTCAAGGTTACCAAAGATGTGCTGGTACCGAGAGCCGATACTGAGACTTTGGTTGAAGAGGTAATGAAAAAGCTTCATGACGGAATGCGTATTCTTGATATGTGTACCGGAAGCGGCTGTATTCTTTTGAGTCTTTTGCATTATTCCAATGACTGCGAAGGAGTAGGGGCAGATATCAGTGAAAAGGCCCTTGCGGTGGCAAGAGAAAACGCAGACAGGCTTAATATCAGGGCAGATTTTGTGGAAAGCGATCTGTTTTCGAATATTACAGGCAAGTTTGATATACTTGTTTCAAATCCTCCTTATATTCGCACCTGCGAAATAGAGGAACTCATGCCTGAGGTTAGGGATCATGATCCTTTTTTAGCCTTAAACGGACATGAAACAGGTATTTATTTTTATGAGAAAATAATAGATGGAGCAGAGAGCTTTCTTAACAGGGGAGCCTTTGTTGCATTTGAAATCGGCAACGATCAGGGGGATGAAGTATCCAAGCTAATGATTGATGCCGGCTATAAAGAAGTAGAAGTAGTAAATGATTTGTGTGGAAACCCAAGAGTAGTAAGCGGTTTCTATGTTGGAAAAAGATAGGAGACAGTTATGTTTGATAAATTGGAAAATCTTCTTATGCGCTTTGAAGATGTACTTCTTGAATTATCCTCTCCCGGTGTAACCGACGATCCTAAGCGTTTCAGAGAACTTATGAAGGAACAGAGCGACCTTACACCAATCGTTGAAGCATATAAGAAGTACAAAAAAGCAAAGCAGGATATTGAAGACAGTATAGCAATGCTTGACGAGGAATCCGATGAGGAAATGCGCGAAATGCTCAAAGAAGAGCTTGCAACAGCAAAGGACGATGTTGCTAAGCTTGAGGAGCAGTTAAAGATTTTACTTCTTCCCAAGGACCCTAATGATGACAAGAATGTTATCGTTGAAATCCGTGCAGGTGCCGGCGGTGATGAAGCAGCTCTTTTTGCAGCTGAGATTTATCGTATGTATGTGCATTTTGCAGAAAAGCAGCGCTGGAAAATAGAACTTATGAGTATTGATGAAATCGGTATCGGCGGCATGAAGGATGTTAACTTCATGATTACCGGTAACGGTGCATATTCAAAGCTTAAATATGAAAGCGGAGTACACAGAGTTCAGCGTGTTCCCGAAACCGAATCAGGCGGACGTATTCATACCTCCACAGTTACTGTAGCAGTTATGCCAGAAGTTGAGGATGTTGATGTAGTAATTGATGATAAGGATATAAGAATTGACGTAATGCGTGCCTCCGGTAACGGTGGACAGTGTGTCAATACAACCGACTCTGCCGTAAGACTTACCCATTATCCTACAGGTATTGTGGTATATTCCCAGACCGAAAAGTCTCAGCTTCAGAACAGAGACAAGGCCTTTGCTCTCCTTCGTGCAAAACTTTACGATCTGGAACTTCAGAAGCAGCATGATGAAGAAGCAGAGCTCAGAAGATCCCAGATTGGAACCGGCGACCGTTCTGAAAAAATCAGAACCTATAACTTCCCTCAGAGCCGTGTTACAGATCATCGTATCGGCCTTACCACCCATAATATCGAAGGTGTTCTTGACGGTGATATTGAGGAGATTCTTGACAGCTTAATAGCTGCCGACCAGGCTGCAAAGCTTGCTAAGATGGAGAACCGTTAATCGGAAAATTATATGGCAGATATTTTGTTAGATGCAATTTTAGATACATTAAAGTTAATACCGTTTTTGTTCATAACATATCTTGTGATGGAATATGTGGAGCATAAGACCACAATGAAGGTGCTTGTGGCCCTTAAAAAGGCGGACAAGGTCGGTCCTTTGCTTGGCGGAGTACTTGGGGCTGTGCCCCAATGCGGATTTTCCGCTGCGGCATCAGGTCTTTATGCAGGAAAGATTATTACCATAGGTACTTTGATATCCATATATCTTTCCACTTCCGATGAAATGCTTCCCATATTGATTTCTGAACAGGCACCGATTGCGGTTACACTTAAGCTTGTGCTTTTGAAAGTCGTAATAGGTGTGATTTCGGGTTTTCTTTGTGATTTTGTTTTCTTCAGAAGTCAGAATGCCCATGAGCATATTAATATCCATGGTATGTGCGAAAAAGAGCATTGTAACTGTGATAAAGGTATTTTAGGATCGGCTCTTAAGCATACCGCGTCCACAACAGCTTTTATTTTCTTAATCACGCTTGTTCTTAATGCGGTCATTGAGTATGTGGGTCAGGATGCTATTTCGGGTCTTGTATTCAATACTAAGATATTAGGCCCCATACTTTCGGGCTTTGTAGGACTGATTCCGAACTGCGCAGCCTCTGTGGTCATTACCAAGCTCTATCTTGAAGGTGCAATGGGTCTCGGGGCTCTTATGGCAGGCCTTTTAAGCAGCGCAGGCGTTGGCTGGCTTGTTTTTGCAAGAATTTCAAGAAGCGGTAAAAAGACTTTGAAAATAATAGCGCTTCTTTATTCCTTCAGCGTTGTAAGCGGTCTTATAATCAGTTTCTTAAACCTTTAAGATAATTGGTTTTTAACATATGTATGATAGATTAAATCCATCAATGGTATTAGGTACCGTTGATGGATTTTTTAATGTGCAAAAGGCGAATATATGAATCAGAAAACAATAAAGAAAAAGATACGTTTATACATGCTTGCTTTTCTTCTGGCAGCTCTTGTGGTTGAAGTTATAATTTTGAGCTACAGCAGCAAGCGACAGGTGGAACGAACCTCCGCCATTATATTAGATCAGGTCGAGAGCATTCTTTCTGCCAATGCGCAAAGTGAAAAAGAACTCTTGAATGAGCTGATGGTTGAGTATGTTGAAAGAGCCAATGCTGTAGCATACATACTTAACAATAACGAAACGGCCAAAGAAGATACGGAAGAATTAAAGAAGATAGCTGCACTTACAAGCATAGATGAAATCAACCTTTTTAATGACAGCGGAGTGATATATGCGGGAACCCATCCAAACTATTACGGCCTTAGATTTGATGATGGAGATCAGGTAGCCTTCTTTAAGCCTATGTTAGAGGACAGAAGTCTTACCATGTGCCAGGAGATGACGCCTAATACTGCAGAAGCCAAAAGCATGATGTATGCAATTGTCTGGGACAGTACCAAAACCTATATGGTTCAGGTGGGCATAGAACCGGTAAGACTTTTAAAGGAATTTAAGAAGCACGAAATAAATGAAGTGGTAAATCAAATGCCTGTTTATGATGGCATGAATGTTTTTATTTCTGACATAAAAACAGGGGATATACTTGGAACCACCGACAAAAGTGAGTCCGGTAAAAGCATCTATGATTCGGGAATACTGAGTGAAAGCGACAACTTGTATCTGGTAAAACAAAAGTCGATTCACTTAAACGGTTACAGGCAGTATTGTTACTTCAAAGTTTACGGTGATTATATAATTGCAGTTGTTCATTCAACCAAAGCAAATGTCGGAAGCTTTCTTGTATCTATTGGCATTGTGCTTGCTTGGCTTTTTGTGGCCGGCGGAATTATTCTTTTGATAATGTACAAACTGGTAAATGCCAATGAAAGAATAAACAGTCAGAAGTCTATTCTGTCCACCATTACGGATATTTATTACAGCATGCATCTTATTGATATGGCTGATTACAGCATAGAAAGTCTTGAGAGTAATTCTCTTATGGACAGAGTAATTAAGAATGGCAAAAATGCCGCAGATATGCTGGTAAGTATTGTCAATAATACAATATCTCCGGAGTATGTGGAAGCCACACTTGCTTTTACTGATTTGTCTACATTAAAGGAAAGACTGAAAAACAAAAAAATCATTTCCATGGATGCAATCGACAGAAATGTGGGATGGCTGAGAATGTCTTTTATAGCCATGGAGATTGATGATAATAATGAACCCTCGAAGGTCATTGTGGCAACACAGATTATTGACGATGATAAGAAGCGTGAAGAGGAACTGTCATTACAGGCTAACAGGGACGAATTAACTGGTCTTTACAACAGAAGAGCCTATGAAGACGATATGCTTGCATACCCTGATGTTCCGCCGGAAAAGGATTTTGTTTATGCCGCAATAGACATTAACGGCCTGAAGGTTGTAAATGATAACTTAGGACATGCTGCGGGCGATGATATGATAAAGGGTGCTGCGGAATGCCTTAAGAGAACATTCGGAAATTACGGAAGAGTGTACAGAACCGGCGGAGACGAATTTGTATCCATGTTCTTTGCGGATGAAGAGCATATGAAAGCTGTTCTTGAGGATTTGGAGCGTATGACTCTTGAGTGGAAGGGCGAACTTGCTCCATCTGTTTCACTATCAATCGGATATGCCACAAAGCAGGAATTTTTAACCGAAACCGTTGAAGAAATGGCCAAGATTGCGGATAAGAGAATGTATGCAGATAAGTCTTTGTACTATTCAAGAAAGGGTGTTGACAGAAGAGGCCAGGCTGCAGCACATACGGCACTGTGCAACCTGTATACAAAGATATTAAAGATTAATCTTACGGATGATTCCTATTCAATTATAAATATGGATACAAATGAAAAGACTGCTGAAAAGGGCTTTTCTGATAAAATTTCAGAGTGGCTTAAGGGCTTTGCAGAGACCGGTCATGTCCATGAGGATGATATGGAGGAATATGTAAAGAAAACGGATATAAACTACTTAAAAGACTATTTTAAGCATGATAAGACCTCCATCAGCATTTTTTACAGAAGAAAATATGAAGAGGGATATAAGCAGGTTATGATGGAAATGATACCTGCGGATGACTTTTCAAATACCAATCAGAGCCTGTTTCTGTATGTAAAAAGTATTGATAAATAAAAAAATAAGGGCGTGCAAATCAAAAGATTTGCACGCCGATTTTTATTTTGAAAGATAGCGCTTTAAGATGCTTTCATAAAGAGCCACGTTTATGGGCTTAGGCAGATATCCGTTAAATCCGCTTGCCCTAAAAAAGCTTTCAGCATCGGGATCCACATCTGCTGTCATTGCAATAACGGGAACACCGACACACATATGTGTGTTGTCATTAAGCATTATTCCAAGAGCCTCAGCGCCGCTCATGCCCGGCATCTGATGATCGAGAAGAATCAGATCATAATGAATATCCTTAATCTTTCTTAAAAACTCTTCCGCATTTTCTGCTTCATCAAAGTCTATTCCGGACTCTGTGGCAAGCTCTACAGTCAATCGTCTGTTTATATAGTTGTCATCCACCACGAGAACTTTTGAACCGGGGTAGGAGGCTTTTCCAAGGGCGGGATTCTTCTTTTCAGGCTTTCCTACGGCAGCTATGTTAAATTCTCCAAGTATTTCACTGTCTGCCTTCTTCTGGGGAATAATAAGGTGGAAATTTGTGCCCTGGCCATATATGCTGTCCACCAGTATGCAGCCGCCCATAAGGTCTACAAGCTTCTTGGTGACATTAAGCCCAAGGCCTGTACCTTCTATGTATTTAGAGCCCGTAAATCGCTTGAAACTGTCAAATAAATGGGGCAGTTCTTCAGACTTAATTCCTATTCCGGTATCGCAGATGGATACTTTTAACTGAATATTATCGTTACCGTCATCATCGAAACTAATCTTTAAGGAAATGCTTCCCCGCTCTGTGTATCTTATGCAGTTTGTAATTATATTTGAAAGTACCTGCCTGATTCTTATGGAATCACCCACAAGATTCTTAGGTGTATTTCTGTCGAAGTCTGTTTCAAAAAGAAGGCCCTTTTCGTCTATTGCCGTCTTACTTGTAAGAATAACATCCTTAATCAAAACCGCCAGATCGTATTGCACGGGAATTATATCTATCATTCCGGCTTCGATTTTTGAATAGTTAAGGAGGTCATTCATCAGCATTAAAACTGACTTGCCGCTTCTTTTAATATCCTCTGAATAGGAAAGGATTTTAGTGTCTGTTGCTTCTCTTCCGATTAGCTCGTTGAGACCTAGGATTGCGTTAATGGGAGAGCGCATTTCGTGGGAAATCTGGGCAAGGAACTCATTCTTTGCAATTGTTGCCTTCTCTGCGCTTTCTTTTATTTTTAAGGTTTCCGCGATGAAGTTTCGCTCAGTGGTTATGTTCTTAAGCCAGTGAACGGTGCCGGCCTGCTGCTTGCCGATTGTAATTTCAAGAAGCTCGCAAACATAAAGATTCCCGTCCAAAGAAACCGAATCTCCCTTTTCAAGTCCCATTGCCTCATCCAAACGCTCCGAAATACCACAGATGTCTACTCCATATACAAAGTTATTGTGGGCATCGTAAATATCTTTGGCACGCCTGTTGGCATATACCAGTCTGTTGTTTGTATCGCAGGCTATGATAATATCATCAAATCTGTTGAGAATTTCGTCTTCCGCATTTTGCTCAATGGGTAAAGCTCTGAATCTGTATATCGCAAGAAGCAGAGCCAGGGTGCCGATACAAACCGAAATAGCGGTAAGGTCATAGGGAAGATGAAAAAGCATGGATGCAAAGAAACAGATAAAACAAAACATTCCGGTGACACTGAAGGCAAAAAGGGACTTCTTTATGCTTTTGTAAACATGGGGCTTTTTAAGATAACAGTAGGTATATATAGCCATGGAAATTATCATACAGATAAGATACCAGGCAAGGTATATATGGTAACCGGGGCCCAAACTAAGATACAGTTGAGCTGCCTCTCCTTTAACAATCTGTACACTTATGTCCTTAAACATAAAGTGGTGCAGGGAGTTTGTGACACCAAGGCCCGCAAACAACAGATCAACGGATACTATAAAAACCATGAGTGCTCTTGGAACATTGATATTCGTTATGACACAAAGAAGAATTATAAAGCAGGTTCCTATAAATGAACCGCCTAAAAAAGAAAGATTGATACCGGTTATGGCGGATTCGGAGGTTCCGGATAAAAAAGCAAGAGCATAACTTAAGGACAAAAGCACATTGCAGGTTGAAAGCTGACCTAAAATCTTTTGCTCTCTTGATGGCAGCTGAAAACATAAAAAGATAAATATAAAAGCCGATATGATTACGCTTATAATAGCCGCATAGTAAAAACAAATACCCATTTTCTTATCCTTTACTTTTAAATCATGAATTAAGCGTGTTTTTGCGAAATACATATATATTTTACAGTAATACTGTTAATGTGTTAATAACAATATTCAAATTTGTGCGCGAAAGACCGAGGTGTGGCAGTCTTTTTAAGTTGGAAAAATTTGACTACTACTTCGCAAATATTGATAAGGTTACAAAAGGGTACAATAGTATAATTAAGAAAAAAGGGAGGCAATTATGTCATTTTTCAGCGGAACATTTTTTTCAACATCATTATCAAGACCTGTTCATTTCACTGCGGTTTTATCCAATGACTGTCAGTGGGGTGTGGATACAAATCCTCATTTTAAGAGACCTGCCAAGAATGTTTACCTTCTTCACGGCTACAGCGGCTGTGATACGGACTGGTTTACAAATGCGCCACTTGGAGATCTTGCCAACAGATTTAATGTAAATTTCTTTATGCCAAACGGTGATAACAGCTTTTATGTGGATCAGCCGGAAACCGGTTCAAAATATGCGCAATATGTGGGCAAGGAATTTGTGGAATATACCAGAAAAACCTTTGGGCTTTCAGAAAAACGCGAAGATACCCTTATAGGCGGTCTTTCCATGGGCGGTTACGGTACACTTCATACCGCTTTGATGTTTCCGGAAACCTTTTCAAGAGCAATTGCACTTTCCTCTGCACTTATTGTGAGCGGTCTTAAGCACATGACTCCGGATATGCAGAATCCCATGGCAAACTATGAATATTATGCTCATACCTTCGGTGACTTATCAAAGGTTGAAGAAACAGACCACAATCTTGAAGTTCTTGCAAAAAGAGTACTTAACAGTGAGAACAGACCTAAGCTTTATATGGCCTGCGGAACAGAGGATTTTCTTATTGAGCCCAATAAAGCCTTTAAGGCATTTCTTGATTCTATTGAATATCCTGTTGTATTTGAAACAGCACCCGGAGTTCATGATTTTGTGTTCTGGAGAGAATTTTTAAAGAAGGGCCTTGAGTGGGCACTTGAAAAAGACATTTAATAAAGCATGACAGAGCCTCGGTTTTTCCGGGGCTTTTTACATAAGTGGTGGGACAGACAGCATGTTTCCATACATTTACCTTACATTGGCCATATACGATGCTGCCTTTTTGGAAGAATGGTATTTATCAATTATTCAAAATATGTCATTATTATAAAAAGGCATTTTGCGGGGACTTAATGAAAAACGAAAAATGGATTAAACCAAGGCACAGGATAATAACCGGACTTGCAAGAATAGTCTTAAGTCCCGTGGCACATATTAAATACAATATTAAGGTTCAAAAATTTAAGGAAAGCAAAAAAAGGCAGTTTCTGGTTCTTTTTAACCACCAGACCGCATACGACCAGTTTTTTGTGGGAATGGCCTTTTCCGGGGCAACATATTACCTTGCCACGGAAGATTTGTTTTCTTTGGGCTTTTTGTCAAAACTCTTAAGATTTGCGGTGGCACCGATTCCCATAAAGAAGCAGACCACGGACTTAAAGGCTCTTAAAAACCTTTTGGCGGTGGCAAAAGAAGGTGGTACCATTGCGTTAGCGCCTGAAGGCCAGCGAACCTTCAGCGGCGAAACAGCTTATATTAATCCCGCTATTGTGGGAATGGCCAAAAAGTTAAAACTTCCCATTGCGATTTTCCGTATTGAAGGAGGTTTTGGAGCGCAGCCCCGCTGGAGCGATGTAATAAGAAAAGGTCCCATGAAGGCCGGCGTCTCCAGGGTTATTGAATTTGAAGAATACGACGGGCTTTCAAAGGAGGAGTTTGAAAAACTCATTGTGGATGAGCTCTATGTTAATGAAGCCTGCCTTGATTACGAATACAAACATAAAAAACTGGCGGAATACATCGAACGTGCCGTGTATGTGTGTCCGGATTGCGGACTTACCACCTTTGAAAGCAAAGACGATATTACGGAATGTAAGAAATGCGGCCTTAAGGTAAGATACAAGCCCACAAAGGAGCTTGAGGGAGTGAATAAATCCTTTCCGCATAGATTTCTTCTGGACTGGTACAATGCCCAGAATGACTATGTGAATACATTGGATCTTGCGGCTATGACGGATAAACCTTTGTATGAGGAGAAGGCTTCTTTATATAAGGTTATCGTCTACAAACATAAAGAACTGATTGATGAAAATGTAAACATTAATCTCTACGGAGACAGGATGGAAGTGTTCTCGGATGCCTTTGAAAAGAGGGTATTTGACTTTGCAAAGGTCAGGGCAATAACGGTTCTTGGAAAGAATAAAATCAATATTTATGACGAGGATGTAATTCTTCAGCTTAAAGGTGATGAGCATTTTAATGCCTTAAAATATATAAATTTCTTTCACAGATTCAATAATCAGAGATTGGAGAAAAAAGATGACAAGTTTTTGGGATTATAGTGTTTGGGGCGCAATCCTTGTGCTTGCTGTATTGTTTATGGGACTTCTTGCGGGACACACGATAAAAAGATGTGTACCCTTCCTAAGAGATTCCCTTACACCCACATCGGTAATCGGTGGCGGTGTTCTTCTCATTATCGTATTTATTTACAGACTTATTTTTGGAAGAGTTTTATTTGATGAACCCTTATTTAACTCAAACGGTTCAACGGTTCTTGAAATAATAACCTACCATGCCCTTGCCCTTGGCTTCATTGCCTCGGCTCTTAAGAAAAACGGCAGCAAAGGCAATAAGCAAAGAAGAATTGAAATATTCAATACCGGTGTAACCACTGTTTCTTCCTACCTTATACAGGCAATAATCGGTTTTGGCATTACTATTTTACTTGCTATGGTTATTGAAGGCTTTTTCCCCGCAGCGGGAATCCTTCTTCCCTTCGGATATGGTCAGGGAACCGGCCAGGCACTTAACTACGGAACCATCTATGAAACGGAATACGGCTTTGCGGGCGGAAAAAGCTTTGGCCTTACAATTGCCGCCCTTGGCTTTTTAAGTGCAGGAATCGGTGGTGTAATTCACCTTGCAATCTTAAAAAGAAAGGGTATTTACTCAAAAAAGAACAGTGAATTCGAAATATTAAGATATGCGGACATTCAGTCTGAAGGCGAAATCCCCATGCAGGAGAGTATCGATAAGCTTACGGTTCAGGTGGCTTTCGTAATAGCATCTTACCTTCTTGCATATATTATGATGCTGGTGCTCGGAAGTCTTCTTCCCGGTATGAAGGCGGTTATTTACGGCTTTAACTTCTTACTCGGTGTTTTGTCCGCAGTTATTGTTAAGAATCTTATTAATCTCTTAAATAAAAAGAAAATCATGCACAGAGGATATCTTAACGATTTCCTCCTTACAAGAACCTCAAATTTCTTCTTTGATATAATGGTGGTTGCGGGAATTGCGGCTATTCGTATTGAAGTTTTGGAAAGATACTGGGTAATAATGCTGGCTCTTGGTGTTATCGGCGCACTTATCACTTATGTGTATAACAGAATCGTGGCAAAGGCCCTTTTCAAGGAGTATACGGAAGAGCAGTTCCTTATGATGTTTGGTATGCTTACCGGTACTGCCAGCACAGGTATTATCCTCTTAAGAGAAATCGACCCGGAGTTTAAGACACCTGCGGCAGACAATATGGTATATCAGAACTTCCCGGCAATCTTATTCGGTTTCCCCATGATGCTTCTTGCAACACTGGCACCTAAAAATCCGGGACTTACATTTGCAATTTTAGCTGCATTTTTTGTGGTTATGAATATTCTGCTTTTCAGAAGCCTGATTTTTAAGAAGAGAAATAAAAAGTAATTTTGGAGATGGTACAAATGAAGGAAAAGGGTTTTAAGGCTTTTCTTAAAAGGAAAAATATTCTGATTTCCGGGAAAAGATATTTTATAGATGCTATGGGAGCAATGGCAAACGGTCTGTTTGCCTCTTTGCTTGTGGGTACGATTATCAGTACACTGGGCCAGAGACTGGATGTGAAGCTTCTTGTTGACATGGGAAATTTTGCGAAGGGTGTGGCAGGCCCCGCGATGGCAGTGTCCATCGCGTATGCCCTTGAGGCGCCGCCGCTTGTTATGTTTTCCATGCTGGCCGTAGGCAGCGCTGCAAACACCCTGGGCGGCGCCGGGGGGCCCCTGGCGGTTTTCTTCATAGCAATAATAGCTTCGGAACTTGGCAAGATGGTTTCCAAGGAAACCAGGATAGATATACTTGTTACACCTATTGTTACGATTGCTTCGGGCACACTTCTTTCCATGGGAGCGGCGCCCTATATCGGTATGGCGGCAAGCTCCATCGGTGGACTTATTATGTGGGCAACGGAACTTCATCCCTTCTTAATGGGTATTATTGTGTCTGTAATTGTGGGAATGGTGCTTACGCTCCCCATAAGCTCAGCCGCAATATGCCACGCTCTTGGGCTTACGGGCCTCGCAGGCGGCGCTGCTGTGGCAGGCTGCTCGGCCCAGATGATAGGCTTTGCCATAATGAGCTACAGGGAGAATAAGGTGGGTGGCCTTGTTTCGCAGGGCCTTGGCACAAGCATGCTGCAGATGGGTAATATAGTTAAGAATCCTAAAATCTGGCTTCCTCCCACACTCGCATCCGCAATCACAGGCCCCATAGCAACCTGTGTGTTTAAGCTGCGTATGAACGGTGAAGCCATTGCCTCCGGTATGGGAACCTGCGGCTTTGTGGGCCAGATAGGCGTATACACAGGCTGGTTAAATGACATTGCAGCCGGCGTTAAAACTTCAATAACAGCCATTGACTGGATTGGTCTTGTATTGATCTGCTTTGTTTTACCCGGCATTTTATCAGCTGTTTTCTGCTTAATCTTAAGAAAAATCGGCTGGATTAAGGAAAACGATCTTAAACTTGAAAATATGTAGTTTAAGACTTTGTTTACGGACATATTGACCTATGCTTTTTAATTCACTTAAGTTTATTGTATTTTTTATAATTGCATACCTTATATACCTAGTGATTCCAAAACGCGCAAGAAAGGCATGTCTTCTTGTGGCAAGCTACTATTTTTATATGTGCTGGAACCCTTTGTATATTCTTTTGCTTATGGGCTCAACCCTTGTAACCTACCTGTGCGGACTGTTTGTCAAAAAGCACGGTAGGAAGATTCTGGTGCTGTCACTGGTACTTAATTTTTCCCTGCTATTTGTTTTTAAGTACCTGGATTTTGCATATGGAACGATTGCAAAAGGGATGGGTCTTTTCGGTGTTATGCTGCCTGATTTTTCCAGCGGGCTGCTGCTTCCGGTAGGTATTTCTTTTTATATTTTTCAGGCAGTGGGTTACACAATTGATGTGTACAGAGGGGAGACAGAACCTGAAAAGAATCTTTTGACTTATGCTTTGTTTGTATCATTTTTCCCGCAGCTGGTGGCGGGCCCCATTGAAAGAAGTAAAAGGCTTCTTTCGCAGCTTAACAATCTTCAAAGCCTTAAGGTATTGAACTTTGAAAAAATGGAACGGGGTTTTGTAACGGCTTTGTATGGTTTTTTCATGAAAATGGTTATAGCTGACAGAGCGGCAATATATGTGGATCACGTTTTTGATGAAGTCACTTTTTCACTTAACTCAGGTTTTCCCGTAATAGTTGCGATAATTATGTTTTCGCTTCAGATATACTGTGACTTTGCCGGTTATACCTTTATAGCAATAGGTGTTGCGGAAATGATGGGCATTGATTTGTGTGTTAATTTTAAGCAGCCGTATTTTGCTAAAAATATAAAAGACTTCTGGGACAGATGGCACATTTCACTTTCAACCTTCTTTAGGGACTATTTGTACTTCCCCCTTGGCGGCAGCAGAAGAGGTAAGCTTCGTAAATATAGTAATTTATTAATTGTATTCGTGATTTCGGGCCTTTGGCACGGAGCTGCCTGGCACTATGTGATTTGGGGACTTTTACACGGCATCGCCAGAGTGTTATATGAAGCAAGTGTCGGCCTTAGGACCTTTGTGAAGACTAAGATTGAAAAAGCAGGCCTTATGAACTTTGGAAACGAGTCTTACGGCTTATTTGAGCGTATTTTAACCTTTGCCTTTGTTTCAATTGCCTGGGTTTTCTTTAGATGCAAGAGTTTAAGCATGGCCTTAAATGTTCTTAAAAATGCTTTTGCAAGCTTTAATCCCTGGACACTTTCCGACGGTACGCTTTTTACCTACGGTCTTACAAATACCGACTTTAATATTTTGTTCTTCTCATTGCTTCTCATGATTTTGGTGGATGTTTTCAGTTACAAAGATAAGGACTTAAAGGCTTTGTTCGTGAAGCAGAATCCTGTATTTAAGCTTTTGTTCGTGGTTTCAGTGATTGGATTTATTGTGCTTGCCGGAGTATATGGTCCTTTATATGATGCTTCGCAGTTTATTTATTTTCAGTTTTAGAGTGGATTATGGAAAAAAAGCAGACGACCTTCAAAATTATATACAGAATACTGGGCGTAGCGGTTTTGTGTGTTTCGATTGTCTTAATGTTAGTCTATATGACATATGTAACAAGGGACAAAAAAAACGCCTGGATGTGGGATACCTTTAATGCACTTAAGAAGGACAGTGTAACCGCTTTATTTGTTGGCAACAGCCACAGCTTTTGCAGCATAAACACGGATATGCTTACAAACGAGTACAATTATCCTTCTTTTATGCTTTCTGCATCGGGCCAGACTCTTGCCATGGATTATTATGCTATTAAAGAGGCCTTAAAGACTCAGCGCCCAAAGACTATTTATCTGGAGATGTCCTATGTTATTCATGACTGGGACACAATTAACTCGGAAATGAGCCATATGTTTTTTGACGGAATGCCCTTTGGCAAAAATAAAGTCGAGGCAGTTAAGGCTTTGGTTCCGGAGGAAGAAAGAATTTATTTTTATCTGCCTTTAGGACAGTTTCATTCA
Source organism: Lachnospiraceae bacterium (assembly GCA_045598365.1). GTDB lineage: Bacteria > Bacillota > Clostridia > Lachnospirales > Lachnospiraceae > UBA1258. Next base: position 18,371 of record JAZLLV010000042.1, read on the forward strand.
AGATTTTCAGCCTTAAAAGAAGAGGATTATGTATCTGACATAAATTCTTCAACGGGCAGGTTTTATTCGGAGGTTATTTCAAGGAACTGGGATTTCCCCATAGAACCTAAAAGGGAAACTGCTCCCATTCCCGAAAATGCCATAAAACACCTTGATAAAATTGTGGATTTGTGTAAAAGTGAAGGCATTGAACTTATTTTGTACACTGTGCCCTACAGCACCCAGTTCAAGGACGATCCATATACAGAGGCAGGCCTTATAAATAATCAGAGAATATATAATTCTTTATTCGATTATGCTAAGGAAAAGAATGTTGAGTATCATAACCTTTTTCACGAAGCGCTGCTGATAGGCTATGACTTAGACCATGATTTTATGGATTCACAGCACTTTAATTGTTACGGACAGGATGTTTTCACCACATATATGGTGGAAAAAGAATATATAAAGGTTTATGAATAGGGGATAATAAACCGGAAAAGAGAGACAAATGAAGAAAGAGTTTTGGACCTTACGTTATACCTTGATTAACGTATTTTATTTTGCGGCCTTTTGTACCATACACGGGTTTGCAACGGTTTTTCTCCTTGATAAGGGCTTTACAAATACCGAAGTGGGCATGGCTCTTGCCATAGCAAATATTCTGTCAGTTGTGGGTCAGCCCATTGTTGCGGGTATTGTGGACCGTTCAAAGAAGGTAACGAACAGACGAGTGCTTGTGACCTCCTCGCTTTTAATGCTTGCGGGTGCCCTGGCCCTTATACTTATAAAGAGCTTTAAGCCTGTCATATTTGTTATTTTTGTGCTTATTTACACCATACAGTTTGTAAGCATGTCCATACTTATAGCTTTAAGCTTTGAGTATCGTTCCCATGGCTTAAATCATAACTTCGGTCTTGCAAGAGGTCTTGGTTCTGCCAGCTTTGCTGTGGCTTCGGCCATAATGGGCCCCATCATTACTGCAAGAGGCCCTGTTGTGAATATGTATGTTACGGTGGTTGTTATGGCTCTTATGGCTGCTGCAGCCTATACATTCAAAATGCCTGAGGGAGCAGTTCTTATTGCAGAAGAGGGTAGTAAGAATGATTCAAAAGAAGCTCCCACGGACAACTTCTTTGAATTCATTAAGACCTATCCTTCATTTATGCTTTTCCTTTTAGGCGTGGCCTGCTGTTTCTTTTCACATAATATGTTAAATGATTATCTTATTCAGATAATAAGGAATCTTGGGGGTAATGAAACCCACCTTGGATATGCCGCGTTTTTACAGGCTATTTTGGAACTTCCTGTTATGGCACTTATCGTTTATGTACTTAAAAAGGTAAATGCAAAAGCGGTTCTTATTTTCTCCACTGTGGCATTTTTAATGAAGGTTATTATTATGTACTTTGCTACAGGGCTTCCGGGAATGTATATAAGCCAGTCATTCCAGCTTTTTGCGTATGCAGTGTTCATTCCTACGGCAGCCCACTACGCAGACAAGGTTATGAAGGCCAACGATAAGGTAAAGGGTCAGGCTTATATAAACTGTGCAATTACTTTAGGAGGCGTATTCAGTAATCTTTTATGCGGTCCCGTACTTGATAAGAGCGGTGTTCCTGCAATGCTTCTTCTTGGTATGATGGTCTGCGGAGCCGGTGTGGCAATATCTGTTGCAGCCTTTGCAATAAAGCCTAAAAGGGCATAAGAAATAAATAAAAGAGAACAAAAAAGGGCTCCGGTGCAATGCACCGGAGCCTTTACGATATCTTTTTCCTTTACTTTGAAACGTTTGAGAACTTTCCAATGATGGAAGAAAGTCTTGATACGTTTTCTTTGTTGGTAACAACTGTGTCTGACATCTGTTCTGCAACTGTAGAAGTATTTGTATTCTTTTCCACGATATCATCAACACCCTGGCTGTTCTGGTTGGAGGCTGACTGGATTGTATCCATCTGCTTTGCAATGTCTTCAACATAATTATTGAAGAGAACAACTGAATCCTTGATTTCTCCCATGAGTTTCTTTAAGGACTGTGAAATATCGTTGTTGTCCTTCGCTACGCCGGAGAACTCTTCAAAGCGGGGAACAACATCTGTTTCAAGGTATTTGCTGATTCCTTCGAAACAGTCGGAAACCTTGGCAATGTTTTCATTTGTGGAAGCACAGATTTCGCTGATTCTTGAAGCTGTTTCCTCGGAACTCTGAGCAAGATGTCCGATTTCTTCAGCAACGACTGCGAAGCCTCTGCCGTTCTCACCGGCTCTTGCAGCTTCAATGGAAGCATTGAGAGAGAGGAGCTTTGTCTGAGTCGAGATACCGAGGATATCGGTAACAAGTGTGTTGATTTCAGAAAGTGCGTTAAGTCTTTCCATAACGTCTTCGATGGCAACACGGTTTGCTTTAAGGTTTTCAGTGGACTTCTCAAGGGAAGCACTTGCTGAACTTTCCATATTGTTTGCACTGTCAAGGATGGAAGCACTCTGTGCATTTCCGTCTTCAACAAGGCTTTCAATGTTGTTAACCATATCGGTGATGTTGGAAATCTTTTCACCAACAGCAGTGATAATATCGTTTGTTGTGGAAATACTTGCTGCAAGTTCTTCGGTTGTAGCTGTATTATCCATTACATAACCTACAAGGTTTTCAGAGTTGACACTCATTGAATCAGCAGACTCTGTGAAGCTGTCGGAACAATCTGAAAGGGTATTAACGATATCAGAAAGAACCATTCTTAAGTTCTCGATTTCTCTTGAAATAATACCGGCTTCGTTCTTGTCATCCTTTCTTTCTGCAACAACTGCATCGGGGCTAAGATCGAGATTACCAAGCTTAACAACCGCATCTGCAACATTTCTCAAAGGCTTTGTTGTAAGGGTAATTGCAATAAAGGAAAGCACTAAAATGATAATGTAGGAAATAAGACAAACGATTAACAGGTTATTTGTGCTTGCGTTTGTTGCCGCAAAGATTTCTTTTGTGTCATCTGCAAGAACTACTGTCCAGCCTCTTCCTTCAAGGGATACATACTGAACGAGGTATTCTGTTTTGCCTTCTTTGTGTGTAAACATTCCTGTAGGCGCACCGGCGTTAACCTTTGCAACTACTTCGGTTAACATGGGGTCGTCGATTTCTTTTGCGATTTTTTCGGGATCCGGATCAACATAATTTAAGTTTGTTTCGGTATTGATCATGTAAAACTTTGCATTATCAAGACCTGTAGCCGTTGTCTCTGCTAACTTTGCTTCAAGGCAGGTATTGAAGGGGCCGCCGCCTACATAACCGATTGTTTTGCCGTTTTCATCCTGCACTGCGGTATACATTGAGAGTGCCAGTGCTCCGGAAGCAGGTGAAACAATGATGCCCGCATTATAAACCTTATTTGAGTTCATTCCGTCCCAAAGCAGCTTTAAGCGCTCGCCTTCGCGAAAAACCTTACCTACAACGGGGGGTGCATTATGTGTAAGACATTTTGTAAGCATATCGCCCGTATATACACCTTCCCAGTTATCAAGGGAAGCATAGTAGGAAGCGGTGTAGGCCTGAGCTGTAGCGAGCTTTTCCGGGTCCTCGGGGTCCTTTAGAAATTCAATGATATTAGGCGATTTGCCAAAGAGATACAAGGTTTCTTCACTTGTGTTAACGAAAGTTTCGATGATATTTGCCTGAGCGTCAAGATAAGTTGTCATATTCTCTGTGGCGCTCTTTTGGATAAGCTGCTTGTTCTCCTTGCCGGCCAGTGCAAATATGAGGCCGATACCAAGCAGTGAAATAAGAGCAACCGTTGTCATAATAACGGTTCTTATTTTCATGTTTCTTATTACCTTCATGATATTATTTCTCCCTTCGATTATTTCAATAGGTTGAAAATATGGTCAAATGAAAAACTAACTTCTAGTTGACCTTATAAAAATGGCCTCTATGACGATTTTGAGGAATGAAAACCTAAAATTGTACCTTGGAGAGACCTGAAAAGCATGTTAAAATCGGTGTATCGATTCTGTTTGTTTGC
>JAZLLV010000043.1:0-21535 GCA_045598365.1 Lachnospiraceae bacterium
ACTGATTAACCCTGTTTTTTATTGTAATTTAGGGTAGCCCCTCAAACCAAACCCTCAAACCAGACCCTCAAGTTTGCCCCTCAAGTTTGCCCCTCAAACTAGCCCCTCAAAAAGACTGCCCCTCAAAAACTTCGATTACCCACATATTATTGCACCCGGTTTTATAATTTTTTCGGGGGTATGTGTTTTGAACATTGCATCTTTATTCAATGCAATGCCGGGTGCCCTTGCCCAGGGTCTTATATGGGGCATAATGGCAATCGGCGTTTATATTACTTATAAGCTTCTTGATCTTGCGGACCTTTCCGTTGACGGTACCATGTGTACCGGCGGTGCCGTATGTATCGTAATGCTTCTCAGCGGTAAGCCCATGTGGCTGGCCCTTTTAATGGCAGCGGTTGCCGGCATGCTTGCAGGCCTTGTAACAGGTATTCTTCATACTGCAATGGGCATTCCCGCAATACTTGCAGGTATTCTTACCCAGCTTGCCTTATATTCCATTAACTTAAAGATTATGGGAAGATCAAACACCCCCATAAATAATGACAAATACAAATTGATTGTATCCATACTTAATGTAAGAGATGTACCTTTTTACATGAATACAATCCTTATTGTTACAGTTATTCTTTTGATTATCATAGGCATTCTCTACTGGTTCTTCGGAACTGAAATCGGTGCATCACTTCGTGCCACCGGTAATAACGAGAACATGGCAAGAGCTCAGGGTATTAATACTAATGTATGCAAAGTTTTGGGTCTTATGATTTCAAATGCCATTGTAGCATTCTCCAGTGCCTTACTTTCCCAGTATCAGGGTTTTGCGGATATCAATATGGGTAAGGGCGCAATCGTAATCGGCCTTGCCGCTGTAATCATCGGAGATGTTATTTTCGGAAAGCTTTTCAAGAACTTCGCACTTAAGTTAGTGGCTGTTGCTCTTGGTGGTGTAATTTACTATCTTGTTCTTCAGGTAGTTATTTGGATTGGTCTTGACACAGACTTATTAAAACTTCTTTCAGCTTCTGTAGTTGCGGTATTCCTTGCAATACCTTACCTTAAGAAGAAATATTTTACACAGGTAAAGCCTGCAAAGGAGGGCAAATAATATGTTGGAAGTAAAGAACATATCAAAAACCTTTAATGTAGGTACAGTTAATCAGAAAACAGCCCTTGACGGAGTATCAATTAAACTTGAAGAGGGAGATTTCGTAACTGTTATCGGTGGTAACGGTGCAGGTAAATCCACTTTCTTAAATGCTGTGGCAGGTACATGGTTCGTTGATGAAGGAAGTATTTTAATTGACGGCGTGGATGTTACCAGAATGCCTGAGCACAAGCGTGCAGTATTTTTGGGACGTGTTTTCCAGGATCCCATGCTTGGAACGGCTGCCAATATGAGAATTGATGAGAACCTTGCTCTTGCAGCCAGAAGAGGCAAAAAGCGTGGTCTTTCCAGTGGAATGACTGCTAAGGAGCGCGAGGGCTATAAGGAATTGCTTAAGACCCTTGATTTGGGTTTGGAGAATCGTATGACTTCAAAGGTAGGTCTTCTTTCAGGCGGACAGAGACAGGCATTGACACTTTTGATGGCATCATTAAAGAAACCTAAGCTTTTGCTTTTAGATGAGCATACAGCAGCGCTTGATCCTAAGACAGCAGCAAAGGTACTTGCAAAAACCGATGAGATAGTTGAAAGAGACCATCTTACCACACTTATGATTACCCACAATATGAAGGATGCCATTGCCCATGGTAACAGACTTATTATGATGGACAGCGGCCATATCATCCTTGATATTAAGGGAGAAGAGAAGAAGAAACTTACAGTTGAAGATCTTCTTGCAAAGTTTGCGGCAGCAAGCGGATCGGAAATTGATAATGACCGTATGATGTTAGCTAAATAAAAAATAATTCCGGAGCAGAAATGCTCCGGTTTTTTATGCCAATGAGCCGGGCACAGGAATGCTCTTTCAGGGTATACATTAACAGGATACAAAATGTATGAAAGCTTTTAGCGTGAAAACCTTATCGGCAGGTTAATTTGCTTAAAAGCAGAAAAATATGCATTTTAATTTGCTTTTTGCATTATTTATTTCAAGGCTCTCCCGCAGGATAATAAATCCATGATTCAGCGAAACAGATTATTCTTTTTTGAAAATCAGAGAATATAGAAAATGCGATTTTGAAACATTTTGAAAAAAAGTGTTGACGAACGGGTTAACTGGTGATATGGTTAGTTACATAAGTAATGAACCACATAACAAATTAACCGATGTGGTTACTAAGGAGTCAGACATGAACAAGAAAACGACAGTATTACAAAAAATCGGTTATATCATTCTGGCGTGCATACCTGCGGTATGTATGACGCTTATAACTCTTTGTTCAAGCTTAATCAAACAGTTTTTCTTAACAATTGAGTATAAGAACGCCGGCGGAGATTTAACCGATGTTACGGGACTTACAAATTACATAATGAATTATCTCCAGGGCGATAACGCTCTTAAGATTGTGGCAATCGGCCAAATCGTTTCAATAGTACTTGGATTGCTTGTTCTGTACTGCGGCATCAAAAAGGATGCTTTCGGTAATCCGGTAAAAGCATTTAACGGTTTGAAACTTCCGGGCATCGTGATTGCTTCAATAGGAATTGAACTTACATTATCCTGTGTACTTATGACAATCGCAACAATCGCCCCCGGTGCTCTTGAGGATTATGCAAACATGATTGAAACAACAGGGCTTGCGGGATTGACACTTATTTCCACACTGGCAACAGTTCTTCTTGCGCCGGTTTGTGAGGAAATAGTCTTCAGAGGATTAACTCTTACAATCCTTGAAAAGACAAAAATGAATTTCTGGGTTATAAATGTAATTCAGGCAATCATCTTTGGTGTTGCCCACGGAAATTTGGTTCAGGGCATATATGCTTTCCTTCTTGGTATGTTCTTAGGCTTTGTGGCTTATAAATGTAAATCCATCTGGGGTTCCATTTTAGCCCATGCAGCATTTAATTTTTCCGGAACATACATCGTAACACTTATATTTGGAGAAAGCGAAGAAGCTTCGATACTTTTACTTGTCGGAGTAGTGACAATGGCAATTGTACTTTCCGTTTTAGGATTGTATTTAATAGCATATAAAAAGAAAGAGGTAGTGGCTAATGAATGAGTTCCTTTCTCAGGAGAAGTCCATATATCTTCAAATCAGTGAAATGATTGAGAACGATATATTAAGAGACATTATCGAAGAAGAAGAAAAGGTACCAAGCACTAATGACCTCGCAAGATTATATACGATTAACCCGGCGACTGCAGCAAAGGGCGTAAATATTCTTGTAGATTCCGGTGTTTTGTATAAAAAGCGAGGAATTGGAATGTTTGTATCAAGTGGCGCGAAGGATATGATCATGAAGCGCCGAAAGGCCGAGTTCTACAGTAATTATGTCAGAGCGATTGTGGATGAGGCTAAAAGCCTTGGAATTTCCAGGGAAGAATTAATAAATATGATAAAAGAAGCTAATGAATAGGAGAGAATGATGAACAGCTTAATTGGTACAGGTATTGTAAAGAAATTTGGTAATAATGAGGTACTCCACGGAGTGGATATTGAAATCGAAAAGGGCAAGATTTATGGACTTATTGGAAGAAACGGTGCCGGTAAGACAACCCTTCTTTCAATTATTTCAGGACAGAATCCCGCAACAGCAGGTGAAGTTACTGTTGACGGTATGAAGGTCTGGGACAATCAGGATGCTCTTGATAAGATCTGTTTCTCCCGCGAAATCAATATTGCAGGCGGTCAGAACGGTATCGGAGGTTTTAAGGTTAAGGATTACTTTAAGGCAGCACAGATTTATTTCCCTAACTATGATAAGGAATTTGAAGCAAAACTGGTAAAGGAATTTGAACTTGATACAAAGAAGCGTATTATGAAGCTTTCAAAGGGTATGATGTCAATGGTAACAGTAATCGTTGCACTTGCCAGCAAGGCTGAATATACCTTCCTTGATGAGCCCGTAGCAGGTCTTGACGTTGTTGCAAGAGAAACTTTCTACAAGATTTTACTTGATGAATTCTCTGAATCAGGAAGAACATTTATTATTTCAACTCACATCATTGAAGAAGCAGCGGATATCTTTGAAGAGGTTATCTTTATTGATAAGGGTAAGATGTTATTAAAGGAAAACACCCAGGATCTTATTGATAAGTTCGTTCACGTATCCGGTAAGGAAGAAGTTGTTGACGAAGTAATAAGCGGAAGAGAAGTATATCATGTAGAAAAGATGGGAAGAAGCAAGGGCGCAAGCATCATTCTTAATCCCGGCGAAGTATTGTCAAATACAGCAGAATTAACAGTTCAGCCCATGTCACTTCAGCAGGTATTTGTTGCTATGTGCGGTAAGGAGGCAGAATAATGGAAAGAAACTTAAAATACTGGGCATATTACATTTGTAAGACCTCAGCCCAGGTAGTAGCTATGATTATTGGTATGGTTGCAATAATATCTTTTTTTGACGGAGCAGGCTTCTTTGATGCCTTCATAACAAACCTTCCACTGTACCTTTTATTGATGTGCCTTATGGTTGTTGTGGTATACGGATACACAAATATTACAACGGTTTTCCCTATTACTGTTGCCTTCAGCAGCAGACGTAAGACCAGTATCTACGGTATGATGTTAGTTAACCATATTATATTTGCAGTACTTATGACTCTTTCAGTATTAAGCTTAATGTATTCACAGGAGGCGGTCAGAGAACTGATGCCTGCACTTTGGCCACTTTTTATAGGCGGATCGGCACTTTTAATGTTCTTTGGCAATATGGTTGGTGTTTTTTCAAACAAATTCGGAAGAGTCGCAGGTATGATTGTGTACATCATATTTGTCGTGATTTTATCTGTTGGTTTCGGCTTAGTGATAGGATTTATGGGCAGAAGCGGAATGCTGGAGGTGTTAATGGCTTTCCAGGGTGGATTATTAATAATTATCAGTATTGCAGGTGTGTTACTTGATTTATTAAGCATTTGGCTTACTGCAAAATGTGTTGAGAAAAAGGACATTACATTTTAGTTAAGGTGGTAGTTATGCATATTTTAGAGACAGTTATAAAGTTTATTAAGGCTAATCTTAAGAATTCCATGTATTATCCGGTGGCTGCTTTAAGCGGAGGCGTGTTCGGAATTGCCCTTGCACTTATTATAGGTGTTGGTATAGCACATGAAGAAGGCTATGCGACTATTGGAACAATGATGGCACTGATTTTTTCGGCAATCCTGCTTATCTTTGGAATGGCCCTTGGCGGTATGTCAGACTTCCAGATTATGGTATCCATGAACAGAAACAGAATGTCATATCTTATTGCAAAGTATTTTCTTACTGCTGCAGAGATAGCCGTTACTCTTTTTACTATCTTTCTTATTTATAAATTTGAGTTATTCCTTGGCTCTGTTATAGCACCGGGGCAGGAGATAGAAGAGTTTTACGGACTTTCATTTGGAACTCAGGTTGCCTTTGTATTTGGTTTACCTGTTGTGGGAATGTTTTTATCAATCATGTATGGCATTTTTGATAAAAAGTTCTTCTGGGTTATGTGGGGTGTATACATGCTTTGTGCATTAGGAATTCCCCGTATCAGCACTGCAATGAGAAATCATCCTGAATCAAATGCAGCAAAGATTGGATTTTTCTTCCAGAGAGTGATTGATACCTCAAGCGTTCAGTTCATAGTAGCCTGTGTGGTGGGAGTTGTGGGACTTGCGATTGCAAACTTCTTCCTTTACAGAAAGACAGAAATTAAATTTTGATAATATGATTAAGGCCCTGCACCGGTTAGTGTGCAGGGCCATTTATGTGTGCATGCTTTTTATGTATATTGCTTAAAAGATATAGGTAACAAAAAGATGCTGAAGAAGCATGCCAAGTGCAAAGACTGCAATCAGACATAATATACTCATGATTATGAACTGCGCCCTGCTGTAATTAAAGGTTTTCCAGGCCTTTCCGATTCTGAACAGTGCCACAAGGTAGAAGGCCATAAACGGAACCGTTACCAGAAATACTATCTGGTAAGAAAGCGCAAACAGTACAAAAAAGCCTGTCATGGTTCCAAAGAACAGCTTTAACAAAGAATCCTTCGGATGCTTCTCGTTAACCTCCAGGGTCTGTTCAATTACTGCATCCACATCCATATAAATCTTCTTAAAATTAACCGTAAACCTGCCGTTATATTCCTTAAGCGCTTTAACCTCAGGATCGGTTTCGTCACCCCAGTTTCCCATAAATAATCTCCCTTTTTCTTTTTATTATATCACTTATTTTCCCTGAGCGTTTATACGATCGTTTAAGTCCTCAAGATATAAATAACGCTCCATTTTCTCATCAAGCTTCTTTTCGTTTTCGTCCTTTTCAAGAGAAAGCGAATTTAATTTTACAAAGTCCGATGATATTTTAGGGTCTGAAAGTTCTTTGTTTATCTTCTGAAGCTTTTCCTCCAAGGCCTCGATTTCTGACTCTATGGTTTCGTATTCACGCTTTTCATTAAAGGTAAACTTAAGCTTTTGATTCTGAGCCTTCAATAGCTTGTAGGCCTCTGCACCGTTTTCATTTTTTGCGTTGGTGTTGTCTGCCTTTTGCTCTCTGTGGGACTGAAAGTATTCGGTGTAGGAACCGTTATAAAGCTTTAATTCACCGTTTTCCTCAAAGGTAATCATTCTTTCTGCCACTCTGTCAAGGAAATATCTGTCATGGGATACTGCAATAAGTATTCCGTTGAAGGTATCAAGAAAGTCCTCTAAAATCACGAGGGTTGATATATCAAGGTCGTTGGTGGGCTCGTCCAGTATAAGCACATTCGGAGCTTCCATAAGCACCTTTGCAAGGTACAGACGCCTCTTTTCGCCACCGGAGAGCTTGCCGATTTTCTGATACTGAAGTGAGCCTTCAAAAAGAAACTTTTCAAGCATCTGTGCGGCTGTTATGTATCCGTCCTCGGTTTTTATAATTTCCGCGGTATCTTTAATATAGTCAATGACCTTTTCTTCAGGATCCATGGATTCCGCTTCCTGAGAGTAGTAGCCGATCTTTACGGTTTCGCCAAGCTCCACGGTGCCGCTGTCAGGTTTTATTTCGCCGGTGATAAGCTTCATAAGAGTGGTCTTGCCGCAGCCGTTGGAGCCTAAGATTCCCACACGGTCGGTTCGTAAAAAGGTATATGTAAAGTCATTTATAAGGGTTTTGGAGCCATATGACTTACTAAGTCCCTTAAGCTCGATGGTTTTCTTGCCTAAACGGGAGGAGAGGGCTTCTAAGGCAACATGGCCGTCAAATTCAATTTTTTCTTCGTCTCTTAAGGCTTCGTAACGGGCGATATGAGCCTTTTGCTTGGTGGATCTGGCCCTTGCACCTCTTGAAATCCAGGCAATTTCTTTTCTTAAAATATTTTCGTGCTTTTTCTGGGTGGCCATGGCCATGGCTTCGCGTTCCGCCTTAAGCATCAGGAAACCTTCGTAGTTTTCTTTGTAGGAATAGAGCCTGGTCTTATCAAGTTCAACGATTCTGTTGCATACAAGGTCCAAAAAATATCTGTCATGGGTTACCATTATCAGGGCACCCTTGTAGCTTCTTAAATAATCCTCCAGCCATTCTGTCATATTGTTATCAAGATGGTTGGTGGGCTCGTCTAAAATCAGCACTTCGCATTTTGCCAGTAAAGCTCCCGCAAGAGCCACCTTTTTCTTCTGACCGCCGGAAAGAGTGTCGATTTTTTGTGTTACATCATCAAAGCCAAGTTTGTTAAGAATGTTTTTGGCCTCACCCTCTATGGAGGTTTCAAGATAGGCCTTCTGATTCATGCTGACTACATAATCGTATATGGTGAGCCCGGGCTCAAAAACAGGATTCTGGGGCAGGTAGTTGATTATTACATTGGTACCCTTGGTGTACTCGCCAAAGTCACCTTCTTCAATGCCTGCAATAATTCTTAAAAGTGTGGACTTGCCGGTTCCGTTGATACCGATAACACCCACCTTTTCGCCCTCTTCCAAAGAAAAATCAATGTCCTTAAAAAGAACTTTGTCAGTATATGCTTTTGTAAGATTTTTTATGGTCAGTAAATTCATAAGGGTATCCTTTTGTTTTTCTTTTCTGGCATATTATATACTATTTATGGCCTAAAGTCTTAAAAAAAGATTGAAAAAATCCCAGAAATTGGTATTATAAAACATATTGTAAAATTTAGGAGGAAAAGATGAGAACTAGAATTAAGCAGCTGTTCAGAAATACTTCTGAATATGCTTCCAAAGAAGTGACCATCTGCGCTTGGGTACGTACAAACCGCGCACAGGCACAGTTTGGATTCCTTAATGTAAACGACGGATCGTTTTTTGAAAATTTACAGGTGGTTTACGAGCAGGGACTTAATAATTTCGAAGACATCTCCAGAATCAGAGTTGGTGCAAGCGTTGAAGTAGTGGGTACATTGGTACTTACCCCCGAAAACCAGCAGCCCTTCGAAATAAAGGCTACAAAGGTTACAATGTTAGGGGATTGCCCTGAGAATTATCCTATTCAGCCTAAGCGTCATACAAGAGAATATCTTCGTACCGTTGCACATCTTCGTCCCAGAACTAACCTGTTCAGTGCAGTATTTCGCGTACGTAGCGTTGCTGCGATGGCAGTACATACATATTTCCAGGACAGGGGCTATTTATATGTTCATACACCTCTTATTACAGGTGCTGACTGTGAAGGCTCCGATCAGATGTTTAAGATTACAACCTTTAACTTTAACGAGCTTCCCATGACCGAAGAGGGCAAGGTTGATTTCTCCAAGGACCTTTTTGGCAAGCAGTCATTTATTACCGGTTCAGGTCAGCTTCAGGGCGAAACCTTTGCAATGGCCTTCGGTGATATTTATACCTTCGGACCTACCTTCAGAACAGAAAACTCCAACACTCAGACCCATGCAAACGAGTTTTGGATGATTGAGCCTGAAATGGCTTTCTGCGATCTTCAGGGTCTTATGGATGTTGAAGAAGAAATGCTTAAGTATGTGGTTAGCTATGTACTTGAAAAGTGTCCCGAAGAAATTGATTTCTTTGACAAATTTGTAAGCAAGGGACTTAAGGACAAGCTCACAGCCCTTGTAAATTCAAACTTTACAAGAATTGCTCATCACGATGTAATTGATATTCTTAAGAAGGCTGATGTTAAGTGGGAATTCGAGCCCGATTACGGCGAAGATATTGCCAAGGAACATGAGAAATATATTGTAGATTATTTTAACGGCCCTGTTTTCGTAACAGACTGGCCTAAGGATATCAAGGCTTACTACATGAAGGTTAACCCTGATAACAAGACTGTTGCAGCTGTAGATCTTCTTGTTCCCCAGGCAGGCGAGCTCATGGGCGGCAGCCAGAGAGAAGAAAATCTTGATAAGCTTCTTGAAAGAATGGAAGAGATGGGCGTAGATAAGGAACCCATTGACTGGTATCTTGATACCAGAAGATACGGTGGCTGTGTACACAGCGGTTTTGGTATGGGCTTTGAAAGACTCATTATGTATTTAACAGGTGTTGAAAACATTCGTGACGTAATTCCTTATCCCAGAACACCCAGATCATGCGAATTCTAATAATGATGCGAGGCAAAATAAAGCGGAGTCAGATGACTCCGCTTTTTCTGTGTTTTTCTGAGTGCTTAAAAGAAAAATGCTGATTTATATTTCGTCTGTTGAGAATACTGCATTTCCGTCGCCGTCGTAGTAAGTTACGATGACTTTTGCGGGGTATATACCGTATAACTTAGCAAAGCCGCCTGCTTCAGCTGCAAGAGATGTATCCCAGTCATTGCCGCGAAGTCCGTCAGCATTAAAGGACATACCGGGCTGAGCGTAGTAGTGATAATGAATGATATTGTCGTCGTATTCAATAAGATATCCCTTATAAATGTTAGAATACTGGCTGATTACATTTGAAATCATTTCTTCAAGTAAATCATCGTGTGAAGAATCAGCCTTCATATATTCCTCTATGCTGAGAGGAAATCCATCCTCTTTACCACATACGGAGCAGATATTTCCTGATGTAAGTGTTGCTGCGAGCCAGTCATGTCCGGGAGCGCCACCATCTTTAGCACCACACGCGGTACATGTCATAGGATCTTCGCAGGAAACAAATTCAAAAATGTGGGGAAGTGCTTCGCCCTCGGTTTTGCCGCATTCCACGCAGGTTCTGGGAGTGCTGCAGGTGGCATCCTTAAAGGTGTGGGGAAGAGCATCACCTTTAGTCTTTCCGCAGAGTTCACAGGTCTTAGGTGCTGCACATGTTGCTTCCGTCCACTCATGAGAAAGCTTCTCACCTTCGGTTTTACCGCACTTTGCGCAGGTCATGGGTTCCTTACAGGTGGCTTCCTGCCAGTCGTGCTTTAAGCAACAGCCTGAAAGAAGAGTGGCTGCAAATAAAGTAACAAGCATTGTTAAAGTAATTTTCTTCATAACTATCTCCTTTAATATTTACTCAACTGCTAATGTAGCATCTTGTTATTTTAATGTCAAAGTTCAAATTATAAAAAATGCACAAATGAATAAGATTGATTCGGTCAAAATCAACAATGGACAGTTTATATTACTAATCTGACTGCCTGATGAGTGGAGCGGGAAGGGTATGTCACAAAGTAAAAAAATATAAAATAGCGCAACCGGTTGCAAAAAGCGCGCTGTATATGCTAATCTTTAATAAAATGAAATGATGACAATGGATTTGTTGATCTTCACGGTATATTAGGGATTGAAAGCGAGAAACTGATGAAATACACACTTGATGATATTGCAAAGGAACTGGGATTAAGTAAAACTACCGTGTCACGTGCAATATCCGGAAACGGACGAATAAGCGAAGCAACAAAAAGGGTGGTTGCGGATTTTATCCAAAAAGTTGGATATACCCCCAATGCCATGGCGAGAAGTCTTGCAAAAAATCGGACATTTAATATTGGAATAGTGTTTCCGAGGGATTCATCTGTTGATGAAATGCCATATTTTCAAAATGTTATGATTGGAGCATGCGAAGCAGCAGCTGATTTTGGCTATGATATTTTGATTATCATGGCAGACAATGACGACATCAGCTCCTTGGAACGAGCTGTTCAGAATAAGAAGGTGGACGGAGTTATTGTAACCCGTTGTGTGAAAGATTCTAAAATAAACAGATATTTGTGGGAGAATAAGTTTCCTGCGGTTATATTGGGACGCCCGGAAGAAAATCTTCTGTTTGTGGATAATGATAACAGGGGCGCAGCAATGAGAATGACGGAAACAATGCTTAATCGCGGGTGCCGGAAAATTGCACTTCTTGGTGGCAATGAAAATTTCTTTGTAACACAAAGCAGATTAAACGGATTTATAGATGGTTTCAATAATTGTGGTATACAACATGATCCGGAATTTGTTTATCTGAACATGCATAACGCTGAACGAATGGATTCGGTTATTCGCGAAATAATAAACAGTAAAATTGACTGCATAGCCTGCATGGATGATGTTTTATGTAATTCAGCACTTTTTCATTTGCAGCAATTGAATATTAATGTCCCCAAAGATATTAAACTGGTAAGTTTTTATGATTCTAATCTGCTTAAAAATCATAAACCGGCTATCACAAGTTTGTACTTTGACTCAAAGCAGCTTGGAGCGCAGGGGTTGAAGCTTTTGCTGCGCAACATCGACGGGGAAGATGCGCAAAGTAAAGTTATTTATGACTACAACATTCAAATGCGCGATAGTACAAATGGCTGAATATTTGTTGAAAATGCCTAAAATATTCCGCTTGAACTTGTTAATAATGTAAGGTTGACTAAAAAAAACAAGGATAGTAGAATATGTATATGGTGAACAACCGGTTGCGCAAGGCCACAAGGCCAAACCGCATATCGGTTAGCAAAACACAATCGGAGGATAAAAATGAAAAAGAAAATTGTAGCAATTCTTTTATCAGGCGTTATGGCTCTTAGCCTTTTAGCCTGTGGTGGAGCATCAAGCAATGACACATCAGCAAGCACAGGCTCCACACCAAGCAATAGCACAGTAACAAATGATGAAACAGTCACTCTTACAATGTGGGGTGCTGAAGAAGATCAGGAACTTCTTCGTAAGCTGGCTGATGAGTTTATTGCAGCGCATGCTTCAGAAGTTAAGCTTGAAATTCAGATTGGTGTTGAATCTGAATCAACAGCAAAGGATACTGTTTTGAACGATCCCCAGGCAGCTGCAGATGTATTTGCATTTGCAGATGACCAGATGAAGGCACTTGTTGATGCCGGCGCATTACAGTCTATCGATGAGATGAAGGATGTGCTTAGCGTAGCGGGAAAGACCTTGGACGAAGTAAAGGCAGCCAACTCAGCAGGTTCAGTTTCTGCTGCATCCTACAATGGAACAATGTATGCTTTCCCTATGTCAGGTGGTAATGGTTTCTTCTTATACTATGATTCATCCAAGATTTCAGCAGAAGACGTTAAGTCCTGGGATTCACTTCTTGCTGCTGCAAATGCAGCAGGCGGTAAGGTTGCAATGACACTTGCTTCCGGCTGGTACAATGCAGGCTTCTTTGTAGGTGCAGGTTTTTCAGCAGGTGAAGTTGATGCTGCAGGCAAGACAAATGTTGACTGGAACGGAACCTCATCAAAGGGAATTACCGGTGTGGAAGTTGCGCAGGCAATGCTTAAGATTGCAGGAAATCCTGCATTTATGGCAGTAGAAGATGGCGGTCTTTCAAATGCGATTGCAGCAGGTGGACTTGTTGCAGTAGTTGATGGTACATGGGATGCAGGTGCAGTTCAGGCCGCATTCGGAGATGGATATGCAGCAACCGTACTTCCTACATATGTATGTGGTAGCACAGTTTGCCAGCAGGCAGACTACGCAGGATTTAAGCTTGTAGGTGTTAATGCTTACTCTGCTAACGCAGGTTGGGCTACTTTACTTGCTGAATATATTACAAACGAAAGCTCTCAGGCAGCTCGTTTTGTAGCTCGTCAGAGCTTACCTACAAACAACGTAGCAGCTTCAGTTCCCGAAATTTCAGAAAATGTAGCTCTTTCAGCTATCATGGCTCAGGATGCATTTGGCGTACCTCAGACAGTAGGAGGAAACTTCTGGTCTCCTTCATCAACCTTTGGTGAAATTATTGCCCAGGGTAAAATCGAGGCTGACAATGTGGCAGCTATTCAGAGTGCTCTTGATGAATTAGTAGCCGGTATTACTGCTCCCATTGAACAGTAAAATATCATGCGTAAGAGACTAAATTAAAACTTAATGGGGCTCATGATTTATGGGCCCCTATTTTAATACAAATTTTGATAATAAAGGATATCGGTACCGGAATGAACAGGATTAAAGAATTTGGAAAAGCTTTTGCTCATGGCGATATTTTTGTCAAACTGACAGCTATATGGTGGGGGCTTGGTTATGCAAGAAGAAAGCAGTTTATCAAGGCTTTGTTAATAACCGCTCTTGAAGCCGTTGTAGTTGCATTTACAGTTATTGTTTCAACAAAATATGTTCCCAAGTTTGGAACGCTTGGAACGGTTAAAGCTGAAAAAGTATTCAATATGGCCACAATGAAAAATGAATGGAATGATTATGACAATTCATTCATGATTCTGTTAATGAGCCTTTTTAGCTTTGTAGTATGGGCATTTGGAATATTTGTGCTAATCTCTTCGGTGATTGAAAGCTACAAGCTTGAACTCAAAGCGAAAGCCGGCGAATATATTAATTCATTTATGGATGATATCCATGACCTTTTGGATAAAAAATTTCCTGCTACGATGCTCAGTATACCGGTATTCGGTGTTGTCATATTTACGGTGATACCGATTCTTTTCCTGATTTTTGTTGCTTTTACCAATTATGATCAGAATCATATGCCACCGGCAGAACTGTTTACTTGGGTCGGCATAAAGAATTTTGTAACGCTTTTTGGCGGCGGAGGACTTACATCTACCTTTGGTTATGCCTTTGTCCGGGTTCTTGGATGGACACTTATATGGGCTTTGTTTGCAACTTTCACAACCTATTTTGGTGGAATCATTCTTGCTCTTTTGCTTAATTCCAAATATACAATCGCTCCTAAACTCTGGAGGGTTTTATTCGTTATAACAATTGCGGTACCCCAGTTTGTTTCACTTTTATTAATAAGAAGTATGTTCGCCAACAATGGTATTGTGAATCATTATTTTGAATTATGGGGAATTACTGCGTGGCTTAAGGACCTTGGTGTTATAGGAACCAGTTATATTCCTTTTCTTTCGGCACCCGGCTGGGCTCATGTGATGATTATTCTTATAAACTTCTGGGTAGGCGTTCCTTATCAGATGCTTATTGCAACAGGAATATTAATGAATATTCCTACCGATCAGCTTGAATCCGCAAAGATTGACGGAGCAACAAAATGGCAGCAGTTCGTACATATTACCATGCCCTACGTTTTCTTTATCACAGGACCGACACTTGTTACAGACTTTGTAAGAAACGTAAATAACTTCAATGTTATATATCTTCTGACGCAAAGTGTATATACAACAACTGACCAAAAGATGGCAAGCTCAAATGCAAAGGAAGTAGACCTTCTTGTAACGTGGCTGTTCTCGTTGACACAGGATTATTACAACTATAAGATGGCTGCTACGATTGGTATTATGGTGTTTATCGTTTGCGCTGTTGTTACATTGATTTCATTTAATCTTTTAATTCGTGGTGACAGGGAAGGAGTTTACAACTAATGAAAAATAATATAACTCCTAAAAAAATCGGAAAGTATTTTGGACATAATCTTTTACTGCTTGTTTTGGCAACTATCTGGCTGATTCCAATTGTCTGGCTGGTATGCACTTCCTTCAGTGATTACAGCGGAATGAATGCAAGCACTTTTTTCCCTAAGGTTTGGGGGACTAAGCATTATTCTCTGCTTTTTAGTCAGAATTCAGTTAACCAGTTTCCTACCTGGTTTATGAATACATTAAAAATAGCTGTTTTTACAAGTGTCATTTCAACCGTATTGGTACTCATGACAGCCTATGCATTAAGCTTTGGTAAGATGAAAAGTCGTAAGACTATTATGAATATCGGTGTTATGTTAGGACTTATTCCCGGAACACTTTCGATGATTGCCACATATTTTGTGCTTAAGTTCTTTGGTCTTACAAACAGCCATATTGGCTTGATAATGGTATATTCAGGCTCAGCCGGTCTTGGTTATTTGATTTGCAAAGGATTTTTTGATACTGTTCCCCGCTCTCTTTGTGAAGCGGCAACAATTGATGGGTGCTCGCAGTCGAAGACTTTTTTCAAAATCATTCTTCCTATGTCAAAACCTATCATTGTTTACACTGTTATTTCATCATTTATGACTCCCTGGATGGACTTTGTCTTTTCAAAATTGATCTTAAATGCCGGCGTATCGGAATACTATACGGTTGCCATCGGACTGTACAAGATGTTAGACAAGAGTTTGATAAACAGCTACTTCACAATCTTTTGCTGTGGCGGTGTTATTGTATCAATTCCGATTTCGATTTTGTTCTATATTATGCAGAAGTTCTACGTTGAAGGCATTACCGGAGGCGCAGTAAAGGGTTAATAAGGAGATACGCTATTGAGACGGTTACTGGGAGTTCAGATTTCACAGGTCGGGATGAAGATTATTGCTACCTTTTGCATGCTTAGTTATATCGTAAGTGAGACAGTTTTGCAAAGAGGGGTGCTTCATTTGGAAATATATAATAATGTTACCCTTTTTGAGGCTATGGCCGGAGGATCCGGTGTCATGAAAACTGCAACCCTTGCAATCATAATGAAGTTACTTGCAGGTGCAGCTCTTTCAATTTACGCCTTTTTGCTTGTTGAAGGTGCAGAAAACACACATGATTTTGGACATTATTTTCTGAATATTTTGTTTTTTGCGGTTTTGTCCGAAGCACCATATGATTTTGCAATGAGTGGAAAGTACTGGGATTTTAAAAGCCAGAATCCAATGTTTGGACTTGTGTTTGGACTTATACTAATCGGAGCGTTTCGCATTATTCAGGCTAACAGGAAGCACTATATTATATGTGTGATTGTTTCAATAGCTGCAATGTTATGGTGCGCAATATTGAATGTTGAGTTTGGGCTTATCTGTGTAGCACTTGTAGCGGTCTACTATTTATTCAGGGAGAGCCGAGGATTTGCCTGTTTTTTTGGATTTATCATCAGCATTCCTTATATAACCGGTATATTTGCCACCTATCCGATTTTCTGCTACAGCGGAAGACGTGGTGGAAATTACAATAAATATTTATTTTACATTTTATTTCCTTTATCACTTTTCATTTGCGGCTTAGTTACAGCGCGAATGTAGTTAATGAGATGTGTTAGGAGTTTGGGATGACTAATAAATTTAGTAAGAATTTGGTAGCTTTACTTGCTTTGGCTTTTTTGCTTTCAGTTATTGCCGGCTGTGGTGAAAAGAGCAAAGAAGAGAAGAAAGAAATATATCATGCAGTGTATCCGACACAGACGGAGAATGCGGATCTGTTTGTTCAGAAAATAGAAGGCCTGGCAGAGGATTTCATCAAAGGAATGGATGTATCAAGTATTCTTTCTGAAGAGGCAAGCGGTGTTCGTTATTATGCCGAAAACGGTGAAGAAACGGATGTATTTAAAATACTTGCAGATGCAGGAATAAACTATGCGCGTATTCGTGTGTGGAACGATCCCTTTGACAGGGATGGCAATGGTTATGGCGGTGGTAACTGTAACGTTGAAACGGCTGCTGTTTTGGGAAGCCGGGCAGCACAGTATGGTATGAAGACCTGTGTGGACTTTCATTATTCTGACTTTTGGGCCGATCCCGGCAAGCAGGTGGCACCTAAAGAATGGGCTCATTACACCTTTTCTGATAAGGTCAAAGCTATTTATGAGTATACGGTGGAGAGCCTTAATGCAATAATCGATGCCGGTGCCGATGTAGGAATGGTTCAGATAGGAAATGAGATTAATAACGGACTCGCCGGTGCCAAAGACTGGCAGCAGGAGCTTGAACTTTTGGCCTCTGCAAGCTCTGCCGTTCGCGCGGTTTCAAAAGACAGAGGAGCAGATATTCAGATTGTTATTCACTTTACACAGATTGATGACCCTGAAAGAACGCTTAAGAAAGCTTCTGACTTAGAAAAGGCCGGCATAGACTACGATATTTTCGGTGTGTCATATTACGGCTACTGGCATGGTACCCTGGATAATATGAAAAATGTCCTTGCTTCCATAACCTCTCAATATGGAAAGAAAACCTGCATCATGGAAACAGCATATATGTATACGGGAGAGGATACTGATGAATCGGCAAACCGTATCAGCGGACCTGATGCACTTCCGAATTATCCGGCTTCTGTGCAGGGACAGGCTAACTGCATAAGAGATGTGATGGCTTCAGCATCAGAGGGGGGAGCCATAGGCGTGTTCTATTGGGAAGGCTGTTGGATTGCTGTTGGCTCAAACTATGATTCAAACAGTGTGCTGTGGGAAAAATACGGCTCAGGCTGGGCTTCTTCTTATTCTGCCAAATACGATCCAAACGATGCGGGACTGTATTATGGGGGCTGCTCCTGGGACAATCAGGCATTTTTTGACAGTAAAGGTAAAGTGCTTCCGTCACTTAATGTTTTCAAATATGTTAATTATGGTGCAATCGGAGAAAAGATTGAAGTTCTTGCAATAAATGATTTTGAAACAGCATTACAGATAGGAACAGAGCTTGAACTCCCTGAAAGTGTGCCTGTTATATATAATGATTCATCGATTTCAGAAAAACTTCATGTAAGCTGGAATGCGGAAGATATTGCAAATGTTGATATGAATGAGGCAGCAACATATGAGGTAAAGGGCATTGTAAAACTTTCTGAAAGTGAGTACCCGATTACTGCTACAGTTAAGGTTTGTAATGTTAATTATGTGGTTAATCCAAGCTTTGAAGATGGCAATCGCACAATGTGGACGGTTGAGTGTGCCGGTAGTCAGACTGATTACCAGAACAAAGCAGCCGATGCTTATGATGGCGACTATTCCCTGCATTTCTGGGATTCTGTGCCTGTTGAGTTTACGGTTCATCAGGAAATTACCGGCTTAAAAGCAGGCACATACTCGGCAGATGCATTTCTCCAAGGTGGTGACGCGGGCACGGTTGGAGCGGATCAGATTATTTATCTCTATGTGTCCGTGTATAAAGATGGTGCTGAACTTTCGGTTTACAAGTCAGATATGGTTTCTCTTTCCGGCTGGCAAAAGTGGCAGAATCCTTCTGTTAATGATATAGAAGTACCGGATGAAGCGACGGTAGAGATTGGTATTTCTGTAAAATGCAAGGCTAAGGGTTGGGGCACAATAGACTCTGTAGAACTTTTCAGTATTCGTCAATGAAAATAAAATTACAGGAGTAAATATTCCTTATGAATTACGTTTTTGGAAAAAGAATGAATGCAATCATTCATGGTGGTGATTATAATCCGGAACAGTGGCTTGACAGACCGGATATTCTTCAAAAAGATATTGAATACATGAAAGAAGCAGGAATTAATGAGGCTACTCTCGGTATTTTTTCCTGGGCGATGTATGAGCCTTGTGAGGGTGAATATCATTTTGAGTGGCTTAAGCAGATAATGGACAATCTTTATGAAAATGGTATCTATACCATCCTTGCCACTCCATCTGCTGCAAGACCGGCATGGATGGACTTAAAGTATCCTGAGGTTATGCGTGTGGATGGAATGGGACAACGCAACAGGCACGGACTCAGGCATAATCATTGTCTTTCTTCTCCTATATACAGAGAGAAAGTTCGTACTATAGACAGAAAACTGGTTGAAGAGGTGGGAAATCACCCGGGATTATTAATGTGGCACATTTCCAATGAGTTTGGCGGGGAGTGCTATTGCGACTTGTGCAGGAAGAAATTCCAGGGCTTCCTTCGCGAAAAATATGAAGGAAACATAGAAAAACTTAATCATGAATGGTGGACAACCTTTTGGAGTGCCAGATACAGTGATTTTGATGAAATTGAACCTCCCTACAGAAATGGTCAGACCGCGGTTATGGGCCTTAATCTTGACTGGAGGAGATTTACCACTCAGAATTTCTGCGACTACCTATCAGTAGAAATAGATACAATCAGAGAGTTTTCTGCAAAGCAGGTACCCATTACCACAAATCTGATGAAACGATTCTATGATATTGATTACAGACAATTCACAAAAAGGCTTGATGTAGTATCCTGGGACAATTATCCTGAATTCCATAATGACAGGGAATCCTTTGCGGATACCATGCTTGAAAGCGCCTTTGATCACGCAATCATTCGCGGCTTGAAAAAAGATATGCCCTTCATGCTCATGGAAAGTGCTCCGGGAGTGGTTAACTGGATGAAATTCAATAAACTAAGAAGACCCGGCGTGCATATGCTTTTTTCGACTCAGGCCCTTGCCTGCGGCTCTGATACCGTTCAATATTTTCAATTTAGGAAGTCCCGTGGCGCTACTGAGCAGTTCCACGGTGCTGTTGTTGATCATGTGGGGACCAATGATACAAGAATATTTAAGGAAGTTGCCAAAACCGGCGAACTATTAAAGAAAATTGCAGAGATTGAGGGCTCTACTAAAAAGAACAGGGCTGCAATTATATTTGAGTGGGAAAACTGGTGGGCTATTGATGGCTCAGGCGGGTTTAGCAATAGTTCGAAAAAATACGATGACACATGCCAGGCTTATTGGAAAGCGTTAATGTCACTCGGCATTGAGGCTGATGTTATTTCTGCTAATGATGTATCAGACGAATATCAGATTGTTATAGCTCCGATGTTGTTTTTACTTAAAGAAGATGCGGCTGACAAAATGATCAAGTATGTTGAAAATGGCGGCATACTTCTTGGAACTTATATGACGGGCTATGTAAATGAAAATTGTCTGGCCTTTCTTGGCGGATTCCCGGGGCAGGGCTTAAGTAAGCTATACGGTATAATCAGCGAAGAAATCGATACATTATATCCGTCTGACAGGAATGGTATTAAGCTTGAAGCGGGTGAATTATTAACTGTTTATGATTACGCAGAAGTATTGAAAGTTCAAGATGCAAAAGTGATAGGTACCTATACGGATGACTTTTACAAAGGCTCACCGGCTCTTACCGTTAATGAGGTTGGGAAAGGAAAAGCCTATTATCAGGCGGCAAGATGCGATGCTGATTCATTAAGCAGATTGCTTAAATGTATATTGAGCAATGAAGAGATCCCTTACAATACGCTGAAAACAGGGCTTGAAAAGTATACAAGATATTCAGAGGATAGCATTTATACTTTCTATTTGAATGCTTCTGACGAGGAAACTGTCGTTAATAATATCAGCGGAACAAATCTTGTTACAGGTGAACCTGTTGATGGAACGGTTAGGCTTTCATCAAAGGACTTTGTGATAGTTAAAAGTGTAAAATGATACTTTCATTTAAGCGCTGAGGCTGCTTTGCAAACCGGCCTTTCAGGCGCTGTCGCGGATACAGGCACGGGCATAAAAAGCACATCATCTGATGTGCTTTTTTGAAGAGCGCGAGACGGGGATCGAATCGGGAGTGGAGTCCCGAGCCCTAGTAAAATAAGGACTTTCCAAGCACATCTTTTGCAACTCCACCGCTTACTCCATCGCAGCTTCCTTTTTTGTTTGCAAACGCTTGTTCGATTTTTAGCCGAATTTATTCGTGACTAATGGTATAATGAATATGAGGTTAATTCCTCATGGGTGCTATTATTTTGACGATGGCGGTTCGCTTTTTGCGGAGAGTTAATAGCTCCGATTACATAGAATCCTTCGGGAAATCTTGGAAAGGGTGCTAGGTGCCAGTGGCACCTGCTTAGCACCGACCGAGCCGAAGGCGAGACACACTCGCTTATGCTCACTGTTGCAGACTTGATTGCAGTGCTTAGTCTCTGTTTAACCACTTTTGGTCTTGGCTATGCGATTGGCAGCAATACCACAAAAAAGTAACCGCCCAACCTGCAAACTAAGCGGTTACAACTTTAAGTAATCATTTAATCAGGCGAACCGTCATCGGTAGCACCCTTCTTGATTTAATATATCTAATTGCTTTATATGTCATTTTTTCGCAGGCAGTCATACAGACTATATGGTCATCAATTATACCATTCTACAGTGTACTCTAAACGTATATGTCTGACAAAATTATCTCCTACATATTCACTCTCTGGATATGAGTCGTTAGCATCCTCGTAATAGCAATACTTTTTAAGTATCTCAATATCTTGAACATTATCAATAATAGCAAACCTAAAATCCGGGTCAATTTTTGTATTTCCACCGTAAGCGCAAAATAACACGGTGCCTTCCATCAGGCCCATGATTCGTGAAATAATTAACTCCATATAGTAACGCTAGAGATAGTTTTGCATAGTAGCGCATAGTAGCGTTAGTGGAGGTTAGTCATGGATCGAATCGCAAA
>JAZLLV010000044.1:0-52721 GCA_045598365.1 Lachnospiraceae bacterium
AGAAATTGAAAATGTAGCCGGAGTACCAATTGACCATTCGTTTTTAACATATAAAAAAGAGTTGATTGAATATGGATATAGGGTGGGAAAAATATCCATGAAGGAACAAACGGTTGAGTTTATAAAAGAACAGTAAGTTCTTGTTTTATTAACTAAGGTAGGGTGAAATGAAGAGGGAAGATCAAAAAAGAAATAAGGAACTTGAGAATAATATAAAGCTAATGATGAAGGAATGCCCCAAAAGGTACAAGCAGCAGAAGTTGAAAAAGAAGGATTATATGCTGTGGACTATAAGAGGGGATATGATTTACGGAATTATGCCATCAGCTGGGATTCGTGAATCGGATTTGAAGCCCATTATGAGTTTTTGGATTGAATATAAACCACTGTGGATTGATGATATATTGTGGGATGTAATTGGAATGGAGTCGAACAAGCAAGAACCAGATAGTTTAAGGGTAGTAGGTGCTTTTACGGTTGGAGCTGCAAGGATATATCTAGATACTATAGAATTACAATCTGAGACTCCCGATTATTTGGAATCGATTTTCTATGAAAATATTGAAAAGATAATGTCTTCATTAGATGATCTATCTGAAGAAAAATATATTGAATATTTGTATACAGGAAAATATGTAGATGAGTTTAGCAAAATTTTAGTGGCAATCCATCACGGCGACGGGAACAAGATAAAAGAATTGCTTGAAACTATCGATGGTAACGGAAGATTTTATAATGAAGGCAAGTCATACAAAGATTGGCTTATGGAATACTTAAATCGAGAACAATTGATATAGATATTTTTTATTATATTATTTAACCTTGAAAGGCTGGGAAGCATGGACGAGCTGATAGTGTATGCTATTTTATGTAGCATTGGATATGATAGTTATGATGAATATAGAAAAAAACTTGATCAGCTATTTCTTCAAAACCCACAGAATGAAGTTCTGCTGGATTTGGAAGGAAGAAATTATAAAGATGCGATGCTTCACCTAGTTCATTTATTTGATGAGCGGCAATTGGATACGGATATGGTTCTATTTGGTAAAAAGCTGATGGATAGAATTAGAGACATATATGATACAGAAAATAATCTTGAAAGGTTTGGAAAGCGAATGTATCAGTTATGGCAGTATTTACCAAGTGAATTATCTGAAAAAGAACCGTTTGATATATTGTGTTATGCAGATGATCCATTATCTTGGGGAGATGAAAAGCAATGCCGAGAATTATATGAGAAGGCTTTGTTTTATTATGATAATCGATAGTATTTTGATCATTCGGGATATGCAAATTCATATTTTCTAGGCTAAATAAGGATTGGAAATAGACTATAAAGTTGCTTTACACTATAAAAATGCGAAAAACATAAAAAAAGATATTGACTGTAAAGTTTGTTTATGGATTAAAGTAGCCTCATAAATCACAAGGAGGTCACTAAGATGACAATAAAAGAAGTGGAACAGCTTTTAGAAGTTCCAAGAGCGACTGTAAGATTTTATGAAAAAGAAGGACTTATTACACCGATCAGAGAAGGAAATGGATACAGGGATTATTCCGATGAAGATGTAGAGAAGTTGAAAAAAATTATTATCCTTCGAAAGATTGGAATGTCTGTCGAGGAAATCGATGATCTTTTTGATGGCATAAGATCTATGGATGAGGCTCTTGATACAAATATAGAAAATCTTCAAAAGCAAATGGATGAATTGAAGGGAGCAATGAAACTTAGTCAGAAAATGAAAGAAGACTTTGTACAAATCGCTTCAATGGATGTGAATGTATATTGGAATACGATTGAAGAAGAAGAGAAACAGGGCAATAGATTTATGGATATTGCAAAAGATATTATAGAGATCGAGAAAGGGGTTTTCTCGAGCTACTTCTCTGCAATTGATAGAGATGGAAAACCATATGAGTCATTTCCAAGAATACTCTTAAATGTAATAGTTTGTACAGTAATTGCTGGAATTCTAGTATGTTTTTTGGAAGGGAATTGGTCTGCTAAGAATTTTTTGATGGGCATTCGAGGAGTAGTTTCTATAATTATTTTAGAGATGGTCTTGTCTATTCCTTTGTATTTTCTTGGAAAAAAATATGAATGGATTCAAAATAACAGAAAGAAAGCATTGTTTATTGTAGCATTGATTTTATGTATATTATTGTTGATTTTGGCAATTATGTGTGGGAATTAATTGATGATTAAATTGAAACTTTTTTGTGCTACTGGGTTATATGGTAGTTACTATGATTTTGATCATTCGGGCTAGGCAAATAATAATAATTGTTTGTAATCGATGTACTGATAGAACTTAAGAAATTGCAGGAATTTACGTTAAAGGAAATGAAAGAGATGGGAATTTAGAATTCAGATTTTCAGAATTAAACAAATTAGAAGCCGTGGAGTTGAAGAACTTATGAAAATACTTATTATAAATTGCAGTCCAGTCAGAAATGGTGCAACAGCGGAAATAGTAAATATAGTTAAAGATATTGCTTGTGAAGGAAATGAAGTTAGAAGCATTTGCATTGATGATTATGAAGTAGGTTTATGTAAGGGATGTAGAACTTGCCATAACACTGCACAGTGCTTTCAAAAAGATGATGTTATCAAGATAATGGAACAGTATGAATGGGCAGATAAAATAGTGTCAGTATCTCCTTCATATTGGGCAGATATTCCTGGACAATTTAAGGTGTTTATAGATAGATGTACACCTTGGTGTAATACTCACGAGCCACATGCCAAGTTATCTGAGGGAAAAAAGGGGTATACTATTGCACTTCGAACAGGTCCAAGCATGCCTGAGTGTGAAAGAATTATTAGCAGTGTTGAACATTTTTATGGTCATTTGGAAATTGAGTCTTGTGGCAAGTTAGGTCTTTGTTCTATTGAGTATAAAGAGGATGTTGCTACAAGAATTGATGAAATAAAAGATTTTTGTAATACTATTTTGAACTGAAAAATTCAGTTTGTAGGAATGATAAAAGTTCTTATTTCCTGAACAAATTTAGAGAATGAGTAAAATGAGATATGGTTATAGAATTAAAATATGGTAATACAAACACGTATTTAATTAAAGGCAAGGAAAAATATACTTTATTTGATACGGATTGGGCAGGTACATTTGAAAAATTCTGTCAGGCAATAAAGAGCAGCGGAATAAAAATACAGGATATAGAATATCTTTTCTTGTCACATTTTCATCCTGATCATATGGGGATAGCAGGTCAACTGGCAGAGCTCGGGATTAAAATTGTAGTGATTGATATACAAAAGGATTTTTTACATTTCAGTGATGAGGTTTTTGCAAAAGAAAAGATTAAAAGCTATGTTCCGATTGATGATGCAAAAGTTATTACAATTTCTATTGACGAAAGTCGTTTTTTCTTTGAAAAACTAGGGATACAAGGGGAAATCATAGCAACTCCGGGCCATAGTGATGATAGTGTTTCGATATGGTTGGATGATGGAATGCTTTTAGTCGGCGACTTGAATCCATTATATGAGTTGCCATTACATGAAGGAACACAAATTGAGGATACATGGAATAAATTACTGGAACTGAGACCTAACAGAATTTTCTATGGACATGCAAAGGCAGCAATGTTGGAAGAATGGTAGGGAATTCTGATTTCACGAGGTGATAAGATGGATGTTTTGAAATATATCGGGATCTCAAATGGTGGAGAATTATTGTATATAGAAAACAAATTGATGAATAACAGCAGTGCATATTGGATGCAGAGTGTTTTTTATAGTATCAGTAAAGCAGAGTTCGGTGTGTTTTTGGAGCAGGCCAGATCAAGAGGCTATATAGAACAAGCAATACAGAAAGGACAAACCACAGAAGAAGAGTTGAGAAGGTTGAGTTAATAGAATTCTAATTTTTCGGTCAATATAGCAAGTAAACGATTTGTAGAATGCTAGTAAAATCGCGCCTTTGAGCAGGTAAACGATACGTCGGTTGTGTAAAGTGTAAAAGGCAGATATGATTGCAATCGGAGGTGATAAAAATGGATGCAAACAAATTCGGTTGCTTTGTAGCTGAAAGAAGAAAAGAATTAAAAATGACACAAAAGGATTTAGCTGCAAAAATTCAAGTAACAGATAAAGCGGTCAGTAAATGGGAAAGAGGTTTAGGTTTTCCAGATATTAATACAATAGAAGATCTAGCTGATGCTTTAGATGTATCCATAATGGAACTTATGAAATCAGAAAGAGAAAAACAGGAAATTTCTGCAGAAGAAATGGCGGTTAATGACGTTGTACAGATTGCTAAGACAGATTTTGAAGAACGGCAGAAGATTATAACTTATACTTTTGCTGGAAGTACATTATTGTTTACTATCTTAGAAATCTTACTTAGCATCGATTGGAATGCCGAGAGGCTTGCGTTAAGTGCAAATGTACCATGGGTAGCAATTGTTCCTGGTATTATAATGTTGATTTATGGAATCATTTGTAAGATAAAAGGAAAGAAATCCTTTGGCGCGGTGGAGATAGGTATCAGTCTTTTAATTATTCCAGTAATCATCATAGGTGCAATATTTTTGATTTGTGGTATTTTTATGAGCTGATTTTGAGTCTGTATTTGTACGGCTGTTAGAACATCAAATTGGAGTTTGCAAAACATAAGATATATGAGTTGATGACGCAATAGTGCAAACAAAGTTATAATTTAGATTAGTCGGAGGCACTGGCATATTTGAGTGCAGCAATTTTAATAGTATTGTTCAATTAGGAGAAGTGATATGAAAAAAATCGGTTTGGTAGGTGGAACAGGTCCTGAGTCCACCCTGATGTATTATAAGGAGTTGAATTCAAAGATAGATGAAATGACCGGCGGAAAAGCAATGCCGGATATGGCGATAGAAAGCGTAAACTTTCGAAGAGCCTGGGACATGGTAGTGGCCGGTGATTATGAAAACTTATCCGATTATTTATCTGAGAAAATTAATGCACTGAAGGCAACGGGCTCGGAGGTTATTACCTTAACCGCAGTCACAATGCATATTGTGTTTGAAGCCGTAAAGGAGAAAACAGGTATACCCTTAATCAGTATACCTATGTCAGTGTGCAAAGAAGCCGACAGAAGAGGATTCAGAAAGGTCGGTCTGCTTGGAACCATTTTTACAATGGACAGAGACTATATGAAAAAGGATTTCCTCCGGGCAGGAATTGACGTAATTGTACCGGGCGATGAGGACAAAAAACTTATTGCCAAAAGAATATTGGAAGAATTAGAGGTTGGCATTGTAAAGGAAAGTACGCTTAAGGAATTCAATGATATTCTTCTTAAGATGAAAAACGAGCATGGCATTGAAGCGGTTGTATTAGGATGTACGGAACTTCCGATGTTATTAAATGATGATAATTGTGTTTTGCCATGCCTGGATAGTGTTGCCATTCACATTGAAGAACTGATTAAATCGGCTGCCGCGGAGGATTGAAATTTTTCAGGGTTGGTGGCATAATGAAGCTATGAAGAATCGAACTTATGTTTGCATAGACCTTAAATCCTTTTATGCATCCGTGGAGTGTGTTGACAGAAATTTAGACCCATTCACCACCAATCTTGTGGTTGCGGATCCGGAGAGAAGTGACAAGACCATTTGTCTTGCGGTATCTCCGGCCATGAAAAAGCTCGGGGTTCCGGGACGATGCAGGGTATTTGAAATACCCAAGACAATTAAATATATAATGGCACCTCCCAGAATGCAAAGATATATTGATGTTTCCGCAAGGATTTATGGGATATATCTTGAATTTATTGCAAAAGAGGACATTCATGTTTACTCCATAGACGAGGTTTTCATGGATGTTACGGATTACCTTGATTTGTATAAATGTACGGCCAAGGAGCTGGGACGGAGAATCATGGACACGATTTCTGAACGTACCGGTATTCAGGCGACCTGCGGTGTGGGCACCAATCTGTATCTTGCAAAGATTGCACTGGATATAATGGCTAAACATGCGCCGGACCATATAGGAGTTCTTGATGAGGAATCCTATTGCAGGAAGCTGTGGCATCATAAGCCCATGACTGATTTCTGGAGGGTGGGACCGGGTATTACAAAACGTCTTAAGCACAACGGTATGGAAACCATGTATGATGTGGCCCATGCGGATGAAGAGCTTTTGTATCATATATTCGGTGTAGACGCCGAACTCTTAATTGATCATGCCTGGGGGCGTGAAACCGCCACCATGAAAGATATTAAAGCCTATAAGCCCTCCACGAACTGTGTTTCCAGTGGGCAGGTACTTCCAAGGGATTACGAGCATGAGGAAGGTCTTCTGGTGGTTAAGGAAATGGCGGACCTTATGTGCCTTGATATGGTGGCAAAGAGTAAGATTACGGAATCCATAACCATGTATTTAGGCTATTCAAATGCCCTTCACATGGAGGGTGAGAGGGGAAGCGCAAGACTTCTTACACCATCTAATTCCGCAAGCCTTATAGTTCCCGTAGTGGAGAAACTGTACCTTCGAATTAAGGATCCTGAAATACCCATAAGGCGCATAAATATCAGCTTTAACAATATAACGGATGATAATATGCGACAGCTTGACCTGTTTACGGACTATGCCGAAGAGGAAAGAGAAAACCGTGTGCAGAAGGCAATGCTAAGTATAAAGGGGCGTTATGGGAAGAATGCCGTATTAAAGGGAATGAATCTTGAAGACGGTGGTACTACGATAGAACGAAACAATCAGATAGGAGGGCATAAAAGATGAGTAAGATGAAGGCCTCATATGCAAAAATGAGTCCCCAGGACAGAGCGAAGCAGTTTATGCCCTTTGCCGCCCTTAAGGGCTACGAAGAAGCCCTTAGAAAGGTGGAAATCGAAATGGAAGCAAAGGCCAATGCGAAAAATGAGCCTTTTGTGGAGGATATTACCTCTGAATCAACTGATATTCCTTAGGACTCATACCAAATTCCTTCTTAAATGCACGGAAAAAAACGGAATAGTCATTAAAGCCGTAAAGAGGAAAGGTTTCCTGAATGGGCTTTCCGCTTCCGATTGCGTCTTTACAGGCATAAAGACGTTTTATCTGCACAAACTTGTGCAGGGATATTCCATAATCTTCTTTGAAAATATGCTCTATATGATATTTACTTACAAAAAATTCTCTTTCAAGTCTTTCAAGAGACAAATCTTCATCCAAATGGAACAGAATATAGTCATAAACAATGTTTGAAAGTCGTCCTTTAGTGCCGGAAATGCCTATTGTAACCTTTTCGTAGGCCATTCTGTTAAGGGTAAGAAGAAGGTCGTTTATCTGAAGTGACACCTTGGCATCCTTACCAAAACGGTTACCCTTAACCTCTGCGGTAATATTAAAAAGGGCAGACTGTATTTCATTAAAGGCAAGTACATCATTAGGGAACTTGTATTGTCCCGCGTTCTTAACAGTCTCGATTATATAGCCGTAATCCGAAGAAGCAGCCACGAGCCTGTTGTAATAATCCGCACTTATCCAAAGAACAAATCGTTTATAAGGTGTGACATTGTCGTGATATTTTGGGAAGTGCTCTACTCCGGGAGGGATAATGATAAGATCACCGGGTTTTGCGGGTATATCTTTTCCGGCAACCACAATGCTTACATTTCCTTCAAGAAAGAAATAGAACTCATAGTAATCATGGGTATGTCTCTTTACTGCAGTTCCGGGAATGTCACTGTAGTAGTAGATTTCATAGTCACGTGAAAACATATACTGACGTGTGGAAAAGGGAGTTATAAGCTCCTGTTTTTTCATGATTACAGTCTCCTTTTTCTTTGGATAGAAACATTTTAATGCAAGGTAGCAAGATTTGCAATGTTAACAACAAAAGATAGTATATCTTTTTAATACACAAACATTACAATCAAGGATGTGAGAATAAAATCGGAGGTAAAAACATGCAGATGACATTACGCTGGTACGGAAGCAAGCATGATTCCGTTACCCTTGAACAGATTAGACAGATACCGGGTGTTAAGGGAGTTATTACTACTCTTTATGATTCAGTTCCCGGTGAAGCATGGGAGCTTGAGGATATCCGTGCAATGAAGAGAGAAGTTGAGGCAGCAGGCCTTAAGATTGCGGGTATCGAAAGCGTAAACATATCTGATGCAATAAAAATCGGCTCTCCCGAAAGAGAAGAGCATATAGAGAACTACATTAAGACCCTTGAAAGACTCGGCAGCGAAGACATCCATATGGTTTGCTACAACTTCATGCCTGTATTTGACTGGACAAGAACCGAGCTTGCAAGAAAGCGTGCAGACGGCTCCACAGTTCTTGCTTATAATCAGGCAGCCATTGATGCCATCAAGCCTGAAGAAATGTTTGCTTCAATCGCAGGAGATTCCAACGGCCATGTTATGCCCGGCTGGGAACCCGAAAGAATGGCAAGAGTGAAAGAGCTTTTTGAAATGTATAAGGATGTTGATAACGAAAAGCTTTTTGAGAACCTTAAATATTTCCTTGAAAGAATCATGCCTACCTGTGATAAGTACGATATCAACATGGCTATTCATCCTGATGATCCTGCATGGAGCGTATTCGGTCTTCCCAGAATCATCATTAACAAAGAAAACATCCTTCGTATGATGAAGATGGTTGATAACCCTCATAACGGTGTTACCTTCTGCTCAGGTTCATACGGAACAAACCTTGAAAACGATCTTCCCGACATGATCAGATCCTTAAAGGGACGTATTCATTTTGCTCATGTAAGAAACCTTAAGTTTAATTCTCCCACAGACTTCGAGGAATCCGCTCATCTTTCTTCAGACGGTACCTTCGATATGTATGAGATTATGAAGGCTCTTTACGATATTGGTTTTGAAGGCCCCATAAGACCCGACCATGGTCGTATGATCTGGGGTGAAGTCGCAATGCCCGGCTACGGTCTTTATGACAGAGCACTTGGCGCAACTTACTTAAACGGACTTTGGGAAGCTATTGAAAAAAGCAATAAGAGGTAAAAAAATGGGACTTAGTTTATCAGTTGAAAGCCTTAAGAACAAGGCTGAATGGAATAATAAAGGCTACAGAGTCTTTGGCTATGACAGAGAAGCGGTAAAGGAAGCCACAAAGAAAAATCCCGAGTGGATTCACTTTGGCGCCGGCAATATTTTCAGAGCCTTTCAGGCTGCTTTGATGGAAGAACTTCTTGAAAAGGGCATTGAAAAGACAGGACTTATTGCAGCTGAAGGTTTTGACTACGAAATCATTGAAAAGATGTATAAGCCCCACGATGGTCTTGGAATAGATGTTACTCTTAAGGCTAACGGAAGCATTGATAAGGCAGTAATCGGAAGCATTGTTGAGTCATTGACCGTAAATCCTGATGATGCTGAAGACTATAAGAGACTTGCTGAAATATTTGAGAGCGAATCCCTTAAGATGGTGAGCTTTACCATAACTGAAAAGGGCTACAGCCTTAAGAATGCAGCAGGTGAAATTGCTCCCATGGTGGCTGCGGATTTTGAAAACGGCCCCGACAAGGCAGTAAGTTATATGGGTAAGGTAAGTGCTTTGCTTTATAAGAGATTTGTAAAGGGCGCATTGCCCGTAGCAATGGTAAGCATGGACAACTGTTCACACAATGGTGACAAGCTTTTTGATGCGGTTTCAAACTTTGCAAAGGAATGGGCTAAGAATGGAAAGGTATCTGCGGATTTTGTTTCCTACATTGAAGACAAGTCAAGGGTTTCCTTCCCCTGGTCAATGATTGATAAGATTACTCCTAGACCCGACAATTCCGTGGAGCAGCTTCTTTTGAATGACGGAATCGAAGATCTTGCACCTGTTATTACTTCAAAGAACACCTATGTGGCACCCTTTGTAAATGCAGAGGAATGTCAGTATCTTGTTATTGAAGATGCTTTCCCCAACGGAAAGATTAACCTTGATAAGGCAGGTGTTATCTATACAGAAAGAGAAACCGTTGACCGTGTTGAAAAGATGAAGGTTTGTACATGTCTTAATCCTCTTCACACCGCACTTGCTGTTTACGGATGCCTCTTAAACTACAATCTTATTTCAAAGGAAATGGAAAACCCTGCCTTAAAGAGACTTGTAGAAAGAATCGGTTATGAAGAAGGACTTCCGGTTGTTGTAAATCCCGGAGTTTTAGATCCTAAGAAGTTTATTGATGAGGTTGTTAAGTTTAGAATTCCCAACCCCTTCATGCCTGATTCACCCTGGAGAATTGCAACAGATACTTCTCAGAAGGTTGGAATTCGTTTTGGCGAAACAATAAAGGCCTATGAAAAGGCAGAGGACCTTAAGGCAGCAGACTTAAATATGATTCCTTTGGTATTTGCAGGCTGGTTAAGATATCTTATGGGTATCAATGATAAGGGCGAAAATTTTGAGCCAAGCTCTGATCCCCTTCTTGAAACCTTAAGACCTTATGTTTCAGACATTAAGTTCGGAGATACCGATATCCACAGCAAGGTTGAGCCCATTCTTAAGAATGCAGATATCTTTGGCTCAGATCTTTACAAGGTAGGTCTTGGCACTAAGGTTGAAGAGTATTTTAAGGAACTTATCGCAGGTCCCGGTGCTGTACAGGCGACTCTTGATAAATATGTATTATAATCCATAGATTTTTTACAATGGCGTATGAAAGGACGATTTGTCGTTACTTCATACGCCATTTATTTTGCACATTTTACAAAAAGAAGAGATTTAGCCGAAAAATCTTTATCTGTTGCAACTTGAAATGGGCTAAGACGGGCTATATAATTAGGTATCATTAACATAGAGATATTATTGCTTGGAGGATCTTTTGAATAAACTGAAGGCAAAAATCCTGCATGTGGTTCTTTTTATCTTTGCAATGCTTCTGGTGGGGCTTGCCTATATGGCAGCCAACAGAAACCGTAACTACAAGGACATTAAAGAGCTTTCCACAGGCTGGAACATCAAAATAAACGATGAACTGCATGAAGATGTTAATCTTGAGGAATTCAGCTTTCCGATTGCCGGAAAAGGTGAATGGATTGTTATGTACAATAAGCTTCCTGAAGATATGGGAAGCAACCAATCCTTAAGAATTCAGATGGTTTACTCCGTTACCAAGGTCTATGTTGATGATGTTTTGATTTATGAGTACGGAACTGATTTATATGAAAAGGGAGCGCTTCTTGGCTATGGTACAAGATTTGTTGCTCTTCCTGAAGA
The DNA here is from genome assembly GCA_045598365.1 of Lachnospiraceae bacterium. Lineage (GTDB taxonomy): Bacteria > Bacillota > Clostridia > Lachnospirales > Lachnospiraceae > UBA1258. Next base: position 11,195 of record JAZLLV010000044.1, read on the forward strand.
TTCCGCCGGAAAAAACATTAGAATTACAATGTTTGTTACGGAGGATTCTGCTTTTTCAAATATTAATTCACCGGAAATTTACAATGCTGATGATGCCTACATGGTATTTTACGGAAATCGTATGATTCCTTTTTTGGTGTCTGTTACCCTTTTGGTTGTGGGCTTCTGCATTACAATAGTTACCTTCTGTCTGTATTTCAGGTCCTATTCCATGAACAGACTCTTCAGCATCGGTGTTTTCTCACTCTGCGTGGGTCTCTGGGCTCTTTGCTCCTACAGCCTTGATTATATTTTTGTATCAAAACTGGAGGTAAAGGCCTGCCTTGAATTTTTTGCACTATACCTGATACCCTTCCCGGCACTTCTTTATTTCAGGGAAGAGGTTGAAAGAAGAAAGAACCGCTGGGAATGCTTTGCATATTACATGCTCTTAATGGTGGAAATTCAGTTATATCTTCTGACCGTTATTTTCCAGTTCACGAACCTGGGCCATATACCTGAGTTTTCGGGAGCATTTCTTGTATTTATCGGTGTATGCTCAGCCTTCATGATTTACCTTCTTGCAAGAGGTTTCAAGGAAGAAAAGTCCCACAAGTTTCTTGCAATCGGCCTGACTGTTCTTATGGTCATCGCCGTAAGAGACATTTTCTATTCAGTGGCCGCAAGATATTCTTTGTTCGGAATACACAGCGAGTCCTACAGATCTTTTATACCTGTGGGAGCTCTTTGCTATGTTGTTACCCTTCTTGCGGACTTTGTTAATGAAATGCGAAAGCAGCTGTTTAAGATGGCTGAAATACGATTCCTTGAAAAGATTGCCTATGAGGATGTGCTTACGGGCCTTTATACCAGAAGAAAGTGCGATGAAATTTTCGAGGAAATCGACAGAGGAACAGAACCCTTTGCCATTGTTCAGTATGACTTAAATAACCTTAAGAACACCAATGACGATTACGGACATGAGGCCGGTGACGAGCTTATTATCCGCTTTACAAACCTTCTTAAAGCGACCTTTACAAATGGAGAAATTCTTGGCCGTATGGGTGGCGATGAGTTCATTGCCATTGTTAAAAACTGTAAAGACTATGATGTTGAGTCAAAGTTTAAGCTCTTTGACGAACTGGCAGTAAAGGACAACGAGGACAAGGTTGTAAAAGTCAGCGCTTCCAAGGGCTACTGTGCTTCTTCGGAATTTGAAGAGAAGCCAAAGGCCAACGTAGTATACAAAGAAGCGGACAAGCGAATGTATAAGGACAAAGAATTATATTATAAGACAACCGGAAGAGGACGCCGCAGAAACGATGTTCAGGAATGAACCCGCATCATTGTAAATGGCCCCACGGGTGTTTGATGAAATGGAGAATAGAATGAAAAAGAAGATTTTTATTGATGGAAGTGAAGGAACAACAGGGCTTAGAATCAACGAACGCTTCGAAAACAGAGATGATATTGAAATTATAAAGATTGCGCCGGAGCTTAGAAAGGATCCTGCAGAAATCAAAAGACTTATAAACGAATCGGACATTACTTTTTTGTGTCTTCCCGATGCGGCAGCAATTGAAGCTGCCGAAATGGTGGAAAACGACAGAACAATTATCATAGACACTTCAACAGCTCACAGAACGGAAAAGGGCTGGGCATATGGTTATCCGGAGTTATCAAAGGAGCATAGAGATGCCATAAGATGCGGCAAAAAGATTGCCGTTCCCGGTTGCTATGCAACAGGCTTTATAACCTTGGCTTACCCGCTTGTTAAAGCAGGCATTATGCCTTCGGACTATCCCGTATCCATATTTGCTGTATCCGGTTACAGCGGAGGCGGAAAGAAACTTATAGCCACATACGAGGAAGAAGGCAGAGATGTAAAGTTTGATTCCGCAAGAATGTATGCCTGGGGCCAGACCCATAAGCACCTTAAGGAAATGAAGGCCATAACAGGACTTGACAGTGAGCCTCTTTTCTCACCTCTTACCACCAACTATTACAGCGGTATGATTGTTCAGGTTCCTGTATTTACAAAACTTTTGTCAAAGAAAATGAAGCCTGAAGAAATAAGAGACTTCTTTGCAGACTACTATAAGGACGAAAAGTTCATAAAGGTAATGCCCTTTGGCGCAGATGTTGAGGCTGGAGGAGCATTGTTCTCAGACGGTTGTTCAGGATGGGATGGCATAGAAATATTCGTAACAGGTAACGAGGAAAGAGTACTGTTGGCCACCAGATTTGACAATCTTGGTAAGGGTGCTTCCGGTGCTGCAATTCAGTGCCTTAACATTGTTCTTGGCTGTGATGAAGCAAAGGGACTTAATTTATAATGAGCGGTAAATTATATGTAGTGGCTACACCGATAGGTAATCTGTCGGATTTATCAAAAAGAGCGGTTGAGGTTCTTAATAGCGTTGACCTTATTGCTGCTGAGGATACCAGAAATACACTTAAGCTTTTATGTCATTTTGATATTCACACTCCTCAGACTGCAAATCATAAGTTCAACGAAAGACAGGCTGTCGACAGGCTTATAAGGGAGATTCTTGACGGCAAGTCCATAGCCGTCGTGTCGGATGCGGGCACTCCCTGCATCAACGATCCGGGATTTGTACTGGTGGAAGCGGCAGCGGAGGCAGGCATAGAGGTCATCGGAGTGCCCGGATGCTGTGCTGCGGCAACGGCGGTTTCCATTTCGGGTCTTCCTTCGGATTCCTTTCTTTTCATGGGCTTTTTCCCAAGAGAAAAAAGGGACACGGAAAAGCTTTTCGATTATATGCTTTCCAATAAAACCGAATTATATGTTTTTTATGAATCACCAAAACGCATAAAGGACTCGCTTGCGGTTATATCAAAGAGCTTTCCGGATAGCAGGATTGCACTTTGCAACGACCTTACCAAGAGCCATGAAAGGGTATACAGGGGCACGTCCGGGGAAGTTCTCTCTGAGCTTTTGGCTAATCCCAATGCGGAAAAGGGTGAGTATGCTTTTTGCATGTATGTGGAGAAAAAGGACGAGGAAATCAAAGAAAATCCTATTTCCTTAGAAGCGATGTTAGTTGATGTATGTGTAAAGAAGCAGTGCTCCATGAAGGAAGCAATCGGACTTCTTGCAAATGATGCTTCGGTGAGTCTCACCGGAAAAATTCCTGCTTCCAAGAAGGAATTGTATCAAGCTTCATTAAATCTAAAGGAAATGTTTTAAAAAAAGGAGAAATGGTATGGCAGAATTATGTATATGTTATCCGGGTGGTTTACACAAAGCTCTTACATTAAGCTATGATGACGGAGTAGAGCAGGATAAGAAACTTATTGAAATAATGGTTAAATACGGCCTTAAGGGCACATTTAACATAAACAGCGGATGTTACGCTCCTGAAGGTACGGTTTACGAGCCCGGAACAATTCACAGAAGAATGACCGAGGATGAAGTCAGCAAATTATATACTGCAAACGGCATGGAAGTGGCTACTCACGGCTATACCCATCCATTCTTAAACAGAATTCCCGTACAGGTAGCAAACGGAGAAATCCTTGATGACAAAAGAGCTCTTGAGGATCAGTTTGGCGGAGTTATAAGAGGCCACGCATATCCTTTTGGTGCCTTTAACGGAACAGTAAAAGAGATTTTGAAGAATAACGGAATTGTATATGCAAGAACAGTCAGATCAACCCGTGGATTTAACATTCCCGAAGACTGGCTCGAACTTGATCCCACTTGCCACCATGACGATCCAAAGCTTTTTGAACTTTGTGACAGATTTCTTTTTATGGACGGAGATTGGGGACACCCTCAGATGTTCTACCTCTGGGGTCACGCATATGAGTTCGAAGCAAACAATAACTGGGAAAGAATTGAGGAGTTTGCAAAGAAGATGTCCGGCAAGGACAACATCTGGTATGCGACAAACGGTGAGATTTATAACTATCTTGAGGCCTGCAAGGCATTAAGATTCTCTGCAGATGTTACAAGAGTTGAGAATCCTACCTGTGTTGATATCTGGTTTGATTATAAAGGAAAGTCTTACATGGTTAAGGCAGGCACAACACTTGAGATTAATCCCCGATAAACGGCTGTGTGCTTTACTATTTTTTAAGACGAGCTGCGAAGGATTGCAGCAAACGCCCAAAGCAGGGCGAAACGGAGGTCCATATGAAAATTTTGGTTACAGGTGGAGCCGGCTATATCGGTTCCCATACGGTTGTTGAATTACAGAATGCAGGTTATGATGTTGTGGTTGTGGATAACCTTGCAAATTCTTCTGAAAAATGTCTTGCAAGAGTGGAAAAGCTCACCGGCAAAAAAGTTTCTTTTTACAAGTGCGATATTCTTGACAGAGAGAAGCTTAGCGAAATAATTGCAGCAGAAAAGGTTGATGCATGCATTCACTTTGCCGGCTTAAAGGCAGTGGGCGAATCAGTGGCAAAGCCCTGGGAATACTACGAAAACAACATTGCAGGAACCCTTACCCTTGTGGATGTAATGAGAAAGAACGGTGTAAAGAACATTATTTTCTCTTCCTCCGCAACGGTTTACGGAGATCCTGCTTTTATACCCATAACAGAGGAATGCCCCAAAGGCACCTGCACCAATCCCTACGGTTGGACCAAGTCAATGCTTGAGCAGATTCTTACCGATATCCAGAAGGCAGATCCCGAATGGAATGTGATTTTACTCAGATACTTTAATCCCATCGGTGCCCACAAGTCAGGTACCATCGGTGAAAACCCCAATGGTATCCCCAACAACCTTATGCCCTACATTACACAGGTTGCGGTTGGAAAGAGAGACCATCTTACAGTATTTGGCAACGATTACGATACCCACGACGGCACAGGCGTAAGAGACTACATCCATGTGGTTGACCTTGCAAAGGGCCATGTTAAGGCTCTTAAGAAGATTGAAGAGAAGGCTGGCTTAAAGATTTACAATCTTGGTACAGGCATTGGATACAGTGTTCTTGATATCGTAAAGAATTTTGAAGAAGCCACAGGCGTTAAGATTCCCTATGAAATCGGTCCGAGACGCCCGGGCGACATAGCTACCTGCTATTCATCTGCGGATAAGGCAAAAGAAGAGCTTGGCTGGGAAGCAGAAAACGGCATCAGAGAAATGTGCGCCGATTCCTGGAACTGGCAAAAGAACAATCCCAATGGTTACGAGGAATAAGCAACCCCGGGGGTTATGATGAATGAGTGCCCCAGGGGTCATGATGAATGAGCAACCCCAGGGGTTATGATGAATGAGTGCCCCGGGGGTCATGATGAATAAGCAACCCCAGGGGTCATGATGAATAATTAATGCGCTTTGCTTGAAATTGTACCTGCAGAGGTCTTTGTGGCTTCTGCAGGTTTTTATGTTATGTGCTTTAGCCTGTTGAGTGAGCTGTTTGTGATTTTTTCAATTTTTTCAATTTCGGGAATATTTATCGGTGATATATGGCTAAGTTTTGAATTGCATGTGTACAAAACAGCGAATAAGGTATAATATGAATGGAAAGTGTCGGTCAAAATCTAGTGCCGGCATCCAAAATCCCCGAAATCAAGAAAACTAGTCGTAATCCGTCGCTGCCGAAATCTAGTATCGGCCAGCAAAATCCCAGAAATAAAGAAAACTAGTCGTAATCCGTCGCTGCCAAAATCTAGTGCCGGCATCCAAAATTCCCGAAATCAAGAAAACTAGTCGTAATCCGTCACTGCCGAAATCTAGTATCGGCCCGCAAAATCCCCGAAATTAAGAAAACTAGTCGTAATCCGTCGCTGCCGAAATCTAGTGCCGGCCCGCAAAATCCCCGAAATTAAGAAAACTAGTCGTAATCCGTCACTGCCGAAATCTAGTATCGGCCCCAAAAATCCCCGAAATGAAGAAAACTAGTCGTAATCCGTCGCTGCCAGAATCTAGTATCGGCCCCCAAACCCCTCAAAACCAACAAACTTAGTCGTAACATAATGTAGAAAGGCGAAAAATGGAAAGTAGTAAAGAAACCATAGAACAATTAACCAGGCGTAAAGAGTATTTGGAGAACATGATTATATCTGCTCAAAAGCAGTGCGAGAAATTAGGCGACCTTCCGCAACACAAAATTATTGTCCATAAGCATTGTAACAAATATCAATATTATCTTAGGTCTGATAACAAGGATTACGTGGGAAAGTACATTCCAAGGTCGCAGGATAAGTTGATTCGTCAGGTTTTGCAATATGAGTATTTGCAAAAGGCAATAGTGATTATGCAAAGAGAACTGTCAATTATATATCAATACCTTGATAAAGCGGTGCCGGACCGACTTATAAGATTGTTTGAAGGCATGAGTGAAGGTAGAAAAATAATGATTAATCCAATAGAAACAGATGACAAGGATTATATAAAGCAATGGCTAAATGTCCCATACGAAGGAAAAGAAATATCTGATAATACACCGGAATATTTTACCAATAGTATGAAACGTGTCAGATCCAAGTCAGAAATCATTATTGCAAATACTCTGGATAAGTACAATATCCCATATCGTTACGAATACCCTGTGAACATAAAGGGAATTGGAACGGTATACCCGGATTTTACAACGCTGAATGTCAGAAAAAGAAAAGAGATTTACTGGGAGCATTTTGGCCTGATAGATGATTCAAGATACAGAGACATCATGATGAAAAAAATGTGCACTTATGAAGAAAATAATATTTTCGCGGGGGATAATCTAATTGTAACGATGGAAAACACTGAACATCCGTTATCTGTTAAAGATATAGAACGAAAAATCCGGAAATACCTTTTGTAAGTATGCTGGCCCGGGAAAGTACAAGAAGAAAAGGCCCGTGAAAGAACGGGAAGAAAAGAACCTAGGAAAGACAAGGAAAAACAAGGGAAAAAGGGCCCGGGAAAGTACAAGAAGAGAAGGCTCGTGAAAGAACAAGAAAAAAGTACATGAAAATGCAAGAAAAAAGGAAGGCACAGAAAAAGGGAAAGGAGGGGGCGTCAAGAAACGTGTGTAGGTTTGGAAAGATACAAGAAAATATAAGAATAGGAAATGGTACAATTGCTGTGTTTTGCGGGAAATTCTTGCAAAACGGGTAGATTTCTTGACTTTTTCTTTGGATAAAGCAAAATTTATATGGGTATATGCTGTATTAAGGGGATAATAATGCGAATCTGGGCGAAAATTTTTAAGGGAAACAAGCTTATAAGAGATATTACCGTAGAGGACAATTCTGAAGAAACCAGAACTCATAAGGTTTACGGAGCTTTGGAAAAGGCCTGCCTTGAGTTTGATCTTGAAAAGCCCATATGGCTTGATGTTAATATTAAGGACTTCAAGAGAACCGCAAAGACCCGATTTACGGCAGATTCTTTTATTGAAAGCATAGATTTTGACTTCCTGGAGCTGCAGGTTATTGACGAAGATTAGCGAGGGATTTGGCAAAGACTGCAGATTATAGATGAAGATTAGCTAAGGGTTTGACCGAGACCGCAGATGTGTTATAATACCATTAGTGTGGCTTTTTGTGCCATACTGTAATAATGTTTGCGGGGAATAAAATGGAAGTCAGGAAAAATACAGGAAACAGCGAGGTTCAGACCTGGAATGAGGTCACCCTCGTATATTCATCGGCTCTTAAACAGATTAATACAAAGCTTGAAATTCTGAATGATGAGTTTCAGCATGTTCATCAGTATAATCCAATAGAGCATATCAAATCACGAATCAAAACTCCTGAGAGTATTGTTAAGAAGCTTAAAAAGTACGGTCAGGAATCCACTATAGAGAATATGATAACCTATGTAAATGATATTGCAGGCATAAGAGTTATCTGTTCTTTTACCAGCGATATTTACGCAATTGCCGATATGATTTCCAACCAGTCGGATATAAGGGTTATGGAGGTTAGAGACTACATCAAGAGCCCCAAGCCCAGCGGTTATAAGAGCTATCATATGCTCATCACAATACCGATTTATCTTTCCGACAGAATAGTTGATACCAAGGTTGAGATTCAGATCCGTACGGTTGCAATGGATTTCTGGGCCAGTCTTGAGCACAAGATTAACTACAAGTTTGAGGGAAATGTTCCCGAAGATATCCGTAACGAACTTGTGGAATGTGCTTACATGGTTTCTAAGCTTGATGACAGAATGATGCTTCTTAATGAAGAGGTTCAGAGTTTGGGACAGGATATAGAATAAGCACAACAGAGGATGGTTTATGTTTGGAGGAAGTATAATGGATACATTTATGGATAAGCTGACCGGGAAATTTGGGGCTTCTGAGGTCATTAAGGCTAATTCCGAGGCTGAAGCAAAAGAGCTTGAAGCTCAAAAGGCAAAGGTGTCCGAACTTGAAAAAGCTGTAAGCGATATGAGAAGATTAAGCCTTAAGGCAGTTGAGACCAACGAGGCAACTTCACAGCTTGTATCAAGTGCAATTGAAAAAATCGAAGAATACAGAGCTGCAGGTGTCGGTGCCGACAATACAGGCCTTGAAAAGATTTCTGAGGAACTTGCAGGCTTAAAGGCTGTAATTGAAGAGTCCTTTAAGGCAGCGCAGGAAGAAACCCACAAAGAAAACGTTCGTGTATACAGAAATGTACAGGCAGCAGTTATCGAAGAGCTTAAGCAGCAGTCAGAGGCAATTGCCCTTCAGCACCTTCACATTGAAAAGAAGGTCCGTGGCATTAAGCCCTGCGCAATAATTGCCTTGGTGTTCAGTTCCCTCACACTTGTTGGAATTATTGCAGAGCTTGTTATCTGGTATCTTGGATTGGGGATTTAATTTATGTCAAAGGTGGATTTTAAGCCGGGAAACATGCTTTACCCGTTACCGGTGGTTATGGTTACCGTAAAGGGTAACACAGGCAGGACCAACATCATTACCCTTGCATGGGCAGGCACCATTAATTCAGATCCTGCAATGATATCCATATCAGTGAGAAAAGAAAGATACTCCTACAATCTCCTTATGGAGAGCGGAGAGTTCTGCGTTAACCTGACCAACAAAGACCTTGCATTTGCAACTGACCTTTGCGGCGTCAAGAGCGGCAGAGACATAGATAAGTGGAAAGAAGCCGGCCTTACAGAGGAAAAGTGCTCGGTTATAGAAGCTTCCATGATTAAGGAAAGCCCTGTAAACATTGAGTGCAGGATTACAAAATCTGAGGATCTTGGCAGCCATACCATATTTTATGGCGAAGTGGTTTCTGTTCACGTGGATGACAAATACATGGACGAGAAGGGAACCTTCCACTTCGAGGATTGCAATCCCATCACCTATTCCCATGGAAGATACTACACTCTGGGAGAATATGTCGGAAAGTTTGGCTACTCGGTTCAGAAGAAAAAGTAAATCTATGATTCATATAGGTTAAGAAAAGTCCCGGCATCAGATGCCGGGATTTTTATATGTACGTTGTTAATTTACTTTATAATCGGTCTATCAGTTTTGAAAACTTGATTTCATCCAGTTTCTTTATTACTTCCTTCATGCTGCGCATATTAAATTTCTTAAGTATGCTGTGAATCTGGCTTTTTACGGTTACGGTGGATACATATCTTGCTTCGGAAATCTGCTTGTAATTCATTCCCTGATATATACTTTTTAATACTTCGAATTCGCTGTTTGAAAGCTTTGTAAGAATATTAACGGAGAAAAGAAGACTGGCTTCCTGTTCTTTTACACGGTTAAATTCTTCGATTATTTTTTCTGCATAACGGGGACGGAGTATGAGCTGATTGTTGTAGGCCTGGCGCACCGATTCAAGAATCTGCGTGATGGAGTCGGTTTTTATGATATAGTCCATTACGCCTGCGCAGTAAGCCTGGAAAAGAAGATCGTCATCCTCCAATATGGTAAGGATAATAACCTTGATATCCGGCCATTTCTTAATGATGGTCCGGGCCGCATCAATACCTGCGGTTCGGGTTTCCATCTGTATATCCATTAATACTATATTGGGTTTATACTGCTCTGCAGCCTTTATGGCTTCCATACCGGAGGAGGCACTTGCTACTACCTCCATGTCATGTTCGTGAGCAAGTATCCCAATAAAGTATTGTCTGATTTCTGTATTGTCGTCTACTACCAGAACGCTAATTTTATTCATGGCCTGATCTCCTGTTTCTGGGGAATAATATATCAACCTTTGTAAAGTGGCTGCTTTCTTTTGTGCTGCCTTCTATGGAAAGCTGCCCCAATTGAGCATTGATAACTCTGAATACATAGGGCAAACCGATACCCCAGTTGCCGGTTTTTGATTTTGTTGACTCAAAGGGCATCATCATTTTTTTGATGGATTTTCTTTCCATGCCGACGCCGTTATCCTTTATGGACAGTAAAACCCATTCGAGGCTGGCATCAATGGTAATCACTATTTCCTTGTTGGTCTGATTAGACGTGGACAGGGCATCAAGTGAGTTCATAATAAGGTTAACAATGGCCTGAGAGGTGTGGTAGGTATCCACCATACACATGGCGGGAAAGGAACAGTAATTTTTAACTATGGAAACATCCTCAGGTATATTTATATTTTTTAAGGCACTGTCGGTAACTGATCTCAAATCCGAAGCAGTGGCGTGAATATGAAGCTCTTTAATACGATTCAGAGATTCGGAAATGGTATTCATCTGATTTGTGGAAATATCGATAATTCTGTTAAGCTTTTCCAATCCTTCTTCTTTTCCGTACTCATTTTTTGCTTCGTTTGCCAATATAAGGATACTGAACATGAGATTTTTTTCGGAATGAAAAACATCCTTAAGATTCTGATTCAGGTCATTCATACTTTTCTTTAACGCTCTGTTTTTGGACAGGGACAGGAGGTCTGTTGAAAAGAACCTATTAATATTCAAAAGAATAAATAAAAGAACACAAAGGGCAAATGCAGGGAAAAGAATTATATATACATTAGGTATCTTTGTAATACGGTTAAAAAACCAGAAACCGGTGCTAAATACATCCTTTTCATTGTTCCTGAATATGCCGACAAAAAAAGTTACATAGAAATGTAAGTTTATATAGACAAGGCAAAGGCAGATACTGAGAATGGTATTCAAAAAACAGGTGAGCTGCTTCTTTATGTAGAGAAACAGTACATAAAACATTGGAAGGAATATACAAAAAAGCACGGTAACCGAATAAAAACTGTGAATTCCGGTAACCATTCTTACAAACCAGGCCTGTCTGTGCACGGGAAGAGCCAGACGCTTAAGATACAGGCGATAAGCCATGTTGGGACTGTAGAAGTACAGATAACCGCCTAGCCACAATGCAAAAATGCCATAGGAAACGAATCTCAATGCGGATTTTGTTGCAGTGCCCTCAAGACGTCGGTTTCTTTTTATGACATTTAGGAAGGAAACGGTTCCGAATATATAAAGAGCTATGCCTATGTTTTTGAGAATCTGAAGATATGGCATGGCGACTTTAATGGTCTTACTGATGTTTCTGTATATAAGTCCATCCATGTTTCTAAGAGCAACAAGAAGAGGGGATGAATATGTGGGCGATGTGTAATATTGCAGCAGAATAGATGCTATGGCGAAAATCATACCCATAATTATAAAGAAAATAGGGAGACCGTATCTGCTTTTAGGTACTAAAAACAGCATTACCAATGCACATATGCTCAGCAAAACAATACATACAGCCATGAATTTTCTCCTCCCGCTTTTCTTCTTATAAAACATAGCATAGCGTATAATTGTGGGTAAAGGTATAAGAAATTTCATCCTTTTTGACATTTAATGGGGCAAATCGGCGTTATAAGGATTATTTTTAAGAAAAGCATTAAAATTTTTCTGACTTTCTCGTTTTCGGGGGCTTTTCTATAATGAATTTTGCAAATGTTTATCAGCACTTTCCATAGGAGGAAAAATTATGAGAAGAAAGTATTTTGCGGGTTTATTGGCAGTAGTTACGGCTGCAACCCTGCTGCTTGGATGTGGCAGTGCAGCCAGCGATTCTACTACTGCAGCATCAACTGCCGGCAGCACAAAGTCTGTAGAAAAGACAGAAGAAAAGAAAGAAGTTCAGGTGGTTACGGTATGGAGCGACAACGCTCATGAGCAGACTGTAAGAGAAGCTCAGATTGAAGAGTTCAACAACACAATCGGTAAGGAACTTGGTATTCAGATTGATTACACAGTATATGGTTCTGACTATTCCGATGTAATCAACATTGCACTTATGGCAAATGACGGTCCCGACCTTTTCAGACCTTCCACCAGCACCTTTGCAGGCTATGTTAACGCAGGCTATGCAGTACCCATTTCAGACCTTCAGGGTAGTGAAAATTTATTGAGCCTTTATGATAAGGACGAACTTATTGTAGGTGACCAGCTCTTTAATGATAAGGTATATACCCTTCCCTACAGCCTTCAGTCCTATAAGATGATTATTAACAGAGATTTATTTGACTTGGCAGGAATCAAGAACCCTCCCGCAACCTGGGACGAGGTTCGTCAGGACGCAAAAATTATTACAGAAGCTACAAACGGCGCGGCTTACGGCTACTTCTTAGCTCCTCAGAGCGGATGGGCAATGGACCATTACATTTACAGCACAGCTTCAGGTGCATTAGGTCACTATGGTTATGATGCTGTAAGCGGATCATATAAGTATTCAGACGGTCTTCCGATTATTAAAAGTATTTTGGGAATGATTGATGACGGAAGCATTTTCCCCGGTTATGAAAACATGGATGCAGACACAGCAAGAGCTCAGTTCGCAGCAGGCCATGTAGGTATAGTAATGGCTGCAAGCTTTGACGCTGCGGTTTACACAGAACAGTTCCCCGCAGTATGCAAGTGGGAAGTATGCGATCCTCCGGCACTTGATGCTAACGGATACAAGTACAAAGAAATGGTTACAGCAGTTGACCTTTTAGGCGTTTCAAGAAAAGCTCTTGAATCAGCAGACACTTCTAAGGTTGCAAAGGTACTTGAATGGTTCTATGCAGATGAAAATCTTGTGGATATGTATGAACAGGGTATGTATATCCCTTACAGAAACGAAGTTCTTGCTCTTGCAAAGGAGCCTTCACTTCCCGGCTGGAAGGAATTCTCAACCTTTAAGGGTAACCAGTTTATCATCAGAATGGCAGATCCTAAGGGCGTTATCAGCTATGAAGGTCTTTCAGCAAGAGAAACTCTTGCGAAGCTTCTGACAGGTGGCTTTAACGGTGATGCGGAAGCAGCATTAAAGGATCTGGATGCAAGACTTAACGGAGGTCTTAACAATCTTGATCCCGATACTTACAAAGCATATGTTGCTCCTTCAAGTTATAAGGTAACAAGAGACTAACAGATTAAGTGATATACATTCAACCCTGAAAGGGGTTGGATGTATATCATTATTAATGATGTACAGAAAGGTTTGAGAAAATGGGGGAAAAGAAGAGATTTAAGGTCAACCATGATAATTTTCAGGCGTTTCTTATGATATTGCCCTTTCTTATCGGTTTCATCCTGTTTAGCTATGTTCCGATTGTATATATTTTAAGGTACGCATTTACAAATTATAACGGCACCACGGTATGTGATTTCACGGGTCTTGAGAACTTTATAAGAGTAATCAAAAGAGATCCCGACTTCTGGCAATCCCTGATAAATACAGTGGTCCTGTCAGCCGGTAAGCTGGCAATAGAAATTCCTTTGGCACTCTTGCTGGCGGTTTTTCTTAACAAGAAGCTTGTGGGTACGGGGTTTTTCAGAGTAACATTATTCCTTCCTGCCATTATTTCGGCTGCCATCATCGGACTTATTTTTTCACTGATGTTTGCATCCTATAACGGTATGATAAACGGTATACTTCAGAATATCGGCCTGATTACCAAGCCGATTAATTTTTTCAATACCAAATGGAAGGCCATGGGTATACTGGCGATTGCTTCCATCTGGCAGAACTACGGAATAAATATGATATTTTTCCTGATGGCTTTGCAGAGCATACCCAAGGAACTGTATGAGTGTGCAAGTATTGACGGTGCATCAGGTCCCAGACAGTTTTTCAGTATTACATTGCCCATGATTGCTCCTATTTTCCAGTCCATTTTGTTGATGGCTATTGTAGGAAGCTTAAAGGTTTGCGACCTGGTAATTTCCTGTACCAACGGTCAGCCCGGCGGTACTACCGAGGTAGTAATGACCTATATTTACAAATCCTTCTTTGGTAAGTCAGGAAGGAACATTGAAATAGGCTACGCATCCGCAATGTCACTTATAACAGCAATCTTCCTTGCCTTTGTGACCGTTATCTATTTAAGAGCCACAAAGAAACTTAAGGAATACTAGAGAATCGGAGTGGGGATAATATGCGAAAAAGGTTTCGGGTTAATCCGGTAGATTTAATTATATATATTTTTCTGTTTGTATTTTTCATTATTGCCTTCTTTCCGGTTCTTTATACATTTATGTCTTCTTTTAAGAGTAACATGGATATTCTTACCACCGGAAACAGGTTGTTTCCAACAAAGTTTGTGTTGGAAAACTATAAGAAGGCCTGGGAACTGGCAGACTTTTCAACTTACACAAAGAACAGTGTTTTCTTGTCGTTCTTTTGTGTAATCGGATCTGTTTTATCCAGTACCGTATGCGGATATGCTTTTGACAGAGGACGTTTCAAGGGAAAAGAAGTAATATTTTACTTCATGGTATCCTCGATGTTCGTATCTCTGGGTACATTGACACTGTATCCTTTGCTGATGATTATGAAGGGTATCCACTTGAATAAATCCCTCTGGGGTGTGATCATTATAAGAGTATTTGGTATGAATGTTACGAATCTGTTTATAGCAAGGGGATATGTAAGTTCAATTTCAAAGGAAATAGACGAAGCAGCTAAAATCGACGGTTGTTCTTTCTTTGGCATATACAGTAAGATTATCTTTCCCTTGTGTAAGCCTCTGATAGCAACAGTAGCAATTCTTTCCTTCAGAAGCTCGTGGAATGATTATATGCTGCCCATGGTATTTACCATGACAGACACAAAAAGAATGCCCCTGGTAGTAGGTATTATGCACCTTAAGTCTTCGGGAGATGCCGCATCTTCATGGAACTTAATGTTAGCGGGAACCGCAATATCACTAATACCCATGATTGCTATATATATTGCTTTCAACAAATACTTCATATCCGGAATGACCAGTGGAGCAGTAAAGGGATAAAAAATGAGTGTCAGATTAAAAATTGATTCGAACTACCCATATGTATATGAACCGCATTTACACACCAGTGAGGGAAGTAAATGTGCCAGATCGACAGGAAGTGAAATGGCAGATGCCTGCTTTGAAGCGGGTTATACGGGGATTATGGTTACGAATCACTTCTATTACGGTAATACGGCCATAGATAGAAGTCTTCCCTGGGAGGACTGGGTGCAGGGGTACTGTAAGGGTTATGAAAATGCCAAAAAGGAAGGGGACCGGATTGGTCTTCAGGTTTTCTTTGGATGGGAATCCACCTATGATGGAACCGATTTCCTGATTTACGGTCTGGATAAAGAATGGCTGCTTCATCATCCTGAAATCCGGGATGCCTCCGTTCCGGAACAGTTTGAACTTGTGCACCGATACGACGGAATAGTAATTCACGCCCATCCCTATAGGGAGGACTTCTATATTCCGGGTATAAAGTTATATCCTGAATATGTAGATGCAGTGGAAACGGTAAATGCCACCCACACAAGTAAGTTCAGTACCAATCACTATAATCCTGAGTTTGATAAAAAAGCCGTTATATATGCAAAAGAACACAATTTTCCTGTAACGGCAGGCTCTGATGTGCATTCAACAACTCTTCTTTTCGGAGGAGTGGCATGTAAGGAGCCGTTTAAGGATATTAAGGATTATATGGATTTGGTGATGAACCGAGGGGATTTTAAGCTGCTTAACGGAAGTCAGATAATTGAGTAGAGTGTAAAGGGATATGGAAATATATTAAGGGAGCTATTTAGCTCCCTTTTTTATGCTGTCTTTGCCGTATTTGTCACGTATTTTCTTAAGAGCATCATGAAGGGCCCTGTCTTTTGCCGGGTCCCTTTGGCCTGCGGTGGTGTCAGGGATGACAGGCGGCGCTGTGGCGCCGGCGGACGTGACTTTAGCGCCTGCGGGGGATGTTATATCGGTCATAGCGCCTGCGGGGGCTTTGATGGGATTGGCAGGCGGCCTGCCGGTACCGGCAGGGGATGCCATGGCGCCTGCGACACCGGTTTTGGAACCGGGAAGGCTGCCGCAGGTTAAACTCTGACCGCCGGAGGAGCCTAAAAAGCCATCTGAGAAAAGGCTTAGCTGGAAGGGCTCATCCTCCTTCACAAGCTTGCCGGCTCTCACACCAAGGAGCCTTATGGGCTCCCCGTTCCAGAGCCGGTCAAACAGCGCCATTGCCGCACTGTGCAGGGCGGACGCGGTTCGTATGGGTGTTTCAAGGCCGGTCTGATGAGAAACACTTTTGAAGTTTGAATATTTTATTTCTACGGTAACCTGCATGGTGAGGAAATCCGAGTTATAAAGTCTTTCGGAAACAGATTCGCAAAGATCGAGAAGAATCGGAAAAGCATCCTCTCTTGTTACCACATCTTTAGGGGTGGTGGTGGAATTTCCGATTCCCTTTGCCTCGGAGTGTTCTTTGGATATCACTGAGGAATCGATGCCGTTTGCAAACTGCCACAGGGTCAGTCCATGACTCTTTAAGTGAGATGTCAGGATATCCACATCGGTATTTGCAAGCTCTCCGATGGTGAAGATTCCAAGCTTATTAAGAGTGCCTGCGGCGGATTTGCCGCAAAGAAACAGGTCTCTTACCGGAAGGGGCCACATTTTTTCCTTTATCTCGTAGGAAAAAAGCGTGTGTGTCTTATCGGGCTTTGTAAAGTCAGAGGCCATTTTGGCAAGGACCTTCCTGTCTGAAATGCCAACATTTACGGTAAAACCAAACCTGCTTAGAATCTCATGTCTTATCATGTCGGCGCATGCTTTTGGAGATTCATACATATGTGCAATCGGTGTAAAGTCCAGGTAGCATTCATCTATGCTGGCCTGCTCGATGTCGTCCGTGAGAGTATACAGATAGTCTATAAATAAGTGGCTCATCCGATGATACAGGGCAAAATCAGGAGAGGCCATAACTAAGTCCGGACATTTTCGAAACGCGCTGACCACGGGCTCGGCGGTTTCTATTCCGTACTTTTTGGCGGGAATGGATTTTGCCGTAACAATGCCCCGGCGGCTCTCCATATCGCCGCCGATAATCGAGGGTATGGTCCTAAGATCCACGGTCTCACCCTTATTCAGTTTGTCCACCGCAGTCCAGCTTAAAAAGGCTGAATTTACGTCAATGTGAAAGAAAATCCGGTCCAAAATCCACCTCGAACATATGTACTGATATCACTATAGCACACTCCCCCACACTTTACAATTCGGGGAAATCTTGCTAAAATAGGCAATATATTTTGTTTGTATCGTTTTCGGACGTTGGCATATAGGGTTATAAAAATGGTTTTATTATCTAGATATCATAAAAAATGTAAAGTAGCTTACCTGCGCGTAGGGATAATTGCGATTGCCCTAAGCGCTCTTTTTCTGCCCACAATCAGGCCCGTAAAGAGCGTTGGAAACAACATTTTTACTTTGTACGTAAATGGTCATGAAATTGGTCGCGTGGACGATGAGAAGACCGCAGACAAGCTTTTAAGCGACGCAAGAAGAATCGTTGTGGCCGATGAAACCGACATGGTTTTCATTGAAGCAGAAAGCAAAATCGAGGGCGCTGAGGTGCTGGTTGGAAAGACCGACAATCTTACGGAAATGATTGAGAAGATTGTTGAAGAGTATAAAGCCTCGGTTAAGTCCACCATGCAGCGCGCATATACCGTTAAAATCGATGATTACATGGTAAATCTTTCCTCCACCGAAGAGGTTAAGGATCTTCTTGAAGCCTCAATTGAAAGATTTGCGCCGGGTCATCAGTTTGGCGTTGATCTTATAACCGATTCCACCAGAAAACTTCCGGTATACATTACCGAGATATCAAAGACCGTTGAAAAGGAGCCTGTCGTGGAGGTTGCTCATGCTTCGGATTACCTTGACAGCGATGGTATTTTTCAGCAGTTTGACACCATTATCGCGGAGGCAGAGCCCGTTGCCGAAACCGATTTTACGGATTTTGAATA
Organism: Lachnospiraceae bacterium; assembly: GCA_045598365.1. Taxonomy (GTDB): domain Bacteria; phylum Bacillota; class Clostridia; order Lachnospirales; family Lachnospiraceae; genus UBA1258. The sequence continues at coordinate 29,335 of JAZLLV010000044.1, forward strand.
CGGTGTTGTTAATGTTTCTTTTGTCAATAATGTGGAGATTGTGGAATCCTACCTTGACAGAAGACAGATATCAACCCTTCAGAATGCCATAGACGAAATCACCAAGGATAAAGAGCAGAAGACCATTTACGAGGTCGTTTCCGGCGATACACTTTCGTCAATATCCAAAAAGACCGGAATCTCCATAGATCAGATTATAGAGCTTAACGAAAACATCACCAGCACTAAGTCAATCATCAGAGTCGGTGACGAAATAACCGTTACGGTTCCCGAGCCTGAGCTTTCCATTGCAAGGGAAGAACTTGAGTACTACGAAGGAACCTACGAAGCCGACGTTATTTATAAATACAATGACAGCTGGTATACCACCACAGAGGTTACTCTTCAGCAGCCTGCCTCCGGATATCACAAGGCTGTAGAAAGAAAAACTTACTTAAACAGTAATGTAGTTTCTTCCGAGGTTATTTATGAAGAAATCCTTGCGGAAGCAATTCCCAAGATTGTTGAAAAGGGTACAAAGATACCTCCCACATATATCAAGCCTATTTCAGGCGGTCGACAGACCGACGGATACGGCTATCGTGGAGCTGTTATTAAGGGTATGTCCACCTTCCATCAGGCAATTGACTGGGCTACACCCACAGGTACGTCTGTAATGGCTTCCTGCGGTGGTACCGTAACCTTCGCCGGTTGGAGAGGAACCTACGGTAATGTAATCTTTATTAAGCATCCCGATGGCAAGGAAACCAGATATGCCCACCTTAGCAAAATCCTTGTTAAGAAGGGTGATTACGTGGCTCAGGGACAGAAGATTGCCCTTTCCGGTAATACCGGTGCATCAACAGGTCCTCACTTACACTTTGAGATGCGTGTAAACGGTGTTGCGGTTAACCCTTACAAGTATTTGCAATAGTGAGATTTTTGACAAAACTTGCCACGTGTGGTATAAGTAAACAGTTATTACGAAATACAGACCATTTGATTGGGATGGATATAAATTATGAGACAATATGCACTCAGAGGTGGAGCACCTCTTGTAGGTGAAGTTGAAATCGGCGGAGCTAAGAATGCTGCTCTTGGTATCATTGCAGGAGCCATTATGGCAGACGAAACAGTGGAAATTGAAAATATTCCGGATTTATCTGATATAGATGTAATGCTTGATGCGGTAAAGGCCCTCGGCGCCCATGTTGAGAAGGTTAACCGCCATACGGTTCGCATTAATGGTTCCACAGTCTACACCACCACCCTTACCGGTGATGCTTTAACAAAAATTCGCGGTTCCTACTACTTTGTGGGAGCACTTCTTGGTAAATATAAGGATGCCACCGTTGTATTGCCCGGTGGATGCAGTATCGGTTCAAGACCCGTTGACCTTCATATGAAGGGCTTCAGAGCTCTTGGCGCCACTTCCGAAATCGAGCATGCCTGTATGGTCTGCCATGCTGACAGGCTTGAAGGCAGCCATATTTTCATGGACAGCGTCTCAGTTGGCGCCACCATCAATATTATGCTTGCCGCAGCTCTTGCAAACGGCCAGACATATATTGAAAATGCCGCTAAGGAGCCTCATGTGGTTGACGTTGCAAACTTCCTTAACAGTATGGGCGCATCCATTAAGGGTGCAGGTACAGATGTAATACGTATTAAGGGTGTTGAGAAGCTCCACGGAGCCCGTTACTCAATCATCCCAGATCAGATAGAGGCAGGAACCTTTATGATGGCTGCAGCAGCCACTAAGGGCGATGTGCTCATTAAAAACGTTATTCCCAAGCATCTTGAGTCAATTACCTCAAAGCTTCTTGAAATCGGTTGCGAGATTGAAGAGTTTGATGATTCCGTTCGTGTTGTTTCTTCAAAGCCCTTTTATCACACACAGGTTAAGACAGCTCCATATCCCGGATTCCCTACGGATATGCAGCCTCAGATGACTGTGGTTCTCGGCCTTGCGGAAGGAACCAGTATTGTTACCGAAACGATTTTTGAAAATCGTTTAAGATATGTTGATGAACTTGTAAGACTTGGTGCCAACATTCGTGTTGAAGGCAACACCGCCGTTATCGAAGGTGTTTCAAGGTACACCTCAGGCAATGTTACCGCGCCGGACCTTCGTGCAGGTGCAGCCCTCGTGGTTGCAGGCCTTGTGGCAGAAGGTGTTACACTGGTTGACGACATTCACTTTATTGAAAGAGGTTACGAAGACTTCCCCGAGAAGTTAAGAGCCCTCGGCGCCTCCATTGAACTTGTGGAAAACGAGCAGGAGCTTCAGCGCTTCAAGTTAAAAGCTGTATAAAATTCGGTAGTATAAGCGTGTCAGCCTGGCTGGCACGCTTTTTCGTTTTGTATCTATAAATACGTCACAAAGCTTATTTTCAGTAGAAAAAGCACTGCAATAGGGAACAAATAACAGGACAATAAAAGGGTATCGGGCCACAAACTAAAATGAAAGCTGAACATACATGACCGCTTTTGGATTAAAGGATATTTTAAGAATCAATACATTAAATATACGGTAATAGCAATCCTGGCTTTTCTGAATAATATTGCATTTGCATATGCCAAAAGCCTGGGCGATGCTGAATATTCCTTTCTCTGAACCCACTTCTGGGGCTATAATCCGACTTCGCTTATATACTACGCCGTTTGCGTTTTCCTTTTGAACAGAGCATTTAACAGAAATACCCGGCATGATTTCGGTAAAATCATTCTTTCTGTTATATTCGGATTTCTTATAAGCTTAACCTTTATACGGGGGAATGCTAGGGTTTCCTAATCTTATGCATAAACATATTGGAAACGGTTTGCAGGAAATTAAAAGAAGTAATTTTCTCCCTTTTGGAGCTGCTCTTTTTGAAAGTTTATATGGCGAAGAAAACCGGCGCTATGAAATCATCAGCAGGCAGCTAATGCTATTGCGGCAAAGTTTATATGGCGAAGAAAAACCGGCGCTATGAAATCCCTCTTTTGGGCTGGTTCTGGCGTACCTCAACATATACCCAGACATTTCTTTTCGGATTCGCCTATCTTATATATCAAAAGAAATGGCAGCAGTTAGGCATTATGTCAATTCCGTTTGTATATCTTCTGACTTGTTTCCTTGGCCCGGTTGCATGGATGAGATATATCGTTATAAATGTTGTTTATTTACCGGTTATGATTTTGTGCATGCTCCAAGAAAGAACCTGAATCATCGGACCGATGTGCATAATCACTAAGGTGAGATGACCGCCCGGGTACATCGGAAACAGGCAAAAGGCGGATTTCCGATGTACTAAAAGCTGTAAAAAGCCCGTCTGGTACATCGGAAACGGGCGAAAAGTGGATTTCCGATGTACTAGAAGCTGTAAAAAGCCCGTCTGGTACATCGGAAACGGGCGAAAAGTGGATTTCCGATGTACTAAAAGCCGTAAGAAGCACGTCTGGTACATCGAAAACAGGCAAAAGGCGGATTTCCGATGTACTAGAAGCTGTAAAAAGCACGTTTGGTACATCGGAAACGGGCGAAAAGTGGATTTCCGATGTACTAAAAGCCACAAAAAGCCCGTCTGGTACATCGGAAACAGGCAAAAAGTGGATTTCCGATGTACTGTGAGCTGCATTATGCCATATTTCCTCAGGGGTAGTACGATTCGATTACCTTAAATGTAGGGCGGAACAATATAGTGCAAAATGATTTGATATAAAACACAAAAATACCCCTCGGTCCTGAGGGGTATTTTAATTGGGCATACATAAAGGCCTCACCGAAACATACATAAAGGTCTCACCGGAGCGTACATAAAGGCCTCACCGGAGCATACATAAAGGTCTCACCGGAACATACATAAAGGCTTCGCCTGAACTTATATAATGGCTTCGATATAAAGCTCCGGCTCGGCGGAGAGATCGATGAATTCGCGGCCGCATTTGATGGTGGGATTTGCAAGGCTGGAGCGGTTTATGAATACCACTTCGCCTTCTCTTCCGTCATTTAGGCGAACTCTGTGAAGCATGTAGGTATTAACGATGTTTTCAAGGAAGGTCATAATGAAACGGGTATCGTACTTCTGAAGACCTTCGTTTTCAAAAATGTCCACAACCTTAAAGGGACACATGGGTCCTCTGTAAACTCTTGCGCTGGTCATGGCATCGTATACATCGACGATGGCAACCATTTTTGCGTAGGAATCAATCTTTGCATTTTTAATACCGAAGGGATAGCCTGAGCCGTCGCAGCGCTCATGGTGCATGAGCGCAGAGTTAACAACCGATTCCGGAATGTCATGGTTTTTTAAGGCATTGTAGCCTTCGATGGTGTGCTTTTTAACAAGGGAATATTCGCCGTCTGTAAGCTTGCCGGGTTTCTTTATGATGTTTTCCGGAACGGCAACCTTTCCTATGTCATGAAGAAGACCGCAGAGCATTGCAAGCTTGGTTTCCTCCTCGGACATACGAAGCCATCTGGCAAAAACGTTACACATAAGTGCCACGTTGATGGAATGAACGTAGGTCATGTCATCGTACTGGCGCATGCAGTGAAGCATGTCAAAAACATTTAAAAACCCCCCATCGGACTTTAAGAGTTTATTGGTAAATTCAAGAAGTTCTTCCGAATTAACGGCACGCTTATTATGGGCAATTGAATTAAGCATACCCTGAAATTTGGGTATTTCCTGATCAAAGCGTTCCTTAAATTCGATGAATTCGGGGCTTCTGCGTATTCTGTCGGAATAGGAAACCGTTTCGACCGCAGCTGCCTGCTTTACAAATTCCGCAGATAATTCGTCCTCAACCCTGACATTAAGAATCGAATAGAATTCCAATTTTGTGATTGATTTGTCGTTTAGAACCGTTCCTTTTGGAATAAGCAACTGATTACTGTAGGTATAGACATCCTCTGCGGTAATCATGCCCGGTGTTAGGTCGATTGTACTAAGCCTTTTCATGGTCATTCTCCATGGGTGGTTAATTATTATTTTATTATAATTGTTTATTGTTGAATTATCAATAAATCTTGACAATTCAAGGCTTTTGATGTAGTTTTACAGTGACTCTTATTCAGAGTGGTGGAGATACATAGGATCTGTGAAGCCACGGCAACCCCCTTTGGAAGGTGCCTACCTGAGCGAGTGGCGCGTAAGCGCCTGTTTCGAACAATAAGAGGATTGAAATATTGCAACTATTTTAATCCGCTTATGTATGTAAGCGGTTTTTGTTTTGCTCTTTTTCAATCCGGGGAATGAAAGGACAAAAAATGGAAAAAAGATTATTTACTTCAGAATCAGTAACAGAAGGACATCCCGACAAGGTTTGCGATGCCATCTCAGATGCAATTCTTGATGCCTGCATGGCAGAGGACCCAATGAGCCGTGTTGCCTGCGAAACAGCAGCATGTACCGGCTTCGTACTTGTAACCGGTGAAATCACCACAAAGGCGCAGCTTGATGTTCCTGCAATTGTAAGAAAGACCGTTCTTGAAATCGGCTACGATGCAGGTGAAAAGGGCATCGATGGAAATTCATGCGCAGTTATGGTGGCTCTTGATAAGCAGTCCGCTGACATTGCGATGGGCGTTGATAAGGCTCTTGAGGCCAAAGAAGGTGCGCTGAAGGATGACCTTGATACAGGTGCAGGCGACCAGGGTATGATGTTTGGTTATGCATCTAACGAGACCCCCGAGCTTATGCCTTACCCCATAGCTCTTGCTCACAAGCTTGCTCTTCAGCTTACAAAGGTTCGTAAGGATGGAACCTTAACCTACTTAAGACCCGATGGAAAGACCCAGGTTTCTGTTGAATACGATGAGGCAGGTAAGCCCGTTCGGCTTGAAGCTGTAGTATGCTCCACACAGCATGATGAAGATGTTACCCAGGAGCAGATTCATAAGGATATTAAGAAGTTTGTTTTTGACCCTATCTTACCTAAGGATATGGTTGATGAAAATACAAAGTTTTTCATTAACCCCACAGGCAGATTTGTAATCGGCGGACCTCACGGTGACGCAGGCTTAACAGGCCGTAAGATTATCGTAGACACCTATGGCGGATATGCTCGTCACGGCGGCGGTGCATTCTCCGGTAAGGACTGTACAAAGGTTGACAGATCCGCAGCTTACGCAGCAAGATATGTTGCAAAGAACGTGGTTGCTGCAGGTCTTGCAGACAAGTGTGAGGTTCAGCTTTCCTACGCAATCGGTGTTGCACAGCCCACATCCATCCAGGTTGATACCTTTGGAACAGGTAGATGTAGCGACGCGAAACTTACTGAAATCGTTCGTGAAAACTTTGATCTTCGCCCTGCAGGAATCATTAAGATGCTTGATTTAAGAAGACCCATTTACAGGCAGACAGCTGCTTACGGTCACTTCGGCCGCACAGATATCGATGTTCCGTGGGAGAAAACCGACAAGGCGGAAGCACTCAAGAAGTATTTATAAAACCGACAAGGCCTAAGCACATAACAAAAACTTGTAATTTGAAGGACACAGGCACAGAAATGATGTGAGCCCGGAATACCGGACATATGTCACAAAATGCCATGTGTCCTTTTCTATTCCTAAAAATCTATGCTATAATGCTATGTAATGGGAAGGGGTAGAAATTTATGTCTTTTACACATCTGCATGTTCACACAGAGTTTTCTTTGTTAGACGGTTCCAATAAGATAAAAGAATATGTTAAGCGTGTTAAAGAGCTTGGTATGAATTCCGCCGCCATTACAGACCATGGTGTTATGTACGGCTGCATAGATTTCTACAAGGCTGCAAGAGACGCAGGCATTAAGCCCGTGCTGGGCTGCGAGGTGTATGTTGCCCCAAACTCCCGATTTGATAAGGAAATCGGCGGTGGCGAGGAGCGCTATCACCACCTTGTTCTTTTGGCAGAAAACAACACAGGATATGCAAATCTTTGCAAGATTGTAAGTATAGGTTTTACCGAGGGCTATTACTATCGTCCCCGTGTGGACTTTGAAGTCCTTGAGAAGTACCATGAGGGAATTATTGCACTTTCCGCATGTCTTGCGGGTGAAGTGCCAAGATATATTCAAAAGGGCATGATGTCCGAGGCAAAGGCCTGCGCCGAGAAGTACTTAAACTGCTTTGGAGAAGGCAACTATTTCCTTGAACTTCAGGATCATGGAATGGCTGAACAGAGAATGGTTAACTCAGCCCTTCTTACCATCAGCCAGGAGCTTAATATCCCCTTGGTTGCCACCAACGACGTACATTATACCTACGCTGAGGATGCAGAGCCCCATGAGCTTCTTTTGTGCCTTCAGACAGGTAAAACCATAAAGGATGAAAACCGCTTAAGATACGAGGGCGGCCAGTTCTATGTTAAGAGCGAGCAGGAGATGCGGGCATTGTTCCCCTATGCTCTTGAGGCCCTTGAAAACACTCAGAAAATTGCAGACAGGTGTAATGTGGAAATAGAATTCGGCGTGACAAAGCTCCCTCATTTTGAGGTGCCGGAAGGCTATGATTCCTGGACCTATCTTAACAAGCTTTGCGATGACGGTCTTAGGGAAAGATACCCTGACAGAGTGGAAGAGTTAAGGGAAAGACTTGATTACGAGCTTTCCGTCATTAAGAAAATGGGCTATGTTGATTATTTCCTGATTGTTTGGGACTTCATCAATTATGCCAAAGAAAACGGAATCATGGTTGGCCCCGGACGAGGCTCCGCGGCAGGTTCCATTGTTTCCTACTGCCTTAAAATCACCAATATCGACCCCATAAGATACAGCCTTCTTTTTGAAAGATTCCTTAACCCCGAGCGTGTATCCATGCCCGATATTGATATTGACTTTTGTTTCGAAAGAAGACAGGAAGTTATTGATTATGTCCGTAAGAAATATGGTCCCGAAAAGGTGGTTCAGATCGTAACCTTCGGTACCCTTGCGGCAAAGGGTGTAATAAGGGATGTGGCAAGAGTTCTGGAGCTTCCTTACACAAGAGCGGACCAGATTGCAAAAATGATTCCTACGGAGCTTGATATCACCCTTGATAAGGCTCTTACCATGAATCCTGAGTTAAGGGCTCTTTACGAAAACGATGAAGAAGTACATTATCTTATAGACATGTGTAAACGCCTTGAGGGTCTTCCGAGACACACCTCAATGCATGCGGCAGGCGTACTTATCTGTCCTAAGGCAGCAGACGAATTCGTGCCTCTTCAGAGGGGCGCAGACGGCTCCATCACCACCCAGTATATTATGACTACCCTGGAGGAGCTGGGTCTTCTTAAGATGGACTTTTTGGGCTTAAGAACCCTTACCGTAATTCGTGATGCTGTGAGACTTGTTGAGAAAACCCACGGAAAGCACATTGATATAGATAACATAGATTACAACGACAAAAACGTTCTGGGCCTAATGGGTTCCGGCAGAACCGAGGGCATATTCCAGCTTGAAAGCGCGGGAATGAAAAGCTTCATGAAGGAGCTTAAGCCCCAGTCCCTTGAGGATGTTACTGCGGGAATTTCCCTGTACCGTCCGGGCCCCATGGATTTCATACCCAAATACATTGCAGGTAAATCCAATCAGGACAGTATTGTTTACAGTACCCCTGAACTTCAGCATATTCTTGAGCCTACCTACGGCTGTATAGTCTACCAGGAGCAGGTTATGCAGATCGTTAGAGACTTAGGCGGCTATACCATGGGCCGAAGTGACCTTGTAAGACGTGCCATGAGTAAAAAGAAGCAGCATGTCATGGAGGTAGAGAGGGCAAACTTTATCTACGGTAATGAGGAAGAAAATGTGCCCGGCTGCGTCTCAAAGGGCATAGACGCTGCCGTTGCATCCAAAATTTACGATGAAATGATGGACTTTGCAAAGTATGCCTTTAACAAGTCCCATGCAGCCTGCTACGCGGTTGTTTCCTACCAGACCGCATACTTAAAATACTATTACCCTGCGGAGTTCATGGCGGCGCTTATGACAAGCGTCATCGATAACTCAGGCAAGGTTGCCGAATACATAAACGTATGCCGAAACATGAACCTTGAACTTGTTGCACCGGATGTTAATACCGGAGATGTATCATTTACAGCAGTAGAAGGAAAAATCGGCTACGCCCTCACCGCAATCAAAAGTGTGGGCCGCCCGGTGATTGAAGGGCTTGTGGAGGAAAGAAACCTTAACGGACCTTTCCAGAGTCTTACAGACTTCATTAACCGAATGACCGCGCGGGATATGAACAAGCGCGCGGTTGAGAACTTCATCAAGGCCGGCGCCTTTGATTCCTTCGGCGGCACGAGAAAGCAGTACATGAGCGTATATGTACGCATCATGGACGCGGCCTCGGCGGATAAGAAGAACGCCATGGCCGGCCAGATGAGCCTGTTTGATTTTGCCACTGAGGAGGACAAGGAAGAATTCAAGGAAAGTCTTCCAAATGTGGGCGAATATGACAAGGCCACTAAGCTTGCCTTGGAGAAGGAAGTGCTTGGCATATATGTTTCCGGACACCCCTTGGAGGACGTTCGAAGCATGTGGCAAAAGAACATAACTGCCACTGCGGCAGATTTTATGCTTGACCTTGACACAGATACCGTTAAAATAAATGATGGTACACATGCTGTAATAGGCGGCATGATAACCGGAAAAACCATTAAATACACAAAGACCAATAAAGCCATGGCCTTCATTAACATAGAAGACCTGTACGGTTCCGTGGAAGTTATTGTTTTTCCAAAGGATTACGAAAAATACGCTTCTTTACTTAAGGAAGACGAAAAAGTCTTTGTTGAAGGACGGGCAAGCGTTGAGGAAGATAAAGACGGAAAGCTTATCTGCGAGCGTATAAAGAGCTTTGATGATATTCCGAGAAAGCTTTGGATTCAGTTTAAGAACATGGAAGCCTATAAAGCAGGATACGGACGTCTTACAGAGATTCTTGATACCTCAGAGGGTAAAGACCATGTTATCATTTATCTTCTCGAAGAAAAACTTAGAAAAGACCTTGCACCGCAGTTTACGGTGAAGGCAGACAATGCATTGACAGAAGCTTTGTATGAGGCCTTTGGCCCGGAAAATGTGAAGCTTACTTAAGGAGGTAGGATATGCCTGATAAGATTAAAACAATCGGTGTTCTCACAAGCGGTGGCGATGCACCCGGAATGAACGCAGCCATCAGAGCTGTTGTAAGAAAGGCCTTAAACAGCGGCATTGCTGTAAAGGGTATTAAGAAGGGCTACATGGGTCTTCTTAACGAAGAAATCGTTGATATGGATGCAAAGTCCGTATCCGATACCATTCAAAGAGGTGGTACCATCTTAGGTACTGCAAGATGTAAAGAGTTCAAAGAAGAAGAGGTTCAGGCTGAGGCAGCTAAGATTTGTCAGAAGCATGGAATTGAAGGACTTGTGGTAATCGGTGGAGACGGTTCCTACAGAGGTGCTCAGGCTCTTGCAGCTCACGGAATCAATACAATCGGTCTTCCCGGCACCATCGACCTTGATATTGCCTGCACAGACTACACCATAGGCTTTGATACCGCTATTAACACAGCCATGGAAGCAATCGATAAGGTAAGAGACACATCATCCTCCCACGAGCGCTGTTCCATCATTGAGGTAATGGGTCGTAACGCAGGTTACATCGCTCTCTGGTGTGGTGTTGCCAGTGGTGCAGAGGATATCCTTCTTCCTGAAAATTATGATTATAATGAGCAGATACTCGTAAACAATATTATCAACAACAGAAAGATTGGTAAGACACATCATCTTATCATCAATGCTGAAGGTATCGGACACTCCACTTCAATGGCAAGAAGAATCGAAGCAGCCACCGGTATTGAGACAAGAGCCACAATCTTAGGTTACATGCAGCGTGGCGGCAGCCCCACATGTAAGGACAGATATTATGCATCGGTTATGGGTGCTTATGCAGCGGACCTTCTTGCAGATGGCAAGTCCAACAGATGCGTATGTTATAAGGATGGTAAGTTCGTAGACTTCGATATTGATGAAGCACTTGCAATGGAAAAGGTTATCGATCCCTACCAGATAGAAATCAGTACCCTTCTTTCACGTAACGAAAATACGGATATCAGAAAGAAATGATTACATCAACAGACAATAAGCGAATTAAAAATGTAATAGCCCTGATAGAAAAAACTAAAGCAAGAAAAGAGCAGGATGCCTTCGTTATCGAAGGCATCAAGCTTTTTTCAGAGGCCCCGGAGGAATCCATTCTGGAGGTCTATGTGGCCGAAAGCTTCAGTGAAAAACTGTCAAAACTTGACAAAGTGCCCGTGGAAGTGGTAAAAGATGAGGTGTTTAGGAAAATGACCGACACCCTTACACCCCAGGGCATTCTCTGCGTTGTAAGGAAATCACACTACAGCCTGAAGGATTTCTTTGAGAACGGAAAAACCGGTTCGATTTTTCTGGTACTTGAAAAGCTTCAGGACCCCGGTAACCTTGGCACCATAATGCGTACAGCGGAAGGTGCAGGAATAACAGGTGTTATCATGAGCAATGATACTGTGGATATTTATAACCCGAAAACCGTCCGTTCCACAATGGGCTCTATTTTCAGAGTTCCCTTCATATATACGGACAACCTGCATGAATCGATAGAAGAGCTTAAGAGGAATGGGGTAACCTGCTATGCAGCCCATCTTAAAGGCGAAAAGTCATGCTACGAGTATGACTACACAAAGCCAACGGCCTTTTTTATCGGTAATGAAGGAAACGGATTAAGCGATGAAACTGCAGCCCTTGCAGATACCTATATCCGTATTCCCATGGAGGGAAAGCTTGAATCCCTTAACGCAGGCATATCCGCCGCGATTCTTCTTTATGAGGCAAAACGGCAAAGAGGCTAGAAAATATTGGCTACAAAGTTTAATCCTAATTTAATAAAGCAACTGCTTTTGGCGCTTTTGTTATCTGCCGCAGTGTTTTCTTTTGGCATTACCGCAAATGCTCAGACTTCAGGTGAGTGCCTAAAGGAAGAAAATGTGGGAGCCAGTGTTGTATTTAATACAAAGGCTTATAACAATGCCAGCACTGAGAAGCTCGGAATCGATATACCTGTATCTGAGGAGATTAATTCAAAGCAGCTTGTTATGGTGGCTTTAACCTCCACACTTAATGTTAGAAGTGAAGGAGCCATTGACGCAGAAATTGTAGGAAGAATCTACAGAGACTGCGGCGGCCTCGTTCTTGAACGGGGAGATGAGTGGAGTCTTATCGAATCCGGTGATCTCATCGGCTGGTGCAGTAATGAGTATCTTCTTTTTGATGAAGAGGCCACAGCCCTTGCAAGGGATGTAGGTTCCATGACCGCTACTGTTAAATCCTCCTGTATTCCTGTTTACAAAGAAGCAGATGACTCCTCAATGATTGTCTGGTTTGCTTCGGAAAAGACCATGTTTGAGGTCATCTATGAAGAGGGCGAAGACTGGGTACTGGTTGCATATGATGAGTACGAGGGCTTTGTCAAATCCGAATATGTGGATATTGAATTTGTAATTGACCATGGTGAGACCATGGATGTTATCAGAGAAAGAAAACGTAAAGCAGCCGAAGAGAAGAAGAAGCTTATCCACCGTAATGAGGCCATTGCAGCCGACGGTGATACTCTTAAGGTTCTTGCCACTATCATCTGGTGCGAGGCAAGAGGTGAAAGCTATGAAGGCCAGCTGGCAGTTGGCTCGGTTGTAATGAACCGAGTGCGCTCAAGAGCCTATCCCGATACTGTTTATGATGTTGTTTTTGCTTCGGGACAGTTCTCGCCGGTTAAGTCGGGATACTTCCAGAGAGCCTATGAAAACAACCTTGCAAATGCCAGCACCTATAAGGCTGCTGAAGAGGTTATAAACGGTTATACAAATGTAGGAGATATGACACATTTCAGGCGAAAAGGCAACAGAGAAGGTTATATCATCGGAAATCACGTATTTTATTAAGAAAAACCCCTATATTTCAAGGGAAAGACCGTATTTACTTGACACTGTAAATACTTTAAGCATATAATACGAAAGTTAATGTTAGCACCACGCTATACAGGGGGAAAGGATTGCAGTATGGAAACTAAGAAAAACATTCTTACATACGAAGGATTGAAAAAATACGAAGACGAACTTCAGGACTTAAAGGTCAGAAGACGTCAGGAAGTAGCTCAGAAGATTAAGGAAGCAAGAGAACTCGGCGACCTTTCGGAAAATGCTGAATACGATGCAGCCAAGGATGAGCAGAGAGACATCGAAGCACGTATCGAAGAGCTTGAAAAAATCCTTAAAAACGTTGAAGTAGTTGTAGAAGACGAAGTTGACTCTTCAAAGATTAACGTTGGTTGCGTTGTTAAACTTTTAGACGTTGAATTTGACGAGGAACTTGAATATAAAATTGTAGGCTCAAGCGAAGCAGACAGCTTAAAGGGCAAAATCTCTAACGAGTCACCCGTTGGTAAGGCCTTAATCGGTCACAAGAAGGGCGACAAGGTTTCTGTAGAAACACAGATGGGTATCGCAGAATACAAGATTCTTGGTATCGAAAGATCTTAATTGCAAAGATAACCGATTGGTTTTTCAGAAGGGAGGGCTTGTGCCCTCCCTATGTATATATTAAAGGACAAACATCAGAAAGGAACTACCATGGGTAACGAACAGAACAACAATCAGGCTCCCGAACAGGACATTCATCAGCTTTTGAAGGTTCGTAGAGAAAAACTTGCAGCACTTCAGGAGGCAGGCAAGGATCCTTTTAAGATTACAAAATTTGATCAGACACATCACACCGACGAGGTTAAGGCTCTTTACAATAAACATGAGGCGGAACTTCTTGCAGGTCGCGTGGCTCCCTCTGTTGAAGGCCTTGACGAAGCAGCCGCAAGAGAAGTTCTTAACAACGATTACAATGACAGAAGAGCTATCATGGACGCTTCACCCATTCAGGTATCAATTGCCGGAAGAATGATGTTTAAGCGTGTAATGGGTAAGGCTTCTTTTTGCAATATCCAGGACTTAAAGGGAAACATTCAGGTTTATGTTGCCAGAGACGTAATCGGCGAAGAGCCCTATGCAGACTTTAAGAAGTCCGATATCGGTGATATTTACGGAATAACAGGCTTTGCTTTCCGTACAAAAACCGGTGAAATTTCAGTTCATGCAGACTCCATGACTCTTCTTTCAAAGAGCTTACAGATTCTTCCCGAGAAGTTCCATGGACTTACAGATACAGACACCCGTTATCGTCAGCGTTACATTGACCTTATTATGAACGAGGAATCAAAGGACACCTTCATTAAGCGTTCCAAGATTATCAGCTCAATTCGTCGCTATCTTGACGGCCAGGGCTTCATGGAAGTTGAAACTCCCATGCTTGTATCCAACGCAGGCGGCGCAGCAGCAAGACCCTTTGAAACTCACTTCAATGCTCTTGACGAGGACCTTCGCCTTCGTATCTCTCTTGAGCTTTACTTAAAGAGACTTATTGTCGGCGGACTTGAAAGAGTCTTCGAAATCGGTCGTGTATTCCGTAACGAAGGTCTTGATACAAGACACAACCCCGAATTCACACTTATGGAGCTTTATCAGGCATATACCGACTACCACGGCATGATGGACCTTACCGAGAACATGTTCCGTTATGTTGCCGGCGAAGTACTTGGAACCACCAAGTTCATGTACGGCGACATCGAGCTTGACTTTGGCAAGCCCTTCGAGCGCATCACCATGGTGGATGCAGTTAAGAAATATGCAGGAGTTGACTTCGATGCAATCGCAACCGACGAGGAAGCTCATAAAATAGCCAAAGAAAAGCATGTTGAAGTAGAACCTCACCACAAGAAGGGTGATATCATCAACCTCTTCTTCGAAGAATTCTGCGAAGAAAAGATGGTACAGCCTACCTTCGTAATGGATCATCCCGTTGAGATTTCACCTCTTACAAAGCGTAAGCCCGACAAGCCCGAATACGTTGAACGTTTCGAACTTTTCATCAACGGTTGGGAAATGTGCAACGCTTACTCCGAACTTAACGATCCCATCGACCAGCGTGAGCGTTTCAAGGCTCAGGACGCCCTTGCAGACATGGGCGACGAGGAAGCAAACCACACCGACGAGGACTTCTTAAACGCCCTCGAAATCGGTATGGCTCCCACCGGCGGCATCGGCTACGGCATCGACCGCCTCACCATGCTCCTCACCAACAGCCCCGCAATCAGAGATGTGCTGTTGTTCCCTACCATGCGCAGTACGAACTAATGTTCGATTCCGAGCCATATTTCTGGCTTGTTCAATCGCGTAAGCTTGGTTTCAAAAGAAGCCATATGGACGCCAATTTGTCCATATTAGTACGACACGCTACGTATAGAATATGCAAAACTTTTGACATGAAGGTGAAGAAGCTTGCAATATAAAAAAGCGTCCTTTGTGTCAGGATTAACTTCAACTTAATAATTATCTCGAATCAAGGAACAACTTGAATTGGGAAACGTTAAAGACATTTCAATTAGTAGAAATACTAATCGGGATGTCTTTTTTTGTTTCCTGCCCTGCAAATTACGAAAGGAGAATGCCTATGGGCAGAAGAAGAAAACCCAAACCACCTGATATCAATTTTCTAAATGAGAACAGTCTCCCGAGATATGTCAGCACAGATTTTATATGTGAAAAATATGAAATATCCAATGTGCAGTGTAAAGAGATGGCTAGAGCCGCTGGAGCCTTTTATGAAATCCGGAAAGCATCATTGATAGACAGAATTGTGTTTGAAGATGTTTACAAGGGTCAGCTGAGAGAACGAAAGCGTCAGCAGAAAGTTGAATTGGTTAAGGAGCAGTTAAAAAGTTATGAGCCGGTTACAAAAGAGTATATGCGTTATCAGGAAGCTGCTGATTACTTTTCCATGAGCCTTACGTGCTTTAAGGCACTAGCCAAAGAAGCTAAAGCCGTAAGAAGAATTGGTGGAGTAACGCTAGTCAACGTAGATTTGATTATTGAATATATCGAATTGAATTTTGGAGGTGTCTGATGGCTACAAAAGATACAGGATCAAGATTTGAGGATGTAAAAGCTACAGTGCTTAAAAGAAAAAAGATTTATGTTCGTTGCCATGAAGGAGCTGAAATCTATTCTATCTGCCCTAATACAGTAAGGAAATTAGCTCGCGAGGCGAAGGCAATTAGAAAAGTACACGGAACCTGTTTAATAAATACTTCAGTTTTAAGTGAATATATTGAGCAGATGTACGGGGAAGGAGGGCCATATGGCTTATAAGCGAAGAAAGGTGGAGTCATTGGAGATAGCTGTAAATTCCGGAACCAAGAAATATGTCAGGTATAACGAAGGAGCAGATCTTTATTCAATGGGCATTCACGGATTCACAGATTTAGCGAAGGAGGCGGGAGCGGTAAGAAAAATAAATGGAGTGTGTTTAGTAAACGTAGATATTTTGAATGAGTACATAGAAGAAATGTACGGATAGGAGGAAGAATGAATAATACAGCGTTAGTAGCAGCTCATATGGTTGCAAAGAATTATTCAAGAAGCGGGAGGTCTTATGATTAAAATCCGTGTGCAAGGAACAAAGGATGATATCAGCTGGCTTGAAAAGCAGATTAAATCCTTAGAAAAGGTAATGGTTACCGAGTCTTCTGAAACTTATAAAAATCAGGGGACAAAAAAATATTTCAGAAAATATATGGAAGTCGAAAAGATTCCGGCTTCTAAAGAATCTTAAGGAGGATATGACAATCATATGAGTAGAGTAATTGTATGCGCCAACCAAAAGGGAGGCGTTGCCAAAACAACCACAACAGTAAATTTAGGAATTGGACTTGCAAAAAAAGGCATGAGAGTGCTGGTTATCGATAATGATCCCCAGTCAAGTCTTACAGTAGCATTGGGATTTCAGAATCCGGGAAAGTTAGATTACACCATGACAACCGTTCTTAACCATGTAATTGAAGAAGAGGATTTTGACCCGAGAGAATGCATTTTACATCATAAGGAAGGTGTGGATTTGCTTCCATCAAATGCAACATTAAACAGTGTCGAAACAGCTTTATTAAATGTAATGGGCGGCGAAACAATCTTAAGTGAATATATTGAGATGATCAGAGATGATTACGACTTTATTATCATTGACTGCTCACCAAACCTTGGAATGCTTACATTTAATGCACTAGCTGCAGGAGATGAAGTGATTATACCTGTACAAGCCGCATATTTGCCTGTGAAGGGACTTGAATTACTTCTTAAGACAATTTCTAGGATACAAAGGAAAGTAAACAAGAAGCTTACAATACGCGGGATTCTGATCACTATGGTGGATTACAGAACAAATTATGCAAAGGATATCACTGATATGGTTCAGAAAACATATGGAAATGACATTTATATGTTTGAAAATGTAATTCCACATTCTGTAAGAGCTGCAGAAGCTTCGGCTTTAGGTGTAAGTGTATATGTTCATGATCCAAAAGGAACAGTGGCGGCTGCGTATGATGCATTAACATGGGAGGTAATGGCGTAATGGGTAGAAGAAATTTAGTTGAAGGAGCATCTCTTTCTGCTTACGATGCAATTTTCGGTGGTGATGATGAAGAAGTAATGGCTTCAGACAAAAAGGAAGAGATTGAAGCACAGATTGTTGATATTGCTTTAAGTGATCTTCATGAGTTTAAGGACCATCCGTTTAGGGTTCTTGATGATGAGAAGATGGCAGAAACAGTAGACAGTATAAAGAAGTATGGAGTACTTGTTCCTGGTATCGCTAGACCAAGACCTGAAGGTGGCTATGAAATACTTGCAGGACATAGAAGACGTCATGCATCAGAGCTTGCAGGTAAAGAAACAATGCCAATGATTATTAAGGATGTTTCTGATGATGAAGCGGTTCTGATTATGGTTGATTCAAACATCCAGCGTGAGCAGCTTCTGCCAAGTGAAAAAGCTAAAGCATATTCCATGAAGTATGAAGCATTAAAGCACCAGGGAGCCACAGGTGGTAGTAGCCTTGAGAAGATTGGTGATGAATCCGGAGAAACCGGTAAAACAGTTCAAAGATATATTTGGTTATCAAGGCTTTGCAAGGAATTAATGAAGCTTGTAGACGATGGAAAGCTTGGATTTGTTCAAGGTGTTGATTTTTCTTTTCTTGATGAAAATGATCAGAAGACAGTTTATGCAGTATTAAGAGATATGGGCTGTCCCGTATCAACAGCACAGTCTGCAAAGATTAAGGAGATAGCCAAGGCCGGTAAGTTTACAAGAGAATCTGCTATTGGAGTGCTTGTAGTAGTTAAGCCAAAGGCAAGAAAAGTTACTTTTGATGCTAAGAAGTTGGATTCCTATTTTGATCCTACAATGACAAATGATGACATTGAGGAACTGATAATTAAGCTTTTAGAAGAATGGAAAGAGAAAGGGGGTATAGGGTAAATGGAAAGACTGAATCTTGAATATTATTACGGAAAGGAAGCGGAGCAGTTTACTTTTTACAGACTGCCAAAAGCTTTGATTACAGATAATCGGTTCAAGTATATATCCAATAATGCCAAGCTTTTATATGGCCTTATGCTTGATCGTATGTCTTTATCAAGAAAAAGAGGCTGGCTGGATGCAGAGAACAGAGTCTACATTAAGTATTCCATACAGACGATAGCGGATGATATCAATGTTGCAAAAAATACAGGAGTAGCGCTTTTGAAAGAATTGCAGGATGTTGGACTTATTGATCTGGTTCAGCAGAATGGAAAAGCAAACGTGATATACGTTAAGAACTTTATCTCAGGAGCAGAGGAAGAAGTTCAGGAAAGCGACCAGTCCAGGATTTATACTGGCGCAGAAAGTGAACCGGCTCAGATTTTGAACCAGTCCAGAATTTGCACCGGTGCAGAAAATGAACCGGTTAGAAATTTTAACCAGTTCAAAAATAGTACTGGTACAGATTCTGAGATGGTTTTAGGCGAAAAAAGTACCATATCGGATCTATGTGTACCATATGAAGCATCGCAAAAATTGGACCAGTGCAAATTTAGTGATGATACCGGTACAGAATTTGAGACGGTACCATCGCAATCTCTGCACCCGAATAATATTACAACTAATACTAAATTGAATAATACTAATCCCATCCATCTATCAGTTCTTCCTTCCGCTGGAAAAAAGATTGATGCGATGGATGAAGTAGAGGCTTATATGGAACTACTCAAAGAGAACATTGACTATGACATTATGATGAGTCGCATGCAGTGGCGTGATAGAGATATGTATGATGAACTCTACAATATTATTTGTGATGTTGTTTGTGTTCCAAGAACCACAATTCGAATTGGCGGTGAGGATTATCCTTATCAGCTTGTGAAAAGTAAGTTTTTAAAGCTTAACGCAAGCCACTTGGAATATGTGATTGGCTGTATGCAGAATAACACAACCAAGGTCAATAATATCAAGAATTACCTTATTACAGCTTTGTACAATGCACCAAATACCATTGATCATTATTATACTGCTGAAGTGAATCATGATATGTACGGTGTGGTTTAGGACATGAATTAACTTTTGGACATTATGTCCAGAAGTCAGCAGAAGGAGGTTTATATGAAGAAAACTTGCGCTAGTGAAGAAACAATGAAGGTCGCTTTTATTAATTTAATTCCGGCAATTATATATGTAGTGGTGCTCTCGGGACAATTCCTGGGAGCAGTATCTGCAGGATATCGGTTTGCGATAGGAGTTGCATTTGTCTTTGTTTATATGCTCATTACCCTGATACCGTATGTATCAATAGTTACGGATATTGCTAGTGCAGTTATCTTCATTGGGCTTATCTGGGTGCTGTGCAGTAAAGCATCATCGGAAGTTGTGGTTGTGATTTTAAAGACAGTAACTGCCGCGCTTATTGGATTGTTTGAATTAAGCATAGCGGTAAATATAACAATGAAAAATTAGGAGGTCGGAAATGAAAAAAATACTTATAACAAGAGAAGAATTTGTAAATATTATGGCTCGAATGGATAGAGTTAATTCTGTAGCCAAAAAGATTGAAAGTCTGTTAGGTGAAAGCGGAAATGATTGCCTTCATGATTCTAGGAATGCGGCAGACATTATGCTTGCAGAGCAGGATATTCTGATAGAGATATTAGAACGCGTTATGGAAGATAAGTACAAGATAATTGAGTCTTTTGTATTGGAGCAGGATTTCGGACGATATGAAAAATACAATAAATTCATTGATTCTAATGGAAATGAAATTGACGTGAGCACAGCGGAAAAAGTCTACGATTATCTTGTGGAGGTGATGGACTGATATGGCAGATATTGATAATAAGGTACAGGAAGAAATTTTTGATCGTTTAGAGCGATTAGCAAAATTGGATGCTAAGAAGTATGTAAGACTTAAAGATGCGAAAGAAATGTTTTCAATGGGAAATCATAAGACCAGAGAAATAGGAGAAGCTGCCAAGGCAATTCGTAAAATAGATGGTTTGGTTCTTTACAATGTACAGGTCATGTATGACTACATAGAAAATATGTATTCATAAGGTGATGCCTATGGGAAGAACATGGAAAGAACAGGTGCCACCAAAATATTTACAACAAAGGGAAGAACTTCACCTTGATAGATGGATGCTAGAAATGGATCGGGCCTGGGAAAGTAACGATGGCATATTAGTATATAGCAGATTGCTAAATACAGGAAAATTCCTTGTAGAACATGTTGTTATTACAAGCAGAGATGAGCGTGAAATCTTATGGCTTACAAAGCAGCACATAAAAAATGATCTCTTTGGAAGCGAGGCCGAAGCAGTAGAAATATATCCAGAGGAGAGAAATCGTATAGATACGGAAGGGTTATATCATCTATGGATTCCGCAGGAGAATGCTAAACTTCCTTTTGGAATGGACCGAAGAAAACTCAGAGCTGTTGATAGAGGCTATAAGCGAGATCCGGTAGGATTTCTTATAGAGCTTGCAGAAATCTTTGGAATATCACTGGAAGGTGGTGACTAAGATGGCAAGAAAAAGACAGGGGTTTTCAGTCGAAGATCTTGTATCTGTTTCAAAAAATGGGGTGAAGCGATTCGTACGATATGATGAAGGCAAAATGCTTTATTCTATGGGAAGGAACAGATTCATAGAATTAGCAAGGAAAGCAAACGCAAGGTATAAAGTTAATGGAGTAGTTTTGTGTGATACGCAGGCAATCGATGAGTATATTGTAGAAAACTGTAAGTTAGAGGATGATTTTTACTATTAGTTAGTGAAGAGCTCGTTTTTTCAAAATAGTTTGAAGGAACGGGCTCTTTCTATGATAAAATATATACATATAATATGAGGAGGTGAGGCAGATGCCACTTAAGATAATTAGAAATGATATTACAAAAGTATCGGCAGATGCCATAGTAAATACTGCAAATCCAAAACCAATTTTTGCTTCAGGCACAGATAAGGCTATATATGAAGCGGCTGGATCGGAGATGTTGTTAGCAGAGAGAAAAAAGATTGGGGAAATAGCGCGTGGAGAAATAGGGGTAACGTCAGCCTTTTCATTATCAGCTAAGTATATTATTCATACTGTTGGTCCATCATGGAAAGATGGAACCCAGGGAGAATTTGAAATCCTGCGAAGTTGCTACTATAAGTCGTTAAGGCAAGCAGCTGAATTGAAATGCCAAAGTATAGCATTTCCGCTTATTGCAACTGGAGTATATGGCTTTCCAAAAGATAAAGCTCTTCAGATTGCGATTTCAGAAATTACTGATTTTTTGTTTCAGCATGAAATGATGGTTTATCTTGTGGTTTTTGATGATAAGTCATTCCAGCTATCCAATAACATAACGGGCAATGTACAGTCTTTCATTGACTCCCATTATGTAAAAACAAAGAGAAGTACAGAATATCGTAGGAGAAGCACTCAAGAGCCATATGAAGAGTTTGACGACGTTGAGCTAATGGAAATGGCTATGAAATGTGACATGGAAGAGTCAAGTGATAACTTGGTAACTTCTATGCCTATCCAGATGCCGCTTTCTTTAGATGTTCAGTTTGATAATATGGGAGGAACTTTTCAGGAGAAGCTTTTTGAAATAATAGATTATCGTGGATATACAAATGTTGAGGTATATACGAGAGCAAATCTTGATAGAAAGCATTTCTCAAAGATTCAGTGCAATGTGAATTATCATCCAAGTAAGAAGACGGCAATGGCCCTTTGCATAGCGCTCAAGTTGGATTTAGACGAATCCAGGGATCTTCTTGCTAGAGCAGAATGGGCATTTAGTCCAAATAGAAAAATGGATCTAATAGTAATGAATGCGATTATAAATCACGAGTACAACATTAATCAGATTAATGCAGTACTATTTCAATATGGTCAGGATTGTTTGGGCGTATAAAATTCCTATTTAATGGAATAGACAATTTGAATTGTGGAGGTTGTAAATGAGCAATTATAAATATATAAATTTAGCAGAAATACCATCGATCAAGGATGAAGCTGCAGAATGGTTTCATAGTAAATGGGGTGTGCCAAAGGAGGCATATCTTGAATGTATGGAAGATTTTTTAAATGGTAAGACAGATTATGGATGGTATCTGTGTTTAGATGGAGAAAATATAGTAGCCGGTCTTGGTGTTATAGAGAACGATTTTCATGATAGAAAAGATTTGACACCAAATGTATGTGCTGTTTATACGGAAGAGGAATATCGTTGTCAGGGAATTGCTGGGCAGTTACTTAATATTGTGGTTGAGGATTGTAGACAAAAAGGAATATCACCAATTTATCTTGTTACTGACCACACTAATTATTATGAACGCTATGATTGGGAATTTTTATGTATGGTTCAAGGAAATGATGAACCAGAAATGACAAGGATGTATATTCACCGATAAATTTGAATTTGTGGAGGAAATCGTATGACATATTGTGGTATGGATTGCTGCAAAGATTGCAGCAAAGCAGCGCAGTGCGGTGGGTGCGAAAAGTGTAATGGTCATCCATTAGGAGGAAGCTGTATTGCAGAAAGAAACAAGAACTTCGCTGCGCTGAAAAATAGCCTGATTGACGAGATAAATGCCCTATGCATTGAAGGATTGACAATAAGCGAACTGTTTTTGCTGAATGGAGCCTATGTGAATCTGGAATACCCATTGTCAAACGGAACGGCAGTAAAGTTCCTGAATGATAATGATGTATATCTGGGAAATCAGATTGAAAGAACAAACTCAGAGCGTTGCTATGGTGTTGTTGCAAATGAAGATTTTATTCTTGTGTGTGAGTATGGGTGTAATGGTGCTGACCCAGAAATCGTGATGTATATACACAGATAAATCCCGGTTTGTCGGGAACATTTCTTAAATATTATCAAAGTCTTTTGCGCAGCTTTTCTTCAGAAAAGCGCGTAACTCTGCAACTCCCGCCTTGTCTGACAGCGCAAAAGAAATA
>JAZLLV010000045.1:0-9352 GCA_045598365.1 Lachnospiraceae bacterium
TATGGAATACGGATACTACTGGTTTAATACAGACGGAACCATGGGAGACATCAGTGGTTTCAGAATGATTAACGGTGTTAAGTATTACTACCAGAACGGTCTCAGAACAGCTTACGGCCTTATCGCCGCCGGCGAAGACCTTTACTACATCGGAACAAAGGGTAAGGTAATGACAGGCGTTGTATATGTCGGAATTACCAACGGTCTTATCGAGAAGAAGGGTCACTACACCTTTGATGAAGATGGTAAGATGGTTAGATAAGTTATAATAATAAAAAGAGATGGCAACGGCCGAATCGGTCGTTGCCATTATTTTTTTGGGGTATTTGATAAACTGAGCGTTAGCCGGGCCCATTTGGGGCCGAGGGTCTGCCGGGGAAGCTGAGCGTTAGCTCGGGCCCATTTGGGCCGAGGGTCTGCCGGGGATGGGGCCAGGTGGCTGCCGGGGAGGCTAGGCGAGGGGCAGTGTCAGGAGCTAAGTGGGGCGCGGGCGTTAGCTGGCGTAGCCGTGGAGGCTAGGCGAGGGGCAGTGTCAGGGCGAAGGTGGTGCCGGCGCCGAGGCGCGAAGCGCAGGCTACGGCGCCGCCCTGCTTCGCCATGACGGCCTTGACGATGGCAAGGCCGAGGCCCGAGCCGGCCTCGAGGCCGGGAGTGCGGGAGCGGGATACCGTGTAGGAGCGCTCAAATATATGGGGAAGGTCCTCTTCGGGAATGCCCACTCCGTTATCGGAGACGGATATTTCCACGGTACCTTCCTTTATTTTTGCAGAAAGCACTATTTCAGTGTTTTCTCCTGAATATTTTGCTGCGTTTGTAAAAAGATTATCAAGAACGCGAATTGTTTTTTGAACGTCAATCGCGATTTTTCCTTCAAGATCAAGGGGAATGTCAAGCTGCATATCGTGACTGTCATATCTTGAATCCACGATTGCATCATAGAAATAGCTTTCAAGAAAGGGTCCGATGTCCACAGTTTCTATGTTGAAGTCTCTGGTGTCATCTTCAACACAGAAAAGGAAATACATATCCTGTATAAGGCTTTCCAAGGTGGCAACTCTTCGGTTGATAAGCCCCATGGTATTTTCCACTTCTTCTTTTGAAAGTGTGTCAAAAGAAGACAGTAAGTCCAAAGAACTTCTGATGGCTGTTATGGGAGCACGCAAATCGTGGGAAATGTTAGCAAGCATTTCCTTACGCTTTCTTTCGGACTCTGCCAATGCATTATTCTTTTCATAAAGCTCTGCGGTAACTGCCAAAAGCTTTTTTGATAAAACCTCCAGGGAATCGCTTTCTAAGGAGGGACTTTCAAAATTTTGTCTGGACTTTTCCATAACTTGCCTCAATGTATGTTGCTTCTCAATGTCTATTTGCTTCTAAGCGTATAACCCTTTGCATAAACGGTCTCGATGATATTATCAAGGCCGGTGTAGTCTTCGATTTTTTTGCGCATTCTGCTGGCGGTAACCATGACGGTTCTTCTGTCCGCATCGTTATAGGAGCCAAAGAAGGCCTCACCAATCTCTTCAAATGTTACTACGGAATTCTTTTTCTTTGCAAGAAGGTATAGTAATTCGTATTCCCTGTTTGAAAAAGGAATTTCCTGCTCGCCGTAATATGCCTTGTGGGCAACAATATCAATCTTTAACGGAGGCACAAGAAGAATGTTTGAGGGCTTAACAGCAGAGACTGCGGCCTTTTTTCTTAACTGAACCAGGATTCGCGCCTTTAATTCCTTAAGGCTGTAGGGCTTTTCTATGTAATCGTCTGCGCCAAGCATAAGGCCCTCAACCTTGTCATCCTCGGAGATTTTTCCGGTGAGATAAATTACGGGGGCGCCTCCTGAGAGCTTCTTTATTTTTTCAAAGGCCTCAAAACCGCTTTCTCCGGGCATCATAACATCCAAAAGAATGCAGTCCGGTTTAAACTCTCCGAGTACTGTATAGGCATCCTTTGCAGAAGGAGCTGTTCTTATAAGAAAGCCTTCTTGTTCAAAGAATTTTTTATTTACACTTAATACTTCTGTGTCGTCGTCAACAAACAATAATTTCTGCATTGAAATCCTCCAAAGTAAGATACCCCGTGAAAGTCTCGTAAAAGAATGCACACTCTCGTACAAATATATTATACATCATAAGATTATTGTTGAATTAATAAGTTTTCCCTAAAAATTGCTACTAATAGCTTTCTGTCTTTTGTTGTGATAAAGGGCAAAATAGGCTATAATCCGTTTATAAGCTTTTTTTGAGGAGATTATAATGTCTTATACAGCAATGTATCGTAAATTCAGACCTTCAAGGTTTGAAGACGTCAAAGGACAAGATCATATAGTAACCACACTTAAGAATCAGATAAAGTCTGATCGTATTGGTCATGCATATCTTTTTACCGGTACCAGAGGCACCGGTAAGACTTCGGTTGCAAAGCTTTTTGCAAAGGCAATCAACTGCGAGAACAGGGACGGTGAGGACCCTTGCATGGAGTGTGCATCCTGCAGAGCCATTCAGTCCGGTGCCGGCATGAATGTTATCGAAATAGATGCTGCCTCCAATAACGGTGTAGATAACATAAGGCAGATTGTGGAGGAGGTTCAGTACCCTCCCACAGAGGGCCGCTTTAAGGTTTATATAATAGACGAGGTTCACATGCTTTCAATAGGAGCGTTTAATGCCCTTTTGAAGACTCTGGAAGAGCCTCCGTCATATGTTGTTTTTATTTTGGCAACCACTGAGGTGCATAAGTTGCCTATCACTATTCTTTCAAGATGTCAGCGTTATGATTTCAAAAGAATCAGCGTAGACAGCATTTCTGGGAGAATCAACGAGCTTCTTTCCATAGAAGGCCTTGAGGCTGAGGAGGAAGCTGTAAGATATGTTGCGAAGGCAGCCGACGGCTCCATGCGTGATGCGCTGAGCCTTTTAGACCAGTGTCTTGCGTTCAATTTTGGCAAAAAGCTTACCTATCAGATGGTACTTGATGTGCTGGGAGCTGTGGACAGCTCTGTATACAGCAACATAATAAGGTCCGTTATTGCCGGTGATGTTTCTTCTTCCATAAAACTTCTGGAGGAATCCATCATGGAGGGTCGCGAGATCACCCAGTTTGTGGTGGACCTCACCTGGTACTTAAGAAATCTTTTGCTTGCAAAAACTTCCGATGACATTTCCGTTATAGCAGATATGTCCAAAGAAGCCGTAAGGAAGCTTGAGGATGAGGCAAGGCTTGTTCCTGCCGAGACCATAATCAGATATATAAGAGTTTTCAGTGAGTTAACCAATCAGATAAGATACGCTTCCAACAAGCGTGTACTCACGGAAATCGCCATAATCAGACTTTGCTGTCCTGAAATGGAAACAAGAGATGATTCCATTATTCCGAGAATACAGAAGCTTGAGGACAAGCTTGAAAACGGTGTGGTGGTCGGCGCCGCTTCAATGGCGGATGCGGACAAGCCCCGCGAGGAAGCGCCCGTAAAGGCGGCGCCGCTCCCCAAGTCGGTTCCCGACGATATAAAACAGGTAGTTTCAAACTGGCGAAGGATTGTTGCGGAGGTTGATATTTCCCACAGGGGTTTCCTTAAGGATGCTAAGCCTTCTTTGGGAGCTGACGGAGAACTTCTTCTGGTATTTTCAAGGGATGCCTGCAGGTCCCACTTTGAGACCACCGAGGAAATGACCAAGGATCACGCGGATGCCAATATGCAGGACTTAAAGTCTGTTGTTGAGGCAATTTCCGGCAAAGAAGTTGTAATAAAGACTGCTCTTGCAGCCGATAAAATACATTATGAGACGGATTATCCCAATCTTCTTAAGATGTTTGAGGGACTTCCGATTTCTGAACTTGATGACAACGAATAATTCTTTTTTTGATAATTAACCTAAAATGAGGAGGATACAGTTATGGCAAAAAGAGGTGGATTTCCCGGTGGTATGCCCGGAAATATGAACAACCTTATGAAACAGGCTCAGCGCATGCAGCGTCAGATGGAAGAGAGCCAGAAGGAAATGGAAACTAAGGAGTTTACAGCTAAAGTCGGCGGTGGTGCCGTAAGCGTAACAGTTACAGGTAACCGTGAGGTTAAGGCTGTTGAAATCGACAAGGAAGTTGTTGATCCCGACGATGTTGAAATGCTTCAGGACCTTATTGTTGCTGCAGTAAATGAGGCATTAAAGCAGGTTGAGGATGCTAATGCTCAGGCCATGAGCCGTATGACCGGCGGACTTGGAGGCTTCGGCTTTTAATGAATTTATACGGGGGACAGATAAACAGACTTATAGAGGAGCTTGAATCCCTTCCGGGTATAGGCAGCAAATCTGCCCAGAGGCTTGCTTTTCACTTAATAGGCCTTCCGGAAGAGAAGGTTAATCGTATCGCGAATACGATGATTGATGCCCGCAAGAATGTAAGATACTGCAATACCTGTTTTACTCTTACGGACAAAGAAACCTGTCCGATATGCTCTAATCCAAACAGAGACAAGTCTGTAATAATGGTTGTGGAGACCTCGAGAGACCTTGCGGCCTATGAAAAAACCGGAAGATTTGAAGGTGTATATCACGTGCTTCACGGGGCCATCTCGCCAATGCTCGGCATCGGCCCCGGGGACATAAAGCTTAAGGAACTCATCAAACGACTTGAGGGTGATGTGCGGGAAGTAATAGTTGCCACCAATTCAAGTCTTGAAGGCGAGACAACCGCAATGTACATAAGTAAACTTATTAAGCCCACGGGCATAAAGGTTACAAGAATCGCCAGCGGTGTACCTGTTGGCGGAGATCTTGAATATATTGATGAAGTGACATTATTACGCGCACTTGAGGGGCGCGTTGAACTGTAAAGGGAGGAATTTATGAAGAAATTATTTGGTAAGACCTCTAAAGGTGAAGAGGTATATGCTTTCGAGCTTTCCAATAAGAATGGAATGAAGGCAGAAGTAATCAATTACGGCGCAATTCTTACTAAACTTTTTGTGCCTGATAAAAACGGAAAGGCCGATGACATTGTTCTTGGCTTTGATACTGTTTTGGAATATGAAGACAACAGCAGCTTTTTTGGAGCAACCATACTTCCCAGTGCCAACAGAATCGGCGGTGCGAAGTTCACAATTGACGGTGTTGAATACAAAGTAGCCGTAAACGACGGCCCCAACAATCTTCACAGTGATTTCCATCTTGGAAGCCACAAGCGCATCTGGGCTTACGAAGAAGGCGAAAACTCTGTTAAGTTCACCCTTGAAATGAAGGATGGAGATATGGGCTTCCCCGGAAACAAGAAGTTCGCTGTTACCTATACTCTTACAGAAGACAATGAGCTTGTTCTTCACTATGAGGCCTGCAGTGACAAGAACACCATTATCAATCCTACTAACCACAGCTATTTCAATCTTTCAGGTGCAGACTCAGGTAAGAACATTCTTGACAATGTTTTAGAGCTTAAGGCATCTAAATTCACACCTATTGTTCCCGGTGCAATCCCCACAGGCGAGCTTGCTGCTGTTGCAGGTACTGTTATGGACTTTACAAAGGGCAGAAGAGTCGGAGACGATATCGAAGCAAAGTATGACCAGCTTCTTATGACCGGCGGCTACGATCATAACTTCGTAATAGATGATTACACAGGCAAAAAGCAGCTTATGGCAAAGGTTACAGATCCTGCTTCAGGCCGTGTGATGGAGGTTTATACAACTCTTCCCGGAGTTCAGTTCTACGCAGGAAACAGTATTGCACCCGTAAAGGGCAAGGGCGGCGCAATGTATGGAAAGAGATCAGGTCTCTGCCTTGAGACACAGTTCTTCCCCGACAGCATTAACAAGCCTTCATTCCCCTCATGCGTATTCGGCCCCGGCAATGATTACGATTCCGAGACAGTATACAAGTTTTAATTTTTCGTAATCGACGGATTCAGAATAATCATTGTGAGAGGATTGAAATGATCACTAATGATAAAATGATAGAGTTTCCGGGCAAGGCGAAATCGGAGGCAGACTCGATTCGCGCCAAAAGAAAAAAGCGCAGGCTTACCAAGGCTTACATTGTGGCTGCTTTCCTTTTCGTTGTGGCAGCAGTGATAATCGGATACTTTATTTAT
Source organism: Lachnospiraceae bacterium (assembly GCA_045598365.1). Taxonomy (GTDB): domain Bacteria; phylum Bacillota; class Clostridia; order Lachnospirales; family Lachnospiraceae; genus UBA1258. The sequence goes on from JAZLLV010000045.1 coordinate 6,085, forward strand.
GTAAAAACAAAAACATACGATAACTGTGTGACAACCGGTTCCATTAAAAGAGAATATCTTGCGGGAACGAAGCTTCTGAACTTTGACGATACCATTCTTACCTATAGTAAGGATGGTGCCAATGCCATTGATTCCACCGGCAAGCTTCTTTGGAATATCACCTTTGATATGCAGAGCCCGCTTGTTTCGGTGAGTCGGGGAACTGTTGCTTTTGCGGATTACGGCGGCAGCAGGATTTATGTGCAGACCTCAAAAGGTGACAGCGGTGTTGTAACCACAGACAAGCCCATCAGGAAAATAACCGTTTCCGAAAAGGGTTATGTGGGTGCAGTACTTGAAGACACGGATGTCACATGGATATATATGTATGACTTAAATGGCACAATCATTTCATATTTTCGTACCACAATGGAAAAGAGTGGCTATCCCATTGATATAGCTCTTTCTCCCAGTGGCGAGCTGATGTGCGTGTCATATTATTATATGGACTGCAACGATGTAAAAAGCAGTGTGGCTTTCTTTAACTTCGGTGAAGTCGGTCAGAACAGTATCGACAACTACGAAAGTGGATTTAACTATACGGATATTATGGTTCCCTATGTTAATTTCATGGATAATGAAACCGCTTTTGCTATCTCAAGCAAGCGTCTCAGTATGTTTGGAGGTGCCCACAAGCCTGTAAGCGTTTCCGAGATGATTATTACGGATGAAGTTTTGTCGGTATTTTCCTCATCGGAGGTCATTGCAATTGTTTATGACAATGCTGCCAACAATACCAAATATCGTTTGGAACTATACGACAGAACCGGCAAAAAGCTTTCGGAAAAGGCCTTTGATTTTGACTATTCAAATGTGTGCTTCGGAAAGGGCAGTGTGGCTTTATACGGAGATGCTTCACTTTTTGTTTGTACCTATTCGGGAGAGACAAAGTTTGAGGGTATGTATTCAAAGCCCATTCTTTTGGCGGTGTCACCCCTTGGAAATTACCGTTACACCTTTGTGACGGAGGATAGCGTGGATACTGTTGAGTTGCAGTAATTTAGGAGGTTTATATGTCTGATTGGTTTATTGTAAATATTCCGTTTTTCATTTTACTTATTTATACAATTGTTAAGATTCCCATTACCATGAAAAAGGGTGCGGTTAAGGAGCTTTGCTCAGTAGTTTCAATGATTGTTGCTTCTGTTGTAATTCTCCTTATCAGCTTTGGCATAAGAAAGTACTTAAATCACGAAAGAATTATTTTTGTGATAACCGTGATTCTTTTGCTTCTTCTTATTACTGTTTATAAGATTGTGGATTTATTCCTTACCACATTAAAGCTTATTGCAAAGCTGCCTGTTGTCAGCCTTGCCAACAAGCTTCTTGGTCTTCCTTTTGCGGTTTTGGAAATCGTTATCATGGTTTGGACCATTTACTGCATGACAATGGTGTTCAACGAGGGTGCTTTTGCAAAGTGGATACTTGATTGTGTGAGAAATAACGCTTTCATGAAGTTCCTTTATGAATATAACTATCTTTACAAGATTGTCTCCAACTTCAGTAACACATTAAGCGGTATTGATTTCTGGGGAATTTTAGGAATGTAATTATGAGATATCCGGAATTTTTAAAAGACTTTGGCGCTATCGGTTGTATAGCGCCTTCTTTTGGCTCTACGAGACCAATTGATGTGGCCCAGCATGACGCGGCTATCGGCTGCTTTGAAGGAATGGGCTACAGCTACGTGGAGGGACCAAACTGCAGATTAAATATTGGCGAGGGACGCAGCAATACCCCAATTGAATGTGCAAAAGAGGTCAATGACTTCTTTATTAATGACAAATCAGACGTAATCTTTTCCGCCGGCGGTGGAGAACTTATGTGTGAGATTCTTCCCTTTGTGGATTTTGCAGGTATAAAGAAAGCGAACCCCAAGTGGTTTATGGGTTATTCTGACAACACAAATCTTACCTTTTTGCTTACGACAATCTGTGACACTGCCGCAATTTACGGTTCGGGGATAAAAGCCTTCGGGCAGCTTCCCTGGCACAAGTGTATGTACGATCAGCTTGCATTAATAAGAGGAGAGAAGTTTTCTTTTTCCAACTACGATGGTTTCGAAGGGGCAAGATATGAAAGTGAAAACTTTTTGGATCCCTTTGGAATTTCAGAGCCATATAAGCAATTGATTTATGACCCCTCATGGCCAGGAACAGCGACAGAAGGCGGTGCGGCTGTGGCAAAAGAAGGAGCTGAGGGTGAAGCCGGTGTGGCTGTGGAAGAAGTCGGCGCGGCGGAAGTCTGTGCGGCGGAAAATGTCGAGGCAGGTTCCGGCGTGAATTTCTCCGGCAGAGCTATCGGCGGATGTATTGACAGCCTTTCAACTCTTTGCGGCACCGAGTATGACCATGTTAAGGAATTTGTTAATAAGTACAAAGAAGACGGAATCGTATGGTTTTTGGAAGCCTGCGAACTGACACCCTTTCAGGTTAGACGCGTACTGTTTCAGTTTGAAAAAGCAGGATGGCTTGAAAATGTTAAAGGATTCATTTTTGGACGTCCATTAAGTTACAGAACGGCTACCGGATTTACCCACGAAGATGCAATTGTCGGAATCCTGTCAAAATACAATGTTCCCATAGTGATGGAAACTGACCTTGGACATCTTCCTCCGAGAATTCCGTATGTTTCCGGCGGACTTTGCAAAGTTAGCGCCAAAGGTAATTCATTTTCCATAGATTTTGAGCTGAAATAATAATATTTGCCGGATATATTGAAAGATTCTGCTGGGGCTCTAGGGTAATTTGAAAGATTCTGCTGGGGTTTTAGGGTAATTTGAAAGATTCTGTCGGGGCTTTTAGGATATATTGAAAGTCCCGGTTGGACCTTTGGGCACATGTTGTTGCCCTGAAGAGTTAATGCACTATATGTAGAAAACCCCGTAAATACAGCAAAAAATTAACTATTTATTATCTGAAATATGGCCGAAAAACTGTTGACTTTAGTAAAAAATAAGGCTACTATTAAATTCCACCGCGTAATCGGCGGTGGTTCTTTTCAGAAAAAATAAGAAAAGAAAAAATAGTGCTTGACGAAGTCGAAAACCTGTGATAGCATATCACTGTTGCGACGAAAACGGAGCAGCAAACAGAACCTTGACAATCAAACAACAATGCAACCCTGAAAATCTTTGAGATTATTCAGTGAGTTATCGAGCAAGAGATTGTGAGATAACAAGTGTGAAAGCGAACACACTATAAACAAATCGACCCAAACACAGTAAACG
>JAZLLV010000046.1:0-37439 GCA_045598365.1 Lachnospiraceae bacterium
AGTATCCCCAGGTCAGTGCGATTAGCCTTATGAGCGGAAAATATGATTTCGGCATTACGGTTGACGGAAAGAATATAAAGGATATATCGCTTTTTGTATCGGAGCATTTGGCACCTATGGAATCGGTAATAAGCACCTCAACGCATTTTGTTTTAAAACGTTATAAGTATGACGGGGTTATATGCTGCAAGCCGAGCAAGGACGAAAGAGAGGTCATTTCTTTATGAGTATTGACGTAAAAGGTTCTATAAATCCGGTTGTAAGAGATATACCGCCGTCGGGCATACGAAAGTTTTTCGATATTGCCGCAGAGATGGACGATGTTATTTCTCTCGGAGTCGGTGAGCCGGATTTTGTTACGCCGTGGCATATAAGAGATGAGGGTATATATTCCCTTGAAAAGGGCAAAACCTTTTATACTTCTAACTCCGGACTTATAGAGCTTAGAAAAGAAATTTGTAACTATCTTGAGAGACGCTGTAATATATCCTATGACTGGAAGACCCAGGTTCTTGTTACTGTTGGTGGTTCCGAGGGTATTGACGCATGTCTTCGTGCAATGTGTAACCCCGGTGATGAGGTTATTATTCCCCAGCCCTCATATGTATCATATGAGCCCTGTACAATACTTGCAGGTGCAAAGCCCGTAATAATCGACCTTAAGGGTGAGAACGAGTTCAGACTTACGGGAGAAGAGCTTCTCAATGCAATTACGGATAAGACCAAGCTTCTTATTCTTCCTTTCCCCAACAATCCTACAGGTGCCATTATGGAAAGAAAGGATTTGGAGGAAATTGCAAAAATCTGTATCGAAAAGGACATCTATGTTCTTTCAGACGAAATATATTCAGAGCTTTCCTACAAGGGAGATCATGTATCAATAGCATCAATTCCCGGTATGCAGGAAAGAACCATTCTTATAAACGGTTTCTCAAAGGCATTTGCAATGACCGGATGGAGACTTGGCTATGCCTGTGGCCCTGCAGCCATTATCCAGCAGATGACCAAGATTCATCAGTTCTGCATCATGTGTGCGCCCACAACAAGCCAGTATGCGGCTGTTGAGGCCCTTAAAAACGGTGATGACGATGTAAAGATGATGAGAGAGGCCTATGACCAGAGAAGACGCTTCCTTATGAACGCCTTTAAGGAAATGGGACTTGAGTGCTTTGAGCCCTTTGGTGCCTTTTATGTATTCCCCTGCATTAAGGAATTCGGTATGACAAGTGATGAGTTTGCCACAAGATTCTTAGAGGAGGAGAAGGTTGCCGCAGTTCCCGGAACCGCTTTTGGTGACAGTGGTGAAGGTTATTTAAGAATATCCTATGCTTATTCTCTTGAAAGACTTAAGCTTGCAATGGAAAGACTATCAAGATTTGTTGAGAAGCTTCGTAAGGAGCAGGGAAGATAATGCATATAGTGCTTCATGAACCTGAAATACCGGCAAATACCGGTAATATCGGAAGAACCTGTGTTGCAACAGGTACTTCCCTCCATCTTATTGAGCCTTTAGGCTTCAGGATTGATGAAAAATCCGTTAAAAGAGCCGGCATGGATTACTGGGACAAGCTTGATGTGAGCACCTATGTTAATTTTCAGGACTTTGTTTCAAAGAATCCCGGTGCAAAAATCTGGTATGCCACCACAAAGGCAAAAAAATGTTATTCGGATGTTTGTTTTGGTCCTGACGATTATATTATGTTTGGCAAGGAATCTGCGGGAATTCCCGAGGAGATTCTTGTGGACAATGAGGAAACCTGTATCAGAATTCCCATGAAGGCGGACATAAGATCATTAAACCTTTCAAATTCCGTGGCCATTGTTCTTTATGAGGCGTTGAGGCAGCAGGAATTTTCCGGTATGGAGTCGGAAGGCAGCCTTCACAGGCTTGAGTGGAAGCAGTGAGCCGGTTTCAAAAGTGAAATATATATTTGTATAAAAAAGTAGCAGTGCATTTTTGTTAAGTGCACTGCTACGTGTATGTTTTGATGATTTCTTCGGCCACGGACCGCTTGGTTGCACCCTTGTCCATTGCCTGTTTTTCTATATGTCTGTGGGCTTCGGCTTCGCTCATCTTCAGTTCTGAGATAAGCAGCCATTTTGCTCTGTTTACAATTCGAATCTCTTCCATTCTTTCTTCCAGGGAGAGAGTCTTTTTTTCTGATTTTCTGAGACGTTCCCTTGCACTTTGCATCCAGCTTAAGGCAGTAAGAGCAATGGACTTTGATGTGGGTTTGGGAAGTACAAATACTCCGTGAATCTTCACCTTATCGGTTATTTCATCCAGAAGCTCTGCTCTGACCATTATAAGTACAATGGTGTTGCCGGAACTGCATATATCGATTGCAAGCCTTATACCCGGGTCATCGGGTAAAGGTGAGTTTATGATAACAAGGTCATAGCTTCTGTCTAAAAGTGCACGCTTGGCGGCGCTTATACTGGCGACAGTATCAACCGGCTCATAGGTGGCTTTTGGAAGAAAAGAATAAAAAGCCGTGTTTACCGTTTCAGAAGCTGATACAAGAAGAACACTGTACATTCGTTCTTTAAGACTCATGCATTTCATCCTTTCGTAGATTCATATGGATACTAGTCGCAGTATGAATTAAGTATGGGCGCGGGAATATGCTTTTTAATAAACTCACTATTGGCCGCTGTTTCCTGAGCCTTTTTAAGGCTTTCGGGAAGCTTCTTAAAGGAAGAAAGGGTCTTTTCATCTGCCTTGTAAAGATTTATGTCTGCAGGTGCTGTAAGGGGAAGCTTTTCATTTAAGCCCTCAAGAGCCGCATAAATCATAAGTGTAAATGCAAGATAAGGATTTGCTGTGGGGTCCGGAGATCTTAACTCGGCACGCTTGTATTCACCTTCTGCTGCGGGAATTCTGATAAGCTGTGAGCGGTTTTCACCTGACCAGGAAATGTAGCGGGGCGCTTTGCTCTGTCCAAAGCGCTTGTAGGAATTTTCCGTGGGATTTAAGAACAGGGTCATATCCTCCACATTCTTAAGAATTCCTGCCACCATATATGAAAGATTTTCATCATTATCTGAAGGCTTTACAGACATATTTATGTGGAAACCGTTTCCGGGCTTGCCGTCAATGGGCTTTGCACCAAAGTCTGCAAAGAGACCGTTTCTGTGGGAAACGGTTCTTACTATGGTCTGGAAGGTAACTGCATTATCGGCAGCTGTAAGGGGATCTGAATATCTGAAGTCTATCTCGTTCTGTCCGGGACCTTCCTCGTGATGGGAGCTTTCGGGACGAATGCCCATCTGTTCAAGGGTAAGGCATACCTCACGGCGGACATTCTCGCCGCGGTCTTCCGGGGCAATATCCATATAGCCTGCTTCATCGTAGGGAATATTTGTTTTTTTGCCCTGATCGTCAAGCTTGAAAAGATAAAATTCCTGCTCTGCGCCAAAAGCAAACTTGTAGCCTGCTTCCTTTGCATCCTTAACAGCTTTCTTAAGAAGGCCTCTTGTATCGCACTCGAAGGGAGTTCCGTCGGGATAGCTTATGCTGCTGAACATTCTTACTACCTTGCCATGTTCGGGTCTCCAGGGGATAAGCATGAGAGTATCAGGTTCAGGATGAAGGAAAAGATCGCACTTTTCTTCGTCGCCAAAGCCAAGGATAGATGAAGCATCAAAGGCGATGCCCTGTTCAAAGGCTCTGGGAAGTTCTTCCGCCATGATGGCTATGTTTTTCTGCTTGCCGAACACATCACAGAAAACAAGTCTTATGAACTTGACGTCCTCCTCGTATATATATTGCATTACTTCTTCGGTAGTGTATTTCATGTTATTCTCCATTTCGCTTGCGAAATCAGACTTAAAAATGTCAATAATATTATATGTCAAATAAATCTTTTTTCCAACGAAAAACACAGACTTTTGAAGGTTCAAATTAAGTCTGCATTTCTCGTTTTCTTTGTATTTACAATAAATTAGTTTGCTACGTACATCTGCTTGTAAGGGTTCTTTGAGTCGGGGGTAACAACGGTGAATTCTTCACTTAAGATGTCACTCTTCTTAAGGCCAAACTCCTTACAATATTCACTGATATATTTATCAATGCTCTTTAAGTCTTCCTTGGTGGCCTTTCTTGCATTTACCTGACTGGGGAAATCAACGCTCTTACAATCGGAGCGAAGGAAAAGCTTTCCGCCATGCATTCCTGTGCAGGGGAAGTCGCCCACAATGGGAGCCTTTGAATCGTTAAGGCCAAGTACAATAATGATTCCGCCGGCCTGGTATTCACCTAAGAAACTTCCGGCCTTTCCGCCGATCACAATTACGGGGAACTTGTCTTTGTATTCCTTCATGTGGATTCCTGCGCGGTAGCCTGCATTTCCTTCTACGAAAATTTCACCGCCACGCATGGCATATCCTGTGGCATCACCGATATTGCCGTGAACAACGATTCGACCATCGTTCATGGTATCGCCAACAGCATCCTGAGCATTTCCGGATACCTTTATTACGCCACCGTTTAAGTAAGCGCCGAGAGCGTTTCCGGGAATACCGGTTATATCAAGGGTGCGGTCCTTTAAGCCTACACCGATAAAGCGCTCTCCAAGGCAGTTAATAATCTTTAAGTTGCCGGAGGTGTTACGAACATGTTCATTTAATTCTTCAAATGTGTATTTGCTTGCATCAACTGTCATTATTTGATACCTCCTAACTTAACTTTTCTGTATTCCATGGTAAGAGCAGATAAATCGGGGCTCTTCTTAAGTGTTTCAAAATCAATGCTTGAAAGAGGAGTCTTTTCTCTGATTAAGGAGGTGTAGATACCTGCCCGGTCATTTTTGCCAATCAGGATGAAGCCGGTAAGAACGTCGCCCTTTGTATAGAGACGCTTAATGGTTCCGGGCTCCTTTTCTTCGTACATTTCGCCGCCCTGTTCAGCAGTGTAATAGGTTCCTGCTGTCATAGCGTGAAGTCCAAAGAAACCGATTGAGTTCATGGGGAAGGCATTATCACAGGTTTCTTCGCCGTCGGCCATTACAACACCGGCACAATGTCCCTGGAAATATGCATTGGGAAGGATAGCGATTACTCTGTTGGCACCAAAGGTTGCATCATATCCTTCTGTACAGTCACCTGCGGCAAAAACATCCTTTAAGGAGGTGTGCATCGAAGTATCAACAATGATACCTCTGTTTACTTCGCCGCCGTTATCCTTTACAAGAGCTGTGTTGGCACGAACACCAACCGCAAGAACACATACATCGAAATCGATAACGGCTCCGCTCTTCATATATACTTTGTTTTCTTCAAATTTTTCGGCACTGTCGCCAAGATAGAATTTAACACCATGCTCCTCGAGTTTGCTCTGCATAAGAGCAGCACATTCGTCATCAAGAATACTTGAAAGTACTCTGGGAGCAAGATCGAATACGGTAATGGATTTTACTCTGTCGCAGATACCTTCGGCACACTTAAGACCGATAAGTCCGGCACCGGCAATAAGCACCTTTGTGTCAGGAGTAAGTACCTTTTCAAGACCAAGGCAATCGTCAAGCTTCATGAAGGAATATTTTTCCTTAACCTTTTCAAGTCCCTCAAAGGGAGGCACAAAAGGAGAGGAGCCTGTGCAGACGCAAACCTTTGAGTATTCGATTACTGTTTTATCATCAAGAGTTGCCTTATGGCCCTTTGCATCCAAAGAAACCACTTTTTTATCATAGAGAACTTCTACATCGTTGTTTTCATAAAAGTCCTTGGGGCGATAAAGCATTTTATCGAGAGTAGTTCTTCCCTCCAAATAATAGGAGATAAGAGGACGTCCGTAGACGTGATGATTTTCCTCGGAAACTACCAGTATTTCACCGGTTTTATCCACTGAACGGATACCTTCGATACAACCTACGGCTGCGGTACCGTTACCAATAATAAGATATTTTTTCTTCACGTCTATCACCTCTCTTCGTATACTATTGCTCTGTTGGGACAGCCCTTTACGCAGGCAGGACTTCCACAGGAATTTTCAAGACAAAGCTCACACTTCTGTGCAACTCCGTTAGGACCTTCGGTGATGGCACCAAAGGGACAAACAAGAACGCAGGTAAGACAACCGATACATTTTTCTTTGTCAATTTTTATTACACCGTCCTGCTTTGAAAGAGCACCTGAAATACAGCTCTTTACGCAGATTGGATCTTCACAGTGACGACACTGAACGGCGAAGGTTATTTTGTCCTGACCGTCAATTCTCACTCTTGGATATATGGGCTTGTCTTTAAGGGCTTTAACCATATCGGTTTCGCCGGAGTTGGCAAAAGCACAGTTATATTCGCAAAGGTGACATCCGAGGCACCATTCTTCATTAACGTAAACTCGTTTCATCGATTTTCCCTCCTAAATTTACTCACCGGCATGTGATATGCCAAGGATTTCAAGTTCCTTTTCGTTAAGGCCTACGCCACGAAGCATAAGTCTGTTACCGCGGAGAGCTTCAATGGAGTTAATACCCATACCACCCATAAGCTCCTTGATTTCATGGGTCCAGGCATTAACAAGATTAATAAGTCTTTCGCTGCCGGTATCGGGATTAAGTCGCTTTACAAGTTCGGGACGCTGTGTTGCAATACCCCAGTTACACTTACCTGTCTGACAGGTTCTGCAAAGGTGACAGCCAAGGGCTAAAAGTGCGGAGGTAGCTATGTAGCAGGCATCTGCACCAAGAGCAATTGCCTTTACAACATCGGAAGCGTTTCTGATACTTCCGCCCACAACCAGTGAAATGTTGTTTCTGATACCTTCTTCACGAAGTCTCTTATCAACTGCTGCAAGAGCAAGCTCAATGGGAATACCTACATTGTCTCTGATTCTTGTGGGTGCTGCACCTGTGCCGCCTCTGAAACCATCGATTGCGATGATATCGGCGCCGCTTCGTGCAATACCGCTGGCGATGGCTGCTATGTTATGAACGGCAGCAACCTTTACTATTACGGGCTTTTTGTATTCTGTAGCTTCCTTAAGAGAGAATACAAGCTGTCTTAAATCTTCGATTGAATAAATGTCATGGTGAGGAGCGGGTGAAATTGCATCCGAACCTTCGGGAATCATACGGGTTCTTGATACATCGCCCACAATTTTGGCACCGGGAAGATGTCCGCCGATACCGGGCTTAGCGCCCTGACCCATTTTGATTTCCACAGCAGCTCCGGCCTCAAGGTAGTCCTTATATACACCGAAACGTCCTGAAGCAACCTGAACAACAGTGTTGGGTCCGTATACGTAGAAGTCTTCGTGAAGTCCGCCTTCACCGGTATTGTAGTAAATGCCAAGCTCGCTTGCGGCACGTGCAAGTGAAGCATGTGCATTATAACTTATGGAACCATAGCTCATGGCTGAGAACATAAGAGGTGTTGACAGCTCAAGCTGGGGAGATAATTCTGTAATAATCTTGCCATTTTCGTCTCTTCTTATTTTGCCGGGCTTCTTTCCAAGGAAAACCTTTGTTTCCATGGGCTCACGAAGAGGATCGATGGGAGGATTGGTAACCTGGGAAGCATTAATGAGGATTTTGTCCCAGTAAACAGGTAAGGGCTTAGGATTACCCATTGAGGAGAGTAATACGGCGCCGCTGTTGGCCTGCTTATAAATTTCCTTAATATTATCGCTCTGCCAGTTTGCATTTTCACGGAAAGTACATTCGTTCTTTCTTATCTTTAATGCATGTGTGGGGCAGAGGGAAACACAACGCTGACAGTTAACACATTTGTTTTCGTCGGAAATGATTATGTTTCTTTCAGGATCAAATGTATGTACTTCATTGGCACACTGTCGTTCACATACGCGGCAGTGGATACATCTGTTTTCATTACGTTCAACTTCAAATTCAGGATATATGTAATCAAGACCCATTAGTATGCACCTTCTTTCACTTTCACGATTACAGGCTCGCCACCCTTAGGTGACCAGATGTTTGTGGCATTGGGCTCCATTGCACGAATGGCAGCCTCTTCACTTGCTATGAAGACCTTGTCATCCTTTTCACCCACAACCATGCTTCTTAATTTAAGTCTGTCGTTAAGAGCCATAAGACCGCCGTTAAAACCAAGAATGATGGAGAAGGGGCCTGTAATTAAGAGGCTGGGGAAAATCGTTCTTAAATAGGAAATACGATTTCTGTCTTCCTTATACATATTGTCAATTGTTGACCAGAAGGGAGCAGCAACAACTTCTGCAGCTTCTTCAAGGGTCAGTTTCTGGCGTCTTAAAAGATAGTCCATTATATAAGCAATAACTTCAGTATCGGTCTGGAGTGCACATTTATATCCGAACATTTCGATGAATCTTCTGTTTGCATCATAGGAAGAAATTTCTCCGTTATGAACAATCGAGTAATCAAGGATTGTGAAGGGATGTGCGCCGCCCCACCAGCCGGGTGTGTTGGTAGGATAACGACCGTGGGCTGTCCAGGAGTATGCTTTGTATTCATCAAGCTTGTAGAACTCACCTACATCCTCGGGGAAACCAACTGCTTTGAAGGCACCCATGTTTTTACCGCTGGAGAAAACAAAGGCTCCTCTCATAGCATTGATCTGTGTAACCATGCGGGATACATATTCCTTGTCATCAATCTGTAATGAAGCAAGTACAGATTTAAGAGGAGTTACAAAGTATCTTGAAATAATAGGTTCATTAATAATAGAAGGAATCTTTCTTGTGGGAATGGGTTCAGCCTGTACCACTTCAAAGCTTTCCTTTAAGAAGGTTTCACAGGTGTGTCTGCTTTCCTTATCCTCAAAAAAGATGTGGAGTGCATAAAAATCTTTATAATCGGGGTAGATTCCGTATCCGGCAAAACCACCGCCAAGACCATTGGATCTTTCATGCATCGGTTTCATTGCGTTAATAATTCCTTCACCGGTGATTCTGTTTCCTTCTTTGGAAATGACAGCTGCAATTGCACAACCGGAGGGAATTCTGACTTGTCCTTCCATGCGACCTTCTAAGTTCATATTCTTCTTTCCTTTCTTATAAGGTAATTTCTCGTAATTTGTAAAAAGAAAAAGACGCTCATTTCGGCACAGAAAATACATCTGTACTAAAATGAACGCCTTTGTTCATTAAAGAGACTATACTCTGTCCGTTTCTCTCTGTCAAGTTAAAGTAATAAATTGTTAGAGAAAAAATTTTTTCAAAAAAATGTGTTGACAAACATTTTTTGCTGATGTAGTATGACACCAACAAGGCAAAGGCGTCTTAGAGTTAACACACTCCAAGACGCTTTTTTGTTTGGAAAACTCAATTGAATGATGAAAAAAAGGCAAAGGCGTCTTTCATGTATGAGCATGAATGACGCCTTTTTCCATTTACAAAGACAAAGGAGAAAACATATGAAATCAGTAAACGATTATTTCGGAAGTATGGTATTTGATGACAGAGTAATGAAGTCAGTATTGCCTGCAAAGGTATACGCTTCACTTAAGAAAACCATTGATGAAGGAACCGAACTTGATATCAGCGTTGCAAATGCGGTTGCAGTAGCGATGAAGGATTGGGCAGTTGAAAAGGGAGCAACACATTTTACACATTGGTTCCAGCCCCTTACAGGTATCACTGCTGAAAAGCATGACAGCTTCATTTCTCCTTCACCCGATGGCGGAGTAATAATGGAGTTCTCAGGAAAAGAACTTATTAAAGGTGAGCCTGATGCTTCTTCTTTCCCCAGTGGTGGTTTAAGAGCAACCTTCGAGGCAAGAGGATATACAGCATGGGATCCTACTTCATATGCATTTATTAAAGGAAAGACCTTATGTATTCCCACAGCATTCTGTTCATACGGCGGACATGCACTTGATAAAAAGACTCCTCTTTTAAGATCCATGGAAACACTTAGTAAGGAAGCAAAGAGAATTTTGGCTCTCTTTGGTCACGAAGGTGTTAAGAGAGTAATCAGTTCAGTAGGACCTGAGCAGGAATACTTCCTTGTAGATAAGGATATGTATGATAAGCGCCTTGACTTAAGACTTACCGGAAGAACCTTATTCGGTGCAAAGTCTCCCAAGGGCCAGGAAATGGACGATCACTACTTTGGTGTTATTAAACCCAGAGTTGCGGCATATATGGAAGAGCTTAATGAAGAGCTTTGGAAGCTTGGAATTCTTGCAAAGACAGAGCACAACGAAGTTGCTCCTGCACAGCATGAATTAGCTCCTATTTATTCAACAACAAACGTGGCAACAGACCACAACCAGATAACAATGGAAATTATGCAGAAGGTTGCTTCAAAGCACGGACTTGTTTGTCTGCTTCATGAAAAACCCTTCGCAGGTGTAAACGGCAGCGGTAAGCACAATAACTGGTCCATCGCTACAGATGCCGGTCAGAACCTTCTTTCTCCCGGTGATACACCTTATGAAAACGCACAGTTCCTTCTTTTCCTTGCAGCAGTAATTAAGGCAGTTGATGATTATCAGGATCTTCTTCGTATTTCAGTTGCAACTGCAGGAAACGATCACAGACTTGGAGCTAACGAGGCTCCTCCCGCTGTTATTTCAATCTTCCTTGGCGATGAGCTTACAGGCGTTCTTGATGCACTTGAGAACGGAACTCCTTACAAGGGTGTTGAAAAGACAAAGATGAAGCTCGGTGCTGATGTATTACCTATCTTTAACCGTGATACAACAGACAGAAACAGAACATCACCCTTTGCATTTACCGGTAACAAGTTTGAGTTCCGTATGCTTGGTTCTTCCAACAGCATTGCATGTGCAAATATCATGCTTAACACAGCTGTTGCAGAAAGCCTTAAGGAGTTTGCAGACAGACTTGAGGGCGTGGCTGATTTCGAAACAGCACTTCATGATTTAATTGTTGAGACCATCAAGGCTCACAAGAATATCATCTTTAACGGAAACGGTTATGATGACAACTGGATTAATGAGGCAACCACAAAGCGTGGCCTTATGAATCTTCGTACTACACCTGATGCAATTCCTCATCTCCTTGATGAAAAGAACGTTAAGCTCCTTACTTCTCATAAGGTATTTACTGATGAAGAGCTTAAGTCAAGATATGAGATTACTCTTGAGAACTACTGCAAGACCGTAGTTATTGAGGCAAATACAATGGTTGACATGGCTAAGACCCAGATTGCTCCGGCAGTTGAAAGCTACACTGCAGATGTTGCAAGAGATGCAGCAGCAAAGAAAGCAATCAGTCCCAAGCTTGCATGCAGCTATGAAACAGGTATTGTTGAAAAACTTTCAGTTCTTACAGATATGATTGCTGACAGAACAATGGCTCTTGAGGCTTCAGTACTTAAGCTTCATGATGCTACAGACATCGGAACAGAATCAGCAATGATCAGAGACGATGTACTTCCCAAGATGAATGAATTAAGAGTTGTATGTGACGAAGCTGAGACCTATACAGCAAAGGCTTACTGGCCTCTTCCCACATATGCAGATCTTCTCTTTGGAGTTAAATAACGAAAGGACGTGATTTTTTATGGCAATAGAAGAAATTACAAAACTCGTGCAGGATGTAGCAACGAGTGAAGTTTTCGGAGTCTGGTTCTTAATAGGTGCAGCACTGGTATTCTTTATGCAGGCTGGTTTCGCAATGGTTGAAACCGGTTTTACAAGAGCAAAGAACGCCGGCAACATCATTATGAAAAACCTTATGGACTTTTGTATCGGTACCGTAACCTTCGTAATACTTGGCTTCGGACTGATGATGTCTGAAGACTATGTAATGGGACTTATCGGTGTACCGAACCTGGATATCCTTTTCCATTTCGGTGATTTCCTTGAAGGAGGAAACGCTCCCGCATTCGTATTCAACCTTGTATTCTGTGCAACGGCAGCAACTATCGTTTCAGGTGCAATGGCTGAAAGAACAAAATTCATTTCCTACTGTATCTACTCAGCAGTAATTTCACTGTTTGTATATCCGGTTGAAGCAGGCTGGGTATGGAACTCACAGGGCTGGCTTGTAAACATGGGCTTCCACGATTTCGCAGGATCTGCAGCAATTCATGCTGTAGGCGGTATCACCGCTTTAATCGGTGCAATCATGGTAGGACCCAGACTTGGTAAATACATTAAGGACAAAGAGGGAAAGGTTAAGAAAGTTAACGCTATTCCCGGTCACTCAATCACACTTGGTGCTCTTGGATGCTTCATTCTCTGGTTTGGCTGGTACGGCTTCAACGGCGCAGCTGCATGGGACGGAACTTCAATCGCTTCAATTTTCGTAACAACAACAATTGCTCCCGCAGTTGCAACAGTAGTAACAATGCTCTTTACCTGGATCAAAACCGGTAAGCCCGATGTTTCAATGTGTTTGAACGCTTCACTTGCGGGTCTTGTAGGTATTACAGCAGGATGTGATGCACTTGATGCACTTGGCTCAGTAATTGTTGGTATCGTATCCGGTATCCTCGTAGTAGTTGTGGTAGAGTTTCTTGATCTTAAACTTCATATCGATGACCCTGTTGGTGCTGTTGGCGTTCACTTCGCAAACGGTGTATGGGGAACAATCGCTGTAGGACTTCTTGCTAACCCCGCTGCACCTGCAGGACTTGAAGGTCTTTTCTATACCGGAAGCGCAAGACTCCTTGGAGTACAGGCACTTGGTATGGTAGCAATACTTGCATGGACAGCATTAACAATGTTCATCACATTTGTAATTATTAAGAAGACAATTGGTTTAAGAGTTAACGAAGATGAAGAAATCAAAGGTCTTGACAGTACAGAGCATGGTCTTCCCAGTGCGTATGCAGACTTCGTACCCGCTGTAGAAAGCCTTGATTACGGTTATTCAGAAGCAACTCCGGTTACCGGTGAGGTTCCCGTGGCTGAAGCAGTACCCGTAAAGAAAATGCCTACTTTCAGCGACGATTCACCTAAGTTTACTAAGGTTGAAATCATCTGTAGAGAATCAAAATTCGAAACCCTCAAGAGCGCACTTGTTGGAATCGGTATTACCGGTATGACAGTGTCACATGTACTTGGTTGTGGTGTTCAGAAGGGTAAACCTGAATATTATCGAGGCGTTGCTGTTGAAGCAAATCTTCTTCCTAAAATCCAGGTTGATATCGTAATCAGCAAGGTTCCTGTAAGAAGCGTTATTGAAACCGCTAAAAAGGTTCTTTATACCGGACACATCGGTGATGGTAAGATTTTTGTTTACGACGTAGAGAATGTTGTAAAGGTTCGTACCGGTGAAGAAGGCTATGATGCTTTACAGGATGTTGAATAAATAAAAAGAAGAAGAGAATAGATTAAGGGATCGTGCAGGAGGCTCGGTGGTGAATGCCACCGGGCTCTGCACATATTTTTATATTTCAGGAGGCAATTAGTTATGTGTTCAATTATGGGCTACTGCGGAAGCGGTATTTCATTGGATGAATTTAAGAAAGGGTTTGATGAGACAATATCCCGTGGACCCGATGACAGCAGAATCATTAAGGCAGGAGAAGGAATCTTAGGCTTTCATCGTCTGGCGATTATGGGACTTACCCCTTCAGGTATGCAGCCCTTTATGCTTGGTGAAAGTGCCGTTGTCTGCAACGGAGAGCTTTACGGCTTCGAAGCCCAGAGAGAGGAGCTTAAGAAAGACGGTTACACTTTCCAGAGTGATTCAGACTGTGAAATCCTCCTTCCTCTTTATGAAAAATATGGAACGGATATGTTTGCAATGCTTGATGCTGAGTATGCATGCATAATTTATGATGCAAAAACAGGAAAATTCATTGCAGCAAGAGATCCCATCGGAATACGTCCTCTTTATTATGGCTATGACAAAGAGGGCGTTATTGTGTTTGCAAGTGAAGCAAAAAACCTCGTAAAACTTTGCGACAAAATTATGCCTTTCCCTCCCGGACATTTTTATAAGGACGGAGAATTTGTTCAGTACTGTGATATAGCTGCATCAGAAACAGTGTGCATGGATGACCTGGAAACAGTTTGTGCAAACATTCGTGAAAAGCTTGTTAAAGGTGTTGAAAAGAGACTTGTTGCAGATGCAAAGGTTGGTTTCCTTCTTTCCGGCGGACTTGATTCTTCTTTGGTATGTGCAATTGCGGCAAAGAAGAGCGGCAAGCCCATCAGAACCTTTGGTATCGGTATGAGTGAGGATGCCATCGACTTAAAGTATGCAAAGCAGGTTGCAGATTTCATCGGCAGCGATCATACAGAAGTTTATATGACTCCCGAAGAAGTAATCAGTTCACTTGAGAGCGTAATCAAGCTTCTCGGAACATACGATATCACCACAATCAGAGCCAGCATGGGTATGTATCTTGTATGTAAGGCTATTCATGAGACAACTGATGTAAGAGTTCTTTTAACAGGTGAAATCTCAGACGAACTTTTCGGATACAAATATACAGACTTTGCTCCTTCACCAAAAGCTTTCCAGCAGGAGGCTATGAAGCGAATCAGAGAGCTTCATATGTACGATGTATTAAGAGCAGACAGATGTATTTCAGTAAACTCCCTTGAAGCACGTGTTCCTTTCGGTGATTTGGATTTTGTTAAGTATGTAATGTCCATCGATCCTGCCAAAAAGGTTAACACCTACAACAAGGGTAAGTACTTATTAAGACATGCATTTGAAGGCCTGGGTTACCTTCCCGACGAAATCTTATGGCGTGAAAAAGCAGCTTTCTCCGATGCGGTAGGCCATTCAATGGTTGATTACCTTAAGGAATATGCAGAAACAAAATATACAGATGCCGAGTTTGAAGAGGGCATAAAGAAATACAGTCATTCAAAGCCCTTCACAAAGGAATCCTTACTCTACAGAGACATTTTTGAAAAGTACTATCCCGGACAGTCTGAAATGGTTGTTGATTTCTGGATGCCCAACAAGGAATGGGAAGGCTGTAACGTAAATGACCCTTCCGCCCGTGTTCTTTCCAACTACGGTGACAGTGGTAAGTAAGTTTTGGAGGAAGTTACAGATGACTAAATATGTATTTGTGACCGGAGGTGTTGTATCCGGTCTTGGAAAAGGAATTACAGCTGCATCACTGGGCCGCCTGCTTAAGGCAAGGGGCCTGAAGGTAGCGGCCCAGAAACTGGATCCATATATAAATGTTGACCCCGGTACCATGAGCCCCTACCAGCACGGCGAAGTATATGTTACCGAGGACGGAGCAGAAACAGACCTTGACTTAGGACACTACGAAAGATTTATCGATGAGGACCTTAACAAGTTTTCAAACCTCACCACCGGTAAGGTGTACTGGAACGTACTTAACAAGGAAAGAAGAGGCGAATACCTTGGCTCCACAGTTCAGGTAATCCCTCACATAACCAATGAAATAAAGGAATTCGTATACAGTGTAGGCAAGAAAACTGAGGCAGATGTTGTAATAACGGAAATCGGCGGAACCATCGGTGACATTGAATCCCAGCCCTTTATTGAAGCTGTAAGACAGATTTCGTTGGAAGTCGGAAGAGAAAACAGTCTGTTCATTCATGTTACATTAGTGCCTTATTTAAGAGGCTCGGACGAGCACAAATCAAAACCCACACAGCACTCCGTAAAGGAACTTCAGGGTATGGGCATTAACCCCAACATTATCGTCTTAAGATGTGATGAACCAATTGAGGACTCCATATTCAAAAAGATTGCAATGTTCTGTAATGTTAAGCCCGACTGCGTAATCGAGAACATCACCCTTCCGAATCTGTATGAAGCTCCTCTTATGCTTGAAAAATCAAACTTCTCATCAGTAGTTTGCAGAGAGCTCGGTCTTGAAACCGCTACACCTGATTTACATGAGTGGTGTGAACTTGTTGACAGAATTAAGTGTCTTGACGACAATGTTACAATCGGTTTAGTAGGAAAATATGTTGCATTACATGATGCTTACCTGTCTGTTGCGGAAGCGTTAAGGCATGCGGGTTATTATAAGAATGCGCATATAGACATAAAGTGGATTGACTCAGAGGAGATAACTCCCGATAATTACAAAGAAATGCTTTCAGAGCTTGACGGAATCATAGTTCCCGGCGGCTTTGGCAACAGAGGCATTGAGGGTATGATTCTTGCGGCAAAATACGCAAGAGAAGAAAACGTACCCTATTTTGGTATTTGCCTCGGCATGCAGATTACGGTTATCGAATATGCAAGAAATGTTGCCGGCATTAAGGACGCAAACTCAGGTGAGTTTGATGAAAACGGAAAGAATAAGGTTATAGACTTCATGCCCGGTCAGAGCGATGAAATCGACAAGGGCGGTACATTAAGACTTGGTGCATACCCTTGTATGATAAAGAGCGGAACCACCATGGAAAAGTGCTACCAGAAGGGCTTTATATCTGAGCGTCACAGACACAGATATGAGTTTAACAACGATTACAGAGATCTGCTTTCCGGTCTTGGACTTACAATAAGCGGAACCTCACCGGACGAAAGACTTGTGGAAACCGTTGAGTTAACCGACAGACCATTCTTTGTAGGTGTGCAGTACCATCCCGAATTCAAGAGTCGTCCCAATAAGCCCCATCCGTTATTCTTAGGATTCATCGGAGCGGCAAGCATTCGCGCTAAAATGCGTAATATCTGATTAAAGAAAAGGCTTTGATTATGAAAATGGATTACACCGGAAAAATTGTACTTGAGAACGGAGAAGAATATTACGGTTTCTCCTTCGGAAGTGATGTGGAAAAGGTATGTGAAATTGTATTTAACACTTCCATGGCGGGATATCAGGAGATTTTGTCAGACCCGTCCTATACCTATCAGGCAGTCGTAATGACATATCCTTTGATAGGAAACTATGGAATGGCAGCAGATGACTATGAAACCTTAGTACCTTCCATAGGAGCACTTATTGTGCATGAAGTGAATGACGATCCTTCGAACTTTCGCTGTGAAAAGACCCTTGATGCGGTTATGAAAAAGTTCTCTATTCCCGGTATATACGGTCCCGACACCAGAAAGCTTACCCGTTTCATTCGTGACAACGGAAGCTGCAAGGTTCTTTTGACAAAAGCAGACAGGGACCATGAGGAATGCATGAAGATTCTTCGGAAAAATGATATTCCCAAGGATGCCGTAAGCCGTGTAAGCTCCAAAGAAATATCCATATCCTGTACCGAAAAGGCAAAATATCACGTGGTTGCAATCGACTGCGGTATGAAGAGAAATATTGTAAGATCCTTTAATAAAAGGGGTTGTAAGGTTACAGTGGTTCCCTACGATACCTCTGCGGAGGCAATTGAGGCTTTGTCCCCCGATGGTGTATTTATATCAAACGGCCCGGGAGACCCCACTGATGTACCCGTAACCATTAATACCATAAAGAATCTTATCGGTAAGTATCCGATATTCGGAATCTGCCTCGGGCACCAGATTATTTCACTTGCATACGGTGCAAAGACCTATAAATTAAAGTTTGGTCACAGAGGTGGAAATCATCCCGTAAGATGCCTTGAAAACGGAAAAATTGAAATCACTTCCCAGAATCACTCCTATGCGGTGGATATGGAAAGTCTTAAAAATACACCTCTTGAAGCAACTCATATCAATATTCTCGATAATACAATTGAGGGTGTTGAGTGCAAAAAAGACAAGGTATTCAGCGTACAGTACCATCCGGAGAGTGCCCCCGGCCCCCACGACAGTGCTTACCTGTTCGAAAAATTTATAAAAATTCTTGAGGAGGAACGTCGTCATGCCTAAGCGTACAGATCTTAAAAAAGTACTTGTAATCGGCTCAGGTCCCATTATCATCGGACAGGCAGCAGAATTTGACTATGCGGGCACCCAGGCGTGTCTCGCCCTTAAGGAAGAGGGCTATGAGGTTATTCTTTGTAACTCAAACCCTGCAACAATAATGACTGATACATCGGTGGCGGATAAGGTTTACATGGAACCCCTCACCCTTGAATATATAGCAAAAATCATCAGATACGAGCGTCCCGACGCCATCCTTCCCGGTATCGGCGGACAGACAGGCTTAAACCTTGCAATGCAGCTTGAAAAGAAGGGCATTTTATCTGAGTGCCGCGTAGAACTTCTTGGTACAAAGAGCACCAGTATTGAAAGAGCTGAGGACCGTGAACTCTTTAAAGAACTTTGCGAGAGCCTTAATGAGCCCACACTTCCTTCGGAAATTGCAAATACAATGGAAGAAGGCCTTGCTGCAGCACTTAAAATCGGCTACCCTGTGGTACTTCGTCCCGCATTTACTCTTGGCGGAACAGGCGGCGGTTTTGCAAATGATGAGGAAGAATTCCGCACCATCATGAAGAATGCCCTTATTCTTTCACCTGTTCACCAGGTTCTTATCGAAAAGAGCGTAAAGGGCTACAAAGAAATCGAATACGAAGTAATCCGTGATAAGAACAATACAGCAATTACAATCTGTAACATGGAAAATATGGATCCTGTAGGTATTCACACAGGTGACTCCATTGTTGTTTGTCCTTCCCAGACCCTGACGGACAAGGAATATCATATGCTCCGTGACAGTGCTTTAAGAATCATCAGAGCACTGGAAATTGAAGGCGGTTGTAATGTTCAGTTTGCTTTGGACCCGGATTCCTTTGAATACTATGTTATCGAGGTTAACCCCAGAGTTTCCAGATCCTCTGCCCTTGCATCAAAGGCCAGTGGTTATCCCATTGCCAGAGTTTCTGCAAAAATCGGTATAGGTATGACTCTGGACGAAATAAGAATAGCAAACACTCCGGCGGCATTTGAGCCAACCCTTGACTATGTGGTTACAAAGATGCCCCGATTCCCCTTTGATAAATTCACAGATGCTAACAACACCCTCTCCACACAGATGAAGGCCACCGGTGAAACCATGAGCGTTGGCCGTACTCTTGAGGAAAGCATATTAAAGGCAGTTCGTTCTCTTGAGAACGGAGTATATCACTTAAAGCACAAGAAATTTGATTCCATGTCTACGGAGGATATCCTTAAATACATTGAGGACGGAACCGACGACCGCATTTACGGAATCACAGAGCTTTTAAGAAGAAATGTGGCAATTGACAGGATTTTCGATGTTACAAAGATTGACAGATTCTTCTTACGCAAGCTTGAAAATGTGGTAAAAATCGAAAGAGAGCTTGCAAAAGACCACTCGGTTGAAATGATTAGGCTTGCAAAAACAAAGGGCTTTTCAGACAGAGCGGTTGCTGATTACACAGGCCTTTCAGAAGAAGAAGTCATTGCTCTTCGAAAAGAAAACAATATCTATCCCGTATACAAAATGATAGATACCTGTGCATCTGAGTTTAAGAGCTATATTCCCTATTTCTACTCAACCTACGAGGATGAAAACGAGTCAATTGTTTCTGATAAACCCAAGGTAATAGTACTTGGTTCCGGTCCCATAAGAATCGGACAGGGCGTAGAATTCGACTTTTCAACAGTCAGAGCCGTAGCCGCAATCAGAAATCTGGGCTACGAAGCAATAGTAATAAATAACAACCCCGAGACAGTATCCACAGACTATACCACTTCGGACAAGCTCTATTTTGAGCCCCTTACAGTGGAGGATGTAATGAATATCTATGAGCTTGAAAAGCCCATAGGTGTGGTGGCAACTCTTGGAGGCCAGACTGCCGTTAACCTGGCAGAGCCCCTCAGCAAGAGAGGCGTCAAGATTGTGGGAACCGACTGTGAGGCAATTGATAAGGCTGAAAACAGAGATTCCTTTGAAAAGCTTCTTCTTTCTTTGGAAATTCCCCAGCCTAAGGGCAGAGCGGTTACAGATATCGAAGAGGGTATAAGAGCTGCAGGCGAAATCGGCTATCCTGTTCTTGTACGTCCAAGCTTTGTTCTCGGCGGCAGAGCAATGCAGATTGTAGCCAAAGAAGAGGCCTTAAGAAATTACTTAAAGACAGCGGTTGAAATAGATAAGGACAAGCCCGTACTTGTTGATAAATATATCATGGGTAAAGAGGTTGAGGTTGATGCAGTATGCGACGGTAAGGATGTTTTCGTACCGGGAATCATGGAACTTGTAGAAAGAACAGGCGTCCACTCAGGTGACTCCATCAGCGTTTATCCTCCCTACAGCCTTTCAGAAAATGTTAAGAACACCATTTTGGATTATGCAAAGAAGTTAGGACCTGCCATCGGTATTGTGGGACTCTTCAATGTACAGTTTATTGTGGATGATAAGGAAGATGTATATATTATCGAGGTAAATCCCAGATCCTCAAGAACGGTGCCTTTCCTTTCAAAGGCAACCGGATATCCTCTTGCGGATATGGCTGCAAAGTGCAGCCTGGGAATAACCCTTAAGGAGCAGGGTATAACAGAGGTATATCCTAAGGAAAAAGAACGTTTCTACGTTAAGGTTCCTGTTTTCTCCTTCTCCAAATTAAGAGGTATGGATGCATACCTTTCACCTGAAATGAAGTCAACAGGTGAAGCAATCGGTTATGATAAAAAGCTTCACAGAGCGGTTTATAAAGCAATGACGGCAGCAGGCCTTCAGCTTAAGAACTACGGAACAGTTGTAGTAAGCGTTGCTGACGAAGACAAGATGGAAACAATCCCTCTTGTAAGAAGATTCTATGATATGGGCTTCAACATTGAAGCATCCACACTTACAGCCGAATATCTGAAGGCTGCAGGCATCAGGACACATCTTCTTCATAAGCCCAGTGAAGGAAGCAATGAAATAATTGATTCCATAAAAGCCGGCTATGTAAGCTATGTAATCAACACAAGAGCTGTTTTATCGGGAAATCACTTCGGAGACGGTGTTGCTTTGAGACAGGCAGCAGCGGCAAACGGCATTACAATGTTGACCTCTCTTGATACCGTAAGAATGCTCTTAGACGTGCTTGAAGAAGTAACAATGGGTATCTCCACTATAGATGCGGAGTAAGTTTTATACAAAAAGGAGGAATGGTTATGCACTTTACGAAGATGCATGGGTTGGGTAATGACTATTTATATGTTTACGGCGAAGTGCCGGAAAATATAGAAGAGTTATCAATAAAGCTGTCTGAAAGACATTTTGGAGCAGGTTCCGATGGAATGATTTATATATCAAATTCCGATATCGCTGACTTTAAGATGCGTATTTTTAATGCAGACGGCAGTGAAGCAAAAATGTGCGGTAACGGTATAAGATGTGTGGGCAAGTATGTTTATGACAAGGGCTACACCGACAAAAAGAAACTCACAATCGAAACCGCTTCAGGAATTAAGGAGCTGGATCTGTCCATTGTAAACGGTAAGGTTAAAAAGGTTACCGTGAATATGGGTAAAGCAGTGGTTGAATCCGAGAAGACAATTACGGTTGACGGAGAGGAATATACCTATGTTCCTGTTTCCGTTGGTAATCCTCACGCAGTTATTTTTGTAAAAAATGTCGATGAAATAGAATTATCAAAAATCGGTCCCAAGATTGAGCACCATGAGGCATTTCCCGGTGGTGTGAATGTGGAATTCATACAGGTTCTTTCAGACTCAGAGCTTAGAATGAGAGTCTGGGAGCGCGGCAGCGGCATTACAATGGCCTGCGGAACCGGCGCCTGCGCCAGCACAGCGGCTGCAGTAAGTAAAGGTTACGCAGAGGCGGATTCCTTTGTTGCGGTTGTTCTTGACGGAGGAACTTTGGATATCAGAGTTTCGGCAGACAACGATGTTACCATGATGGGACCTGCAGAGACAGTATATGAAGGAGAAGCAGAAGTATGATTAAGCCCAATAAAAACTACTTAAACCTTAAAGAATCCTATTTATTTGCTGGAATTGCCAAGAAAACCCAGGCATATCTTGC
Organism: Lachnospiraceae bacterium; assembly: GCA_045598365.1. Classification (GTDB taxonomy): domain Bacteria; phylum Bacillota; class Clostridia; order Lachnospirales; family Lachnospiraceae; genus UBA1258. Next base: position 21,731 of record JAZLLV010000046.1, read on the forward strand.
GGAAAATCCCGACAAAAAGTTATACAGAATGGGTATCGGTGATGTGTCACTTCCCCTTTGCGATGAAGTAATCAAGGCACTTCACGAGGCAGTTGAGGATCAGGCAAAGGAAGATTCCTTCCACGGCTACATGCCTGAGTGCGGAGCTCCTTTCCTTCGTGAAAGCATTAAGAATTATTATGCCACAAAGGGTGTTGAACTTGACGCGGACGAAGTGTTCGTATCAAGCGGTGCCAGTGACGAACTGGGAGATATTCTTGCTATTTTTGATAAGTCAAGTGCAGCTCTTGTAATTGAGCCCGCATATCCTGCATATGTTGATGCAAACATTATGGAAGGAAGAGAAATAATTCATCTCGCCTCCGGAAGAGAAAACGGATTTTTACCTGCACCCAGTGACGACATAACCGCAGATTTACTTTATGTTTGCTCACCTAATAACCCCACAGGTGCTGTTTTCTCAAAGGAACAGTTAAAAGAATGGGTTGATTTTGCCAATAAAAAGGGTGCCGTAATTATTTTTGATGCAGCCTATGAAGCATTTATTGAAGACGAAGATCTTCCCCACAGTATTTTTGAAATAGAAGGCGCAAGAACCTGTGCAATAGAAATCTGCTCTCTTTCCAAAACAGCAGGCTTTACCGGCACAAGACTCGGATATACCGTAATTCCCAAGACTCTTGAGAGAGACGGAATGAACATTAATGCAATGTGGGTAAGAAACCGTACCACAAAGACAAACGGTGTATCCTACATCCTTCAGAAGGGTGGCGCAGCTGTGTTTACCGAGAAGGGTCAGGAGCAGATTCATAAGAATATTGAAATCTATAAGAAAAATGCAAAGGTTCTTATGGAAGCGCTGGATTCTCTTGGAATCTGGTACTGCGGCGGAAAGAATGCTCCCTATATCTGGCTTAAGTGCCCTAATAACATGGGAAGCTGGGAATTCTTTGATTATATCCTGAAGGAGATTCAGGTTGTTGGAACTCCCGGTGAAGGCTTTGGTAAGTGCGGAGAAGGATATTTCAGATTCTCCTGCTTCGGTAATCCCGAGGATACCAGGGAAGCCGCAAGAAGACTTGTTTCACTTCTTAAGAAGTAAAAAAATAACCTGAGGAGTTCCGAATAGAATTCCTCAGGTTTTTTGTTTTAATAAATTATTCCTCATCAACCTTTTCGAGGGAGAAAACAAATTCCGTACCTACGCCCTCAGTTGATATTACATTTATGTGTTCATTGTGGGTAAGTATGATTTCTTTGGCAATTGCCAGTCCGAGCCCGGTTCCCTTTTTGTCCTTACCACGGGACAAATCAGACTTGTAGAAGCGGTCAAATACAAACTTCTGCTCATCCTTTGGAATACCTATTCCCTGATCCTTAACAGAAACAAAAACCTTTGAATGCTTTTCCACTGTTTCGATGGTTATCACCGAATTGTTGTGGGAAAACTTTATGGCATTATCGATAAGGTTGTAAAGCACCTGCTGAATTTTGGCTTCATCCGCACGAACAGGAAGCTCATCACCCGTAAGTACAAGTGAAAGAGATATTGCTTTTTTTGTACAGGAGCCCTCAAAGGATGCTGCGGTTTTTCTTATGACTGCATTTATGTCAAAGACAGAAAGGTCTAAAACAACGCCCTTCATATTCAGATTGTTAAGTGCCAGAAGACTGTTTGTAAGCTTTGTAAGACGTTCGGTTTCGCTTAGTACAATTCCAAGATACTTCTCGTGCATTTCCGGCGGAATTGTTCCGTCTAACATTGCCTCGAGATATCCTCTTACGGATGTAAGCGGAGACCTGAAATCGTGGGAAACATTGGCAATGAATTTTTTCTGGTTATCCTCCGCCTTTGCTATTTCATTGGCCATGTAGGACAGAGAAGCACCCAGATAACCCATTTCATCATCGCTGTCCACAGTAAATTCATAGTGCATATTTCCGGAGGCATACTGCTCGGTGGCATAGGTAATCTTTTTTAGAGGTCTGTAAACCAGTACAGTAAAAAACAGAAGTATTATAAGGGACAGCAAAAACAAACTAACAAGCAGCAGATAGCATATTTTTAGGTATCCGTCGCTTTTCATGTAAATGTCGTCAATGGCAGCGTGGATAACTACATAACCTTTGACCTTGTAGTCAGCGGTTATGGGAGCAAAAACGCTTAGCACTTCCTTTTCAAAGGAATCAAAAAAAGTTCCGATGGTGTAGTGATTTTTCCCGGTAATTGTGGGATCAAAGCCCTCAACGATTATTGCGTCGTCAATGTTAAGCGGAAGCTTTGAACTGAGTATCATACGTCCCGAAGGGTTAATAATCCAGATGGTTGCATCGAAGAACGCATCGATGCTGTCTATCTGACGTTTTACTTCGTCCAAAGAAATATTAGTTTTATAAAGGTCTGCCGCATAGGTATTTGCTATAAGATTGGCTTCCTCATAGAAGGATTCGGCTTTTTCTTTTAACAGGTTGTCAAAAATATATCTTGAGACAAAGGAGCTTACTATAATAAAGCCGAAAACACCGAATATCAGGTATGCTAACAGAAATTTCAGGTAGAGTGTTCTTTTCACGGATAAGCCTTTTTAATCAGTTTTTAGGAGTAATTCTTGTTTCAAATTTGTAGCCCACACCCCATATGGTCGAAATCTTCCACATTTCGTGATCGCTTATTTTCTCTCTTAAACGTTTGATGTGTACGTCAACGGTTCTGGTATCGCCTACATAATCGTATCCCCAGATCTTATCAAGAAGCTGTTCTCTTGTATAAACATGATTTGGGGTTTTTGCCAGGAAATAGAGAAGCTCAAGTTCCTTTGGCGCCATATCCAGAGACTCGTTAAAATATATAACCGAATAGTCGGTTCTGTTAATTCTAAGATCGGGGAATGACACTACTTCGTCATTCGTAGCTTCAGGAGCTGCAACAACAGGCTTTGAACGTCTCAGCACAGCTTTAACTCTTGCTACAAGTTCCTTTGTATCAAAGGGCTTCTCAAGATAGTCGTCAGCACCCATTTCAAGGCCCAAAACCTTATCAAAAACCTCACCCTTTGCAGAAAGCATAATAACCGGAACCTGGGACTTGGCGCGAATTTCGCGGCAAACCTGATATCCGTCGATTCCCGGAAGCATCAGGTCCAAAAGAATAAGATTCGGATCGTAGTCTTCAAAAATATCCAAGGCAGATTCGCCGTCATTTACGATTTTTGTTTCAAAGCACTCCTTTACAAGGTACAAAGAAACAAGCTCTGCAATATTGTTGTCATCATCCACTATTAGAATTTTCTGCTTGGAAATCATATTGTCTCCTTTTACTTGAATTCAACAATTGTTACACCGGCATCGCCTTCGCCATGCTCGCCGGCTCTGAAGGATTTTACATATTTACATCTCTTAAGATAAGAGGTTACCGCATTTCTGAGGGTGCCTGTTCCCTTTCCGTGAACGATTCTGACGGTGGGAATGTGGGAAAGATAAGCATCATCCAGATACTTATCAAGTACGGCAAGGGCCTCGTCCACGGTTTTGCCTATAAGATTACACTCATAGGATATTGACATGGACTTTGCCATTTTAAGGGTTCCTGAGCCCGATGATTTTTTAATACCGGGGGCTGTTATGGTTTCCTCCTGAACCAGTACCAGATCCTTTATATTGCTTTGAGATCTTATAATACCGCACTGGACATAAAGGTTACCCTTGGCATCGGGAAGAGAGCTTACTGTGCCCTTAAGGCCCATGGAAACAATTTTAACCATGTCACCAAGATGAAGGTCCTTAGGATTGACGCCGGTTGTGACGGTGTTTGCTTTCTTGGCGGAAAGTTTATTGTTTTTTTCTCCGACCTTATTACGAAGGCCTTCTCTTTTGGCCTCAAGATCCTTCATGGAAACCGCTCCGCCGCTCTTCTGGATGGCACGGATGGTTTCATCTGCAAATTCCTTGGCTTCCGCAAGAATGTCTCTTGCTTCCTCATTGGCCTCTCTTAAAATCTTGTCTCTGGATTCCTCAAGGCGGGAGGTTTTTTCTTTAAGAACCGCTCTTTCTTTTTCAATAAGAGCCTTTTGTTCTGTTATGAAAAGTCGGTCCTTTTCTATGGAGACTCTGGTGTTTTCAAGGTTTGCTATAACATCTTCAAAACGTTCGGATTCGTCGGTAATCTGCTTTTTGGCAACATCGATGATGTCGGAAGGAAGTCCTAACTTTGAGGAGATGGCAAAAGCATTACTTTTGCCGGGAATTCCGATAAGAAGTCTGTAGGTGGGTGATAAGGTTTCCACGCTGAATTCACAACAGGCATTCTCCACAAAGGAGGTTGAAAGAGCAAATATTTTTAACTCACTGTAGTGTGTGGTTGCCATGGTGCGTATTCCGCGGTCGTGGAGGAAACTTAATATGGCAATGGCAAGGGCAGCACCTTCTGTGGGGTCGGTACCGGCACCAAGCTCATCAAAGAGGCAGAGGGAATTTTCATCAGCCTTATCAAGTATTGAAACAATGCTTTTCATATGGGATGAGAAGGTCGAAAGACTCTGCTCAATGCTCTGTTCATCACCGATATCCGCAAATACTTCTGTGAAAACCGAAAGCTCGGAAAGGTCTCCTGCGGGAATGTGTAAACCCGCCTGCCCCATAAGGGTGAACAAACCAACGGTTTTAAGGGTTACGGTTTTACCGCCGGTATTGGGACCGGTAATAACAAGAAGGTCGTAATCTTTTCCAAGAGGCACATCCACGGGAACCACCTTTTTCTTATCAAGAAGAGGGTGACGGCCCTTACGAATGTTAATATATCTGTCTGTATTGAATATAGGTCTGGTGGCCTTTTGATCCATGGCAAGCTTTGCCTTTGCAAATACAAAATCCAGCCTGGTCATCAGTTCCTGATTGGTCTTAAGTCCCACAGAGTGTTCTGCAAGTTCTGCGGAGAGATTTGCAAGTATTACAGCGATTTCTTTCTGCTCATCAAGCTCTAACTCACGCAGCTTGTTGTTAAGCTCCACAACCTTCTGGGGTTCAATGAAAAAGGTTGAACCGGAAGAGGACTGGTCATGAACCATACCGTTAACCTGGCCCTTGTATTCGCTTTTTACGGGAATACAGTATCTTCCGTTTCTCATGGTAACAACAGCATCCTGAAGATATGTTCTTAAGGAACCGTTAACCATGGAATTAAGTTCGGAATGGATTTTTTCACCGGTGGTCTGCATGGCCTTTCTTATGGAACGAAGAGCCGGGCTTGCATCATCGGCAATTTCGCCCTCCTCGGAAAGAATGCATCTGTATATTTCGTTAGCCACAAGGGTCATGGGCTCCAAAAGATTGAAATAGTCGTCGAGAGAATCGATTTTTTCGTCTTCTTTTTCCCTTACGCCATAGGCTTTAACTCTTGCGACATTTGTAAGAAATTTGGCAAAAGAAAGAAGCTCGGAAGCCATGAGTGAGGAACCGATTTCCAAAGACTTAAGTGCAAAGCCAAGGTCCCTGTTGGAACCAAAATTTATACTGCCTTTAGAGAAAAGACGATTAAGGGCGTCAGCGGTTTCACGCTGAGCTTCCTCAATATCTGAAAGCTTTGTCATGGGCAGTAAATCCCTGCAAAGAGCCTTTGCGGGTGCGGAATCCGCAAGGGCTTCGAGCTGACTGATTATGGTTGTATATTCAAGTGTTGAAAGAACTTTTTTATTCATTAATAAATCCTCATAAATACGGTAAATCTTAAGCCATTGTACCATAGGACACTGCTCTTTACAACAAACCGACAGGCGGATATACTTTTACTGTGAGGCATTTGGAGGGTTAAAAATGACTGAAGAAGAACTCAAAAAAATTGAAGAAGAAGCTAACATCAGTGACAAATATGTTTTCATGCGGGAGGAGATTAAAGCCCGCCCGATTAATAAGAGGAAACTGATTAGAAATACGCTTGTGGCAGCCTCATCTGCTTTGGTTTTCGGACTGGTGGCCTGCATTACTTTTGCGTTGCTTGCGCCATTTGTTTTGGACAGAATTTCAGAGAAAAAGCCTGAGGACGATACAAAGACTCCTCCTGTTTTCATAACACTTCCGGAGGAATCCGCAGAGGATGAAATGACACCGGAAGACATGCTTGTCACAAATCCTGTGCCTGAAACCGAATTCGATTTCAGCGAGTTTTCAATAATGGAAGAGGATGAGATAAAGGCCCTTATTTCTGAAATGAAGTTTTCCCTTGCAGATTATCAGACTCTTTACCTTTCCATGGCAGATGTGGGTAAGGAAGCCATGAAATCTCTTGTAAGAGTTACCCCTTTTAAGAAAAACGTGGACTGGTTTGATTACGAGTACGAAAACGAAAGCAATCTTTCGGGACTTATAATCGGTAGCAACGGTACTGAACTTTTCATTGTTACAAAATACTCTCCGATAAGAAAAAGTGAAAATATCATAGTAACCTTTGATAATCATACAATGGCCTATGCAAAGCTTGTTTCTTCGGACAGAACCTTAGACCTTTGCATCATTTCTGTTTCGGAGGAAGATATTGATGAAACCACAAGAGGATATATAAAGATAGCGAAGCTTGGTTCCTCGGCAAGCTATAAAATAGTCGGAGCTCCAATTATTGCAATCGGAAGTCCTGTGAGTACTTATGGTTCCATGTCCTTTGGCACAATAACCGGTAATAATGATTCTATTCACGTAACAGATGTCAATTACAAACAGCTCTACACGAATATTGTAGGGGGAACGGAAGCCACAGGAGTGCTTATTGGCATAAACGGCGACGTTCTTGGAATAATAGACAATACCTATTCTGCTACGGATTGCGCAAATCTTATAAGTGCAATAGGTATTACTGAGTTAAAAAAAGTTCTTGAGCTTATGATGAACAGGATTGAGGTGCCATACCTTGGCATAAAGGGTGACGATGTTCCCCAGTCAGCCATAGCTGAAGGCGCACCAAGAGGAGTCTTTGTTTTGTCGGTGGAAATGGATTCAACTGCCATGAGAGCCGGAATCCAAAGTGGAGACATTATAACCGGTATGGGAAATTCCAGCATATCAAAATTCTCGGATTTTCTCGCAGTATTAAGAAGCGAGACTTCGGAAAACACCTATACTTATTCCGTAATGAGAAAGTCTCAGGATACATATAAAAGAATTGAATTGGAAGTTACATTCAAATAACAGACAGGAGTATATATGAAATACATTCAGGAATTTAAGGATGGAGACCGCGTTGTTGGAATCTATCTTTGTAAGCAGAAAAACACAGCAATGACCAAAAACGGCAAACCCTATGATAATGTTATCCTTCAGGATAAAACCGGTTCCATAGACAGTAAAATATGGGATGTGGGCAGTGCCGGAATCGCAGACTTTGATGCCCTTGATTATATTGAAATTATGGGAGAAGTGACTTCTTTTAACGGAGCACTGCAGGTAAGCATTAAAAGAGCAAGAAAATGCTCTGAAGGTGAATATGATCCAAGAGATTATCTTCCAGTAAGTGACAGAGACATTGATGAAATGTATAAGGAATTGACAGGCTATGTCAATGAAATATCCAATCACTATCTTAAGGCCCTTTTAGAGGAATTCTTTGTTCACGATCAGGAATTCGTAAAAAGCTTCAAGCTTTCGAGTGCTGCAAAAAGTGTGCATCACTGCTTTGTGGGTGGCCTTTTGGAGCATACCGTATCTGTTGCTAATCTTTGCAGATTTTATGCCTCAAAGTACCCTATGTTAAAAAAGGATCTTCTTGTGACCGCAGCCTTGTTGCATGACGTGGGAAAAGTACGTGAGTTTTCATCATTCCCTGAGAACGATTACACGGATGAAGGAAACCTTTTGGGACATATAGTAATGGGTTCTGAAATGATTGGTATGAAGGCATCATTGATTGACGGCTTTCCCAAGTCTTTGGAAAACGAATTGAAGCACTGCATTCTTGCCCACCACGGAAAGCTTGAATACGGTTCCCCCAAAAAACCCTCTTTGATGGAAGCTGTTGCCCTAAATTATGCGGATGATCTGGATGCAAAGATGGAAACCTTCAAGGAAATACTTAATTCCACCTCCGAAACCGGCTGGCTTGGATACAACAAGCTCTTTGAATCAAATCTTCGTCCCACAAAGCAGGCAGAATAAGGAGAAGAAGTTGTTAACTAAGAATCAGGAAATAGAAATAGATATTAATTCACTTGGCGCAGAGGGTGAAGGCATCGGAAAACTTGACGACGGTATGACCGTCTTTGTGGCAGATGCCCTGCCCGGCGACCGGGTTTTGGCACATATAACGAAGGTAAAGAAAACTTACGCCTATGCATTTGCGGCGAAAGTTCTGGTTCCTTCGTTTTTTCGTGTGGAAGCAAAATGCCCCGTGGCTAAAAAGTGCGGCGGCTGTACCCTTCAGCACCTTAATTACTCAAAGCAGCTTGAATACAAGCAGGATAAAGTTCTTAACTGTATTACAAGAATCGGTGGAATAGAAAACCCTCCCATGGAAGAGATTGTCGGAGCGGATAACCCATATTTTTACAGAAACAAGGCTCAGTTTCCTGTCGGAACCGATAAGGAGGGCAAAGCGGTTATCGGCTTTTACAGAAAACATTCCCACGATGTGGTGGCAAATACCGAGTGCTATATTCAGGCCAAAGAAAATCGCACAATCATGGGTGTTACCGAGACATTTATCAACGATTTTAAACTTTCTGCCTATGATGAAACCACAGGCAAGGGCCTCATAAGACACATTTTTACAAGAATAGGCTTCACCACAAGGGAGCTTATGGTTTGTATTGTTATTAACGGTGAAAAACTTCCAAACAGCGAGGAGTTAATAAGCAGACTTAGCGTTGCGGCGGAAAAAGAAAATCTGATTCTTAAATGCCTATGCCTTAATGTAAATTGCAAAAACACAAATGTGATCATGGGAGAAAAATGTATACCTCTTTTTGGAGAACTGTACATTGAAGACTATATCGGCGAAATAAAATATCGTATTTCGCCCCTTTCATTTTTCCAGGTAAATCCGGAACAGACAAAGAAACTCTATGATCTTGCCTTAGAGTATGCAAACCTTTCAGGCAACGAAGTTGTCTGGGACTTATATTGCGGAATTGGGACTATATCTTTATATCTTGCGAAGAAAGCCAAGCATGTTTACGGAGTTGAAATTGTCCCTGAGGCAATCGAAGATGCCGGGGAAAATGCCCGCATTAACGGAATAGACAACGCATCCTTCTACGTGGGAGCCTCAGAGGACGTAGCAGATACCCTTCCAAAGCCCGATGTAATCGTAGTGGATCCTCCGAGAAAGGGCTGCGATGAAAAACTTCTTGATACAATCCGCAGCGTCTCTCCGGCCCGCATTGTTTACGTTTCCTGCGATCCCGCAACCCTCGCAAGAGACCTGCGAATTCTCTGCGACAGCGGCTACAAGCTGGCCCGTGTCCGCCCCGTGGACCAGTTCCCGCACACAACACATGTGGAGACGGTATGTTTATTGTCCAAACTTCATGAAGCAAAACATCATGTCAATGTTAAGTTAGATATGGATGAACTTGATCTTACAAGTGCTGAGGCTAAAGCTACATACAAAGATATTGAAGAATGGGTGCAGGAACACTACGGATTTCATGTAACAAATCTTAATATCGCTCAGGTAAAGCAGAAGCATGGAATTATAGAAAGAGAGAACTACAATAAGCCTAAATCAGAGAACAGCAGACAGCCGGGATGCCTGGAAGAAAAGGTAAAGGCTATAGAAGAGGCTTTGAAATATTTTCATATGATATAAGGCCTGATTTATGGCGCAAGTTCTTTTATAATTATTGTTAAGGTTGAATCGTAAACTGTATTCACGTACAATTTACAAAGATTTTACTTTGTTTGATTGGAAAGGAGCATTTTTATGACCAAAAGATATGTTATCGCTCAGTAGTCTGAGCTTAAATAATAAATGAATCGTAAGCTCAGATGAATCCTAAAAGAAATATCAATTTAGGAGGAGCATTATGAGCTATATTAAGGCAGAGAACGTGCTGCCACAGGAACTGATTGAAACGATTCAGCAATATGTAGACGGTAAATTGATCTATATTCCCTGCAAGGAAAAACAGGAGTGGGGAACCACTACTTCTGCCAAGGTCTTCTTTCGTGAAAGAAATGAAGAAATATACGAAAACTACATAGGCGGAATAGGAATACACGAACTTGCACACAGATTTTCCTTGTCGGAGAAAAGCATTCAGAGAATTCTCAGGAATCAGAGGCTGGCCTTAAGCAAAGGAGCCCCTTCTGTCTGATCATACCAAAACAAGAGTGTTCTTTAGATGTGGAGGTTGTGGGAAGAAACAGGAGTTTATCAATTCCTATAGATTTAGAGTAAATGCTAACGGTAAGAGTGTTGATGTATGGCTGATATATCGATGTAAGAAGTGTAAGCATTCCAAGAACCTCACAATTTATGAAAGGACTCGTCCGGGAAAGATACCTGAAGAATTGTTTGAGAGCTTTATGAATAACGATATGGAAACTGCCATGAAGTATGGTAGCGATATAGACTTTTTAAAAAGAAACAATGCTGAATTAAAATGAATTTCGGCCGGGCTATGTGTCCGGCCATTTCAATAAGGAGAATGTAATGGAAGAACAATATTTTTTTCATGTAATATCCGACATTCCCAAGAAGGTCGGTGAACATATCATTCTGGATAACAAGCATCCAAACGGTGTCCACAAGCGTGTATATGAGGAACTCGAAACAGTAAATGATATATATAACAATCCTGAAAAATATAAGGATACAGAACTGACGCACAAGGTGGATGTAGCGCTTCGTGAGCTTGCGTTGGAAAAAGTTAGAAAAGAAAAGTATTCGGAGTACCCTTCGAGAATGGCTTCGATATATGTGTCTAAGTCATACGAGGAAGCTGAGAGGTGGGGAGACTATTTTGCTAAGTTAGGAAGACCTACTTTCGGAGTTGCAAAGATAAAAGTGACTGGAAGAGTTTTTGAAGGAGATGCCTACAAGTGTTTTGATGGAGTAACAGACGAACAAGAGAATCTTAGGATGGCTGAAATCTATTGGCAGAATGGAGCTAATGAGGATGGACATGAATCAATCGTGGAGATTCTTGCTGACGGAGATATAGAGATTGTTGAGATGGTAAAAGATATTAATGCGAATACGGAATACAAATATTTTGAGTTGAGAGAAAAACCCGACTTAAAAGATATGGCTGCAGATTGGTTTCACAAAAAGTGGGGAGTCCCCAAGGATGCTTATCTTGAATGTATGACAGCGTATCTTAATAAAGAGACCGAAAATGGTTGGTACCTATGCATGTTAGGAGATCAAATTGTCGGGGGGTTAGGTGTAATCGATAATGATTTTCATGACAGGAAGGACTTAAGCCCTAATGTTTGCGCTGTATATACTGAAGAGGCTCATCGTGGACAGGGGATAGCAGGAAATCTTCTTAATCTTGTTGTGGAGAACATGAATAAAAAAGGAATTTCACCGCTCTATCTTGTTACAGATCATACTGGTTTTTATGAGCGTTATGGATGGGAGTTTTACTGTATGGCTCAAGGGGATGATGAACCGGAGCAGACGAGATTGTACATTCATCGATGATACATTTGAAATAAACAACTAGGAAAACGGAATGTTTTTATCTTATGGCAGATCTTCTTGAAATTCAAAGTGTTGCGTTATTGGCAGTTTCAGATAATTCAGCCACCAATACAGCGCTTGTAGGTAGAACAGAAAAGCAACAGCGTAACTATCAAGCTGGTTTTAAAAAACTATGTGAAATGATTTTTGCGATTGCGAAAATGCAAAAATTTTTTATTGACAACAAGGCACTTAAGGAGTATTGTTTGTAACAATTATATCGATATAAGTCTTAGGAAAGGAGCTCGAGAATATGTTCAGTACGTATAGCTTTAATAAACCATATAGCTATTCAGCCACACCCGCGTATTATTGGCACGGGTTTATTGTCGTTGGTGGAATGAATATGGTTAAGAATAATTCTATACGTATATAGTGTACTTCTGGTACTACATATACTTAAGCTTTATAAAAGAAATCATATACATACCATCAAATGATAGAAATATTATTTGGTGGTATTTTTTTATTTCGAAAGGAGAATGGACATGAATTATATTGAAGAATACTACACCAATTATGATGAAGATGGGAGACTTCTCAGTAACCATGGCCAGGTGGAATATCGAACTACAATGAAGTATATTCATGAGGTGGCTGAGAATATCGGTGCGAAAAAGATACTTGAAGTAGGAGCTGGAACAGGCAGATATAGTATTGCACTGGCTAAAGAAGGCTTTGAAGTAGATGCAGTGGAACTTACAGATCACAACCTTCAGATACTGAATTCAAAGCTTGAGGGTATGCAAAATATTCGCACATATCAGGAAAATGCCCTGGATTTATCTTTGTTCAGTGATGAAAGTTTTGACATCACTTTGGTTCTTGGACCTATGTATCATTTATATACAAAAGAAGATAAGCTGCAGGCCTTAAAGGAGGCTGTCAGAGTAACAAGAAAAGGCGGACATATCTTGGTTGCATATTGCATGAACGAAGCTACAATGATTCAGTTTACTTTCAAACAGGGTAACATATGGGACCTAGTGGATAACAACATGTTATCGGACAGTTTCAGATGTTTGTCAGAAGCCAAAGATTTGTTTGAGATGGTAAGACTAGAAGAGATTGACGAACTTGATGCATCCTTTGCAAATATTCAAAGGGAAAAAATCATTGCTGCTGACGGCGCAACGAATTATATGCGGGAATGTATCGATACGATGGATGAAAAGACCTTTGAAATCTGGATGAAATATCATCTGTCCATTTGTGAAAGAATGGATTTGATTGGTGCTACGAATCACAGCTTAGATATTCTTAGAAAAAATTAGGGGGAAATAGTGATATGAATAAACCTATAGATATTTCAAATGTAATTTTAAGAACTGAAAGACTGATTCTTCGTCCGTGGACTTTAGATGATGTTGCTGATATGTATGAATACGCAAAGGTAGAAGGAGTGGGTATATGGGCAGGCTGGCTTCCACACAAAGATAAGGAAGAGAGCAGGCGTATTGTTGAAAGCTTTATTAAACACAAGAAGGTGCTGGCAATCGAGTACGACGGAAAGGTTATTGGCTCACTTGGAATTGAGTGTTACAAAGAAAGCGATTATCCGGAGTTGGAAAGCTTAAAAGCTCGAGAACTGGGTTATGTCTTATCGAAAGATTATTGGGGAAAAGGTCTTATGACAGAAGCTGTGACAGAGGTAATCAGATATCTTTTTGAGGATGAATTTCTAGATGCTATTACTTGCTGTTACTACATTCAGAATGACCGTTCTGCAAGAGTTCAGGAAAAATGTGGCTTTGAATTTGTACGAGATTCTGTCCATGAAACGACCTTTGGCGAAAAAAGAGATGCTAAATGTAATTTGCTAACCAGAGAGAAATATGTGGGAATAAAATTAGTGCCGGTGAGCTCAGACTATGCAGAGGATTTATGGGCTTTCAGACAGGAAGTAGTAGAATATGATGCTGATGATGAAAATCAATTTGCAGGATGCATGGGGCTTAGAGAGAGTAGGACGCCTGAGGAATGGATTGAATTATGTGTAAAACGCCAACTGGATGACTGGGGCAAAGAAGATAAGATGAAGGTTCCATCACATTCATATCTTGCTGTCCGTACTGTTGATAATAGAATTGTTGGAATCATTGACCTGCGCCATCATATTAATCACCCGATACTTGGAACCTGGGGCGGTCATAGTGGATATACGGTAAGACCTTCAGAACGCGGACATGGCTATGCAAAGGAAATGCTTCGGCAGAACTTAATAAATGCTAGAAAAATAGGAATCAAAGATTTCCTGATAACATGTCACCCTTGGAATGAAGCAAGTGAAAAGACAATTCTTGCAAATGGCGGTGTATTTGAAAAGCTAGTAGATGCAGGTGATGGAGAAGTGCTTAAGAGATATTGGATTGATGTCCTGAAATAAATATATAGAACAGTAAAGCAGAGGGAAAACAATGGAAATAAGATTTGCAAAAGAAGATGAATTAGAGAGAGTAAATGTATTAAGAAAGCAGGTAAATGACCTGCATGTCGAAGGGAAACCGGATGTATTCAAGCCTGGCTTTAACGATGATTTGCGTGACCATATTCATGACATTTGGAATGATCCGGAGCAGGAAATTGTTGTTGCTGATGTGGACGGAATCATATGTGGGTTTGCAGTGGTTCATCATATTTATAAGGTTGAGAATCCATTCATGTATGAGCGTGATTTCATTGATGTAGATGAGTTTTGCGTTGATGAAAACTTTCGCAGACAGGGTGTTGCAACTGAGATTATTGCATTTATAAAAGATTACACGAGAGAGAAAGGTTTCAAGCGATTAGAGCTAAATATGTGGGAGTTTAATCGGGGAGCTTTGGAATTTTATGAGGCTGTAGGATTTAAGACATTTCGTAGATACATGGAAGTATTTGTATGACGAGCCATTATTATTTATTCTTCCATTTTTTTCTTTGATAGAATATTATACTACAAGAACGTATATTGGGTTAGGAGCTAGAGAGAATGAGAAGAAGAGATATAATGTCAACCTATTGCACTGTCAGCAGTTCAGATAGGTTTGAATTCCTATATGAGTATTATCATAATTACAAAAATATTTTAAGCTGTGAGAGACACTGCGTTATTTATATGATTGAAAGTTTTATGATGAAGAATCATTGGGAGAAGTATTGTAAGTATTATAATAGTCTAAATAAAAACAGCCTGATAAATCGCATCTCTGAATGCATGAGCAAGGGAGAGGCAATAGATTTTGTATTTGAGGATGAAGAACTTCCGGATTGTATTTTAGATTCTTACAAGAACTACATAGCAATGAGAATTGATTTTCGAATCTTTGCCAATGCTCTTAATAGCATTGGCGGTAAAGATGAAGAATTGCTTCGCAGGTATATTATGGGAGAAATTGATCTTCAAGGAATTGCTGCAGAGCGAACAATTGCTTATGAGACTGCAAAGGGAAAAATCAGAGATTTAAAGAAGCTCTTGAAGGAAAGAACTTTGAGTTTTTTGGAGGAAGGGAAAGTGGCATAATTAAAGACACAACACATCGACGACACAAAGTCGACACCATTTGTCCCTTTTCAGAAGAAAAAAGGTGTGATATTGTTATACTCGCAAGAGATATAACTTGAAGAAAAGAAGCAAATATAAAGCAATAAATCATTACCGGGCACAATAATGATTTGTTGCTTTTTTTATTTGTGGGGAAGGAGATGAAATTTAGCGTGGTGCAGGAGCAAGACTCCGCCAGGATGCAAGGGCAGAGCCTTTGCCTGGGTGCAGGGATAGTTCCCGCTCGGGTCCAGGTGGAAAGCATGGTAGGTCCAGGACAAGGTCCGGTCAGGTCAAGGGTGAAACACCTTGTGGGTTGAGGGAAACGCCTCATCGGGTCACGGATGAAATGCCGTGCCTGGTTAAGGGCGGAGCGCCTTAGTCCGTCCAGGGTGACAACCTTGGCCCAATAAAGTGTTGGACGCGACACTTAATATTGGGTTATTATCTGTAACGCTTCGCGCAGAATTAGCGGCTTCGCCGGGAAATGCAAGTTAGTCTTTTAAGAAAAAATAAAA
>JAZLLV010000047.1:0-47764 GCA_045598365.1 Lachnospiraceae bacterium
ACAATGTAGCCTTTTCACAACAGCATACTTCCCTTTTTCAAGGTCAGGTGTTGCTTGACCTTATTTGTCGTGGTTTAATTTAATCAGAAAAATTTATTTAATATTTGTTCAAAAAATGCTTGCAATCTATTAGCAGGTTTACCGGTTATTATGTTTTTAGTGCGAATGTCTGACTACGCGCCTGCGCTCCCCTGTTTTCTTTCTTTTTCGAAGGAAGCGATTGCGATTTTCTTGAAGTCTTCAAGGCATTCCTTAAAGCAATCAAGCATCCTGTCACTGAAGATGCCGCATTCACCGTTCATAATCATATCATAGGCGGTTTCCACTGAATATGCCTCTTTGTAGATACGCTTACTTACAAGAGCATCAAAGACATCGGCGATTGAAACAATCTGTGCTTCAATGGGGATTTCCTCGCCCTTAAGGCCCATGGGATATCCCTTGCCGTCATATTTCTCATGATGATACAGGCAAATGTTCTTGCAAAACTCCAGATAATCTGAGTCTGCAAATATTTTAACTCTGTCAAGAAGCAGCACACCCTTGGTGGTGTGGGTTTTGATTACATCAAATTCCTCGGGAGTTAATTTCCCCGGCTTAAAAAGAATTGCGTCCGGAATTGCTATCTTTCCGATATCATGCATGGCCGAAGCCGAAGTGATAAGATTTATCTTTCTTGCGCTTAAGCCGCATTCGGGATATTTTTCATACAGGAGGTTACAAAGGACATTGGTATAGTCCTTGATTCTCTGTATATGCTCTCCGGTTTCCAAATCTCTGAATTCTACTACAGAGCTTAATGCATCAATAAGTTCTTCATTAATGCGGGCAAGCTCTTTAACCTTCTGGTTAAGGGCTTCGGTCTGAATCTTTACCGTATCCTCTAACTGTTCTCTGTACTCAGCCAAAGATACTATGTTGCGGACTCGCTTTAATATTTCCTTCTTGTTATAGGGCTTTCTGATTACATCATATACACCGTAATCATAAACTCTTAGCATGGCATCACTTGCATCTTCAGAGGTCTCCACCACTATGGGTATCTTTTCTACCTCAGGTGAACAAAGTGCAGTCTCTAAGAACTGATATCCGTTCATAACAGGCATCTCAAGGTCCAAGAGCACCGCTGCAATGCATGCATGTTCCTTTTTAAGTATTGAAAGCGCTTCCTTACCGTTTTCTGCAACAAATACCCTGTATTCTGCTTTCAGGATTTCCTCAAGTATGATGCGGTTAACTTCCTCGTCATCAACTATCAGAATAGAATTTCTAATCATGCCGTCCCCTCCGGTACTCCTAGAAAAGTTCGCTTAAAATATCAAGCATATCCTGATACATGGTAATAAGCTTATCGTGATTTCCCTTTACAAAGTCCATATCACCGGCTTTTCCGGCAAGTTCAGACGCCTTGGCAACTTCTGATAATTCATCGGCTCCAATCTGCTTAGCAGCATTCTTTAAGCCGTGGGCCTCAATAATATAACGGTCAAAATCACCGCTTTCAAAGATTTCCTTCATAAAAGGAACCTTTTCTCTGCCCTCCTCAAGTGCTGTTTCCAAGACTTCGCGATAGATATCTTCATCATTAATGCAAAGTTCCATGGCTTCCTCTAAATTGAAGCCTTTTTCTGATAAATCTCTGATTTCCATATGTGCCTCCCTAAATGGATTTACCCCCGTAACTCCTTTAGCACATCTTCTATTTTATTTTTTCCCTTTTTTGTCCACTGTTACATCGTATTTGTTTTCTTTGGCGTTTGTTTCTCTGTGCTCCATTATGGAATCAACTATTTTCTCAATAAGAAGCTTCCTTACAAAAACATCACAGCCAAGCTTGCAAATGAAGGAATAAAGCTTTAAGTACTCCCGGTCTTTATCCGGTGCGTCCTCAAAAGAAGCCATAGCCTCTTCATACTGCCTTATTACATCATCCTTAACTATATCCAGTTCGTCCAGCTTTCCATCAAATATTTCCCGGTATACGTCTTCGATTCCGTATTCGCCGTCAGAGCCAAAAAAGCTTTTTATGATGGGATCCATAAGATCCTTTATATCATTTATCTGTAGTATACTCTTAAAGTAATAAACCATAATTAAAACCAAAACATGGTCCTTACTGTACTTCTTCTTTACAGGAGGTGGAATAACATCATTTTTGGCATAGTTATTAATCATGGTCTTGGTCATAAGCTTTTCCTCGCCCTGGGTGCGCACTGTGCTCTTAAGCCTGGTGTCCATGAAGGTGGTGACCTGATCCATGTACAAATCTATCTCCGGAATGTCTTCGGGCTTTATGAAGGACATTCTGTCAAAGCTTGAAACTATGCTGTTTAATAAGTCTTCTGTATCTATTTTCATAATTTAGTCTCCAAGCCCCATTATAAGGTATTGAAAACTACTTCACAAGCAGAAAGATAGATTAAATAAACACCTTTACTTTAAAACTTTAATATGATAAAATCTTTTAGTACTAAAGAAGTGTGCTCGGGGAGGTTTCACCTATATGAATAAAAAAATTAAGACAGAGGCCGTGGATCATCTTTTTGATGCAGTGCTTCTCCTTGAAAATCGTGAAGAATGTTATAATTTTTTTGAAGATCTTTGCACTGTAAACGAGCTTCTTTCACTTTCACAGCGTTTTGAAGTTGCTTCAATGTTAAAATCAGGCAAAACCTACATGGAAATAGCTGAAAAGACAGGAGCTTCCACTGCCACCATAAGCCGTGTCAACAGATCTCTTAATTACGGTAATGACGGCTATGATATGATTTTTAGCAGACTCAACAAATAATGAATTTAAAAGGGGGTAGCAAAATCGCTACCCCCTTATTTTTATGCTTTATTATTTCTCTTCTCTTATCATTTCGCAGGTTCCGTAGAACTCAGCCTTCTCGTCAACAATAAGGCTCTTCGTATGAAGGTTTGCATATATCCTTCCGGTATTGGTGGCTTCTATTCTGCCACTTGCATAAAGTTCGCCGTGAACTTCGCCGCCTATAAGAATATTTACGGCCTCGATTTTGCCATGAACCTCACCGCCGTTGCCAACAATTAATGTGCCCTCAGAATAGATTTCTCCGTTTACTATTCCGTCTATTCTAACGGTTTCTTTGGTCTTAACGGTGCCTGTAAATTCAGTTCCCTTGCCTATAACGCTGTTAACTCTTCTTGCAAGATATTCCTCTGTTCGCTTTCCCATTATATTCTCCATTCCGCCCTTTATCTTAAGGCGTTTGCGGTGTGATAAAGCCACACTGTTTACTAATTGTCTATAGCCATGATCTGCATGGGATCAATGTATGCGTTTCGATATTTCATCTGGTATCCAAGATATACATTGTCGATGCCGCCAACAAAAATGATTGCTCCCTTTACAACCTCATCTCCCACCATAACCTTAGGTTCTGACTGGTTACGGTAGATGGAAACATATCCGTTTCCATGGTCCACAAGAACGCTTTTGTTAAAAACCTCGTCATCGTTTATGGCAATTACTTTTCCGTCGGCAGTTGCCACTGCATCGGATGCCGCAGACATTTCAAACACTATTATGGGGTTCTCCTCCACCGCTTTTTTAGCGCCGGTGTCGTATTTGTCGCCCACATCATAATTAAAGTATCCCGGAAGTTCCTCACCAGGCTCGTCCATGACGGATATATCCACCATTATTGTGGCTCCGGTAACGGGGAAACCTGTGGGAAGGTGCTTTTTGGCATACTCTGCCGCTTCACGCTCCTTTTCCGCAATAGTGCGGGCTACCATTCCGTTTAATACCTCATTTTCAGAGGTAAGCTCTGCCTTTTCACGGCCTAACTCTTTTATTACTGTTTCCTGCTCACTTACCGCACTTTTAAGCATGGAAAGATTTGTCTCCACCTTATCAAGTGCATAAAATTCATAGGCTGTAAGCGCCACCGCCATAAGCACAGTAAGAACCGTGGTCACAGTGGTAACCCTGAAAATATTAAAGCGGGATCTGTAGGATTTGGTCTTATCTGCCGCATAGTCGGAAGTGACCGTAATCGTATAGTGTTTTTGTATTTTTCTACGTCTTCTCTTCATAAAAAACCTATTGTAAACCCTCAACTTTCCCCATTTTATCAGATATTTTGAGAATAGGCAACTTTCCAAAAAAATGGGGTATTTTCTTTACTTTTCAGGAGCAATGTGATAATCTTAAATTGTTGCGAGGCAACATATATTTTTTTGGAGGTATCTGTAATGAACAAAGGTACAGTAAAGTGGTTTAACAACCAGAAGGGTTACGGCTTTATCTGTGACGAGTCCGGAAAAGATGTATTCGTACACTACTCAGGATTAAATATGGAAGGTTTCAAGTCTCTTGAAGAAGGCGCTTCCGTAGAATTCGACGTAGTTGACGGAACAAAGGGACCCCAGGCAGTAAACGTAACAAAGTTATAAGATTTGTACTAACATCTTATACACTAAATCAGTTCCACTAAGTGCCTTTTCTTAAATAGAAATTATTTAGAATTAGCAATGCGGTTTTATGATTTAAGTGAGGGGAATCCTAAACCAGTACACGAAAGGACTTCGAAATAATCGAAGTCCTTTTTGTTATTTAACGGATTTATTTGTATTTATCCCGAAGTTCCCTATAGGAAAGGCTTCCGCCGTACAAATCCAGTGCACTTCCCACCGTAAAATCAAGAAGTCCCTTTGATATTTCATCCAAAAGGGAAATATCCTTTTCACAGGCTATTCCACCTGCATAGGTTATTTTTACACCGTATTTCTCAATTGCTCCCGCCAGTATTTTTAACAATCTTTCGTCTGCGCCCTGCTTCTTACCTTCCGTATCCACCCCGTGAACCAGAAACTCATCACAGTATCCGCTAAGGCTTTCAAAAAGCTCTTCCGTAACCGTTACATTAGTGAAATTCTGCCACCTGTCGGTAACCACATAGAAGCTTCCGTCCTTCTCTCTTGCACTCAAATCAAGGACAATGTGCTCCCTGCCAACCGCTTCCACAAGTTTTATCAGGTTATCTTCTTTTAACTCTCCGTCCTTAAACACGAAACTTGTAACAATTACGTGGCTTGCGCCTGCCTCAATAAAGGCCTTTGCATTGTCGGCATTTATGCCTCCGCCGATTTGAAGGCCTCCCGGGTATTCCTGTAAGGCAGCCATTGCTGCTTCTTTGGTGGCTTCGTAAAAGTCCGAATCCTTGCCGTTAAGTATTATTACATGGGCTCCCTTTATTGAATCCTCTTTGAAAAGTCCCGCATAATACATGCTGTCTTTGTCCGATATATAGTTTTCTGCGGCGTAGTCGCCCTTATCAAGAAGACTTCCACCGACTATCTGCTTAACTTTTCCGTTATGGATATCAATGCAGGGACGAAATTTCATCAAAAACCCCCGTTAGCCGATTACCTGAGTCATGTCGTACATGCCTGCGGGCTTTCCCTTGAGGAATTTAGCAGCCTGTACCGCACCGTTTGCAAATAATGCCTTTGAGTAAGCAGTATGTGTAACGGTTATAACCTCATCGTTTCCGGCAAAAATAATCTCGTGCTCGCCTACGATGCTTCCGCCTCTTACGGCAGAAATACCGATTTCCTTTTTATCACGCTTAACGCGTTCTTTTGATCTGTCGAATTTGTAGCTGTACTGATTATCAAGCTCTTCATTTACGGAATCAGCCAGTGCAAGGGCTGTTCCCGAAGGAGCATCCAGCTTCTGATTATGATGCTTTTCAACAATTTCAATATCAAAGCCTGCAGGAGCCAAAACCGCAGTGATTCTCTTTAATTCCTTAAGCAGCATATTGATACCTAAAGACATATTTGCGGACTTAAGGATTGCGGTTTCCTTTGAGCACTCGGAAACCTTTTTAAGCTGTTCTTCCGAAAGACCTGTTGTGCAGAGAACTACGGGCATCTTCTTTGCAACACACCAGTCAAGGAGCTTGTCTATTGCCTTTGCAGATGCAAAATCGATAACCACGTCTGCTTCCACATTACAGTCATCAAGGGAAGCAAATACAGGATAATTGTTCGTTTTAATATGATCTGATACATCAATACCCGCAACGATTTCGCAATCGGGATCGTTATTGCAGATTCCTGTAATAACCTGACCCATTTTGCCGTTGCAGCCATGCATTATAATTCTAGTCATTTTTTCACCATCAGTCCTTTGTAAGGTCATTGAATTTAATAACCTGATTGTGTGCAACATTTATACCGTAATCTGCAAGAGATTTTTTAAGCTTTTCTGCATTTGCTGCATCCATTTCGGTAAGAGGAAGACGAAGGGGACCTGCCTCCATGCCCATAATATTAAGAGCAGTCTTAACAGGGATAGGATTTACTTCGCAGAAAAGGCTCTTAATTAAGTCAACTGCCTTAAGCTGAAGCTTGCAGCTTGTCTTAACATCTCCTGCAAGGTATGTTGCTACGATATCATGGGTTTCCTTTGGAGCAACGTTTGAAAGAACAGAGATTACTCCAATTCCGCCAAGTGAAAGAATTGGAACAATCTGATCGTCATTTCCCGAATAAATTGCAAAATCTTCATCCATAATTGATGCAAGCATAGCTACCTGAGAGATATCTCCGCTTGCTTCCTTAATAGCAACAACATTAGATGCACGGTTTGCAATGGCCTTAACTGTTGCAGGCTGGATATTGCAGCCGGTTCTTGAGGGAACATTGTAAAGAATTACGGGAATCTTTACAGCCTCTGCCGTCTTTGCAAAGTGCTCAACAAGACCCTTCTGGGTAGCTTTGTTATAGTAAGGTGTAACAAGCAAAAGTGCATCGGCACCTGCTTTTTCAGCTTC
The DNA here is from genome assembly GCA_045598365.1 of Lachnospiraceae bacterium. Taxonomy (GTDB): domain Bacteria; phylum Bacillota; class Clostridia; order Lachnospirales; family Lachnospiraceae; genus UBA1258. The sequence continues at coordinate 6,810 of JAZLLV010000047.1, forward strand.
AATTGAAAGATAGATAGCTGTTTCTGTACTGTTTGAGCCTGTACCTGCAATTACGGGTACTCTCTTATTAACCTTTTCCACTGTATGGCGGATTACTTCGATGTGTTCCACATGTGAAAGGGTTGAAGCTTCGCCGGTGGTACCGCAGGCAACAATTGCATCTGTGCCGTTATTAATCTGGAATTCAATTAACTCATCAAGCTTTTCGTAATTAACTTCTCCGTTAGCTTTCATGGGTGTTACAAGAGCAACTGCTGCTCCGGTAAAAATAGGTGTGCGCATAAAAAACCTCCTTAGGTAAATAAAAATAGTATCAAGCACACGGTATAAAAAAACGACCAAACGAATAACGGTTGGTCGCATAAACTCAAAAAAATTTTGATAGCTCCCCATCCATTGCTGGATGACAGTCATACACTTATTAAATGTATTCCCAGGATCCGGGGCTCGGAAAACCCGTTCCTTCGGCGTCGTACCCTTTCATAAGACCTCATCTGTGACCGACACATCTGCCTTAATACTCTTGTAAAACGCAACCTCTACCGTGTTCTTATTATTTGCGACTGATTTAGTGCTTTAGACTAACATATCGCTACTTGAGTGAAATGCTATCATATATCATATACTCATGTCAACCAGTATTTTATTTCCTATTTAACATAAAGTAAACCCTGAAAAGCCCTATTTTTGTGGTTTTTTACATTGTTAAAAGTGGATTTTCAATGATATAATCGTCAAGTTGATTATTGTAGAATTCCAGAAATCGGAGAAAAGTATGATACAAAAAAGAGAAGACATTCGTAACATAGCAATTATCGCCCACGTTGACCACGGTAAGACCACTCTGGTTGACGAGTTATTAAAGCAGAGCGGTGTATTCAGAGAGAACCAGGAAGTTCAAGAGCGTGTCATGGACTCAAATGACATCGAAAGAGAACGCGGAATCACAATTCTTTCAAAAAATACAGCCGTAATGTACAAGGGCACAAAGATAAATATTATAGATACTCCCGGCCATGCTGATTTCGGCGGCGAAGTTGAGCGTGTACTTAAGATGGTAAACGGTGTTGTACTTGTGGTAGATGCCTTTGAAGGCCCCATGCCCCAGACAAGATTCGTATTAAGCAAGGCAATGGCCCTTAATCTTCCCGTTATCGTCTGCGTAAACAAAATTGACCGTCCCGAAGGACGTCCCACAGAGGTTATCGATGAAGTATTGGAGCTTTTCATTGATCTTGATGCTTCCGATGAGCAGCTTGACTGCCCCTTTGTTTTTGCATCCGCAAAGGGTGGCTTTGCATCCTTAGACCCTGATGTTAAGGGAACAGACATGAGCCCTCTTTTCGACACAATCATAAATTACATTCCCGCACCCGAAGGGGATCCCGATGCAGGCACACAGCTTTTGATTTCCACAATAGATTATAACGAATACGTGGGCCGAATCGGCGTAGGTAAAGTTGATAACGGTTCCGTAAAGGTTAATCAGGAAGTTGTCATTGTTAACCACCACAATCCCGATACAGTAAGAAAGGTTAAAGTTTCAAAGCTTTACGAATTCGATGGTCTTGCCAAGGTTGAAGTTAAGGAAGCAGGCATCGGTTCCATCGTTGCAATTTCCGGTATTTCAGACATTCACATCGGTGATACCCTCTGCTCTCCCGAAAATGTGGCTCCCATTCCTTTCCAGAAGATTTCAGAGCCCACCATTTCAATGGACTTCTGCGTAAACGACTCTCCTCTTGCAGGTTTAGAGGGTAAATTCGTAACCAGCCGTCATATAAGAGAAAGACTTTTCCGCGAATTAAATACAGATGTTTCCCTTCGTGTTGAAGAAACCGATTCCACAGACAGATTCAAGGTATCAGGCCGTGGTGAACTTCACCTTTCCGTTCTTATTGAAAACATGAGACGTGAAGGCTTTGAATTTGCAGTAAGTAAAGCAGAAGTTCTTTATAAAGAAGATGAACGTGGCAAGCGTCTTGAGCCCATGGAACTTGCATATGTTGATGTTCCTGAGGAATATTCAGGTACCGTCATTGAAAAGCTTTCCATGAGAAAGGGTGAGCTTAAGGAAATGGGTCACGCCAGCGGCGGATTCACAAGACTTATTTTCTCCATTCCTTCAAGAGGACTTATCGGTTACCGCGGTGACTTCATGACAGACACCAAGGGTAACGGTATTCTTAATACAATGTTTGACGGGTATGGTCCCTACAAGGGCGATATCGCCTACAGAAGTCAGGGCTCCCTTATCGCATTTGAAGGTGGTGAGTCCGTAACCTACGGTCTTTTCAACGCTCAGGAGCGTGGTACTCTCTTCATCGGCCCCGGTGAAAAGGTATATGCCGGCATGGTAATCGGCCAGACCGGTAAAACCGAGGACATTGAAGTTAATGTCTGCAAGAAAAAACAGCTTACAAATACCCGTTCCTCATCAGCAGATGAGGCCTTGAGACTGGTTCCCCCCAAGATTTTAAGCCTTGAGCAGGCACTTGACTTTATTGATACAGACGAGCTTTTGGAGGTAACCCCCACAAAGCTTCGTATCAGAAAGAAGATTCTGGATCCTACCTTAAGAAAACGCGCAAATTTCAAAAACAAGCAGTAATTTATTTGGGCCCCGTATCCGGGGCTCATTTTTTTGCATTGAACAAACTATTAATTCCTTTGATATACAATATAAGAAAATTTTGTTTATTAACGTATATTTACGGAGAAAATCATGGTCAGTGCATTTCAGCTTGTGATATTTATCGCCTTTTGCGTAAACTTTACCATAGCAGGAAACTTTTTAATAAAGTTTATGTTGGAGAAAAAACCAAAATCCGCACTTAATATTTATGTATATGTGCTTTTAATCTCCAGCATTGTATGGAGCCTTGGTATGGGGCTTATGTCCCTGCAGGAAAATGACACAACCGCCTACTGTTTCAGATCCTTTGGTATCCTTGGAACCTTTGTATTTATGGCAGGCGTGCAGTTCTCATTAAGCCATCTTTCCGAACTGTCAATTAAATTAACACGAATCTTTAACTGTTTGTCGCTTCTTGGCATACCCATATTTTTTGCTTACATACAGCCCGGCCAGACTATTTTTGTCCACACCTCAATAGGAACAACCTTCTATTTCAAGCCGGGGCCCGTTACGGTAATATATTCTCTCTACTTTTTTATCGTTTCAGTTAATATTTTATTTGTTACCATTCATACAGCAAAGCACAGCTCCTACAAAAGAAACTCCATGGCAGCAAAAAGACTTATGATAGTTGAGTTTTGCATCTTCGTGGGTGCAATATTCGATATGGTGGTTCCGTCCTTTGGTTTTGCCGCCTTTCCGGGAAGTGCCATCACACATTTCTGGGGTGTGGTAATCTTCTGGTTCGCCCTTCACGAAATGTTCCAGTCGGAAATCACCATTTCAAACATGTCAACCTATGTGTATGGCTCCCTCGGCTCTCCTATACTTATCTTTAATTCCAAAGATTCACTGGAGATTATTAACAGTGCCGCTTCATCCTTCTTCAAAATAGATGAGGCTTCCTTTGTACCCGGAACCATAAGCATCAGTGAACTGTTCGATGTGGATAAAGATATCTTTTCTTTTGCCGAAAACTCTTGTACAAAGAAAGCAATTTGCAAATCCAACAACGCAAACTGTGAAATATCCCTTAATAAAATTAAAGATTCCTACGAGGATACAATCGGTTTTATTTGTCTTATAAACGATTTAACAGAGCATGATTTCGTAATTCAGAGACTTGAGCAGGCAAAGATTGCCGCAGATGAAGCAAACCTTTCAAAGAGCCTTTTCCTTGCTAACATGTCTCACGAAATCAGAACACCCATGAATGCAATCCTTGGTTTCTCCGAAATTGCCCTTTCAGAAACCACCGACGAAAAGTCCAAAGAATATTTCAATGAAATCAAGCACGCCGGCAACATTCTTCTTACGGTTATAAATGATATACTTAACATTTCGAAAATTGAGCTTGGAAAAAATGAAATAAAGCAGAATCCCTACAGATTTTCAAAGCTTATAAAGGATGTTAAGTTAATAACCAGAGCAAATGCCAACAAAAAAGGACTTGCCTTAAACATCATTGTTGACGAATACTTACCTGACAATCTCTACGGTGACTCCAATAAAATTCGCGAAATACTGCTTAATCTTTTAGGAAACTCCGTAAAATACACAAATGCAGGCGGAATAGAATTTAAGGCTTCTTTTATAACAGATGGCGACGATGTACAAATTCGCTTTGAAATCGCCGACACCGGAATCGGTATTAAGCAGGAAGATCTTCCAACTATTTTTGATAAATTCTCCCGTGTGGATTCAAAGCTCACAAGCACCACAGAAGGAACAGGCCTGGGCCTTGCAATAACAAAGGGACTTGTCGAAATGCTTGGTGGAACAATAGAGGTTACCAGTGATTATGGTGTGGGCACCAGATTTTCAGTGATAATTCCCCAGAAAATGTTAAAAGAAAACCTTCCCGAAGCCTCTTTAGAAAGCGATTCCGAAGAAGGTATCAGCTTCACTGCTTCACTTACGGGCTACCGCTTCTTAGTGGTTGATGATACAAAGGTTAATCTGACTGTTGCCTCTAAATTTCTTGAAAAGTACGGTGCCACGGTGGATACCTGTTTATCCGGTGCCGAGTCCATAGAAAAATGTAAGGCTGAAAAATACGATATTATATTTATGGACCATATGATGCCCGAAATGGACGGTGTGGAAGCCATGAAAAAGATAAGACTTATACCCGGCTATGAGAAGGACAGTAACAGTAAAATCGTAGCCCTTACCGCAAATGCTGTGGATAATGCAAAGGCGCTGCTTCTTTCCGAAGGCTTTGACGATTTCATCAGCAAGCCTCTGAAGAAGGAAATCATTGACCGTTCCTTAAGTCGTATTCTTTCCATAAAAATACAATAATGATTATTTCAGGACATAAAAAAGCCTCCCGATGAAACTTCGGGAGGTTATTTTTATATATCATTTTCTATGACTTTTTCAAAGTCCGAAATGGACATTGGTCTTGCATAATAATAACCCTGTATAACCTCGCAGCCTCTTTCCGAAAGGAAATCTGCCTGTTCCTTTATTTCAACACCTTCTGCCACCATACTAAGATTAATGGCCTTTGCCATATCCACCATATGGGCAATGATCTCATTTCCTCTTTCCACATTGGTTCCGCCCCTTAAAAAGCCCATATCAAGCTTCAATATATCAATCGGCATATCCTTTAGGGAGTTTAATGAAGAATACCCGCTTCCGAAATCATCCATGGCAATCTTATAACCAATATCTTTAATACCCATTATGCGCCTTGTAATGTCATCCTGGTTGTCCATATAGGCACTTTCTGTTATCTCAAAATAAATATGAGACTTATTAACCTTGTACTTTTTATCCAAGGTCTTCATTACATTGATTATTTCATCGTCCTCAAGGCTGATTCTTGATACATTAACGGATACGGGGACAATGGGGCGCTTTTCTTTTTCCCAGCGTTTAACAAGCTTAAAAGCGCTCTCCCACACATATTTGTCATATTCCTTAATGAATCCGTTTTTTTCAAAAATCGGTATGAAAAACGCAGGTGAAGCTACGGAGCCGTCCTTCTTAATCCATCTTGAAAGAGTTTCCGCTCCCACCATCTTACCGGTTTTATGATTATACTGGGGTTGCAGATAAAGAACAAACTCGCCTTTATTCAGAGAATCACGCATTTCAAGGGTAATGTCTGTTTCCATCTGCATTTCCCTCTGCATTGAGTCGTCATATTCAATATAGGTGTTCTTTGTTCTGTTGGTTGCCTTGTCAGCTGCATAGGTGCAGATATTTACTATTTTGGAAAGATCCAGCGAATAATCTGAAATCTTGTACATACCATATCTTACGGTTATTGGGAAGAAAACACCTATATGGGCCGCATCAAAAACTTCGCAGGACATAAACTTTTTAAGGCGAGCGGGTTTGTTTTCGATAAAGACAGCAAAGTTGCCACCGCCAAACCTTCCACAGGCTTCATTCTTTCCCATCTGTTCCGCCAGCCTTTTAGCAATATAAGTTAAAACCTTGTCACCTATGGCTACCCCGTACAAATCATTAACCAGTTTAAGCTTATTAACGTTTCCAACGAGTACCACATAGTTTTTGTCCGGATTCTCATTAAGAATTTCACGGGCCTTTGTTTCAAAACCGTAGCGGTTATATATCCCACTCATACGATCCATGAGGGCTGCATATTTTAAGTCATCATTCATAAAATGAACACAGTCCTGAATTCTTGCATAGCCGTTACAGACAGCCCTTACCAGATCCCTGCAGGACTTATAGCCGCAGGAACCGCAGTCAATAGTCTGTTTAAGGCGCGTCTGCTTGTGCATTGTATCGAAAATATCCTGAATAACATCTTCCGGAACATCATAGGGCTGTTTATATCTGTCCATCATTACCTTGGCAAAATCAAGAAGCTCAAGATTCTTGAATTTATCCTCGTAATACTCATAATATTCCTCTGCACTTTGGAAGTTTCTTGCTACCTTAAAGCTTTCCGCTCTTATTTCCTTGTACCTAGGCATGGTATTAATATTTGCAAGGTCAGCCTTTGAAACGCCGGCACCTGCCACACATCCGCCATCGCAGGCACTTATGGTAGCCATTAAGGAATGATGCTCACCGTTCTTTTCAAGTAATCTCTCAAGCCTTTCAATGTTTGCTTCAGAAGCACCGCTGTAGCTGGTGAATACCTCTTCTCTTGGGAAGAAAAGAGCCACACCCTCCATAAAACCGTCGGGATAGGCAATTATATTACCAAGGCCCTCCGCCTTTAAGCTGCTTTCTGCAGTTTCGCCCAGGCAGCCTCTCTTTCTCATAAATTCAAAAAATGATTTATATGTTACGGAGTAGCTGATTTCTCTGCCGTTGTCTTCGGATTTAAGTTCATCTGCCTGCGAAACACAGGGACTTAAGGACATAAACTTCGAGGTATCCTTTAAGTATTTTCTTGCGTAGATGGCAGTGCATATAACCGGGGAATGTACCGGAATCACATAGGGCATCAGAGAAGGATTAATGCACTCAATGTAATTATTGATGGCCGCACAGCTGTTTGCGATAAACTGTCTTACTTCCTGTCCCTTCTTCGCTCTGTTTCGAAGGTATGTGGCATGGCAGAACATGGATATTTCCGCGCCGTATGCCACATCATATATATTCTTTACTCCAAGGGATTTTAAAAAGCCAAAAACCATTGGAGCTTTGCCTTGATACAGCATGTAAAAAGAAGGATCCACCAAAACAGAGATTTCTTCTCCTGCTTCAAGGTCCTTAACAAAGGACTCTAAATCGTCCCTGTATTCTCTGGCGCCATGAGTACATACATGCACACACTGTCCGCAGTTTATGCACTTTTTGGATACATCGATTCGTTGTCCGTCTTTTTTGTTGGAGGATACATTTGCACCAAAGGACATACACACACTTATGCATTTATTACATCCCACACAATTATCATTTGTGAAAATGATACCATCATTAAAACGAGCCATATATTTCTCCGCTTTATTCAAATACAATCATAACCATGGTCTGGTTAAAATGTTCGTAATTAAACTGCTCTCCATAACCCACAATACCCATATGGGTTTTGTATTCTTCGTCAAGCACCCGGGCAAAATCATCATCTCTGCCCTTTCTGTTAAAATATCTCCATCTGCTTATGCAGTTAACGGTAAATGTCATGCTGGGTCTGGGGATTTTACTCTTTATTACTCTGGCCGTTTCCTTCCAAACCTTGTCTAAATCGTCCGGCTCCAGTATTGCAAGCCTTGTCTGATTATATATTCTTGCATAATAGGTAATGCTTCTGTCCTCGTTAATCGGGGCACTTGAAGTAATATATATATCATCTCCCACAATTCTTCCCATAGGATGGTCATGAATTGCTTCATTAAGTTCTTCCTCCGGCACTCCCAAAAGCATTTTCATAACATCAGCTGCGGGACTTCCGTCGTATTCATATACTCTTCTTTCTTCGCAGTCCACATCTGTTGTTCTTACAATATTTTTTGTGGGCTTAAATACGTTTTCTTTGTATACAAAAACCTTGCCCGTAAGATTTTTCAAAAGCACAAATACTGTAGCATCCGAAAATACCCTTCCGTCCAAAGAAACCGTATTGCTTCTTTTAGAGCTTCCACCTCCGGCCGTTGCGCCTACAACAGGAATTTTTCTTTTTTCAAGAACCTTTCTGAAGGTATCCTGCACAAGCTCCTCACAATTGTCGGTATTTGTGGAAAAAGCAAGGCATACCGTATTTTCGGTATCAGAAAGCTTTGCCATTGCATTGCTTATGGATTCGGAATATCTTGCGGGATAGTGGGCAATTTCAAAAATTGTACCGCTGGATATTTCCAGCCCCTCAAAGGCAGCCAGTGCTACCAAAGCACCTTCTCCATAACCCTTGTCACTGTACGCAACATCCGAAGTGACACCTAATACAGTGGCTTTAGGATAGTCCCTGTGAAACTCCTCAGCATAAAATTCAAAGTCCGCCTCAGGTGAACAGAAAATTATAAGAATGGGCTTTCCCTCTTCATTTATTTTTTCCGTCACATGCTCATAGGCAACCAGTGCATTCTTCTCTTTACTAAAAGCCGTAATGTTCCTAATCATAAAAAACTCCTTAGTATGGGTATCATACCAAGGAGTTCTTAGCACATTATTAATAATAATGTTTATTTACCATATTATGTTAACTACATAAAACTTTTTTTGCTATATCCGCCGACTGTTTTGCATCCTTTGAATAAAAATCAGCGCCAATCTGCATTGCAAATTCCTCCGTAAGTACAGCTCCGCCCACCATTACCTTACAGTCAAGACCTGCTTCTCTTATGGCTTTTATGGTCTCTTCCATTGACTTAACAGTGGTAGTCATAAGAGCTGAAAGTCCCACAAGCTTAACCTGATGCTCTCTTACTGCCTCAACAACCCTTTCTATGGGCACATCCTTGCCAAGATCGATTACCGTGAAGCCATAGTTTTCAAGGATTGTTTTAACAATATTTTTTCCTATATCATGCACATCGCCCTTAACGGTTGCAAGTACAATTTTACCCTTTGAAATGGTTTCAGTATTGTTCTTTGCAAGAAATTCCTTAATAACATTGAAGCCCGACTCTGCTGCCGTTGCACTTGATAATAACTGCGGAAGGAAAATAGCACCCTTTTCAAACTCAGCCCCCACCATATCAAGAGCCGGAATCAGTTCATTATTTACAATATCCAGCGGTTCCTTTTCCAAAAGCATTTCACTTACTGCCTTTGCAGTTGAGTCACCAAGGCCCTTCTTTATATAATCGGCTATTGAAAGGGTGCCTTCAGCCTTTTTAACGGGTTCTGCCTTAAGATTTTTTTCTTTTTCCACTATTGCCGCGTATTTTTCAACGTAGGCTGTGGAATTTATATCAATATTTGCAAGCACATGGAAGGAATCCACCGCACCCATCATGGCCGCATTGTTGGGATTTATGATGGGAAGATCGAGACCTGCATGCATTGCGAGTGTTAAAAATGTTGTATTTATATATTCACGCTTCGGAAGTCCAAAGGAAATGTTTGAAACACCCAGTACCGTATGGACGCCGTAAATTCTCTTAACCTCTGTGATGGATTTTAAGGTTTCATATACTTCCTTCTGCTGGACGCTTGCTGCAAGTGTAAGGCAGTCTATATAAATATCCTTAGGCTCTATTCCGTAGAATTTACACCTTTCAACTATGTGACCGGCAATCTCCACACGCTTCTCATGGGAGCTTGGAATTCCACCCTTGTCCATGGTAAGTCCGATAACCGCAGCACCGTATTTTGCGGCAATGGGAAGGATTCTGTCAAGAACCTCGTCCTCGCCGTTAACACTGTTTACAAGGGCTTTACCATTGTATATTCTGAGGGCTTTTTCAATAACTGCGGCATCCGATGAGTCAATCTGCAAAGGAAGATCCACAACGCTCTGAAGCTCCTTTACAACCTCAACCATAAGGGATTCTTCGTCGATTTTGGGAAGTCCCACATTTACATCGAGAATCTCCGCACCGGCCTCTGCCTGTTCCATGGCCTGAGTCTTAACATAATCAAGGTCATGGTTTAAAAGAGCTTCCTTAAAAAGCTTCTTACCTGTGGGATTTATTCTTTCACCCACAACATGAACTCTTTTTACATCAACAAAGGCTCTTCCGCTGGCTAAATAGGAATTGCTATTCTTTTCAGGCTTTTTCGGCTTATAATCTCCTATTTCCTTTACCAGAGCCTCGATATATTCAGGCGCTGTACCACAGCAGCCGCCCACCATCGAAACGCCCATTTCAAGGAAGGGTATCATCTTTTTTGCAAAATCTTCGGGACCCATGTCGTAGGCGCCGGTTCTTGGATCCGGAAGTCCTGCGTTTGGTTTAACAATAAGGGGAAGGTCTGAAACTGCTCGCATTCTTTGTACAAAAGGAAGAAGTTCATCAGGTCCAAGAGAACAGTTGACACCGATTGCATCGACCTTCAGGGCGGTAAGAGTTATGGCCATGGCCTCCACTAAAGTTCCGTTAAAGGTTCTTCCGTTTGATTCAAAGGTCATGGTTACGAGTATGGGAAGATGTGTGTTTTCCTTGGCGGCAAGGACGCCTGCCTTAACCTCTAAAAGGTCGGTCTGGGTTTCAAGCACAATACAGTCCGCTCCTGCAGCCTCACCGGCCACCATCATTTCCCTGTACATTTCATAGGCACTTTCAAACTTAAGATTCCCAAAGGGCTCAAGAATGTCTCCGATTGTGCCCATGGAAAGACCTACCTTTGCGCCATAAGGTGCTGCTGCCTCTTTGGCGTTTTTAACTGCAGCCGTTACTATTTCAGTAACCGAATACTTACTGTCCTTAAGTTTGTAGGCATTGGCACCAAAAGAACAGGTATATATAAGCTTTGTTCCCTTCTCAAGGTAGGATTTGTGAACCTCCTTAATAATATCCGGATGGGTTATATTAAGTTCCTCGGGTATATGGCCCATTGGAGCATTTTTCTTAACAAGCTCTGTGCCCATGGCACCGTCAAGAACGGTTATTTCATTCCAAAAATTCATCTTATACTACCTCCGAAACAGACTCTTTAACACCGGCAACTGCGGTTACCGTTTTCCTTGGATTCATAAGGAAGTTTTCGTTTATGGTAACACCTGCCATACGCTCCGTGTTCAAAAGTCTTATAAAGTCTCCCTGCAGTGACAGTGGCATATCTCCATAGCCCGGGCTGAAACGGATTCCGGTTTTTTCCCGGTATTTTTCTTCAACCTCATGCTGAAGCGCGTCGCAGGCTTTTTCCACTGCCTGAATACCGCAGGCATTAAGAATCACGGAAAGTGTAGGGTCCGAAACCATCTGTCTTTCCACTTCCCTGTCAAATTCACTTCCTATAGTAACGCAAAAAAGGATTACTCTGTCGTAACCCTCCAAATGCTTTTTTATGCTGTTACCGGTCATTACACCGACGGTTCCTTTAAGTCTGATTCCCTCTTCACAGTCTTCAATTTCAAAGAATCTGTAAACCGAGCGAACCTTTATCAACTTATTAGCCAACGCGATTCCGCGTTCAAGGGCATCTTCCACCACTTCGGTGATTTCGCTGCCCCTGTAGCCTAAATACCTTAGTATTTCGCTTCGGTCGCTTTTATCAAGAAAATTGTCCATACAAAATCAAAGTTTATTAACGCTCTTAAAAAGACTTTCTGTGGCGTTAGTAATATATTTAGCCGTTTCAACGTTATTCATGGTATACAAATGAACACCTCTTACATCATTTGCCACAAGATCGGTTATCTGATCCACGGTATAGGAAAGTCCGGCCTGATTAAGGGCCTCCGGTGAATCAGCATATTTACTGATGATTCTGGCAAATTTGGTGGGAATTGAAGCTCCGCACATTGCCACGGTTCTTTCAATCTGGCTCTTCTTGACTATGGGCATAATACCTGCCGCTATAGGCACATTGATACCTGCTTTTTCAACCTTTTCCCTGAAGGAATAAAAGACTTCATTATCAAAAAAAAGCTGGGTCGTAAGATGTGTAACACCCGCATCAACCTTTTTCTTAAGGTTTTCTATGTCCTTATCAAGGTCTTGTGCATCCACATGGCACTCAGGATAGCAGGCCCCCGCAATATTAAAGAAGCTGTCATAGTTCTTTATAAAAGCGGTCAGATCGCTTGCATGGGGAAAAGCCATGGATGCTTCACCCTCTGCAGGCATATCACCGCGAAGCGCCAGAATGTTCTGGATACCGTTTTCTTTTAACGTATTAAGGGTTTCTTTAAGTTCTTCAACGGTTGAGCCGACGCAGGTAAGATGACTTAAGGGCTCTATACCGTATTCCCTTTTAATAAGTGCAGCAATTTCCGCGGTCTTACCCTTCTGCTGTTCGCTTCCACCCGCACCATATGTAACTGAAATATAGTCAATGGGAAGACCTCTTAAACCGTAAAGTGTATTGTAAACAGTCTCGATGGCACCGGTTTTCTTTGGAGGGAATACTTCCATGGAATAGACTGTTTTTTTATTTTTATATAATTCAGAAATGTTCATCGTAACTCCACATGCCTAAATGCCGAGGATGGCAGTGGCAAAAGAAAAGTAAATAATAAGGGACAAAGCGTCCACAATGGTGGTAATGAAGGGGCTGGCCATTACAGCAGGGTCAAAGCCGATCTTTTTAGCCACCATAGGAAGGGTACAACCCACAATCTTGGCAATAAGTACCGCTACCACAAGTGTAAGACATACAACCGCAGCCACAGCCACAGTTACTTTGTCAAAAATAAGAAGTTTGCCGAAGTTGCAGACTGCAAGGGTTAATCCGCAAAGAACCGCAACTCTTATTTCCTTCCAGACAACCTTAAAAAAGTCCTTAAAGGCAATTTCTTCAAGTGAAAGACCACGAATGATGGTAACGCTTGCCTGTCCGCCCGCATTACCGCCGGTATCCATAAGCATGGGGATAAAGGCTGTAAGTACCGCGCAGGCACTGAGACCATCTTCAAAACGCCTGATTATTCCGCCGGTAAAGGTTGCTGACACCATCAAAAGAAGGAGCCAGGGAATACGCTTTTTCCAGGTTTCAAATGCGCTTGTCTTAATATAGGGCTTATCGGAAGGAACGATAGCCGCCATCTTTTCAATATCCTCGGTGGCCTCTTCTTCCAGAATGTCCACGATATCGTCGACGGTAATAATACCAACAAGTCTGTTTTCGTTATCCACAACGGGCATGGCAGTGAAGTCGTATTTTTTGAACTGCTTGGCAACGTCTTCCTGGTCCATAAGGGTATTTATTGAAATGACATTCTCCTGCATTATGTCGCCGATGGTTGCCTCGGGATCTGCAAGGAGAAGGCCTCTTAAAGTCAGCGTTCCTATAAGGGTACGACTTCTGTCGAGGACATAAAGGGTATTAATGGTTTCCTTATCCGTTCCGACTTTTCTGACTCTTTCAAGTGCTTCCGAAACGGTAAGATTTTCCTTTAAGTCCACATATTCCACGGTCATAATGCTTCCTGCGGAATATTCAGGATATCTAAGTAAGTGATTGATGTCTCTTCTTGCCTCAGGGCTTGCTGCGGAAAGAAGCTTTTTAACAACGCTTGCGGGCATTTCCTCAAAAAGGTCAGTCGCATCGTCGGCCATCATATTATTAATGATGTTTGCAGCATCCTTTTCTGAAAGTGAAGTAATAATCATCTGCTGATGTTCCACTTCAAGGTACGCAAAAACATCGGCTGCCATACTTTTAGGAAGAATTCTGAAGACCTTGACCATGTCTTCTTCCGAAATTGCTTCAAGTACTGCTGCCACGTCGGCATCGTAGAGTTCAGACAGTTTCTGTCTGAGAGTAGTATACTGCTTGGTCTCTAATAACTCTCTGATTTCATCCATAACATTTTCTCCTTTTCAGTTGTGATTTTACAAATTCCCGCTCGGGGAAGAGGACTGTCTGATGATATGTGACCCGGCATGTAAAACCACCACCTTTCTGAGAAAATATTTTTAAAACTACCTAACTAATAATAGTTTAATCAAATTTTAGTGTCAACAAAATATGCGTCTTTGATTCGTTCGATTAGGGCCTTTGAAGCGGTTATTGATGTTATGTCCGAAACAACCTTTTCATAATTTTCAAAGCCTGTGCGTACAATATTGGAAACGGTGTCCGAATAGAAGGTGTTAAGAATGCTTATACCCTCTTTTTCAAGGTATCTTCTTATCTTCTCGCCATCTGAATAATCACTGTCGATTTTAATCTCCACACCATATCGCATAATCCCTATGGTGGAGGCTTCAAGTCCAAGCTTTGCCGCCTCTGCATACATTCTTGCAAGTGGACCCGTGCCAAGAAGAGTGCCGCCAAAATACCTTGTTACAACGATACAGCAGTTTTTCACTCCGCTTTCTTTTAACACATTAAAAATGGGAAGGCCCGCGGTCTGGGAAGGTTCTCCGTCATCGCTGTACTTAACCCTGTCCCCATCCTTTCCGATTATATATGCATAGCAGTTGTGCCTTGCATCGTAGAAGCGCTTCTTTATGGAATTAACAAACTCCATTGCCTCTTCTTCGCTTTCAACAGCCTTAAGATGGGCAATGAAACGGGACTTTTTAAGCTCGGTTTCGGCTTCCCCGCCCATTAGCATTATTTTTACGGGTTCGTTCATACTATCTCCTGCATAAATATTCCATAATATTATAACTTATATATTGTTATTTTGTGAAGATTCTGTTAAGCGACTTCATTTTTTTACAGTGTTTTGGTATAATGCATTAGTTAGTAAAACTTTGCACAAATGTTGCCGCTAAGCCGGCAGGAGGAAAATATATGAACTATGGCAGAAGGGGAATTAAGCGCCAGCAACAGATGCTTAATGACCGCGGTCCCAAATGGGGCAGAAAATTGCTGCTTATTTTTGCAGTTGCTATTATAGTCTCCGGCGTTGCCCTTGGCATCTTAGGTGCCACACTCGGCATCGGAGCCTTCAAGGGTATACTTGCTTCGGCTCCCGACATCGCACAGATGTCCGTAGCTCCCACGGGAAAATCATCCTTTGTATATGACAAAGACGGAAATCAGATTGCAAAGCTTGTTACCACCAATGCAAACCGAATTCCGGTTTCAAGTGAGATGATTCCCGATGATTTGAAGCACGCCTTCATAGCCATTGAGGACGAACGTTTCTACCAGCACAACGGTATCGACTTCCAGTCAATCTTAAGAGCCGGACTTGATGCTGTTGCAAAAGGCCATCTTGGTCAGGGTGGTAGTACCATTACCCAGCAGCTTCTAAAGAACAACGTATTCGTCGACTGGATGGAGGAAGACAATCCGGTCCAGAAGGTAAAAAGAAAAATCCAGGAACAGTTCTGTGCGGTGGAACTTGAAAAGATTATGGACAAGGACACCATCCTTACCTACTATCTCAATACCATCAACTTAAGTCAGAACACCCTTGGTGTTGAAGCTGCCAGCAGACGTTATTTCAATAAAAGCTGTTCCGAGTTAACTCTTTCGGAATGTGCGGTTATAGCGGGTATCACAAAAGCCCCCACCAAGTACAATCCTATCCTTAATCCAAAGAACAATTACGATCGTATGACCGACGTACTTGATAAGATGTTAGAGCTTGGATATATCACCAAGACCGAATACGATGCAGCCATTGCAGACAACGTATACGACCGTATCAAGGAAGCAAACGACATTGTGGTTGCCGAGGAAACCAAGGATTCCTATTTCGTAGATGCCCTTAAGGTCCAGCTCCAAAAAGACCTTCTTAAGGCAGGTTACACCGAGAATCAGGTATTTACCCTTATGTACAGCGGCGGTTTGAAAATCAATTCCACCATGGATTCAAGAATCCAGCAAATCTGCGACGAAGAATTTGCAAACCCCGACAACTACGCAAAAGGCACCAAATATCTCCTTGATTATAAGCTCACCACTAAAAAGGAAGACGGTAGCTACCAGAACTTCAGCCGTGAAATGCTTGCAAAGTGGAAAAAGCAGACAAACGCAAATTACAACCTCTTATACGATGATCCCGAAGCGCCCTACGCCGATGTAGAAGCTTATAAGGAATATGTTATGGAGGAGGGTGATGAAGTCCTTGCCGAGGAACTTGAAATCATTCCCCAGCCCCAGGTAGCCTTTACAATGATAGAACAGGCCACCGGCCATTGCGTGGCTATGATAGGCGGCAGAGGCACAAAGGATAAGGCAATGTCCTTTAACCGTGCCACACAGTCAATGAGACAGCCCGGTTCCTGCTTCAAGGTTCTTGCAGCCTTCGGTCCTGCAATTGATGCCTGCGGCAAGGTTCCTTCAACAGTCTATCTGGATGCCCCCTTTGCTTACTACGACGGAACACCTGTTAAAAACTGGTACGGTGAAAATACCTACAGAGGTATTCAGAGTATCCGACTTGGTATTGTAAACTCCTTAAATATTATTGCGGTAAAGACAATCACGGAAATCGGTCCCGAGCTTGCCTTCAATTATCTTAAAAACATGGGCTTCAGCACCATCTATGAAGCAAAGCCTGTAGGAACCCAGATATTCACCGATATAGGTCAGCCCCTTGCACTGGGCGGTATCACCGACGGTATCCTTAATTACGAACTTACAGCTGCCTACGCAGGCATAGCAAATGAAGGCGTTTATATAGAGCCTAAGCTCTATACCACTGTTGAAGACAGTGAAGGAAATATTATTTTAGACAACAGAGCTCCTGTTGCAAGAAGAATTTTCAGCGAAGAAACCGCTTACATGTTAACAGACTGTATGGTTGACTGTGGTAAGACCGGTTCTGCAAGACAGGCAAACTTCGGTATGACAATGGCCGGCAAGACCGGTACCACCTCCGATGAAAAGGATATCTGGGTAGTTGCTTATACCCCCTACTACACAGCAGCAAGCTGGAGCGGTTACGATATCCCTTATAAGATGAATTCCGCAGAGCAAAAGGTTCCCAAGGCCCTCTGGAAGGCCGTTATGGAAAGAGTTCATGAAGGACTTCCGGACCCCGGTTTCAACTGTCCCTCAACTATTGAGCGCGTGGTTGTATGTAATCAGTCCGGTAAACTTCCGAGAGAAGGGCTATGTGATGCTCACCTAAAGGAGGAAATCTTTACCGAGGAAACCATTCCCACAGAATATTGTGATGTTCACTATGTCGGTAACATTTGTCCCTACGACAATAAACGTGCCAGTGAGCAGTGCCCTGTTGCTTACTACGGAATCGGTTATATGTACCCTCCCGAATCCGATAAGCTGATTCAGGGTTCCACGGTTATTGCCAGCGAATTAGATCCCCTTGCTCTTCAGGGAACCACAACAACTCAGAATGTAGGAAATACCTGTCACCATGATGCCGCCTTCTTCACCCAGGAAAACTGGGAAGGCATCCTTGCCCAGGAGGCACTTGAGTATCAGCTTCGCCTTGAAATATTGGCGCAGCAGGCACAGCAACAACAGGCAGAGCAATAAAATACTTACTCTTTTTCGTTGACAAGGTTTATACCTTATGCTATTATAACCTTCGGTGCAAAGAGGAAACACCTCTTTGCACATAATGCTGATGTGGCTCAGTCGGTAGAGCGTCGCCTTGGTAAGGCGGAGGTCACGGGTTCGATTCCCGTCATCAGCTTTTTTAATTTTAAACAAGGGACATGGTTGTGTATGCATTTTACACCTTAAAGGTGCATACACAACCATGTCCCTTCTTCACATCAAAAAAGGGAAGCAGCAAGGCTGCTTCGCTCTCTACATCACATATGTTTAATCCTACTGGTAAGAATCTCTGAAATCTTCTAAAGCATCTTTATATGCTTCGTATGAATCTTCCAGCTTGTCATTATTTCTTGCTGCGCCTGCAACACGATCAAATGTAGGAAGTCCGGTTACATACCACTTTCCGCCATACTTGTAAACAACAACTTCTGCCTTGTCATTAAGAAGCTTCTTCTTGCCACCCTTGATGTCGTACTTAACTTCAACGATAAATGCCTTCTTAACCTTGCTTCCGTCGAATCCGAAATCTTCCATAAGGTCTTCAAACATATCCTGTAAGTCCTCAAGATCTTCAATACCGTATTCTTCCTGTTCGGACTTCTTAAGATCGTTTACATCTTTTGCTTTCTTGATTTCGTATTCAACCTTTAATGCACCCTGTTCCTTTTTAAGTGCCTTAATAAAGGTCTTGTTAACATTTGTCTTACCCTTAAGGTAATTTGAATAGGTAATATCATAATCCCTATCATCTGCATTTTCCTGCCACTGTTCCTTAATCATCTTTGCAGGGAAGGTTGACTCTGTAATAACCTTTTCATCACCGCTCTTAATAGCTGAGAAATACTTCTTAATGGTCTTCTTATAACCGCCACCAAAGAGAGCAATCAAAAGAATAATAACTACAACTGCTACTGCTGCACAAATAATATACTTCTTGTTATTCTTAACAGCTTCAACAGCCTGTGTTGCAACATTCTCCTTTTCCTCAACTTCTACTGCTACTCCTTCAAGGCTTGCACCGCACTCATTGCAAAATGCCGCATCATCTGCGTTCTTTGCCTGACAGCTAGGACATGTCTTCATAAATAATTCTCCTTTCGAATTTGCATTCGCTTTTATTAATCATGTAAGATTCACTCACACACTTATCGCATTATATCAGAAATCAATTAATATGTCATTAGCACAATTACATTCTATTGCCAATATGGCTTCTGGTCCTTATGAGTAAAACCCTTTAATCTGCTTGAATAAGTATCAATTATATTCTGATAGTGGGCTTTTGACTGTGAACTAAGCTTCTTTTCGCCGGTATAGGCTTCAAAGGCCTGTTCAAGCTCCGCAAAATCCTCCTGGGCAGCATCCTTGTAATTATTACTCATATTCATCTGCATATGCGCCACGATTCTGTCTAAATCCTTTTCATAAGCACTCTTAAATAATCCCATGATTTTCTCCTTTAGTCCTTTGTAACACCCTGCTCTTTTCCTAAAAAACCGTTTAAGGGATTTACGTTTTTTGCAACAGAATAAATGTATTCCTGTTCATTTTCCATATATTCAAGAAGGCTCTTTATCTCCTCTTTTGAAAAACCCGCATTTTTCACGAGTCTCATATCCGGTATGCAAAACTCTGCGGATTTGTCTCCATCCGTAAAAAGAACATATATCCCCTTCTTGTCACCGGACCTTGTCATCGAAGAAACAAACATACGAATTTCACTGTTCATAGTCACTCCCCTAAGAAGCTTTCCTTAAACGTATCTAACAATAGTAATTCTACCCAATGCCCCCTTAAAATTCAATTAATTTTACCCTTTAAAGCGGTTTTTTCATGGCCTTTTTCACTTGTTTCTTGGAAAGTTTTATTATAAACTGTTGAATAGAAATGTATTTGAAAGGATTAGAAAATGAAGTATACCTTTGAAGCTTCAATAGAAAATTGTGAAAACGGCGGAATCGTAAAGATTCCCTTTAATGTATGGGAAATTTGTAAAAAAGAAGGAGACGTTCCCGTAAAGGTACGTATTCTTGATACTATTTTTGTATGTAATCTTATTCCTGAAGGTAACGGTATCTACAGCATCCCTGTGGCTTCTGAGACCATGAAAACCTTTGAGGAGGGTAAATCCTACCCTATCACCTTCAGAGTAACCCAGTCAGGCGCTGAATCAAGCCCCTACAGTACCGCTAACCCCATAAGAAAGATTGATTCCATGGAGGTTGTTTTACAGCCCCATGACGGCTTATGCGGCCAGTCAAGCGTTGCAATGCTTGCAGGCATCACCCTTGATGAAGCCATAAACATCATGCACTGTGGCGAATGGCAGGCAACCATGAACAGAATCATCAATGCCCTTAACTATTTCGGTATCGATCACTCCGAAGAGATTATTTACACCAACGGCAAACCTGATATCACTCTCCCCAAGTGCTGCGTGGTAATGGAGAAGCTTGGACGCTACAGCCACTACCTTGTATACTTTGACGGAGCAGGATACGATCCCAACTTGGGAAAAATCGATTCCTACGATGTTTCCAAGGTTAAAGGATATATGGAAGTTTACGTATAGATTATAGTTTAAGTCCCTTTCCGTAAAAGTGTCCCTAATGCCACGGACGAAATCATATTTGACTAAAGACAATAAAAAGCTACTCAACCGCTTGGCTGGGTAGCTTTTATTTTTCAAAAAACACTAATATTGTTATTCATCTTAGGGCTAAAAGTCTAAATTTCATTGTCTAACACCTCAGTGCCGGGCAGGCACACCACCAAAAATGTGTAATTCTCTCATCTTGGATGCCAATTGTCGTCATTTGCGCACATTTTTTGTATGCGGCAGGTCCCAAGATACGCCCAAAAACGCCATATCTGAACAATTTGGGGGCCGTTTACACTTTTCGTTGCCTCCAAGATACGCCCAAAAACGCCATATCTGTACAATTTGGGGGCCGTTTACACTTTCCGTCGTCTCCAAGATACGCACAAAAACGCCATATCTGTACAATTTGGGGGCCGTTTACACTTTTCGTTGCCTCCAAGATACGCCCAAAAACGCCATATCTGTACAATTTGGGGGCCGTTTACACTTTTCGTCGCCTCCAAGATACGCCCAAAAACGCTATATCTGTACAATTTGGGGGCCGTACACACTTTTCGTTACCTCCAAGATACGCCCAAAAACGCCATATCTGAACAATTTGGGGGCCGTCTATTCTAAGCGCAGACAATTTAACTCAAAATCAATTGTCATTCCTCGCACTAACAACC
The DNA here is from genome assembly GCA_045598365.1 of Lachnospiraceae bacterium. GTDB lineage: Bacteria > Bacillota > Clostridia > Lachnospirales > Lachnospiraceae > UBA1258. The sequence goes on from JAZLLV010000047.1 coordinate 27,691, forward strand.
CGGTCTATTGTGATTTGTTGCCGTAATCATATCTTACGTAAACCAACATCCCGTGCGAGTGAGTCCATATCATACCGCGCCCTTTCAAATATGACTACATATCATACCGCGCCCTTTCAAATATGACTACACATCATACCGCACCCCATTAACTAAGCCACTTTCTATTCCTATTCCTACTCCTATTCCTATTTGGCATAGGACCAATATTTATTTCCCATCCACTATCTTTTTATAGGGGCCTATCATACCCTCATTCATTTTATTACCAAGCTTTGCTTTGACCTTCGGATTACTGATAAGTGAGCCCACCAGATACATCTTAATAAGCGTACCCCTTTTCTTTTGAGGAAAATCATACTGTCCGTGGCTCTTAAAGAATTTATGGTCCGCCTTCATCATTCCCTGCATGAGCCAGATAAGGTCCCTGAAGATTCTTATTCCTCCTACGCCATAGAAATTGGAGGGCTGGACATACTTGTTCTCCATTGCATATTTTAGTCTTTTTACCAGCGTATCGATTTCTTCATCGGGGGAATATTCATTTGTGGCAACACCTGCAAGGAAATTGCCGCCAACCTCAGCCCTGGCATCAATTATGGTCCTTAAATTTTCCTCTTCGCTTAAATTACCGCTTACAAGATATCCAAAGGGCATGCCCATGGTTACGGTTCTGTGGCCGTTGCAAAACTGCCTGTCATCGTAGGTCTTAAAGAGTGAACCCATGGAATGATCCTTAACGGTAAAGGCAATCACAATGGCATCCCCTGTCTGGATGTTCTCTCGAAGAAAGCTGTCAAAGCCATCCTTGTATATGCACTTACCGGTTGTGGCACAGTTAAAGCAGCTTATGCAGCCACCCATGAAAGGGAATTCCCTTATATTCACAAGTCTTGTCTCATAGGGCATCTTAGCCGTAAAACGGTCTATCATCTGCTTTAATTTAATATCGTCTTTTGACAAATCCGCCACAATAACAATTGTCTTCCCCGAGTCCTTTTTAACAGGTTCTCCCACCGTAGCTTCCAAAGTATCTTTTTTTGTCAGAACCGGTCCATGCTTTTCATAAATATCTTCCCTAACGCACCAGGACACATATTTGTAAAAAGAAAGCGCATCATTTTGGCCTTTTTCTTTTAACAAATCATCCATATCCGCAGATAATCCCTTAATATATTTTGCGCCAAGATCAAAAGCATTATCTCTTATAAAGTTATGGGCTGTCACATCGTAGAAATGCTTGGAAGTGGAAACCTGAGTCACAAACTTACCCTTTATATTGACGCCCTGCTCCTTCATAAGCTCTATAAAGCGATGAAGCTGGGCCGGCACAATGAACGTATAAACAGGATAAGAAAAGATTATTAAGTCCGCTGCCTCAAGTGTTTCCTTGCAGGAAGAAAAATCCTTTTCATACTGCTTAATCAGTGCTCCCGGCGAAAGAATTGTAAAATTGTCGCAGGTATTATTGTTTTTAATAAAAAGAAGGGTCTGAAGGGTAATACTGTATTTTCCCTTGGGACTTCCATTTAACACACATACATTCATCGCAAAAGCTCCTATACAACATGATGTCTATTTTTAACCATAATACCATAACTTCATTTCAAATAATTAAACAGTTTGTTTTTTACTTAAGTTAATGTATAATGGCTTTGTTCGGTCAACTGTGATTGATATGAAGAAAACATATTTTATAGACAGCGAAAATGTTGGCGACAGCTGGGTATCCCTTCTTTCCGTCATTTCAGATGAAGACGAATTACTGGTTTTCTACACCAAGAAAAGTCCTCACATGAACTACAGAAACGTTGTTTTATTAATGGAATCCTCAAAGAAGATTCAATTCATTGAATGTCTTGAGGGAAACAATGCATTGGATTTTCAGCTTTCAACAGAGCTTGGCTTCCGTCTTTCAAACATTAAAGACGATGCCTTTGTAATTGTCTCAAATGACAACGGCTACAACGCAGTAGTTAAATACTGGAGCAGCCGCAATATAAATGTTTCCCGTGTTACCGGAAAAGAGCTTGCATCTTTACCGGAGTCAAATACACATACCGACGAACCGGCTTCTTTGGAAACTGCTACACCTGTGACAATGCCTGCCGCAAAGGCTGCCACAGAGCCCGTTACGGTGCAGGCAGACTTACCAAAAGAGCCTAAAACAACCTCTCCTGCAGCTGATGCAGAAAAACCTTCAGAGCCGGCTAAAGCCATTGTGGATGATAATGCCAGGGAATTGCTTTTCATATTCGGAAAGGCAAACCTTCAGGAACTCCACGAATCCCTTCAGCAGCTCTATGGTGCCAAGAATGCAACTCCCATATACAATGACTTAAAATCAGGCAATGCCTATGGGGACTTTCTTGCGGCACACGCCCCTATGAGCCTTAATGAAAAGCGGGACAAATACTGTTCCATTGTCTTTTCCGTTTCACTTCCCGGTGAATCCATACCCGATGGCTTTTCCGAGCACTTATGGAACTCCTGGAACGAAAAAAAGAACCTGAATTCACTCAGATCCTCTTTACAGCAAAAATACGGAAAAAACAAAAGTTCAAAGTACTACACGGTTTTCAAGGTTCATATCAAAATAATAGCAAACATAAAGTAAAGGAGTCGTTGACCGAGCAAAAGGGGCTGAATATTCAGCCCCTTTTATTATATCAATGACTTTATGTAATTAAGCGCATCCCTGAAGTCTCCGTGTGGATACTCATTTATGTCCTTGTTATGTTTGTTAAGAATACAATCAGTAACCAGGAAAACCTTCATGCCAAGCTCTCCTGCTACCATGTCCTCATCCACATCATTGCCTATCATAATGCATTCTGTGGGGTCCAAGGAAAGCTTATTAAGAAGCTCCTCATAGTATTTTGTATTGGGCTTCGCATAGGAACTGTTTTCATAGGTTGTAAAGCACTCAAAATCCTCCACCGAAAGACCGGCCCAGGCAATTCTCTTTCTTGTGGCTATTTCGGGAAAAATCGGATTTGTTGCAAGCACCTGTTTTAAGCCTAAAGCCTTAACCTCTTTAATCAGTTCAGGTACAAATTCATTATATCCGCAGACCTTTTTGGCTTCATCAAACTCGTTTTCATAAAAAGCTGTAAACAGAGCCTTATCCTCCGGCTTACAACCTACAGCGGGGCAGAAATAATTCCAGAAAGCCTCCTCGTTAGGCATTGAACCATCATTCTTTACCATGCAGGCTGTTCCAGCCCATACATGCTTTATAAGGTCTTCCTTCTTATAACCGTAGGGTTCAAGCTTACGGGCAAGCTGGCCAAAATATGTTCCTGTGAACTCATCCATATCCATAGGCAGAAGTGTTCCGTCAAGATCGTAAAAAACTGCTTTCATTTAATCCTCCCTGTTTTCAAAAAAAGCTATTGCTATAGCTCCCGGTCCCACATGGGTACCGATTGTGGGTCCTATTTCTATTATGGGAAGATTATCTGTTTTTCCTTCCCAAAGGACCTTGCTGTCCTCAATATATTTATCAAGTAAAATCCTTGAAACACCTGTATATCCAAGGGCAAGAGGACTGTTAAAATCAATTCCTCCGCACTTATTTGTAAGCTCCATAAGAAGATTGTTACCGTTCTTTGAACCCCTTGCCTTACCGATGAGCTCCACCTTACCATCTACAACCGTCACTACCGGCTTTATAGCCAGCACCCCGCCCACAAAGGCTACCGAAGGGCTTATTCTGCCACCCTTCTTCAGGTATTCAAGTGTGTCAAGAAGTGCTAAGATTCGAAGTTTACTTCTTTCTGCCTCAAGAACATTTAATATCTCCTCTGCGGTCTTTCCCTCATCTCTCATCTTAAGAGCATGCTTTATAAAGCACTGTTCGCCGATTGAAACGCTCTGAGAATCAAAAACACAGATACCGGGGTAATCCTTTGCAACTACAGCTGCATTCTGGTATGTACCGGATAATTCGGAAGACATAAGAACTACTACTGCAGTATCTCCTGCCTTAATAATCTCCTCATATACTTCTTCAAATACCATGGGTGAAATCTGACTGGTGGTGGGTAATGCATCACTTTCAATAAGTTTATTGTAAAAATCAACGGGTGACAAATCCACACCGTCTCTATATGTATCCTCGCCAAACAATATATGCATTGGAAGCACTGTTATATTAAGTTTTTCAATTTCCTCTCCTCTGAAATCGGAGGCGGAATCAGTAATAATTCTAACCATAATATATCCTTTTCTTATTTAATCTCTTCTTTGACCTTTTCCATTGCATCAGCCAGTTCGTTTAGAAGGTTGGCTGCCTGAATTATTTTGGCAGAGCCTAGCAGTTCTCCCAGTCTGTCAAATATCCTGAGCACACCTTCATGCTCACTTATATATTTTTCTTTTCCAACCTGAGTAAGTCTTAAAAGAGTTTTTCTCTTATCTGTCTTTGATCTTGCCCTTACAATAATGCCGGCCTCTTCAAGCCCAACAACCACTCTGTTAACCTGTGACTTTAGCATACCTGTCTCTTCACAAATATCACTGGCGGTAATCTCCTCACCGTCATACTTGTAAAGGATGCTGCAGGTAAACACTTCATTAAAGGTCATGGACTGCACCAGTCTTTCGTTTCTTACGCCTGCTGAAACTCTTAACCATGCAGAAAGAAGCATATCATTTACATCGCCGTTCATATTACCTCCCCAAAATCACTTTAAATTAAATATAGTTCACATTGTAAACGGTTTACATTGTGAACTATACATGCTTTTTGTTCTTTTGTCAACACTTATTGCTTATTTGTCGCCTAAGGTTTCCGATACTGCTGCCGGCAAATCATAACTTATGTTTCCGTCGTGGACAAGAGGCATAATTCTTGCCTGCACGCCGAAGGCTCTTGTGCCAAAGAGACGCTTTGCCGTACCAATGGTTTTAACCTTTACTTCGAAAAGCTTTCCTTCTTTAAGAGTAACCTGGATATATCCCTTTGTAAATACCTTTTCAACGGACTCAAGATCCTTAGCAAATACCGAAGTGATTGCCGACATTTCTTCTGTATCAAGGTCCAATTTATACACGGTAATGCTCTGATTCTTCGTAATATTCATTTCACCGTTCAAAAGAAGCTCATAGGCAAGATTCAGAGTTCCTGCCGCATCTATCGTCTTCTTCTGTATCTCTGTAAGAGTCTCACCTTTGCCTGTGCATGCGCCATTTTCATTAAAGTACAATGATATGCCGTTCTTTGTTACGCAGTTTATAAAGCCGTTCTTCTGTCTGTTTCTTGTTAAAAGAAGAGATTCACTTAAGCTTATAATTCCGCCATTTGCTGAAAGGTCCACAGTACAGGCTGATTTATCCTTCTCATAGAACTCTCCGAATGCATAAAGAAGTTTCAACATTTCGGGGGTAATTTCAGGAGCCGGGGCATTTTCCTTTGCAGCGTCAAGTACTGCCTTTGGAATAACTGCTTTTTCCATGTTTTCATCATTCACCACTGAAATAGTACAGTCTATGGAATAGCGGTCGTCTCCCGTTGTCTCTCCTCCTGCCTTGATTGCAATGCTCTTAAGTCTGGAATTGCCTGCAAAAAGTGTGACTGAAGCGTTTTCAACATTCTTTATAACAGAGCCGTACTCACCTGCAACCTTTCCAATTACAGTCTCCACATTGTCACCGTTTAAGTCGATAAAATACTTTGTGCCACCGTCAACCCGCTCCCCGTGTACATTGCTGCCCTGCAATAAATCCTTTACGCACGGAAGAACATCTTCGTACTTAGGTATAATATCGGAAACCGTGAATGCAGCTCCGTTCTCAAGGTAGATTTTATCTTTACACTTGTAAATTTTCACGCCTCTTGTTTCAACACATGAAAACCTAATGCCATCCTCTTCAGAAACGTTGATTACAGCACTTGAAACCGCCTCCTCATTGTCCTCAGTAACCTTCATCGAAACCTCATAATGAGCATTACTGTCAGCTTCGGCCCGCATAATGGTAAGGTAAGCAATCTTCGAGCTCACTAGCTCAGGATTCTGTGACAAATATATTGTGAAGGCAATAAGTGCTGCAAAAAGAGTCAGATTTACAACTGATAAAAGCACCTTAAATGCCTTAAATCTCCTCCTTATTACCGGTGCCGCTTCCTTTGATTCCTCGTTCTCCCCGAAGGCTTCTTCCGGAGCTTCTTCCTCTGAAGCATTCTTTTCAGCCATTCGTTTTTTTGCTTTACTTACAAGAGAAACAAGTAAAACAGTAGCAACGATTACCGATGCAATCGCAGCAAACAAAATGACAAATGCTGAATAGACCGGTCTCTGGGAAACAACGCAAATTTGAAGTTTTTCAGCTCTTGTTTCAAATTTGTAAAAGCTTCCAACGGCATCTGCCGGTATTATCTTAAAGCTTCCATCTTCATTTACATATATCTCCGGTGCTTTTGCACTTATATCTGTTGGAAGATACCTGACTGTATGAACAGTTCTTCCGTCATGGGGTAAAATAAGCTGCCACTGCTCCTCAACCTTTTTGGAGTAAAAAATGTCACTGATACTTTTTTTCGCGTCCTGATTAAGTTCAAAAACAGATTCTTTAATTGCGGTTGCATCAAGTACCTGTTCTTCTGAATAATCTCCCTCCACATAGAACACCGGTCTCCCTGTTGAACGAACTTCCTTTGATGAAAGAGCGCTTATAAAAGGCGTATATACAGCAGTAACCTTTGTATCTGAAGTAAGCTCCTTAAGTTCGGTTGTGTCCCACTTAGCATAACAGCCCTTTTTTGCGGGTATATCAGGGAAAACTTCTTCATTAAAGCTGTCCCTGTTCGTAAATTCCAAACTCTTTAACAAAGTACCATCTGCATAAAAGCTTAATCGCAGCTTCTTAAACTCCTCAGGAATGCCCTCGCCTGCTATAAGCTCCTCATAGGGGACCGGAGCTGCCATTCCCGCAATACTGTATACGCCAAGTCCGTTTAAGGACTCCTCTGTGTAGAGATTATTATCAAATTCACCGTCAGGGGAACCGGCTATTGCACCGTAAAATTTAGATGCATCCATTATTCTAACTAAGGCACGGCAGTCTGAAACAATGCTCTTTGCACCGTTTGCACTTTCACCAATACCTTCCCCTATGATTCCGCCTACATGCTCTTTGCCTGAAACCGTGGCCTTTACATAAGAGTTTTTGATTGTTATCCGTGAGCTGGCCGCAATACCGCCGGCATAGCTTCCATCACTCTTTATATCACCATAGTTTTCACAATTCTTTATATAGCCGATCTCCGCCCTTCCTGCGATACCGCCGGCATAGTTTCTTTTGGCGTTTACAAAGCCATTGTTTACATCATTGTCAAGCACAGCCTTGTATTCATACTGTGTATGTTTTTCTCTGTCAATGTTTAAGCTTATTTCATCCTCGGGATCGATTGAGGATTCTTCTCCTATTACCCCTGAAATACCTCCAACATTAAGGTCTCCTGTTATTTCACCCGTATTGGTGCATTTTCTTACTACACCAAAAACAAAAAGGTCCGTATCCGTTACACTTATATCTTTAATACCAATATCCGTATCCGCAATTTCATCAAGAAGAGCTTCAATCTCACTGTATTTATCGTTTATAGCCTTTAAGTCTTCGTCTATCTGATTTCCATAGCCCTTGGCTTCCTTATTAAGGAGTTCTATCTGGGTATTTAAGTTTTTAAGGGATTCGCTCAGTTCCTCCTGCTTCTTTACAGACTCAGGCTCCTTAAGCTTATCTGAACCTTTTTTAACAGCTTCATCATAATCATCCGGAAGATTATTGATTTTGTCCTGAAGCTTCTTTTCAATGTCATCCTCCTTAATATCCGGATTTTTAACATTGTCATACTCCTTTAAGACATCCTTTGAAAGTTCAGATGCCTCACTTTCCGCCTTTGAAACCTGCTTTGTAACCTTATCAACTCTGTTACTTAAGGAGTTACCTGCATTATTAGCATCCTCACGGGTCTGATCCATCAGGTCCTGCATTTCCTTAAGTCTGTTGCTTAAAGAATAAAGTTTGGATTCGGAAACAGTCTTCTTTAAGTAAGGCTCCTGCTGTCCCACAATGCCGCCTATGTCTTTACGGCCTGTTATTTGCGCCTCGTTCTTGCAGGACAGAACGTATCCGGAGCTTCTTCCCGCAATTCCGCCCACATTGTATCCCTGTTTGCTGTAGCCTACTGAGCTTAAGTTAGTACATTCTGCAATAATTCCGCAGGAATATCCTGCGATACCACCCATGTCCGTAGCTGTACCCGTTCTGTTTCCGGACAGTTTTGTTAAGTCAAAAGAAAAGTCTATGTCAAGGTTAGCAATATCAATCCCGCTCTCAACGCTTTCCGTATTTACAATGGAATAGTTATTACATCCAATGATTCTGCCATTGTTTGCGCCCGCAATGCCGCCTGTCATATTATCGCCACGAACCGCACCGTTTGAACTGCAGTTTATTATGGCTGCGCCGGTAGCATTTAAGCCTGCTATCCCACCCACAAAATTATTGCCGGTGACTACCCCCACAAATGAGCAGTTTATAACAATGCCTCTGTTCTCGCCTGCTATTCCGCCTATGTAATCACACTTCTCAGTGGGCTGAAGCGTACCTGAAACCGTCAGATTTTTTACAATGCCCGCTTCTCCTATGCAGGCAAAGAAGCCCACCGGCTCAGCTTCATTTGATAAAGTCAGATTGCTTATTGAATATCCGTTTCCCTCAAAGAAACCGTTAAAATATGCTATTCCTTCAAATGCACTGTCCAAAAAGATGTCATTTTTTAGTGCCACATACAACTTATCCGAATTTATATCAAGTCTGCAGCGGTTAGAAAGGTTTATAAGGTCTTCCTTAGTGTATATTTCAACCGTTTCAATATAATCTTCTGTTTCCGAGATATAAACGGTTGTTTTGTCGTAATCTTCATAGAAGGTCGCCGCATGCAAAGGCATAGGATTACCGCAGATTATTAATACTGCTAAAGATACCGCAAAAAGTCTTTTATGTATTCCTTTTTTCAACATCCTATTCATCCTCCTTCTTTACATGCCCCTTGCCTATATCCATAAGTTTGGGCGCATTTTTTTCTTCCATAATAGTTTCCACATCTTCGCTTGCGGTTCCTGTTAACAGATTTACATCCACGGTGCCTTCCACGATGCCGTTTGCCATTCCGATAAAGGTTCCGTTGATTTCACCCTTAACCATACCGTCAATACGGGTTCTTCCCGTAGCACTGAACTGTGTGCCTCTGTAGGGCATTGAAAATCTTGTCTTGTCTATAACCTTTTCTCCCAAAAGAAGTATCTGCGGAAGTACAAACATAACAAGACCAATTGAAATAATTGTTCCACGTCCAAGTGCATCACCGATACCGCATATTGCCGGTTCTGAAGTCATGTTACCAATTAGCACGCCTGCCACAGCAAGAATGGTACCGCTGGTGATAATTGTGGGGAATGCAAAGTTCATGGTTTCAATGATCGCCTGCTTTTTATCCATTGTATTTTTCAAATCATTAAAACGGCTTGAAATTACAATCGCATAGTCAATATTTGCACCCATCTGAATGGAGCTGACTATAAGATAGCTCATAAAGAAAACCTTGCTGCCTGTGATGGCCGGCACTGTAAAGTTAAGCCATATTGCACCCTGAATAACCAATATAAGGAGCACAGGCATTCCTGCCGACATGAAGGTAAACAAAAGAACCACCAGCACAATAAGTATACTGAGTACAGAAACCACAACATTATCAACCTCAAAACTTAGTCTGAAGTCATTATTGCTTGTGGAGTTACCTGCAAGGTAAATCGGTTCTCCGGGATAATGCTTTTTAGCAATATCCGTAATGGTATCGAGGAAATTATATGTTTCATCGCCACCCTCAGGAAGATTAAGATATATAAGAATTCTGTCAAAGTTATCACCCTGAAGCTGAAGCCTTCCGTTATACATCTGCATATATGCATCGTCCAGCGTTTCCTGTGTGTCCTCGTCGAGGTTTACATAACCTTCCTGAACCATATCGTAAGCAAAAGCAAAAATGTCCATAAGAGGTACCGAATAGTTCTGAATTCCTCCGATTACCTTGCCGTATTCTTCTGAGTCCGCAGCGTAGGCTGAGTAAAGAAGCTGAGCCACCTCCACATCAAGTCCTGCCAGTTCACCAAACTGTCTTGCATTTAATTTGTCTGCCAGGCAATAACCGTCCATGGCTTCGATGTTTGCAAGGCCCATACAGCTGTCCACTTCATTGTAGCCTTCAAGTTCCGCTATGAGATTTCTTTCTTTGGTGTAATCTCCCTTGGGAATCACAAGTGCCAGCATATTCTTACTGGTAAATGTCTCCTTCATCTTAATCTTTGCAATCTGGGTTTCGTTAAGCTTAGGAGTAACCAGCCCATCATACCCGTATGCATATGGCAGATTGTTGCTGAAATAAAAGGCAAAACATAAAACCAGTGCAAAAATCGGAGGAACAATCTTTCTTGTCAGGTAATCAATTTTACCCACAAAAGGAATCTTTGGCACAAAGCTTTTATGTCTTGTTTTGTCCATAAGAGGTCCAAACAAAACAAGCAGTCCCGGCATTAATAGAAAGGTGCATAAAAGTGCATAGAGAATACTTTTTATAAGACAAATACCCATATCCGGACCTATTTTAAATTGCATGAACATCATCGCCACAAGACCGCCTATGGTTGTAAGAGAGCTGGCACTTATTTCAGGAATTGCTTTACTTAAAGCCACAATCGTTGCTTCTCTTGTCGGAAGCTTCTCATGCTCTTCTTTGTACCTGTTACAAAGAATAACGGTATAGTCCATGGACAATGCAAGCTGCAAAATACTTGTAACCGAATTTGAGACAAAGGAAATTTTACCAAACAGGAAGTTTGTTCCGGTATTCAGGACCATCGCAACAACAAAGGTTATTATAAGAACAGGTACTTCCGCATAAGTGCTGCTGGTAAGTACCAATACAACCAATACAATTATTGCAACATATACAATAATCATATTTACCTCTGTTTCGATTGTTTCTGCAGCAGCATCTCCTAATTCAGTCACTATATGGGCATCGAAATTTTCAAGGTATTTTGATACCTTTTCAAGAGACTCAAGGCACTTATCATCCTCTTCGGGATAATCAAAAGTTATACTGAAAAGGGCACTCATATCCGCATAGTGATTGGTGGAATCATCAAAATTAATCCCCTGAATCCCTTCTATTTCTTTTAAGCCTTCATACAGCTTTTCTGCCTCGGCATATGTAAGATTTTCCACCATTACATCTGCGGTTCCAAAGGTGGTAAATTCCTCTTTCATTATGTCAAGAGCCGCCTTTGTGGTGGAACCATCCGGGAGAAATGCAGAAAGAGCATTCTCAACCGATACCCAGTTTTTCGAAAAAAGTGAAAAAATCAGGGAAATAATAACAATAAGAAAGATAAGGTTTCTTTTGTCTACTATAAATGTACAAATCTTTCCCATTAAGCTTTCGCCCGATTCTTCTTTTACTTTGCCCATGATTTGGCCTCCGATATATTATAATCAACAGGTTGTATTATATCGCCCTTCAGGAATAATAAAATTAAAAAAATATAAAAAAAACCGGATGTGTTACACATCCGGCTAATTGCCCAAAGCTTATTTACCTACCTGAATTAAAAAGTTATAAAGACCGCTTTTTATTGCTGTATTGTCATGATCAGCGCCCTTGACCTCATACCATATATGGTCTACTCCGTTCTTTTCGAAAAGCTCATGATAGGATTTTGGAAACTTGCCCACAACCTTATCGGAATCGCCGCACATAACCATTAATACCTTCATTGAATTCTCCTCGTTTTCTTTAGGATAAACCACTTCATCCTCAAGGAATAGGCCGGGATGCTCCATAGCCCAGTCCCTAGCCTTAATAAGTCCGGGAGCCGGTGAAATGGCTCCTGCATAAGCAAAGAGATCGGGTCTTGAAAGGCTTATATATAAAGTCTGTCTTCCACCCAGAGAAAAGCCTGCAATTGCGGTATTATCTCTTCCCTCTAAAATCGAATAATGCTCCTTTACATAGGGCATTAAATCATTTACCAGATCATCAAGGAATAAATCATAGGGCTTAAGGGCTTCTGAATTAAATTCAGGTTTCTGATCCTCTGATGTTTTTACAAACATTGAAGGCATAATAACAATCCAGTCCCTTGTAAGTCCGTCTTCGAAAAGATTATAGAAAATTTCCCTTATCTTATTCTGAGGATCTGAAGGAAAGCTGTACTCGTCACCGAATATACCATGAAGAAGATATAATACAGGATATTCCTTATCTTCACTGTAGTCCTTTGGAAGAAGCACATTCATTCCTCTTTCTCTGCCTGCGGTTTTAGAAAAATATGTTTCATGCTTATATTCTCCGTAAACACACCCTTCTCTTGAGTCAGAAGCAGATACAGGGCATTTTTCAACTATAGTTCCAATCTTTCCCTGCTCTGTGCCATCATCTGCAAGGGTTTCAATAACATTCAATTCCTTATTTTCTGTATTATTCAAAGCACTCTCCTCATTGGCTTTATTATCGGTTGCCTCATTTTTTTCGTTTTCCACATCGGAAACAACATTACTTATTTCACTTATAGCTTCACCCGCAGCTTCGGGATTTGTATTACCCGCGCCGCAGGATGTCAGTACCATGCATGCAAATAAAGCCAGGCATACATAATTAATCTTCCTCACGAATTGTACCTCCGAATAAATATTATTATAGCATCATAAATCAAATAACAAAACACTATGTTTAATATCAGTATGTTTTAAAAAACAAGGCGGCTGATAAATATTATCAGCCGCCTCGTTTGAGAATGGTACATTGGGGTTATGGGGTATGCTATATATATAAACCCGGGGCATTAACAAGAAGTTAACCTATAAAAAAATTTTTAAAAAATTTCGGAGCGTGGTTTTCACGCTCCGAATTACTTTTAATATAAACCTAAAACACCGAAACCGGGATCTGTAACTGAATCCTCATGGTTAAAGTTTTCAAGATTTCTTGTAACAAGCTTACTGTAGATTTCATCAAGATTTCTATAACCATAGAACCAGGGCTTAAACTTATAGCCTACTCCCCAGTAGATGCTTTCAACAAGTTCTGTTTCCTCTGTGAACTGATCATATGTATTATCATAATTTGTAATATCAACCTCACAGTTATCTCCGTCTAACATAAGGTCGTAGAAGTTTACATAGTAATAATATTCTACCGCATAGTTGAAGGGAACACCTTCGTTGGTTTCTGCACTTAAGGTTGCTCTAACCTTATAAATTGTGCAAACCAGATTCTTGGTACCGTAATTCTGCTGGTTCTTTGAAGTTAATAAATAGTTACCGATATAATCAAAGCTGTTAATGGTAATTCTTGAATCAAGGTGGTTTGCTACCTGAGCCATAAAAATATCTGATGACTGCTTAATCATTTTGTTTACGGCATCATCGGTAATCTGGCTGTTTGATTCAACGTAGCTAAGTAATCCCTCTACGGTATACTCCTTTTCAAGAGGAGCGGGAAGCTTTGCATATCTTTCAATAAAGTAATCGTTATTTCCTGATACATTACAGGTAATCTTTACAACATCACCGTTTTTAAGATTGTCGGTTCTGTCAACTGTAAAGTATAAATCACCCATTTCGGGAATATCATAAAGATTTGAATAATACATATATCCGAAAGGAGCCTTACCGTCAAATCTTACTTCAAGGTGCTCAAAGGGATCAAACTTATCAATTGGTGTAAGACCTGAAACGGTATCTGTGATAGTATCATCGCAAATAATATTGCAGTGAAGAGTAACAGCTAACTGTTCAATAGCATCTAAAGTAGTCTCGCTTAAAACAAGTTCAACTCTGTCTCCGTTTGATAAATCTGTTGCCTTATCAAATGCTGCAACAGGTGTAAATTTCTTGATTACATCAGCGGCATCACCCTTTTCAAGGTTCTTGGTTGCTGCTTTGATTTCTTTGCTGGATGCATCCTTCTCTTCTAAGTACTTCGTTAAAGCCTTCTTGTCAACTTTAAGCTTATCACCGAAATCGTTCTTAAAAGCTTTGTTGTTAAATGAATATGTCGCCTTACCTAAACCATCATATCCTTCATAAGTAATTTCAAAATACTTTGTGAGTTCGACATCCTTCTTTCCGGAATTAAGAATAATCATTACCACTGCTATCACTGCAATTGCAACAACTGCAAGGAAAATGATTGCGGGAAGTACTGACTTCTTTCCTTCGGGCCTGGGTGCTTTTGGAGCCTTTGGTGCCTTAGGCGCATTTTCAGGCTTATCAGCAGCAGGGGTAACAGGTGCTACAGGCTCTGCTGCAACAGGTGTAGGATTAACTGCCTCGGGTGCTACTTCTAACTTGGCCCCGCAGGAAGCACAAAATGTAGCGCCATCTGCATTGGCAGCTCCACATTTAGGACAAAACATAATTTTTCCTCCTAGAAATTCTGATTATATAGCATAAAACATACAACGCGTATATTAACATGTTATAAACGAGCATGCAATATACGCGTCGTAAAAAAGTCTTTATTATCTTAGAATTCCTCTGCAATAACGGAACCGTCAAATCCGCTAATCATTAAAAGAAATCTTCTGTAATCTCCATTCATGTCCTTGTAGGAAAAACCGTAATTTGGCATGTCCCCCATGAAACCAAGCTGTACTGCAAAATCTCTTTCAGGAGTAAGATTTCCAAGGTATGCCTCCGGGAAAGCCGTAAAGCTTAATTCGTCACTATCTTCCGTGAAAACAGCTGTAACTGAAAGAATCCTGAAGTCTTTAACATTCTTATCGGTTGCAAACATTATCATTGAATCGGGAGAAGCATTATATGCTGCATAATCCGGCACTTCCGGCATCGTATCATCGGCCCAGTAAGCAGTTACCGATGCAACTGAATTATCAGAATAGTCCTTCGCTCCCGTGTATTTATAGTTTCTAAAGGATGTTACGGGAATTGCCGCAATAAGTTCATCACTTTCCTTTGAAAAATTCCAAAACTCAGCTTCGGAAACTTCTGTTTTTTCATCACTGTCCACATCTATCACACCGGCTGAATTCTTAAAATATCTTGTCGTGTAATCGTCCTCTTCGAAAGCGTATGTAAAATAGAATTCAGCGGTTTCAAGCTTATTACTGCCCATTGGAAGTGTATATCTTCCAACTGTGCTGATGGCTGCACTTTGTGACCCGTACTCCAAAATCTCACTGTTTTTTCCTATATAGAGAGCTTTTCTTGAGTATCCTGCATCCACAAATTCCGGCAAATCACCAACATATGTATAAATACTTAAAACAGCTGAGTGTTCACTCTCCTCGTACTCATCGATACCAATTATGAAAAGTTCATCCACGCCGTCAGCATTTATGTCTTTAAGAGCATATCCTACACCATCAAGGCCGTTTCTTTTTTCGCAACCGTACAAAAGTTCTTCAAACAAACCGACTTCTTCATCTTCGTAATCGCTTTCAGATGAAAAGTCCCTGATATACTCATAGATTCCGTTCAGGATGCTTTCATAATCTTTTTTTACATCCTCGATGCCTTCACTTATATCCACATCATTTGATGCTTCATCCTTCTTGTCAGCTTCGTTCGCGTCAGAGGAAACTGAAGTCTTTTCTTCGTTTTTTCCCTCATTATCCTTTTCAACATTTACCGATACTTCCGTATCCTTTTTCTTATTCTCCGGACTCTTTTTTCCACAGGCACTGATTAAAGATGCTGACATTGCAAGAATCAAAAGAACAGCTAAAACTTTTTTCTTCATATTCCGTTTTCCTTTTCACAAATACTTGAAAGTTTGATTACGTAATCAGCTTTCACAAACTATTAAAAAGGTGGCTATTATACCACCTTTTTACAATTAAAGACACTTTATTATCTCATCTCTTATCTCATCATTCAAGTCATCAGCTATGCCAAAATCCATTTCTTTATAGCTCCATGCCGTTCTTACGATATTATTCTCGGCCAATGCCTCATGAATATCTTTGTACCATGCAAGGGTACTCTCTCTGTCTGCCTGGTCGATTACACCGTATTCGCCGCAATAAAGGGGCACATTGTACTTCTTGGAAACCTCCAAAGCGGTCTTAAAATCATTTCTGAAGAAATCAGCTGAAATGACCTCATCTCCAAGAGCCACATACTGTCCGTCATAGTCTCCACCGAAAATATTAAAGGATTCTTTTCTCAATGTACTTGTGGGAAGCTTATACTTCGTGCTGTAGCCCTTAGGCATCTTTTCAACCCATCCCGCATTCTGATGAGTGAATACCATAGGATCATAGCAGTGGAAAGTATAAACCACATTTTCATCAACCGGCTTTGGAAGAAGTGTAAGTCCGAAAATACTGCTGTTATAAATACCACCGATGATAATTGTCTTCTCCGGAACCACCTCATGGATCATTTTTATGGTCTCAGTCGAAATACGGTTCCAGGTCTCTGCCATTCTAAACTCTGTTACTTCATTTAAGAGTTCAAAGGCCATAATTTCTTCTTTTCCATATCTTCTGGTGAATTCCATCCAGAGATCCTTAAACATTTTCTGAAGTTTTTCGTCCGTAAAGAAGCTGCAGTATTCAGCATCATCAAAAATAAAGCCACAGGTCTTGTGAAGGTCAAGTACTATCTTAAGACCATACTTCTTACACCATGCTATACAGTCGTCCACATGCTTAAAGCCGCTTTCAATGAAGCTTCCGTCTTCATTCTGTACAACATTATAGTCAAGTGGAAGTCTTACGTGATCGAGTCCCCAGCTCTTAATCACCTTAATATCCTCTTCGGTAATAAATGTATTGTAGTGCTCCTCTGTGTAATTCTTACCACACTGAGAAAGCCATCCACCTAAATTAACACCCTTCAAAAAGCCTTCCAATAATTTCATAAATTATCCATTCCTGCAATCGGTTAGATTTAGCACATAGGCTACGGATTGCATCGACAGGCTAATAACCTGTCTTTTCAAGTGCCATTATATTATATCATCGTAGCCCCATTATTGTAAATTATTATCCATTATTGTAAAAAACAATTGTCATGCATGCAAAATAGGCCATAAAGAAGACGCCCCACAAGACTATGGGGCGTCTCCTTTAAGTGCATTAGTCGTTTATTATTGAAGGTCTACTTAGCAATAAGGGGTTTAACCACTGCAACAAGACCAACAATAATCAAAATTGGAATAGCAAATTTAACAAGACCTATGATTACCAGAGCAATAAGAGCAATAGGAAGAACAAATACCGAAAAGATCACACGGAAAAGACCCCATGAAAGCTTTACTGCCAGCATAATCATTTTTAATACAACCAAAACCAGTAAAATAGTGAAAAATGTAATCATATATTTAACCTCCGTAAAAGATTGTTTCTTGTTCTGATAAGATTATTATACTAAAAAAGCGGAGGAAAAAAACTGCTATATCAGCAAAATAAGACGGTCTATTTTGCATTATCGTTCCATAAACTCTGTAACATGCTTCCTCTTCCACTTCGGAAAATGATTAAGCTGGCAGAGGTAGTTCTCACGTTCCTTAATTGCTATATGCTCAAAATAACCCTGCCAGAGGTCTGTATATATATCATTCTCCTGTTCTGTTAAAAGCAGTCTTCCCAATTCAGAAGAGGTAAGCTTCCGGATATAATAAAAAGAATTCTTAGGATGCACTGCCGCCTGCAGATGAATATCGTCCACAATCATCCAGTGCTCTGAGGGCATCCTGTCAGCAAAATGCTCCGATACAGGCAATAATACGTTGCTCTTAGGCTCTATATGGGCAACATAAACATTTCCAACCTGATGAAATCTTACAAATTCAAGAAAGCTGCAGGCTTCACGGTCATATCGTATGCGTATCTCATTAATACGTGCCACATCCTTAAACTGGTACATATTTAGTACGGAAGGACCGTACTTAAAGCCCAAAACCAGAACTCTGAAAACAGTATTAAGCATATCCGGTTCATAGGCTCCCATACAGTAAGCAAGCTCTGAATAAAAATAGCCGGATATCTTACTGCTGATGCTCCTTGCCACTTCATCGGCCTTTGCTCTGTCAGCATCCACATGCCTGTACTCGTCAAAAAGAGAAAACTGCTCCACGGGCTCTAACTGAAGTCTTATATTTCCGTACCCAAGCCTGCTCATAAAGGCGTCATATATGGCAGAAAGCATTGCCTCAAAATCATTTTCACATGTAAAAACCGTCATCAGGTAGCCACTCCATGCTTATATATTTCAAAAAGACTCATCTGATGGTATGTGGTACGGTCACTGATACTGTAAACATCCTTTCTCTCAACATCCGTCAGTCTGTTAACAATAAACTTCTCTTCAATAGGGATTCTGTTAAGCATCTTACCGTTACAGGTTATGAAATACTGTGCTCTCTTTAATACCACGCCCATCTTCTTAAGAGTATCAAAATCCAGTCTGCCATAGCGTCTGGCACGCACTATGCGCTCAACACTTTTAGGTCCGATTCCCGGAACTCTTAAAAGAACATCATAGGATGCTGTATTAATTTCCACAGGAAACGAGTCAAGGTGCCTTACCGCCCAGTCACATTTGGGATCTATAAGCTCGTTAAAATTAGGTCTCTTTTCGTCAAGAAGCTCCTCTGCATAAAAACCATAGTATCTAAGAAGCCAGTCTGCCTGATACAGCCTGTGCTCCCTTAGCAGAGGGACCCTGGTATTAAGTGCCGGCAAATCTGCATCCTCATTAAGAGGCACATAGGCGGAAAAGAAAACTCTCTTTAAGTCAAAGGTCTTATACAGGCTCTGAGTCACGGTCATCAGTTCCAAATCCGTATCGCCGGTGGCACCCACAATCATCTGCGTACTCATACCTGCCGGAGCAAAGGGACGCTTTAAGTCTCTGTCTGCCGCTTTAACCGGTACTAAAAGATTTTTTTCAAGACCTCCTTCTATTCGCATATCCGAAAAAATGCTCTTCTCAATCTTTCCGTTAATGCCTGCCCTTTCCATTCTTGCATCTTTACCGATTGCAACCCTGTGGGAGGCTATGGTATCGCTTATCATTGCCATGGGCTTAACTATGTTATTAAAATTCTTTCCGGGTGCAAGCTTCTTAAGACTTTCGCTGTTGGGAAGTTCTAAGTTAAGGCTGATTCTGTCAGCAAGAAGACCTGCCTCCGCCAAAAGTTCAGAGGGAGCTCCCGGTATAGCCTTAACGTGTATATAACCATTAAATCTGTATACGGTTCTTAACAGCCTTAAGGTCTCACAGATTTTTTCCATGGTATATTCGGGACTGTTAACAACGCCGGAGCTTAAGAACAGCCCCTCAATATAATTTCGCTTGTAAAACTCTATGGTAAGCCTGCAAATCTCCTCAGGGGTGAATGTCGCCCTTATATTATCGTTAGAGCGTCTGTTGAGACAGTATTTGCAGTCATATATACAATGATTGCTCATTAGTATCTTCAAAAGAGAGATGCATCTTCCATCTGCGGCAAATGAATGACAGATTCCTGCCGCACAGGAGTTACCAAGGTATCCTTCTTTACCTTTTCTGTCCACGCCGCTTGAAGTGCAGGCCACATCATATTTGGCAGCATCCGCCAATATATTAAGCTTTTCATCAATTGATAATCCTGCTGATATTTCAAACATATGTTCACCTCCTGATTTCATTATACGAACATTTGTTTGCTTTTGCAAGCAGAATCTGGCAGATTATCTAATATGCGGCTGATTATCCTTCGACGAATATCTGAATCAATGCAGGCATATCTATGCGTTCAGGGGTATAGGACAAAACGTGTTGGTCTTTAGTCCCAATCGCTGAATAACTTATCAGCGAATTGTCATAAAAAAACGGGGTTGTGTAAATGAATACAGGGTAATCGAAGTTTTTGAGGGGCAGTCTTTTTGAGGGGCTAGTTTGAGGGGCAAACTTGAGGGGCAAACTTGAGGGTCTGGTTTGAGGGTTTGGTTTGAGGGGCTACCCTAAATTACAATAAAAAACAGGGTTAATCAGT
>JAZLLV010000048.1:0-18963 GCA_045598365.1 Lachnospiraceae bacterium
CTGATTCACATCAGACCCTCAAGTTTGCCCCTCAAACCAGACCCTCAAACCAAACCCTCAAAAAATGGCATTCTAAAAGGGCCAGACCCTCAAGTCTGACCCTCAATCAGTTTGGCAAACCCTCAAAAAGTTTGATTATCCGACTTAAGCGGTCGTTTTTTACTGTTTTTGCTTTGGGGCTAACCGTCTATCGGTAGCTCCTTTGTGTTTTATTAATTATATTATACGCTAAATTGTCATGTTTTCAAGACAGAAATTTGAATTGCTTTCCATTGACGCATATCTACTGCATATCGTGTTGACATCACGATACTACATTATTTTTGCTATCTTTTATTGCCTTTTTTCTTTTATTTCGTTCATTGTTTCATTAAGTGTATCAATTGATTCACTTATATTCTGCAATCTTGTTGGTACTACAATCAGGAACAAAGCTGCCAGAACAAAAAAAGTAAATCCAATTATTACGATGATAATATTAAGTGCAAGCATCAAGTTACTTATATAAATCCTCCTTCATAAAAACATCTTACTATTAGGCGATTAACAGATTTATTGGTATCCGAGTACGGACAATGGGACTTGCCATGAGTACAATAGGTGATATAAGGGCAATACAGTTTTATTGACAGTATTTCCAAAATGCTGGATTTTTCTTTTGTCGATTCAATAATTACTTCAAAAGCCGGATGGTACAGCATAAAAAGCAAAAAAGTGCATTATAGGTAACTCTTAATTAGCGGCTATTATTTGCCGGAAAGGAATATTATGTATAAAACAGAATGCAGATTGTATAAATTTTATTCAAATAACTATGATAAAATCTGTGAATTGGCAAACCGAATTCACTCAAATGTTGAAGAAACTGAATACAAATATCATATCGAAGTTAGAGGTTGTCATGTGGAGCCGAAAACAACCTATTCAGAAACCATGATTATTGGAGCAGAATGTGTAGGTTGTAAGTGTGAAACGGAGTGTCATAAAGGAGAAAAACGCAATGATTATACAGAAAAGCGTTGGCACACTTGATGAAGATTTTTGATATTGATCCCTATGATTTTAACGGAGATGGCAAGGTTGATGACATCGCCGATATCGACGGGATTGCGGCGGTTATGATGGGTTTGACTTGGACTTTTAGTTTTCTAAGCCACCTGAAATATAGAAAATTGGCTATCATTCTTGGGCGGCTTAGGCTTTACAATTATATTGTTCGAGCAATATGACTGTTAAAAGCTACAGGAGTTAAAAATGGAAAGAAAAGAAAGAATTGAACTGCATACCCACAGTAAGTCCGGTGGAAGGTCAACTATGTATGCAGGCGATATTATAAGAAATGCAAGTGTTCTTAATTTGCCGGCGGTTGCCATTACGGACGAAAACAGTATTCTTGCATATCCGGAGCTTGCAAATGTTCATGAGAATGGAAAGTACAGCGCCAGGCCGATTTTTGGTGCGGAGTTGTCTGTTTCGAATGATTTCACAGGGGCTGTTTGCAATGTGTCCGTGCTGGTTAAGAATGATACCGGAAGAAAGACTTTATACAAGCTATTCAGTGCAAAGAATTGCAATCCCGAGATGCTTTCTTTTGACTTTAAGGAGTTGCTTAGTAAGCGTGAAGGACTGTTAATCGGGTCAGGAACTTTGAACGGAGCCATTTATCCTATGGTTGAAGGTGATATTTCAAATGAAAAAATCGTCGAAGTAATGAGCCTTTTCGATTATATAGAGATTTTGCCGGCGGGGCACCTTATTGACAGCAACATAAAGATTATTGAGCTCTGCGAGGAATTAATGATTCCGGTGGTTGTAGTAAGTGATGCAAGATTTTGCGATAACATTGGAAGAATGGCCTGGCAGGCGTTTCGGACATGGGAAGACAATGCGGACTACACGGAGTATCGGCTGATTTCTACGGAAGAAATGCTTGCTCACTTTACTTATCTGCTTCCTAAGAAAGCCTATGAGATTGTTGTTGAGAATACCCATAAGATTGCAGATATGTGCGAACCTATCGAGGTAATACCAAAAGAACAATGCATGTGCAGCATTCCGGGCAGTTTAGGGCAAGTACGCGAAATCTGTGAGCAGGAGTTAAGCAAAAAATATAGTGGTGAACGAATAAAAGCCGCAGAAGAAAGGCTTGATTACGAGCTTTCGGCCATTGAAGGTACGGGTTCAGACACTTATTTTTTGCAGGTTAGAGAGCTTTTCTTAAAGATGAACCTTAAAGCCTGTGACATTTCTTTGAGAGGAACCGCTGCAACCTCTTTGATTCTTTATCTTATGGGAATCAACGGTGTGGATCCCATAAAATACAATCTTTCACCTGAAATCATACTTGAGTTTGGCAAGCATAGAAATCTGGAACTAAATATCAATATGTCATCTGAGAATCGAAAACGGGCAGAGGATTTGATTAAAGAGGTTGAGGGTGTAGGTGCGACAGTTCGGGCCGGCTCAGTCCGTCTCATATCTGAGTACAGAATAGACCAGATGATCAGGCTATATGATAAAAAAAGAGAGCTTGATCTTGACGATGATATGAAGGAAAGAATTAAGATTAAGATTTCCGGAAATGTCACCGGCAGAGCAAGAGACGTGGGTGGTATATTTATTTTTCCCAAGGGATATGATTACGCAGCCGCCACTCCGCTTGCACTGGACGGAGATAAATGTGTAACAACATATTTTGACAGGCATGATGTCGATTCGGTTTATATAAGGCTTAATGCTTTTAACCACAAGTCTCATGACCTTCTCAGTGAATTGTCGAAACGTACAGGTGTTAGCCTTTCGGATGTCCCCGTTGGAAGCTCCGATGTGTTTAATCTGCTTAGACCGGATGGATCCGGAAAGTATGAAAACTACCATGGTATTCCGGAACTTGGAAGTATGACTGTTCCACACAACGTTCCGATTCTTTGGGCGCTTAAGCCTAAAACCATTGAAGATTTTGCCAAGGTGATTTCCTTGACTCATGGCACTGATGTGTGGAGTGAAGAGGAATTAAAGCTGGTGTTAGCGGGTACCATTACCGTAAAGAATATTATTGCCACAAGAGATGATGTGTTTGATTATATTCTTTCTTTGGGATTTGAACGTAAAAAGGCATTTGAAATTGCCAATGCTGTGCGAAAGGGCCTGATATGTCGCGGAGGAAACCAGGCATGGCAGAAATGGAAAAATGAATTAATAGAAGCCGGTGCAGAAGACTGGTTTATTGCATCCTGTGAGAAAATCAAGTATCTGTTCCCGAGAGCCCATGCTTTATCCTATATTTTCACTTCATTTCGTGCTGCATGGTTTAAGGTTCACTATCCGGGAACATACAATGAAGTGCTGGAATATACATTCAAATAGTGTTAGCAAGTTCCGAGGTTTGATGAATGCTTGATTATGATTTAATTGCGTCCAGAATAAGGGAGCAGAGGAAATATAAAAAGAAAATATCCCAGAAGAAAATGGCTGAAGACCTGCTTATGTATCAGCCTGATCTTAGTGCTCTTGAGAACAATAAGCCCGGATGCGGAATCAAGGATTTGGCAAAGTTAGAAATGATTGCCGAGTACTTAGGCATT
Organism: Lachnospiraceae bacterium; assembly: GCA_045598365.1. Lineage (GTDB taxonomy): Bacteria > Bacillota > Clostridia > Lachnospirales > Lachnospiraceae > UBA1258. The sequence continues at coordinate 3,585 of JAZLLV010000048.1, forward strand.
CCACTAGGCGATTTGTTGTTCGGTGAAGAGAACGAATGGTAAGAAAACGGGAGGATAGTAGAATATAAAGAAAGTGCAAGGTTTCGAAACGAAAGTCAGGCTATTGTGCTTTCTTTTTTCTTTGTCTAAGATTTATTTATAAACAGAGTCGACGCTGTGGAGGAAACTATATGTATATCAATGAATTGGATGAAATGGACAACAAAATTCTTGAAACCATTAAGGACAATGCCAGAATGAGTTACTCGGATGTGGGTGAGGCAATTCTCATTAGGAAAGGCAGATAAAAATAATCCTGCACGCACAGCATGTGTTCGATTAATTTATACTATTTGTTATATTTATTGAAAGGGGAGTTAAACCTATGAATGTTAATATGAGATTGCCGGAAGATACAAGCGCATACAATTTATGCAATTTAATGTTGGAATCTTCACATATATTAATTGCCGGCGCTACCGGCAGCGGTAAATCTGTATTAGTTGACGATATTATATATAGTGTTTTGGGCCAGCATTTTCCTTTTAAGAGCAACCCCGAAGGCGTGCAGCTGGTCTTAATTGACACTAAAAAAGTATCATTAATTAAATACATAGATCTGCCGCACACCATCGCCTACGTTACCGAAAACGACGAAATAATAAAAGAACTGGACCACGTTATTGAAATAATGATGGATCGCTATACTGCAATGCAATCAAAAAGGCAGACTTTATACGACGGCTGTAAAATCATGGTTATTATTGACGAACTGGCCGACTTAATGACAACATGCAAAGAAGAAGTGATGCCCCGATTGCAGCGCATAGCTCAATTAGGCCGCGCTGCCAAAATCCAGCTTATAGCCGCTACCCAGTGCCCTAAACGTGATATAATACCAGCCCAGCTTACTGTAAACTTTACCGGCCGCGTGGCTTTAAGATGTAATAACGCTATTGAAAGCCGCCAAATTATAAACGAAAACGGCGCCGAGAAACTTCCCAAATACGGAAAAGCAATATATCAGCATAGTGACGGCACAATTTACCGCGTTATAGTACCGTATACCAGCGACGAAGATATAAACGCACGGGTTAGCCACTGGGAAAAATACGGTAAAATATACGCCGATACACAAACAGCTTCGGAGCCTTTAATCGGTGCCGGCGCCACTGTTTCCAAAAAAGAAAAGATTAACGATGGGCTCGCTAAAGGGTTATTTTTCATAAAAGTTATGATTCCCGTTTTACTTGCATATGGCCCGCTTTTAGCGATTGCGCTCTATGTTGCTTATAAAGCCTTATATTAAGACTATTAAGCTGTTGCTTGGCACGTTGTGCGCTTGTGGCGGCTTTTATTGTGCCATATCTAGATTATAAGGAGGAATAAATATGTCAGAAATCTTTAGTTGTCATGAATGTAATTACAGTGTTTCTTTTTGGAACGGTATAGGTTATTTGTACCCTGTTGAAGCTAATAACAAGCGCGATGAGGCGCTGGCTGGGAAATATGGGAAAAAACTTAAAGCATTTCTCGAGGAAAATAAGAGTGCTGTTCTGGATGCCAGCATTTGCCTATATTACTGTGAGGACTGTAAGAAATGGAAACAGGATTACAACCTGGATGTATATATGCCTGAAAAAGAAGAAAATGCTGAAGAATATGTTTATCCTTGGAGTTTGTCGGATGGATATTATGTGGCGAAGGCTCATACAAAAAAATGTCCTAAGTGCAGAAAAGTTATGGCTAAAATGCAACCTGATCCAATTGGAGTTGATGCAGAATCGTTTGATTTTTCCAAAATAGAATTAAGATGCCCTAAATGTGGTGGTGAGTTACATCACAGTGACACAATTATGATTGACTAGTTTTTTGATGCCCCAAGGCTATTCATAATAAGCAATAAAATAATAAAGACTATGGAAACTTATGGTACGAAAGCCCTGATGACAAGCCTTCGATTTTGTTATACGCCATATTCTTATTATTGAGTAAAAAAAGGAACTTTTATTTCCGGTGAAGGAGTATAAAAAATAGTCATCAAGCTGCGGCACCGCAGTAATCGTGAGTTAAGCATGCATTGATATAATTTTCTTGTTTGATTGTTTCTGATTTAAAAGGGATAAATATGAAAAACAAGACAACAAGATTTTTATCAATGATACTTATTACATGGGACACTGTTTTATGATGGCGAAGAATATGCTTATCTCTTCTACGAATGTAGTGTTCCTGCAAATGAGTTTAAGGCGGGAGAAGGATTTACGATTTCTTTTGAAAACCGAGAGAAAAATCTAAGAGAAGTACTTAACAAGTATGCGTTTAATGCTAAAGAAGCGGATGACTTTGTAGAGTTCTGGGCGGACTATCTTGAGGCCGGCAAGGATTGTTAAGGTAAAAGAGCCTGACATTACACCTATTTCACGTAACGGATTTACCGTTGTAGAATGGGGTGGAGCAATAGTAGAATAAAATAAAACCACGGGACGGGGGAATAAAATGGATCAGAATATTATAGATTGTACATTGCAGATAATAGAGAATCAGAAAAATGAGTGCCTTTGGAATGATAAATTGACTCAGCAGGAGGACTTTGAGAGCTTTAGAAAGGTTATTATGGAGCGCTCTCAGGTTATAAGGAAATACTATAGCGAAAACGAGGCCCTGCTTAATGTTATCAGGGAATATGTTTCTAAGCCTTTGGATGATGACAGGGCTGAAACTTTATTTGAGGCTACGAGACAGACGATTCTTACGGGCAGGCTTGACCCGCCTTTGTCCATGCTTCTTGCCGAAAAACTCCCGGATTATTATATTTCTAAGAACAATAAGGAAAGAGCAATTTGCTCGATTATTTTCTATGGAACCACAGCCCAGGACTACTATTCACGAATTGACGGAAAGATGTTTAAGGACCGTCTTGAAAGTCTTTATGAGTGGGTTATTGAAAACAGCCGTTTTTATTGTACATATGATGATGTGCGTGCCCGCAACAATACAATTCTTGCCTATGTGAATTACATTTTTCTTTTGTCAGCGTCCGAGGACCATAAGAATTTGGATAAGATTTTGCACTTATATTCGGATTTGATTAATTTGTGGAAATCAGCGGAGGTTCAGGCTCTTGACGGTGAAAATGAAGCGGTGAAGGACCTTTTTGAGACAAACAGCTATTATGCCCTCTTAGAGATAAGTGAGTTTTGCGAGGAGATGGATAAGGATGTCAATGACCGTGTTGCCGAATGGATGAATGAATTCTACACTGCCCACAAGGATGATCCGAACTGGCAGAAAACCATTAAAGGTATACAGATTCGAATGGAAAGGCATGAGGGCCGGATAAATTCCATAGAGACAATTAAAAAATGGGAAGCTCTTTTGGATGAGATACCGACTCCTGACTGGGAAGGCAGCATAAAGCTTGCCCAGGAGATTTTTGAACTGTCCAGTGATACATTGCTTGCATCATTGTCAATATGCCAGAGAACAAAACGCATGACTCCGGCGGAAAAGGAAAAAGAAGCCACTGCTTTGCTTCACAAATATGAGCGTTTTGTTGACGGACTACCATATGCATATTTAGGTTCCTATGTGAATGAAGTATTTCGCCAGATTTTTGCAAATGCTTTGCCTAATGTGAACAAGATGGAATATAAGGAGCAGGTTTTCCACGAGCTTCTTATCCGCCGTCAGCCATCAACCTTACTTCATTCCAGAATGGTTGAGGAAATATCCGTTAAGATAGCAGGAGAGATACTTGATAGGAAGCCGGAACTTTTTCTTTCCTTGCCATTATATGAAAATTTAGAGGACCTGATAGCGCACAAAGAAGAACTTCTTGAAATAATCGCAAGAGGTGCAAGACTCCATGATGCAGGAAAGTGCAGTATCGCTTCGGTTATCATGCAACAGTCACGTAAGCTCACTGATGATGAGTTTATGCTTATTAAGTCCCATCCGGGCTGCGGCTATGGATTCTTTGCAGGTGCCGAGGGGGCAGAAGTGTATGGAGACATAATAAGGGGCCACCATAAAAATTATGACGGCACCTGGGGATATCCGGGCGACTTTGACAATACGGCTTCACCCTACAGAATCTTAATCGATCTTATTTCCATAAGCGATTCTGCAGATGCCGCTACGGATACTTTGGGAAGAAATTATGCAGAGGGTAAGGATTTCTACCATCTTTTGGAAGAATTAAAGGAAGGTGCCGGCAAGAGATATAATCCTGACCTTGTGAGATTCATTTCCGAGTCTCCGAAACTTGTGGATAGCCTGGCTGAATTAACCGGTTCACTTCGTATTCAATATTGCTACGAGGCCTACCGCCAGTGCATGAAGCTTAGATGATTGATAAACAATACAGCATTAATGATTCCGTGAAAGGAGCTTAGTATATTCACTTCTTTGTTCGGAGCAAATGCTGTATTTTTTGCATAAGAATTAATGTTATCGGAGGAACAATATGTTCCGGATGATAATAAGATTTATTTTCATGGAGCAAAGGCAGGTCACAAGATTGATTCCATAATGGCTTGTGACAAGGTTTGCCATGAAATATTATCCTGATGAGGGTACTGCGGACGAAGAGATTGAAAAATCGAAAGATGCTTTTTACATGTTTGAGATAGAAATAGAGCATGTAAGTGGTAAAGTGGTTCAGGAAAAGTAGAAACAATGGTTCAAAATGTGAACAACGTCGCAAAAAAGGTCAATAGAATCGTTAAAAAAGTTATTCATTTCGCAAGTTGCTAATAATTCGCAAACAATATGGTGATATTGTCTTCTTGAACCTGTTGGAGGGGTTAAGAAAATGAATAATAAAAAATCTATGAGTTTTAAGCTTGCTTACCTTTGCGTAGGCATTGTTCCCATGTTGCTTGGTGTTCTTATTATAGCAATGGTACTTACCGGCAACTTAAGAACCAAATTGAAAGATGGTGTAAAAGACTCCCTGAGAGTAGCTGCAAGCCAGTTAAATGAATATTTCAAATATGATATTTCTGCAAATGGCGCTGTGGACTATGATGAATATTCAGATCATGAGTACATTGAGTCGCTTCAAAAAGAGGGTATCGAACTTACTCTTTTTGAGGGAGATACACGTCTCCTTACTTCATTAAAAAAGGACAACGGCGCCTACAATGAAGGCTCCCAGGCCGCAGCAGACATCTATGCTGAGGTTAAATCCGGTAAGGATTATACCGAAGAAGGAGTAATGATTAACGGAACAGGCTATTTTGTATATTATGAGCCAATCTATGATGGTAACCGACAGTTCTGGGGCATGGCATTTGCAGGAAAGCCTGAAGAAATGGTCAAGAAGGAGATTCAGAAGGTAATCGGCATGGTTGCAGGCTGTACAATCGGCCTCATCGTAGTTCTTTCCGGTATAATAATTTTTATTGCATCTAAGTTGGCTAAAACAATTGCTTTCACATCCGATGCAATTTCAAGCCTTGCAGGCGGTAATCTTAATACTTCTTTTGATTCATATAGTATGATTACCGAATTTAACAGCCTTGTAGCTTCCGGTGATAAGCTTCAGAAGCAGCTTCATACAGCAGTTGGCGGTGCAAAGAATACTTCCTCAAGCCTTTCTTCTGCAGCAGCAACGGTTGATGAACTTTCGGCAAATTCTGCTGAAGGCACCTCTCAGATTGCAAGAGCCGTAAATGAACTTGCAACAACGGCACAGTCCATGGCAGAAACCGTTCAGGAAGCAAATGCAACAGTAATTGATATGGGTGAATCCATTGACAGAATCACAAACAATGTCTCTGACATGAATAAGTCTTCAGAAGCCTCAATGGCAGCTAATAAAACTGCAATGGAATATATGGGCAAGCTTACAGAAGCTTCAAATAAATCAGCAAGAAGTGTTGAATCCATTACTGTTAAGATTGCTGAATGCAGCGAATCTGCAGAGAAGATCAAAACCGCAACGGATGCAATTACTGAGATTTCAAGCCAGACAAACCTTCTTTCGCTTAATGCTTCCATCGAAGCAGCCCGTGCAGGAGAATCAGGAAGAGGCTTCGCTGTGGTTGCAGGAGAAATTCAGAAACTTGCGGAACAGTCCAGTTCCTCAGCAACTGAGATTCAGAGCGTTATTGATGAAATCCTTGATAAGGTTAAGGATTGTGTAGCTCAGGCGGCTGAAATGACTGAGGTTATTAACGATCAGGTGAAATTCCTCAATGAGACAAGCACAAAGATTACGGCAATGAGTGAAACCGGCCGTGAACTGGCAGAAGGAGCCAGAGCAATTGATGGAGAGGCAAAATCTCTTAATAAGTTAAAAGAAACCGTACTTGCTTCAATATCAGATCTTTCCGCAATTTCAGAAGAAAATGCAGCTTCCTCTGAGGAAGTTACAGCTTCAGTAGATAATATAGCTTCTGCAGTTGAATCTACAAAGGAAGAATCCGTAGCCATGAGACAACTTGCTGAAGAACTTAGCGAAGAGATGGACTTCTTTAAGATGTAAAATGTTACGACCGTCGGTCACTATGATAAAGGTAAAGGACCTAAGCGAGGGAAGCTCCCGCTTAGGTCCTTTTTTATGACAATGGATCAGGTGCATAAATATTCGTAGGAATATATGGTGCTTACCGGCCGTATGATGGTGTATTATATAAAAAGGCATACAATTTAATTGTGACCAAAATCGGATGTGTGGAGAAATGATATGGACAGTAATTCCGCTGAAAAGAAAAAGAGCATTTTGCCAAAGATTGTACTTATTGTTTTGGCTGTAATAATTCTTGTATATTTAATATTTCGAAATCAAATCGCGAAATTGTTCGCACCTGTAATGGTAAGCTATGAGCCCGATGCGAATGCAGATCGTATTATAAGCGAAACCGCGGGGGTGCCTGAGTTTTCCAAAGAAAGCGGCTTTTATGATGAGGAGTTCGAGCTTACCCTCAAAGCAGAAAGCGGAGAAATCTATTACACTCTGGACGGAACAGATCCGGCTTTTAGTTCCACGGCAATTCTTTATGAGAAGCCCGTAAGAATATATGATAATACCTCTGACAGGAACACCGTCAGCTTAGAATCAAATATTACCCTAAGCTACTATGCGCCTCCGAGATATTCGGTTGATAAAGGAATAATCATAAGGGCGGCTGTAAAGGACGCTGACGGTGGTTTTGGGGATACTGTCACAAAGAGCTTCTTTGTACAGAAAAATAAGGACTATTACAAGGGTATGAAGGTTATTTCCCTTGTCACAAATCCTTATAATCTTTTCGACCCGGACGAAGGCATTTATGTCATAGGAAACAGCTATATAAACTGGAAGAACAGCAGCGACTTTGACCCTGCCTTAGAGGACTGGAATGAGAAGAATCCCACAAACTATAATCAGAGTGGTTCGGACTGGGAACGCCCCGCTACAATTCAGATTTTTGAGAGTGGAAAGCTTGTTCATGAGCAGGATTTGGGAATTCGTCTTTCGGGACACGCCTCCCGCAGCCATGCTCAGAAAAGCATCCGTTTATATGCAAGAGAAGAGTACGGAGACAAAAAAATCCGATATGCTTTTTTTGATGATCTTAATGACATTAACGGAAAAGCCATAGAAAAATTTGACAAGATAACCCTTAGAAATGCCGGGAATGATACAGCAGGAGCCTTTTTCAGAGATGAACTTGTGCATAATATGTGTAAGGACCTTGATATAAGTGTTCAGGCAGAGGAGCCCTGTATTCTTTTTATCGATGGGGAATTCTGGGGTATGTATCATATAAGGGAGCGTGAAGAGGATAATTATTTTGCTGCACATTTCGATGTGGACAAGAAGAATATTACATACATAAAGTGCGACGAGACTGAGGGCTCAGAGGACGTGAAAAAGGAGTACGATGAGTTTTACGACTGGGCCATGTCGGCGGATTTAAGTAATGAGGAAAACTACGCAAGGGTTAAAGAAACCATAGATATTCAGAGCTTTATGGATTATTTTGCGGTTGAAACCTATATAAACAATTTTGACTGGCTGAATGTGGGCAGAAATCCCAATAATATAGGCATGTGGCGGGTTAATGAGCCTGTGGAGGACAACCCTTACGGCGATGGAAGATGGAGATTTGTGCTGTATGATACAGAGTATTCTGCGGCTTTATACAATCAGGACGGTACAGATGTTTCCTTTGATTCCTTCCAAAATATAAGCCGTGAGAAAAACCGGGCAAATCCCGGTGCATTGTTCTTTAGGCTTCTAAATAATGCTGACTTTAAGGAGGCGTTTTACATTAATTACATAAGGGTAATGGACAATAATTTTTCCGAAGATAAGGTCATGGAGTGGATTGACAGCTATACAAAAAAATGCTTTGAAGCAATTGCAGATACCTATGAGCGTTTTCTTTCCATGGATGATGCAAGTGCATATCTTGAATATCATATAGGGACTGTGAGGGATTTTTACAAGGCCCGTCCCGCATATGCAAAGCAGTATCTTGAAAATTTGATTAATTAATATGTGAGTGCGTAAGAAAGTCAGCACATTTGTAAGAATAATGGAGAAGAAAATGGATTATTTGCAGATTGATGGTATAGAAAAGCCTGTATCAAGGGTTGCATTTGGCTGTGCGATTGCTCCCATGATTGCGGGAGAGCGCGTGGACGAACTGTTAGATACCTGCGTGGAGCATGGCATTAACACCTTCGATACGGCGGAGAATTACGGACTCAGCGAAAAAAGCCTCGGTGACTGGATGAAGGTCCGTAAAAATCGTGATGACCTTGTTATTATTTCAAAGGGGTGCCACCCTTACGACGGAATCGACCGTGTTAATCCAAAGGAGCTGATTAAGGATATAGAACAGTCCTTTGAGCGTCTTGGAACGGACTATATTGACATTTATATGATGCACAGAGATGACCTTAAAATCGATGTGGGCACCATGGTTGAAATTCTTAACGAGTACCACAAAAAGGGCAAAATAGGTGCTTTTGGCGGCTCAAACTGGACGCATGAGCGTATTGAGCAGGCCAATACTTATGCGCATGCCCATGGTCTTGTGCCCTTTACCGTATCAAGCCCCTACTTTGGCCTTGCAAATCAGCTTAAGGATCCCTTTGGCGGCGGGGCGGGCTGTGTGAGTGTAGCAGGCCCGGGAAATAAGTCTGTCAGGGACTGGTATATTAAAAACGATATTCCTGTGTTTGCATACTCAAGCCTTGGAAGAGGTTTCTTTTCCGGCAGAGTAACATCCGATAATCCGGAAAAAGCGAAGGATTATCTGGACGAATTTGCAATAAGGGGATATTGCTACGAAGAAAATTTCGAGCGCTTAAGAAGAGTCGAAGAACTGGCAAAGAAGAAGCAGTCCGGTGTCCCTCAGATTGCCCTGGCCTGGGCCTTGTCCCAATCCCTTAAAACCGTTCTTTTGGTAAGCGCAAGAAACAAAGAAAGAATGTTAAACAATCTTAAAGCTTTTGATGTTAATCTTACCGAAGAAGAAGCGGCATGGCTCAATCTTGAAAAGGAATAGAATAATGGACTAATCTGATAAAAGAAATGGTTTTTTTGCTTTCTTTTTGGGAATTCTATATGTTAACAAGCCTTTACACCTCTGATATACTTATATCTTGTTGGTTATTGTTTTTTTGTATTACAGACAGGTGAAAAATGGAAACAAAAGAGAACAAAATGGGCGTTATGCCCGTAAATAAGTTACTTATAAACATGTCAGGGCCTATGATGATATCAATGCTTGTGCAGGCATTGTATAACGTTGTAGACTCTGTTTTTGTGTCAAGAATCAGTGAGAATGCGCTTACTGCAGTATCCTTAGCCTTCCCGGTTCAGTCAGTGTTAATAGCAATGGGTGCCGGAATGGGTGTTGGTGTAAACGCTCTTCTTTCAAAGTCATTAGGTGAAAATGACAAAGAACTTGTTAACAAAACCGCTGTAAACGGTATCTTCATGTCAGTGATAAACTGGTTAATCTTCCTTGTTGTTGGTCTTACGGTTGTTAAGCCTTTTTATTTCGGCCAGACTCAGGACATGGAAATTGTTAACTACGGTATTGAGTATCTGACAATTGTGTGCTGTTTTTCTTTTGGCATATTTACCCAGTTCATATTTGAGAGACTTCTTCAGTCCACCGGCAGAACTCTTCAGACAATGTTTTCACAGACCACCGGTGCTGTTGTAAATATTATTTTGGACCCTATTCTTATATTCGGTCTTTTCGGTATGCCTGCCATGGGCGTAAAGGGTGCTGCAATCGCAACTGTTGTGGGACAGATGGTGGCAGGTCTTCTTGCATGTGTGATTAACTTAAAGGTTAACACTGATGTTCATATAAGCTTTAAGGGTTTCAAGCCTGACTTTTCAATAATCGGAAGAATCTATTCCGTAGGTCTTCCTTCAATCATAATGCAGTCAATCGGTTCAATTATGGTGTATGGACTGAACAGAATACTTATTGCATTTTCATCAACGGCAACAGCCGTGTTTGGCGTATACTTCAAGCTTCAGAGCTTCATATTCATGCCTGTATTTGGTCTTAACAATGGTATGGTTCCCATCATTGCTTATAACTATGGTGCAAAGAAGCGCTCAAGAATGATTAAGGTTATTAAGCTTTCCATTACCTATGCATTTTCCATAATGCTTCTTGGAACAGTGGTATTACAGTTGATTCCGGACAAACTGCTTCTTTTGTTTGATGCTTCCGAGCATATGCTCAGCATGGGTGTTCCCGCATTAAGAATCATAAGCTGTCATTTCCCTGTTGCAGCTTTCTGTATAATAATCGGTTCTGTGTTCCAGGCGCTTGGAAGAGCTGTTTACAGCATGATTAACTCAATTATGAGACAGATAGTTGTACTTCTTCCCGCAGCTTACATATTAAGCCTTACAGGAAATGTTAACAATGTATGGTGGGCATTCCTTATTGCTGAGGTAATGAGCTTTACGGTAACGGTACTGTTCTTGATTAAGACAAATCGCGAGATTATAAGCAAAGTAGAAGACAGAGAATAAAAAGAAGGCGATAAACCAAAACGGTTTATCGCCTTTATAATTTACAAAGTTAATTACATTGCAAGATTCATACGAGTAATGTTTCTCTCAAGAAAAGCAATTTCTGACTGGATGTAAGTACGCTCACCCTTTGAAAGATCGCTCTTTGAAAGCTTGGCTGAAAGAGCAGCACACTTAGAAACAATCTTTGATGAACTCATGGCACCGTTGGCATTTTCTGCATCGGTTGCACGCTGAGCGCTGTTTGAAAGAACTCTCACCTTTTTTAACATACCTGTTGAAAAAAGAACCTCAACAGCAGGTGTCTCGATTGTATCAACTTTTCTCTCTATTTTGTTTTCGACATTCTTTTCAGACTGTTCTTTCTGAAGCTGTTCCCTGAGTCTGCTGTCTGCGGATACAGTTTTAGTATACTCCTCGACATACTCATGGATAGCATTAGATGTAATAATACCCATATTCCATTCCCTTGAAGAGATGATGAATCACCCCAATTTTGCTCATCATCCGTGATATAATAAGTGTAGCTCCTTCTACACAAATAATATATCGTCATTTCTTACGAAATCTTTATAGAAAAATCAGTATTTTATAATAAAAAATTGACTAAAATAATAAAGGCACCACAACTTTTATGTTGTGATGCCTTTGTTTACTGTTTATCTGCTTTAATCAGTTGCCTGATTGCTTCTACGGCAACTTCAATTGCGCCTTCGGTATCATGAACCTGTTCATTGGGAAGTCCGGCCTTTGCTCTTTCCTGATTTGCCACAACCAGGAAGCAGGAGCCCACTCTTACTTTTAAGAAGGAGCCTGCAATGAAAAGTGCTGCAGATTCCATTTCCGAAGCAAGACAACCCATGCGAAGCCATGCCTGCCATTTTTGTTCCAATTCGAAGCTCACCGGCATTATTTCGGGTTCGTGCTGACCGAAGAATGAATCCTTACACTGTACAACACCGACATGGTGCTTGTAGCCAAGCTTTTTTGCCGCATTGGAGAGTGCGGTTGTTACATTGAAATCAGGAACGGCGGGATATTCGATGGGAGCAAACTCTTTGCTGGTGCCTTCCATACGAATTGCGCCTGTGGCTACCACTATGTCACCACCTTCAACATCAAGCTGCATTCCGCCGCAGGTACCGACACGGATGAATGTCTTTCCGCCGACTTTGCTTAATTCATCAATGGCAATGGAAGCGCTGGGGCCGCCGATACCTGTTGAGGTAACGGATACCTTTACTCCGTCAAGGGTTCCTGTATAAGTAACATATTCGCGGGAATCCGCAATAAGTACCGGATTGTCAAAATGCTTTGCTATTTTTTCACATCTTTTGGGATCTCCGGGAAGAATTACATATTCACCGATGTCGCCGATGCCGACGCCTGTGTGATACTGTTTTCCGGAGCCTTCTGTATAATCTACCATTTATCCTCCAATCTGCGTTGTAAAAACGCACTATAATATAGTTTTAACCGATATTTTTTTTATGAAAGTGAACAAAGTAATAATACAATAATTGTGTTCTTCTTTCAATTAACAAGCTTAGATGTTATACTATTAATCGTATTTGATTTAATTGAAAGAGGTATATATGAAAAAGAGTATTTTAAGAAATTACGCAAAATTAATTGCAAAAATGGGTATTAATGTTCAGAAGGGTCAGGAAGTATTCGTTACTGCAGGCCTTGACCAGCCTGAATTTGTTCAGATGGTTGTAGAAGAGTGCTACAAGCTTGGTGCAAAAAGCGTTGTTGTAGATTGGGATTATCAGCCCCTTTCCGTAACACATGTAAGATACAAGTCAATAAAGACTCTCAGCGAACTTAATAAGTATCAGGAAGCACGACTTCAGCACTATGTTGATGTTATCCCCTGCAGAGTTTTCATCGACTCTGACGATCCGGACGGCCTTAACAAGATGAATATGGCAAAGTATGCAAAGGCTATGCAGAAGAAATATCCTCTTACCAAGAAGTATTCAGATGCCCTTGAGAACAAGTACCAGTGGTGTATCGCAGCAGTTCCCGGTCCCGCCTGGGCAAAGAAGATTTTCCCTGAACTTTCAAAGAAGCAGGCTATGGAAATGCTTTGGGAGAAGATTCTTATGTGTGCACGTGTTGATGATGATCCTGTTGCTGCATGGGAAGCGCACAATGAAAATCTGTTACAGAGACGCAATTATCTTAACTCTCTTAACATCGAGAGCCTTCACTATACTTCAGAAAACGGAACAGACTTTACTGTAGGCCTTATCGAAAATTCTGTATTCCGCGGCGGTTCAGACACAAGCCTTCAGGGTATTTCATATAACCCCAATATTCCTTCTGAGGAAGTGTTTATTTCACCCATGAAGGGTAAGGCTGAAGGTATTGTTTATGCTACAAAGCCCTTATCTTACAACGGTGTTCTTGTGGAGAACTTCTGGATTCGCTTTAAGGATGGTAAGGCAGTTGAGTGGAATGCAGAGAAAAATAATGATGCACTTACCACACTTATCAATATGGATGAGGGAAGCGCTTACCTTGGTGAATGCGCACTTGTTCCCTATGACTCACCTATTCAGAACAGCGGTATTCTTTTCTACAATACTTTGTTTGATGAGAATGCAGCTTGTCACCTTGCTTTAGGTAGAGGCTTTAACGATACTCTTGAAGGATTCGAGAACATGAGTATTGAAGAGTGCAGAGCAAAGGGTATCAATGACTCAATGGAACATGAAGACTTCATGATTGGCTCTAAGGACTTAAATATCGTAGCAAAAACAAGAGACGGAAAGACTGTTCAGATATTTAAGAACGGTAACTGGGCATTCTAAATCCTTTTTAAGGAGATAATTTTATGGCAGGTTACGGAAGTTGCGATACATGCGCAAACTATGTATACGATGAAGAATACGACTGCTACGAATGTATGGTTAACATGGACGAGGATGACTACGGAAGGCTCATGGCCGACTCCAGATTCCAGTGTCCCTATTATACGGAAGATGATGAATACAAAGTAGTAAGACACCAAATATAAACGGAGACTATCATGGCACAAGTAAGTAATAATCTTTGTCCGGTATCTAAAAAATGCGGTGGCTGTAAGTATATTGATATTTCATATGAGGAAGAATTAAAGAAAAAGGAGGCCTATGTTTCAGGCCTCCTTAGTCCTTTTTGTAAGCTAAACAGCATAACCGGAATGAAAACACCTTTATACTATCGTAACAAGGTTTCGGCCGCCTTTGGCATGGACAGGCATCACAATCCAATATCAGGCATATATGAAGAAAAAAGCCACAGAATCGTGCCGGTGGACAGCTGTCTTCTTGAGGACAAAAAGGCGGATGAAATAATTGTTACCATTCGTAAGATGCTTAAATCCTTCAAGATTAAGGTCTACGATGAAGACACCGGGTATGGTCTTTTAAGGCATGTTTTGGTAAGGACTGCCAAGAATACCGGCGAAATAATGGTGGTTCTGGTGACCGCTTCACCGATTTTTCCCTCCAAGCAGAACTTCTGCAGGGCATTAAGGGAAAAGCATCCTGAAATAACCACCATAGTGCAGAATATAAATCAAAGAACCGACTCGCTGGTTCTTTCCGACAGAGAAAATGTTCTTTACGGTAAGGGCTATATTACAGATACCCTTTGCGGCAAATCCTTTAGAATATCCGCAAGATCCTTCTACCAGGTAAATCCTGTCCAGACAGAGGTTCTTTATACAAAGGCCATTGAATATGCCGGACTAACGGGCAAGGAAACCGTTCTTGATGCCTATTGCGGTATCGGAACCATCGGAATAATAGCTTCGGACAAAGCATCAAAAGTAATCAGTGTTGAAATAAACAAAGACGCTACCAGAGATGCAATTATAAATACCAAGCAAAACGGCATCAAAAACCTGACTGTTTTTACCGATGATGCCGGTGCTTTTATGGAACAACTGGCAGCGGACAAGTCCCCGGTGGATGTGGTCTTTATGGATCCGCCCCGCCAGGGCTCAAGTGAGACCTTCATCAAGTCCCTGCTCACCCTTTCACCCAACCGTATTGTCTACATATCCTGTGGCCCGGACACTCTGGCCCGTGACCTAAAACTCATCACCAAAGGCGGTTACAAAGTAACCAAAGCCGAATGCGTTGATATGTTCCCAAAAACCGGGCATGTAGAGACGGTTGTCTTACTTTCCAAGGGCGTGGTCGACAAGGATAATTTCAGAAAAGTGAAAGTGGACTTCTCTTTGGAGGATATGGATTTGACGGAGCTTAGAGGCAAGGCGACATATGCTCAGGTGAAGGAGTATATTCTTAATGAGTTTGGTCTTAAGGTGTCTTCACTTTATATCGCACAGGTAAAGAAAAAGTGTGGTATCGAGACTGGAGAGAATCATAATCTGCC
>JAZLLV010000049.1:0-14847 GCA_045598365.1 Lachnospiraceae bacterium
GAGAAATTTTCGCATCAAACTCATCATCATTAGGAAGTGTCAGGCCTTCTTTTATGCCTGTTTTACCATCTTTGATTCTAATCAAAAAATACCATCCCTTTTCTTGTATATGGGCCATGTTGTTGTACGATTCATAGCCACGATCTGCTATCACTAAAGCTTTTCTAATGTTTGACCTGTCAATCATTTCTTGTAATGCATTATGCTCATTCCAATCCATGCGTCCTTGAATCACAGCATCTGTATATATTTTGTGCTTCAAATCAAACAGAGCATTAAGGTGAAGTAGATTATAAGGTTTTTGTCCATTTGTACCTGGGTGATATGAAGATGAATCATCAGGATTTGTAGCAATTTGAAGATCTGATCCATCGACTGCTAGGATACGTAGTATATCATTTTTTTCGTTAATGAGATTAGACGTAAAGCCATCAAAAACAGCCTTAAAAGCTTCAGCTTTAACCTTGTTACGTTGTTGGATAAAAGCCGATGCAGATGGCATATCTGGGTTTATTCCAAATGCATCAATAAGTTCATTTGTAAGACTGCTAGATTCCATACCTATAATAGTCTTGAGAACAGTTTCAAATGAGATTTTTCGTTTTCTAGTGAAATCTTTTCCGGCAGACACACAGAAATCCGCCAATCGATTAGATACAGATTTGATTTCTGAAAATAAAAGTTTTTTAAGAGAGTTTGGTTTCATACGTGACCTCCTTGCAATCAAGTTTTTCTTAATTACAAGGGCCGGTTTCGCTACCTCATTATCATTCAATAGCGAAAGCGGCCGCACATATTTGAATCTGTGTCAACTGTTTTTGATAAAAATAAAAAGACCCCAGTATTATTTCTAATACTGAGATCTCGATTCGTCATCTTAACTTAATGACATTGGTCGAATGACCTGCTTTTTTTGCGTGCGGAAGATGGGAATATATGTGAACACCTTCAAGTTCCACTGCGCGGTAGCAACGAGAAGAGTATAAAAAAGAGTTTTCAGACCGGATGTGCTTGCACATCAAGGGCTGGAGACTCTTTTTTATATTCGGCGAGCGCAGCGTGATAATAGCACGCGTAAGCGGGCTATTATATCTCGTTGCAAATTATATTTTGTGTAAAAAAGAAAAAGATGGTGATAATGATAGAATTGCATAGCGAACTGGTGTTCCGCATGATACAATATCATTATGGATTTGCTGATGGCGTATTTCATAAGAACTATGACAGTGCCCGCCATTTCAGACAGTCCTGCAACCGCATTAGGCATGTGCATGGAGAAGCGTTAACAGAGATTAAAGAGAATTTCTCACAGTATCCTAAATAATAGATTTTATGATTTTGAATCGCAAATTTAGTGAAAGTTCGTGAGGATGAAACACCTATTCACAAGTCAGTCCGAGAAGCGTTGGTTAACTGTCTTGCAAATGCAGATTTCTTTCTTTCAAGAGGAATTGTTATTGAAAAATTTCCGGACAAAATCATTATGAAAAATCCAGAAACTAGCATTGTTTGAAAGAAACAAATGTTACGCGGTGGAGATTCTGAGCCTCGCAATGCAAATATTATGAAGATGCTTAATCTTCTTGGCTTTGGTGAGCATTCAGGCAATGGTGTTCCTGATATCTTTTCTATATGGGAACAGACTGGCTTTGCAATGCCTGTAATCGAGGAACACTCTGGGGAAGATGGTCCATCTAAAACTGTAATTACCTTACCGCTGGTTGCAAAAACGTCAGAAAAAGCGATGAAAAAAAGCGACGAAAAAAAGATTACAGCAAAATCACTGTCTCAAATGGATGCTATCCTTGCGCATATGGAACCTGGAGAATGGTATCGTAGCTCAGATTTAATGGACATTCTTGATGTAAAAGAAACCCGTACGAAGGAAATTTTACGATTAATGGTAAAAGTCGGAAAGCTTGTTGATGACGGTTCAACAAAAGGCAAGCGTTATAAAATTAATGGATAAAAACTGATAGGAAAATCACAATGAAAGTGTTAATAGGAACCACAAATCCTTCAAAGGTTAACAGATTTAAATATTTGTTGAATGGATATGATATTGAGTTTTTGACTTTGAAGGATATTAATATTTTAGATGAACCTGAAGAAACAGGAACTACTCCGGAAGAAAATGCCATTATGAAGGCGAAATTTTATGGTAGATATTTTGATGTAGTTATTTGCAATGATTCAGGACTGTATTTTGATGAAATTGCGTTAGATGATGTTCGCCAGCCAGGCTTAAACATCAGAACCCCTATGAATTCACACAGACTATCTGATGAGGAAATGATTGATTATTATTCTAAGTTAGTATCTGAACTAGGTGACAAGGTAAATGCATTTTATCTTGATGGAATAGCTGTCTATAACAAAGGGAAAATACATTCATATATGGATGCAGATATGGCTAAATCAACTGGGGCATTCTATATGATAGATAAAGCATCGCCTAACAGATTTGAAGGCTGGCCTCTTGATTCATTGTCAGTAAATAGAAGGACCGGAAAATATTTTGTTGATGGTAGAGAGAAAGAAAGCAAAGAAAATATCATTTTCGGCGAATATGAAAAGAGGATAATCGATTTTCTTTCTCGATCTCTTGGCCTGAAATAATGACGATATCTCTTTTATTCTTCATCTTCACAATTTGAAAGCAAAATAAAGCATATTGCTGATTCGTTAAATACTTCAGTTATAAAACTGCACCAAGTTGGTGCAGAAATAGCATTTCCATCGTTGTTTTCATATATCCCGTTACGTAGTTGTAGAATTAAAGGGTACAGCCTTTGATCCAGAGTTTGCCGGTAAATTAAATTTTTACGTTAATGCAGTTAATGAGCTAATTAAAACAGAGAATGAAAATCCTACTATTGGTCTGCTTATCTGCAAAGATATGAATCAAACAGAGGTACAATGGGCTTTCCAGGGAATACAGACACCTATGGGAGTGGCTACATATAACCAAGTACAGATAAAAGAAATTACTGATGCACTACCATCTGTTGAAGAAATACAGAAAAGAATTGAACTTGCCGAGATAGAATTTAATCTGAATAAGAATCAGAATAATTAAACGTCTATTGCCTTAAAGAAACGAGAAAAAGGCAATAAATTTTAATTTAACTTGCACAAAGTAAAGGAGACCAGCTATGAAAATTACAGAAATGAATATGAGTGATATAGACAGCGTTCTCCCATTGTATATTGATTATTACAATAATCATGAAGATTGCTGTTGGACAGAAGAAACCGCAGGAAAAAGAATTCAACAAGTGCTGTCTATGATAGATTCATATTCTTTGATTATGCGGGATGAAAATGAAAATCCAATAGGGTTTGTTATGGGATTCTTTAAACAATATGATGATATTGTAGGATATACATTGGAAGAAATTATTATTTCAGCAGATTATCAAAACAAAGGGCTAGGGAGTAAATTATTAGATGCTATAGAAACGAGCGTCAGAGAGAAAGGCGCGTCTTGTGTAGAGTTACAAGCAGTAAACGATGAAATGCATGAAAGATATTACGGAAAAGCAGGCTACAATAATGCTGCTAATTTTCTTATGAAATGCAAATGGTTTGAATAAAGAGATAAATTTTAGTTTACTCTCTCACTTATAGGTGAACTTTAGGGGTTCCCTAAGGGGTTCCCTAAGAGGTTCCCTCTCGGGAGACGGTGCTGGAAGCCCCTTTCTTACTGGATTTTTTAAGTGGCGATTAATTCAAGTCCCATCTTCCGCAGTTATTTTTCGGAAAAGCCTTGAATTATTTTCAAGGTTTTTTCTTTTTGCTTAACAAAAAACAACGGAGGAATCATCTCCGTTGTTTCTTATTGTAAATTAATTACGAGCAGTTGTTCTTTCAACTCCATATTGAACGTTATTGATATAAATCCTCAATAATCCATTTATTCTCTCCTGGGTGACCGGTCCATCTGTTACTAAATGAGCATCATAACCACCACCGCCGTCACGTGTAAAACAACATAATCTATAGTAGTAGTTTTTTCCTTCGCCATCAGTGAAAACAGAATTGAAATCATAGCCAAGTGTGGCCAGATAACCCATGGCATTAGCCGGATTACCGACTCCATCTCCCCACGTAACAGCAGGAATTCCATCAATAAAAGAGTCATTATTTAGCTTTGCCGTACCCTGTTCTATTTCAACTTTTTTATCTGAAACAAAAGAGTCTGACACATAACCAATGCCATCTTTATAATCAATTCTAAACCAACCGGTCTCATTGCATTGGCCCGTTACATGAATTTCATCATTTACAGCAAGGCTGCCAAGCTTGTCGCCGGATTTATCGGGAAGGTTACGAACATTAACGGAACTCTTTGCGTATTTTTTTTCTCATATGTGACCTCCGCAAGTATTTGCATCAATTATAACCTCAGGGAATTATCAAAAAATGATATTTGCTGTTATCACTCAACCATTCGTAGAATAAACTAAAATACGCATCGATTGAAAAGTCAGCAAAACAGGGCTATAGTGACAAATGTAGGCGATACGTATCAAAAGCAAATCAAACAATAGTTGAGGTAAATAGAAATGATTGGAGAACAGATAAAATATTACAGGCAGGAAAAACATGTAAAGCAGGATGAACTTGCGGAATATCTTGGGGTGTCTTTTCAGGCCGTTTCAAAGTGGGAAACCGGAGCCAGCACACCTGATATATCACTACTGCCTAAATTAGCGATGTTTTTTGGAATAAGCATCGATGAGCTTTTCGAGATGCCCTACGAAGAGCAGATGGAGCGAATTGAAAACATGTTTTGGCATGAGGCTCGCATAAATGAAAAGACCTTTGACAAAGCAGTTTCGTTTTTAGAAAAAATCTTAAAGGATAACCCCAAGGACACAAGGGCCCTTGGTAACATGGCATATTTATATAACCACCGTGCAAACAGCGATCATGAGCTTGCATCCTACTATGCAGAGAAGGTGTTGGAGTTTGACCCCGATGACAAGGCCGGATGGGTGGCATATCTTGAAGCAAATAACGGATTATGCGGCGATGAATGGTATGATAATCACTTTAAGGTAATCTCCTTCTTTAAGGAATTTGTTGAAAAGAATCCCTTAAATTATGGCGGGCTGTATGCTTTGCTTGAAAATCTTATTGCGGATAATCGCTTTGACGAAGCAGTTACTTACAACGAACAGCTTAAAAAGGCAAAAAAGAATCACCAGTATCTTTTATACTGCGGAGATATTGCTTTTGGCCGCGGAGACTTAGACAAAGCTAAAGCCTGCTGGGAACAGATGGTAAAGGATTACCCCAATGAATGGCAGGCCTTCTGCGACCTGGGAGACGGCTATCTTAAACTTGGCGAACCGGATAAGGCTATTGAAGCCTACGAAAAGTCCTACACCATGCAGGAGGCTCCTCACATTTATGACGGACTTTGCTCAATTGCACAGGTTTACGATATTGAGGGCCGAAAAAAAGAAGCAATCAAAACCTACGAACGCATCATTAACTGCTTAAAACAGGATTATAATGTTTCAGACGGTGAGCAAATCAACCGCTTCAAACGGGAAATTGCACGACTGAAATAATAAAAAGGTCTTTCCATGAGAAGTTTTAACCCACTCACAGGAAAGACCTTTTTTATTGTAAATTTGCTATACCCATTAACCTTTAACCGCACCGATTGTAATACCTTTAACAAAGTATCTCTGTAAGAAAGGATAAACAATCATAACAGGGAGAATACCCAAAACAGTGAGTGCCATTCGAACCGAAGTTGACGGCAAATCTGCCATGTTAACGTTACCACTACCGTTCTGTGCCTGCTGTCTTAACTGGTCCAGATTTCTCTGAATCTTCATAAGCAATACCTGAATGCTGTAAAGTTTGTCATCATTAATATAATAAAGACCGTTCATCCAGTCATTCCAGTATCCAAGTCCTACCAAAAGGCCGACTGTTGCGGTAATCGGAACAGCCATGGGGAAGACTACACTGTAGACAATCTTGAACTCGTTAGCTCCGTCAATTCTTGCAGCTTCAATAACTTCATCAGGAATATTGGTGGTGAAGTATGTACGCATCATAATAACGTTGAAGGGACTCATTAAAAGACCCGGAACTAACAATGCGATAAATGTATTACGAATGTGGAATGTCTGTGTCCACATCAAATATGCAGGAACTAAACCGCCGGAGAAAAGCATTGTAAAGAAAAGATAAAATGCAAAAATATTCTTTCCGGGAAGATCTTTTCTTGAAAGCGGATATGCATATAATATTGTGCAAAATAAGTTTGAAGCGGTTCCAATCAAGGTAATCATAATTGAAATGAAATAACCACGTGCAACAGAACCGGACTGAACCAGCAAATACTTGTAAGCATATAAGCTGAATTTTTCAGGAAAAAAGCTGTATCCGTTTGCAATCAGTGACTGTTCATCAGTAAGAGATGACATGAGCATAAGCAAAAACGGTGCAATAACGCTGATAACCAGAAAGATCATCAGTGCATTTGCAAAAATCTGAAACCCTTTGTCTTTTTGTACCATGTTTCTGCCCCCTTAATACAGCGAACTTTCATTGTCGATTTTTCTAACTATCGCATTAGCAGTTACTACCAGCACGAATCCGACAACCGACTGATAAAGACCTGCGGCAGATGACATACCAATGTTGTTATTCTGCATAAGTCCTCGATATACATAGGTATCGATTGTCTGGGTTACGCTGATAAGCGGACCCGAGTTCTGAGGAACCTGATAGAAAAGACCGAAGTCGGAACGGAAAATTCCACCAAGAGCCATAAGTGTCAATACGATGATAGTTGATTTAAGACCGGGCAGTGTAACATGTACTATTCTCTGCCAACGGCTTGCTCCATCCACAACGGCTGCTTCGTAAAGTGTACCGTCAATACCGCAGATGGTAGCGTAATAAAGAATCATATTATATCCAAGAGTCTTCCAAATATTGATGATAACCAGGATAAAAGGCCAGTACTTTGGTGTATTGTACCAGTCAATAGCTTTCGAACCGAATAATTTAACAATTGTATTGTTAATGTATCCGTTACTGGTGCCAAGGAAAGCAAAGGCAAGGTAGCTTACGATTACCATCGAAATAAGGAAAGGAATCAGAATTATCGTCTGGTATAGTTGTTTCGCCTTTTTATGACGAATATCGTTAAGAATAATTGCTGTTGCTACAGCTAATACAGTACCGAGTGTAATAAATACGAGATTGTAAAACAGTGTGTTTCTAATCATAATCCAAGCATCTTTTGTACGGGTAAGGAACTCGAAGTTCTTAAATCCGCACCAAGGGCTTCCATATACGCCATCCCTCGCATTGTACTGTCTGAACGCTATCTGTATTCCGAACATAGGAATATATGAATTAATAAAAAGATATAGTGCGCCGGGTAAAAACATTACATACAGCGGCCAATAATGCTTCATCTTTTTCAATGTTTTAGTCAAGGATGCGTTTCCTCCATTCTCATAAAACTAACTTGCAGATGCCGTAAGAATTCTTCCGGCACCTGCATGTTTTGTTTTTATGTTTATACCTCAGAAAGAATTACTTCTTGTTCTTAAGGAACTCGTCAAGCTGAGCCTGCTTAGCTGCGATGATTTCATCGATACCTGCAGCCTTAAGCTCTGCGATGTACTTAGGTAAGTTCTCTTCAGGATCGATAGAACCCCAAAGAAGAGCATTCTTGTAAGAAGAAACAACGTTCTGACAAGATGTAACCTGGTTCATAACACTGCTGCTGTCCCAAACAAATCCCATTGCAGGGCTTGCTACGCCGTCGTTGTTGAACTCGTTAAGCTTTGACCAAAGATCGGGATCTTCAGCACCAACCCAAACGGGTGTAATCTGCTGGTTAGGCCATGCCCAGTCCATTGATGAGTAACCTGATGCGTTAGGATCAACACCTTCGGGAGTTGTGATCATCTTGTGATCAGCATCAGCCCATGCCCAGTGCTTACCTTCGATACCATTGATGAAGAGGTTAGATACTTCTGAATCTGTGAACATTAAGTTCCAAAGCTTCATAGCTTCTTCAGGATGCTTTGTTGAATAAGGAATTACCCATGAGTTACCGTTGGGAATAGCTGTGTGCTTAATGGGCTTATGAAGCTTCATGAAGTATACAGGCTGGTTGTTGCCCTTGTAAACTTCAAGTTCCTTACCGGGCTTCCAGTTTTCGAACATTGCGAAACCTGCAGCTGTAAGAAGGTTATTCTCTGTTGTTGTTGTAGCATCAGGCATGATTAAACCTTCCTGATTCCACTGATACATCATCTTGCAGAAATCCTGGAATGACTTGCCTTCAGCTTCGTTGATAACCTTTGTGCTGGAGTCAAAGCAGCTCTCAAGAATACCAAGGCTGTCGCCAAGGGGATCTGCGGGTAATGTTGTCTGCATACCACCCTGTGCCCATGTAGGAACAAGAGGATAAATATCAGGATATGCTGCATGAACCTTTACGAGGATGTCATGCATTTCTTCGTATGTACCATACTCAGGAACTTTGATGCCAAGTGCATCGCAGATGTCCTTACGCATTGCAAAACCTGCTGAACGGGAAGTGTCCTTCTGGTTAGGAAGTGCATAAAGAACGCCGTTGTACTTACATGCTTCAAGGTCGAAGGGGTTGATGAAGTCCTTAGCGCCCTGACCAAACTTGTCAAGTAATTCATCAAGAGGGTAAGCCCAGTTGTTGTTTACAACAGTATTGAACTGACCACTGATGTTGTTGTAGCAAAGAAGATCGATTGCTTCGCCGGAAGTAAGAGCAAGGTTAATCTGCTCTGCATCCTGTCCACGAACGAGCTGGATTTCCACACCGATCTTTTCGCGTGTAATTTTGTTAATTGCTTCTGCGACTTCTTCGCAGTCTGCAGTGTTGGCACTGCCGTTGCCCCATACTACAAGTGTAACGTATTTTCCTGAACCGGAAGGTGCGTTACCATTGCCGTTGCCGCTTGTGCCGCCGGGCTGATTGTCAGCAGCTTTTCCGCATGCTACAAGGCCTACTGCCATTGTTAATGTTGCAACAGCAGCTACAAGCTTTTTGAAATACTTTTTCATTTTCATTTCCTCCTTCTTTTTGTCGAGTCCGACAATATAAATTGATTTTCTACGGGCTTAACGCCCAATTTTTCTCAGGCATCTGTAGATTATCCCCAAATAACCATTTTAGACATAATGTCCTAAACGACACCCAAGTTTAGCGCAGCGACAAAGCATGTATTGTCAAATTGCTGTGCTATTTACTTGAATTATCATCATCTTTGTCTAAATCGTCCATAAAATAAGTGCGCTACAACCTACAATTATTGCTATTTTTATTTTGCCGCACAAGAAAAAAAGTACCGCCCTGCGACAAATCTGTCCCAAAGAGCGGTACTTTGCATGTTAAATTATCAATTTTTTCAGTCTTGGTGAAGAAGCGGATCCGGATGGGGGTGAAGCTTCTGCTGCAGTGTTCTGAATTGCGAAGGAGCATATCCTGTACCCTTCTTAAAGGCTCTTGTAAATGCGGCACTGCTTGCAAATCCGGATTGATAGGAAACGTCTGTTATGGACAATTCGGAATTTGAAAGAAGGGTCTGGGCGTAATTTACACGCATCTGCTGAAGATACTGATAAAAGGTCATACCTGAATAATCAGTGAAGATTCTTTCAAAATGGTATTTACTGAAGCCTGCATATGAAGCAACCTCTTCAAGCGTAATATTTTCCGTAAAATTCTCTGCTATGTATGCGCAGACATTGCTCATAACAATAGTATTTTTACTCAAACCACTGCCTGAAGGATTTTCACTTCCCACAAAGAGGCTGTAGTTTTGAGCGCAAAAAGAAATAAGCTGAATCAGCATGGAATAAATATCCAGCTCCTTAAAGGGCTCCAGTTCAATATAATCGATTGAAGTGTCGTCGCGGGCTTCCATATGGGCAAAAGAGCCAAAATACATGGTCTTTATATCTTCAATGTATTTACAAATCTTTTTATATACTTCCTCCGGACAGTGTTTCTTCTGAATATGAAGAGCCGGGGACATAAGTCTGAAGGCTTTATTCAATTCGCTTAATGAAACATTGTTGGAAAAATCCGCCTGAATATAGAGCCTTGCTCCGTTTGAAAGAGAAAAAATTTCATGAATAACAGCCGGACATATTATTATAATATCTCCCACGTCAACAACATATGTATGAGTCGAACAGACCACCTTATACGGAGCCGCCAAAGGATGGATTATTTCAATATCCGGATGCCAGTGGGCCGGAAAATCCGAATGCAGTCTGTTTACAAACACTCTTAAGGAAGTATTGACTTTATGCTGGATTTGTTCTTTTGAAGTTTCTACAAGTTGTAAATCACTTTTCATCTGTTTACCCCTTTTGACAGTTGAAAAATTGCTATAGCTTGTGGTCATTTGACAATCCGAAAACGGATTGAAAGTCAAAAAAAAATGTACAGTTTTCTTTCTAATGTATATTATACACGCTTTAGAAGCTTCCTGCCATAAAATTTTCCGACATTTCGGGTAAAATAATAAGTTTTTTTCTTCAAATAACAATTATGGTAGAATGCATAGCAATTTTTTGATGGCAATCAGTTTTTTTATACTGTATAAACAAAATACAGACTATTCTGAAAACAATGAGATAAAGTCGCAAAAATGATTAAAAATTTTATGAGAGAGGTGTTTTTATGACAATTTACGTAAATGTAAATGCCAAACATGATGGCAATGGTACCAAAGAATTACCTTTTAGACGCATCAATGAGGCAGCAAAAATTGCTAAGCCCGATGACGAAGTGCTTGTAGCTCCCGGTGTTTACAGAGAAAATGTTAACCCCGTTAACGCAGGAACCGATGAAAACCGCATCACATACAAAAGCGTCTCTCCCCTTGGCGCAATAATCACAGGTGCCGAACAGCTTAAAGGCTGGGAAAAATATAAGGACGATGTATGGTGTGCAAAGGTTAAAAACGGAATCTTCGGCGACTACAATCCCTATACAACACTTGTGTACGGAGACTGGTATTTTGCAACCCCCAATAAGCACACAGGATGTGTATGGTTAAATGATGAAGCTTTATACGAAGCCTTAAGCATTGAAGAATGTCTTGAAGCAAAGGTATACGAATGCTCCTGGGACCCCGATAATTCAACAAGAAAATGGTATGCAACGCAGGATACAGAAAAGAATGAAACCATTTTCTATGCCAATTTCGGTGGAGCCGATCCCAACAAAGAAAATGTTGAAATTACCGTAAGACGAGAATGCTTTATGCCCAAAGAAGAAGGTATCGGCTACATTACCGTAAACGGTTTTAATATTAATAAGGCTGCCACCACCTGGGCTCCTCCCGCGGCATATCAGGACGGAATGATAAGCCCCCACTGGAGTAAGGGATGGATAATCGAAGACTGTGAAATCTGGGGAAGCAAGTGTGCAGGTATCTGTGTGGGCCGCTATTACGATCCCGAAAACAGCAACTACTATACTACAAAGCACTTAAAGAGCCCTACCCAGATGGAAAGAGATTCCGTATGCCGCGGCCAGTACTACGGCTGGCTTAAAGAAAAAATCGGTGGCCACATAATCCGCAGAAACAATATCCATCATTGCGAACAGGGTGGCATCATCGGACGTATGGGTGGTGTATTCAGCATAATTGAAGACAACCACATTCACCACATCAACAACATGATGGAACTTGGCGGTGCCGAAATCGCCGGCATAAAAATGCATGCAGCCATTGACGTTATCATGAGAAGAAATCATATTCACCACTGCACCATGGGTATCTGGTGTGACTGGGAAGCTCAGGGTACAAGACTTACCCAGAATCTGCTTCATGACAATGAACGTCCCTCCTTTGCAAAACAGTTACAGGGCGGAATGACCTGCCAGGATATTTTCGTGGAAGTAGGTCACGGTCCCACACTTATCGATAACAACATTCTTCTCTCCGATGTATCCTTAAGAATTGCCACCCAGGGCGTTGCCATGGTTCACAATCTCTGCGCAGGCTCCTTTACCATGGTCGGAGAAGGAACAGACTACAGATATACTCCCTACCATATTCCTCACAGAACAGAGGTAATGGGCTTTAATACAATTCTTCATGGTGACGACAGATTTTACAATAACATCTTCATTCAGAAGTGGCCCTCCGAGGATCTTGTGCTTGAAAACGATGCAGATCCCGACAGAAAGCAGATTGAAAACAGAAAAGTCGGTACATACTGCTTTGATGAGTATCCTGTATATGATACATGGATCAAGATGTTCGATATGGAAGAAGAACATCCCAATATGATGAAGCATGGTCCCGCTCACTTTTCACATCTTCCCGTATGGGTTGACGGAAACGCCTACTTTGAAGGCGCAAAGGGCTGTATACACGAAAAGAATTCCTTTACCGATAACTCCGGAAAGGTATATGTGGATGTTTGCGAAAAGGACGGCAAATACTACCTTGACACCAATATATACGATGTAATGAAGGATTTTGAGGTTGATATGATTTCAACCGAAACTCTCGGTAAAGCCTTTGAGCCCGAGCAGCCCTTTGAAAATCCTGACGGAACACCTATTACCTTTGATTGCGACTACCTTGGAAGTCATCGTTCAATCGGTGTAATTCCCGGTCCCTTTGCAACAAAAGAAGTCGCAAAAGAAGAACTTTTTGACAAGTTATCCATAGAGTAAATTAATCGCTGCAAACCGGAATTGCAGAGGTTGAAATAATCGAGCCGACTACCTCCTACTCGGTTGATTAGAAAAAAAGGACATTCCACGAGATTTTTCTCAATGGAATGTCCTTTTATATTTCATACAAATCTTACATAAATGCCTGAAGGCAGCTTTCAACAGTGTTTACAAGGCCGTGAATAATCCAGCTTGGAAGAATGGAACCCTTAAACTTCTTTTCATTAAGCCAGCCAAATACGAGTGCCACAACTGCAGGGTACACAACTATAAGTGTTCCCGAAAGAATATTAACGTGTCCCCACACCATAGTAAGATGAATCACACCGAAAACTGCTGCAGTAATTATGTTTGCGCTCATAAATCCAAGCTTGTTTGCAAGACGCTTTAATAAAAATCCTCTGAATAAAACTTCCTCTGAAAAAGCTGTCTGTCCGAATGCATAAACTAAAATGCTTGGAATTGCAACTGCGCCCATTCCCTTATATGCGGAATCCGCAGCCTCCATTTCGCCCCTGAAATAAATTGCAATCTGTCCAAGTGCCATAACTGCAATAAAACTTACAACAAGCAGGACGATACCATTACCCTTTCCCTCAAAAACCGGCTTCTTTAAGCCAATCCATGCAAAGAAATTCTCCTTTTTCCTTGCAGTAATAAGCCACCACACAAAAGGAATGATGGCAAACAGAATAATCTGCACCACTGCATTAAAAAACTGATTTAAAAACATATACTCCCTCTCCTGTACCTTTTTTGTGTCACTTTTATAAATAACAAACACATAAGGCATAGTATGTCACATTTTAGACAGTAAGGCAAGAAATGGAGCCGTTTTTCTTTATGAATCACGCCCTAAAGCGGCCAAAAGTATTTAGTATCAGACAAATAATCGAGCGACAAGGTATATAATGAGCGCCCAGATTATGATTATGGGTATTGCAAAATACCATTTTTTAGGCCTGCCTTCGGCCCAAAGTCCTTCGGCGGCAGCCACACTTCTCTCCCACACCTCTTTAGGGATGAGCTTAATAACCAGTAAAATAAGCGCAGGCAAAATAAGCACATCGTCAAGATATCCCAAAACCGGCACAAAGTCCGGAATCAGGTCTATGGGTGACAGTGCATAGGCAACGGTTATGCCCGCAATTATTTTTGCAACGATTGGTGTTTCTTTATCCTTAAGGGCAATGAATACCGCAGGAATATCCTTTTTTAGTTTTTTTGCTTTTTCTTTTAGTGTCATACATTCCATCCTTAATGACAAAATACTGTTAAGTAGTTTACCATACATTAAAATCTGTGTATAATTAGGTCAATACATACTAAGGGGTCAAAAATGGGTAAAAGATCAATTAAAGAAAACAAAAACATATATCAGATAAGCAGGGAAGAGGCCGGTCTTACAAGAGACAAGGCAGAGGAGCTCATGGAATATGTATCCGCTGAGCGTATCGAAAAAATCGAAAGCGAAAAATCACTTCCCCATCCTGATGAAGTAATGAAAATGGCTGAGGTGTACAAAGCACCCACACTTTGCAATTACTTTTGCACACACGAGTGCCCTATAGGCGAGAAATATGTTGAGGAAGTCACCATGAAAGACTTATCCCAGATAACTCTTGAAACCCTTGCGGCACTTAATTCACTGGACAAAGCAAAAAACCGCTTTATCGAAATCACCGTGGATGGCGAAATAACCGAAGATGAGCTTCCTGATTTCTTAAAAATCCAGGAGGAAATGTCCAAAATCTCCTCCACCGTCAATTCCTTAAAGCTCTGGGTTGACGAAACCGTTGCCACCGGCAAAATCGACAAGGCAACACTTGAAAAAATTCAAAGTTCAATCTGATAACAAAAGGGGCTGTGAAAAAACATTTGCTTGCCTTAGGGACGTGGCTTCTGTAGGGTGATTCCCGACAGTAAATCCCGTCCCCAAAGCAGCATTTTTCACAGCCCCTCAATTAAAATTTCAATTTCGTACTATATAAGTGTAGATGTTTTGATACATCTGCACTTATTTTTTTATAATGATAAGGATAGATGGCCTGACGTAATTTCAATAGGGACGCAATAGGTGATCCCGTTCGTTAAACAGTCAGCCATTCCCTTAT
>JAZLLV010000050.1:0-53464 GCA_045598365.1 Lachnospiraceae bacterium
TCGCCCTGGTTAGCTTCTACAACTGCATCAGCCATAGCTTCAACGATCAGCTTAACGGCGCGGATAGCATCGTCATTACCCGGGATAACATAATCCAGTTCTTCCGGATCACAGTTGGTATCGCACATACCGATCAGGGTGATACCCAGGATATGAGCTTCCTGAATGCAGATCTTTTCCTTCTTCGGGTCAACTACGAAAATAGCATCCGGGATCTTCTTCATGTTCTTGATACCGCCGATGTTCTTCTCAAGCTTTTCCCATTCCTTCTTAATATTGATAACTTCCTTCTTGGGAAGTACATCAAATGTTCCGTCTGAAGCCATTGTTTCAATAGCTTTTAATCTTGCAATACGTGACTGAATGGTCTTGAAGTTTGTAAGCATACCGCCAAGCCATCTCTCGTTAACATAGTACATACCGCAACGCTCTGCTTCTGTCTTAACTGCATCCTGAGCCTGCTTCTTTGTACCAACGAAAAGAATTGTACCACCCTGAGCTACGATGTCAGAAATTGCATTGTAAGCTTCGTCAACCTTGCCAACTGACTTCTGAAGGTCGATGATGTGGATACCGTTTCTTTCTGTGAAGATGTAGGGAGCCATCTTAGGGTTCCATCTTCTGGTCTGGTGTCCAAAGTGAACACCTGCTTCAAGTAACTGTTTCATTGAAATAACGCTCATTTTAAAATCCTCCGTTTTTGGTTTTTCATCCGTGTATTTCCTTAATCCGTCAACCTCCGCGTTAAGAAGCACCGACGGGGAGCTGCAAGCTTTAAGCATGCAAAATACACGTGCCTTTTTATCACAGCGTATCGATTATAGCATCCACACGCAATGTTTTCAAGTAGAATATAAAAGTTTTTTACTATTCTCCGTAATATCTTCTGGTGATGATTTTTGCCATTGTTTCATAATCCGCACCTGCGGGAATATCATAAAAGCCTACGCCTATAAAGCGGTCATATCTGTGTTCGCAAAGGTAATCGTCAAAAGAAGAAACCGACTCAATAAGTCCCGCTTCATAAAGTCTTCTGCTTACGCTTACGGAATCGTCTCCGGATATTACCTTAAGTGTAAATGTTTCACCGGTAAACTCTTGTTTAGGAAGTGAATCAGGCGTTTGTGTCTCAGGCTCTTCTTTCTTAGGTTCTTCTTGCTTAGGTTCCTCTTGTTTAGGTTCTTCCTTTTTTGGATCTTCAGGTTTTTCTTCCTGATTCTTAATTTCCTCTTCTGAAGGATTTTCCTTCTCAGGTTCTATTGCTTTGTTATTATCAGTGACGCCTTCCAAGCTTCCTTCGCTGACAATATTTTCATCATTTCCAGGAAGAATTTCATCAGATGACAAATTGTCTTTCACATCGACGCTTGCAACAATTTGAGGATTGTCTTTTACTTCGGAAGTATCATTATCCTTTTTAACAGACTCTTTAAGAGTTTCGTTTTTATAAACATCCGGGGCTTTATCTTTTGGAATCGAAGCGCCCATAACCAAAGCGGCAACTATCATTCCTGCACCGATTCCCCGTAAATATGATTTAAGTTTCATAAAAATTATTTTCCCTTTTTAGCGGCAAATAAATCAATTACCAGCTTCACTTCCCCAACTCCCAGACCGAGTTCCCTCGCAATCTGCATATTGCTAAGGCCCTCCTCATGAAGTTTTCTTATTGCTTCATTGGAATTAATCTTTCCGTCGTTTGCATTTTCAAAATGGACAGCCACAGGCGAATCATCAGCCTTTTTAGTCTGAGCCTTTGTTCTTTCGGTCTTTTTTGATGTGGTTTTCTTGGCAGGTGCCTTCTTTATTTCAGTATTTTCCGAAGCAGTCTCTGCCTTATCTTTACCCTCCTCCGATTTATCAACCGGAACCGCTACACCGTCCACGAGTACAAGTCTTTCCGGTGCAAAGGGAATAAAGGACTTTTCTAACGCTTCCTCTCTTGCAAGAGCAGCTTCTACAAGGGCTTCCTTGGCCTTTATGGCGGCAGCCTCCTCTATGCGCTTTTTCTCTTCTAATTCCTTTCGCTCTCTTTCAAGGTTGCTTATGGACTCGTTTATCTTAAGACCGGTGCTTTTAAGCTTTTCATCCTTATCATTTAACATGTCATAAAGAAAAACCGCTTCATTATGATTGTCATTAATCTTTTTAAGAACGGTCTCAGAATACTCGTCCACGGCCATTATCTTTTCATTTGAAAGACGCTCCAGTGCCCTTTCGGTCTTTTCGATTGAATAATTAACGGTTTCATCCACCATATCATCAATCTTTGACTTGGCACTTTCAAGTTCCTTATTAACAAGGCGCTTTATCTCTTCCTCAGCCGCTGCTTTATCCTGTTCTTCTTTTTTATCAGGTAAAAAGAAGCTTATTGCAAAGAATAAGCCTCCGATAACCAGTAACACTATTTCAGTAACATTCATAATCAAATCCTTATATCAAAACCGCCCGATGCGCCTTTAATTACAACCTTTCCGTCACGTTTTTCACCGTTACGTCTTTTTCCGCCGTCACCGTAATATTCGTTGCTGCCTTTTTCCCTGGCATCAAACTTCTTTTGTTCATTTAAAGTTTCCTGAGTGCTTCTGACGGTGTTTGCCCTGTCATTAACCTCTCTTTGAAACTGTGATGCATAATTTGTCTGGTCAATATGTCCCTTCATGTCCTCATTTTGCTTCATAATTGCAAAATCCTGAACTCGCGACATAATGCCCGACACTTCCATCGGACCTAAACCCATAACCATTTCCCCACAAAATAATTAATATATCGCTACCATTTTAACATCACCGGCTTCTTTTATAAAGCGGCAATATTTCATTGCTGATTTTACCACCATGGATACATCGCTTATGCAGATCTTGGTGCCGGGATATACATCTCCTGTTACCGTCACCACACCCTTTTGATCCACATTCATATCCTCCTGTTCCTGTAAAAGATTATATTCAGGAACAATGATGGAAAGTTCTTCATTAAGCGCCTGGCTGAGCTTGACAAGCTTCTGTATCTGTAAAAGCTGGTCTGTTGACATTTTAATGCCCTGCGCAAGCTTGAGCTTTGCCCCGTCAAGAACAGGCTTTACGGTTGCAAGCTGCTTATTAATATCAGCAATTCGCTTTTGCAGCTCCTGCATTCTTGTCTTAACAGTGGTATCCATACCAACTTCAACCACTGTATCCGAGCCCATTCCCGAGCCTAAGTTCTTAACTTCTATACTGTTTGTGGCACAGGCTCTTCCGCCTGCAATAATACCATGTTTTCCGTTAACTCTTATGTCGGTGCCGGCCACCACATCACTGTGCATAATGGACTCGGTTTCAATGAAACCGCCGGCAGAAACCTTTACATTTTCAAGGAATTTTGAAACCACATTTCCGCCTGCCTTTAAGACACCCTTATGCATACCGTTCATACCTCTGGCGATGATGATATTCTCTCCAGCCTCAAGGTATGCACCTTCAACAATGCCCCTTACTTCAATGGAGCCCTTTGCCTTAATGGAAAAGTTTTCACATACATTACCATTTACCTGCACACTGCCGTCATAGTCAATATTTCCTACAGAATTGTCTACATTTTCAACCTGAAAAACATTTGAAACGAAAACCTTTCCTTCCACATAGGAAACATGGCCGGAAACCTGTGAAAACAGTTCTGTTTTTGATTCATTAATATCAATGTTGTGACCAAACTTAAGGATGGCCTGTTTAACGTCTCTTGGCTTAATTCGTTCACCCTTAACATTCATGCCGGGCTTACCGAGAACTGCCGGGTGAAGTCTTGCGAGTAAGTCACCCTTTTTACAATGGTTGATTGTATTTAAGTTAAAGAAATCAACCGTTCCGTCTTCTTTTAATGTAGGCTTAACCCTTGGATCCGTATTGAAGAAATATTCAATAGTTGCGTCACTGCCCTGTACCGGAGGAAGGCCCTTTACAAGCACCACATCCGTACAATAGGGACGACTTGCCAGAAATGCATCTATAGCAGCCTCATCATATCCGTAGGAGATGCCCCTTGAAGTGAATTCTCTCATAAACTCAGCCTTTGGCATCGGCGCTGCACCTTCAAATGGCGCATACATACGAACCGTTACCGACATATTGTCGGGCGAACAAAGCACATTAACAGACTCGCCTTCGGGATATTTAAAATCAGTTGCAGTAGGAAAAAAAGTCACTTCTGAAAGGTCCTGCAATACCTTTGCAAGAGCCTTGAAGTCACAAGAAAGATTTTTAAGTGAAATATATTCGGCAAGATACTCCAACTTAAAAGGAACACCGTCATCGGTAGGCGGCACAAGCTTTAATACACATTTTCCTTCTTTTGGAACAACCTGGAAATAACCGTTCATTTATGCTCCCCCGCAAAATATTAGTGTGTTTCCGTCAATATACCCATATATCGGCCAAGCTTATCCCTCATTTTCGCAAGTGCCCTTGTATGAAGCTGAGAAACTCTTGACTCTGAAACCTCAAGTACAAAACTGATTTCCTTAAGTGTTAATTCTTCGTAATAATATAAAAGCACTACCTTTTTCTCTTTTTCGGTAAGAACATCAAGTGCTTCTTTAAGCTTTTCCTTTAGTTCCTGCTTATCAACCACTTCCTCAGGACTTTCAAAGTGGGATGCAAGATTCTTTTCATTTGGAACCTCACTGCCTGATTCCATAAATTCATTAAGTGAAATAACATTGGTAACCTTAAGCTGTGACTGCCATTCTGCCAGTTCATCCCCGGAAATATTCAGTTTACCTGCCAGTTCCTCATCCGAGGCGGGATGTCCTGTTTCCACTTCGATTTCGTGCATCGCTCTGTCGATTTCTCTCTGACGCTGACGCACGGTACGGGGAATCCAGTCCATTTTACGAATCTGGTCCAAAATGGAGCCTCTGATTCGAAGACTTGCATAGGTTTCAAACTTAACATCCTTAAGACAGTCAAACTTGTCAATGGCATCAATAAGTCCGAATATTCCATAGCTTACCAGATCATCATATTCAACATTATAACCTAAATACATACTAAGACGCCCCGCTACTAACTTCACTAACGGAGCATACTCTAAAATCAATTGTTCTCTTACTTCAGCTGATTTATCGGAAGAATATTTCTCCCACAGCTTCTTCCTACCTTGTTCATCCATGTAAGAATTCCATCCCCTGTAAATTCTGTACCCTGCATGTACTATTTATTTTACGGCCTTAGGCTTCTCCATCGCCCTCGACCGGCACCTCATCTGCTTCCTTTTCGATTACGGAGCCCTCATCCTCAGCCGCCTTTTCGTTTTCTTTGTAAAAAGAATCAAGCACCATTTTGATGAGTGAACCGATAAAATAAAAAGAAACAAGAGCCGCAAGCAGTGCTATCAGCATGGTTTTAAGTCCAAGTCCCCTGAAATATACAGTAATGCTTGTAATTGCACCTGCCAAAAGCATAAGAACAAGAGGCAACTGTTTTCTGTTCACTGCTATATTTTCCTCTCTTCCTTGCCTACTGCTTTAATAATATAATCTCCTGTTTCAGGATAAAAGATAACGGTTCTACCATAGTTTTCACCGGTATCCTCAGCCAGAAGCTTAATTCCGAGTTCTTTAAGCTTTTTCTTGCTGGCCTCTACATTCTTGTCTCCAACGCGGACAAGATCGTTTTTATTCTGAAAGGCAAACATCTGGGCACCACCGGCAATCTTGGCAACCATACGGTTTCTCTTTGCACCGGCTTTTTCCATCTGTCTGACCAATTCTTCTATTCCTGTATCTGCAAACTTGTATATGTTTGTATTATTCTTAATGGCTCCGGAGTCAGGCAGCATAACATGTGCCAGTCCACCGACTTTTGTAATCGGGTCTCTGATTGCAACTCCTACACAGGAGCCAAGCCCCAACGTGGTTACGCTGTCAGGGCTTATACATACTGAAAGATCGGCCATGCCAACCTTAATAAGTTTACTCATAAATGCTCCCAGTTTACATTAGTCCCAAAGCGCCGAGAATCTTTCCGTAGGATTCAAGATCCGGCACAAGAATGAAATATCCGTCAATGTCAAAGTCATCGGTGAACTGAGTCTGTATAAGTAATATCTTGTCACCGAGAGTTCCGAATTCAATTGCAGGAACACTGAGTATCGCTCCTGCCATATCCACCGTCAAATCAGGCACAGAAGGATATATCTTAAGATTTGTCATGGTTGACAACGAATTCAAATATGCGCCCGTAATAATATTACCGATTTCCTTAAGGGCAGAAGAACTCATTTCATCAAATTCATCTGCGGTAATTTCCATACCCATGAGCTGTGAAACAAGATGCTTTGCTGCGCCTTTTTCAAGAAGAAACATAATACTTCCGGTTATATCTCCTTCAACACAGAGATATATTCCGGCCATTATCTGTTCTTCACCGCCCATAAGTGTTCCGACTTCATTAAAGTTAAGAAGCTTAACCTGGGGAACCTTCATATCTACTTTACACTGCAACATCTGCGCAAGTGCCGTTGTTGCGTTACCTGCGCCGATGTTACCGATTTCCTTAAGTACATCAAAATACTGTTCGGACATATTTTCCAAGCTTAATTCTACCATAAATCAGCCCCGAATAATTATTCCTTTTCCAATGCAACTGCGTTAATGTCAAGAAGTGATACAAGATTGTCTCCGCACTTTCCGACACTTGTTACAAAAGTAGTGTGATCAGGTGCATTATTGTTGTCAGCGGCAACCTTTTCAACATGCTCACTGTCAAGAGTAATAACTTCTCTTACCTCATCAACAACAATACCGATTGTTCCCTGCTGCTCATGCTTAAGGATAATGATTCTTGTATCCTTAGTGATTTCATCTGCAGGAAGCCCCATTTTAAGTCTTAAGCTCATAACGGGAACCACAATACCTCTTAAGTTAATTACACCCTTTAAGTGGGGTGCTACCTTGGGAACTCTGGTAATATGCTGCATACGAACGATGTTATCTACGTATGTGATATTGATACCATAAAATTCCGCACCGATTTTTATTACAATATACTGGGTGATGTCACCTGCAGTTCCAACTCTTAATTCATCCATTTTCGTATCCCCCTTTCATTACAGCAATGCATTTGCATCAATAATAAGTGCTACCTCACCATCACCGAGGATTGTTGCACCACTGATGAACTTACATTTGCTAATATATTTGCCAAGGGACTTGATAACGATTTCCTGCTGGCCGATTAACTCATCAACCACAATACCTGCAAGTCTGTCGCCCTTCTTAACAATTACTACTACCATATTGGCATCGGCGTTCTTTGAAGATTCAACCTCAACCACATCGCAAAGTCTGATAAGAGGAATTACAGAGCCACGAAGCTGAATAACTTCTTTGTTCTGTACAAGTTTAACATCCTTGGGTGAAATGTCTTCGATTGTCTGAATGGATCCAAGAGAAATAGCATATTTCTCGTCTCCGACAACAACCATAAGGGCCTGGATAATTGCAAGTGTAAGAGGAAGTCTTACTGTCCATACACTGCCTTCGCCAAGCTTACTCTTAACTTCAACTTCACCGCTTAACGCTTCAATCTTTGACTTAACTACGTCAAGGCCTACACCACGACCGGAAATTTCGGAAACCTGTTCCTTTGTAGAGAAGCTGGGAAGGAACAAAAGATCGATAATTTCCTTATCTGACATGTTTTCAGCCTGCTCGGCTGTGATTGTGCCACGGCTGATTGCCTTGTCACGAACCTTTGAAACATCAATACCGTTACCA
The DNA here is from genome assembly GCA_045598365.1 of Lachnospiraceae bacterium. Classification (GTDB taxonomy): domain Bacteria; phylum Bacillota; class Clostridia; order Lachnospirales; family Lachnospiraceae; genus UBA1258. The sequence continues at coordinate 7,757 of JAZLLV010000050.1, forward strand.
TCATCTCTTACCTCGATGATAACATTGTTACCATCCTGATAAGCATCAAGGTAAATATTACCAACTTCAGGCTTGCCCTTCTGCTTACGAACCTCGGTGGTTTCAAGACCATGGTCCGCTGCATTTCTTAACAAATGCATAAGAGGATCGCCGATTTCATCTACTACTGTACGGTCAAGTTCTGTTTCTTCACCGCTCATGTGAAGTTCCATCTTCTTATCAAGAGTCTTCTGCATATCTCGAATCATTCGAGGGAACTTACTTACTACGCTTTCAATAGGAACCATTCGAACCTTCATAACGGATTCGTGAAGGTTTGTGGTTACGCTTTCAAGATATTCAATCTGTTCATTGAAGTTTGCACTTCTTGCACCCGTATCTGCATTTGTAGTGGATACAAGAGAGTTCTTTGCAATAATAAGCTCTGAAACAAGGTTCATAAGAACATCGAGCTTTTCGATATCTACACGAACTGTTCTGTTTACAACGGGCTTAGCTGCAGGCTTCTTATCACCTGTCTTTGCAGGAGCTGTTTCCTTAGTCTCCTTAACAGCGGGAGCTGTTTCCTTCTTGGGAGCTTCTTCTGCTGCTTCCTTAGTCTCCTTAGCTTCTCCCTGAGAAGTTGTTACCTTAAAGTCGTCATCTGTAAGTTCACGTCCAAAGGCATCCTCAATTTCGGATACACTCTTAATTGCCATAATAACATCTTCAAGTGAGCTTTCGGATACTACTATTACACTGAAGTCAAAATCAAATTTCTCGTCTTCAATATCCTGAGTTGTGGGCTTTGATACAATAATCTCACCCTTTTCCTCAAGTGCCTTAAATACAAGGAATGCTCTTGCAGCCTTTAATATGCAGCTTTCCTGAACATAAACAGTTATTCCGTAGAAATGCTGTCCTTCAGTCTTGGCTTTATCAAAGAGATTTTTCTCGGTTTCACCAAGGGCAATTTCCTGCCACTTTTCCTTTGAGCCGGATGCTTTTTCTTCCTTTGCAGGAGCTGCTTCCTTGGAAGGCTCTGCCTTAGGTGCTGCATCCTTTGCTCCGGCCTGACCGTTAAGGATATCATTCAAAGCCTTAATCAAAGGCTCATTGTCATCTGTTCCTTCATCAGAGGTTTCCTGAATTGCTGCAAGGTATCCTTCCAACGCATCAAGACACTGGAAAAGAATGTCGATCATATTAGGCTGAACCTTAATATTACCGTTTCTTACCTCTGAAAAAACATTTTCCATATCATGGGTAAGATTCTGCATCCTCTTGTATCCCATGGTGCCGGCCATACCCTTAAGGGAATGGGCAGCTCGGAAAATTTCGTTAATGGTGTTCATGTTTTCGGAATCCTGTTCCAATTCCAAAATCTGAGTGTTTAAGTTTTGCAAGTGCTCCTTGGTTTCATCAAGGAAGATCTCCAGATACTGACTAACGTCCATTTTAGCTGACCCCCACGTTCATTATGATCTCCTGGGCAACCTGGTCTAACGGAACGACTGAATTTGTCAGTCCTGATTTATATATGGCTTTGGGCATTCCGTAGACGGTGCAGGAGTTTTCATCCTGTGCGATAACAAATATGTTTTTAGTTTTACTAAGATTTACGATTCCCTCAGTACCGTCCGCGCCCATTCCGGTTAATACAACACACACAACACGATCCACAGCGCAATTTGCAAGCGACTCATACATATAGTTGGCAGAAGGCTTTACACCTTCTCTTGTAGGCTCATCAGAAAATCTGAACTTAAGTCTTCCTCCAACCGAGTCGATATTCAAATGCTTTCCACCGGGAGCAATATATACATGTCCGTTTTCAAGCAGCTCTCCTTCCTTAGCCTCCGATACTGCAATTTCGCTTGTATCGTTGAGCCTTTCTGCAAGGGACTGGGTGAAACCGGCCGGCATATGCTGCACAATAACCACCGGTGTCTTTAAGTTCTTTGGAAGTTTAGGTATTACGGATTGTAATGCCTTCGGTCCTCCCGTTGAACTTGCAAGAGCAACTATCTGCTTGTCCTTAATATTTTTTGATGACTTTGCGGCAAGTTCGATAAGCTTTTTGGTAGCTTCCGTATTTGTCTTTACCGTTTCCTGTTTTTCCGTCTCAAAATTCGATGCCTTGCTTTCACACACCACTTCAAGAATACTCATGAGCTTCTTGTCAAAGGTGCCGTTCTTACATTCTACAGCATGGCTTGGTTTGTGGACAAAATCGATAGCGCCAAGACTTAATGCGTCCAGAGTTATTTTGGCTCCGTCCATGGTATCTGTACTTGCCATAACAACTCTTGCGGATATCTTGCGGTTTCGTAATTCCTTAAGAAGTTCCAGACCGTTCATCTTAGGCATATTCACATCCAACACTACTGCGTCGTATGTCTTACGCATAAGGAGGTTCAGAGCCTCTTCTCCGTTTGTGGCACGATCCACTACGTGAAATCTTGAATCCGAATTGATTATATCACACAGCACACTTCTCATGAGTGCAGAGTCATCAACAACAAGGATATTTTTCATATTTTTACCTCAAATCCGATTTTTTATTGTTAATAATCAGTTAATTATCGATAATTGTCATACAATTCATTTTATTATCAGCTCATTATGTACAATTATCGTTTGGTATTACGTCTTATTCTTCTTTCTTCTTCGAAAATATACTTAATAATTTCTTCTCTTACATCCCGTTCAATGTTTACATATTGGGCCCGATGCTCAAATTCACCGTCTCTTCCCGGCATTTCCCGAGCAGTCAGTATCTTGGCCACAACATCCATATCCTTTTGTTTGCCCTCAACAGTAAGAGGGAATGTACAATATACATAACTTTCCTCCTCATAAACCGTGTCGGTTACAAATCGCATACCGCCGCCGCTTATATCGCATATCAGGCTTCTTCTTAAAGGAAGACCCGGAACAATGATGGGATTGATTGTCTTAAGAGATTCCACCTCATCACTCTTTAATTCTCTTGCTCTCATATCAAGCACACAGCTGAATCTGAAGTATTCTCTTCTCTGGTGCTTTCTTAAGTTACTGGTTAATTCCAATGCCAGAACATATACATTGTTGCTTTTGTATCTGTCATATATTCTTGCGTAACACTGATACAGTCCCTGTGTGGAGTAAAAGCATAATTCATACTCACCGTCAATCGGCAAAAGAATAAGTTTTGTCTTTTCCATGGGCATCATAATTTCTATTCTGTCGTCAGAAAGCACCTCATAAACTCTGGTGGTATATGTTTTTGCCTTTTCATCTTCTTTTGCAAAAAGATGGTCTAAGGACCTTAATTCTACTTTATCTCCGTCCATAACAAGTTTTGATAACATGGGACTCCTCCGACTACATATTATTTGTTTCTTTTGCTTTTTTGCCCACCACTATATGTGAAAAGAAAGCAGCCATGCCACGTTTTTTTACGGTGCTGACACTTTCACCGTTCATTAATGTTCTTGCAATAGCTTCATAAGCCAAGGCAGACTTGGCGGTAGGGTTCTGAATTGATACCGGAGTCTGCTGCATTACTGCTCTTGAAAGAAGCTGATCCTCGGGAACCGCTCCAAGATAGCTTATGGGAATCTTTATATATCTTGAAACAACTGCGCTTAACTTATTAAAAAGCGCCTGTCCCTCTGCCGCATTAAGGACCTTATTGGCAATAACCTTAACCTGAGAATTGTCTGTGGAAAAACGTGAATGCCTTGACAATGCCTTAATAAGCGAATAGGAATCTGTAAGTGATGTGGGTTCCGGAGTCGTTACTATAAGTATTTCGCCGCTTGCCACAAGAAATTCCAACACTGCATCAGAAATTCCTGCGCCGGTATCCACAATAATAATATCCGTAATCGCATCCAGTTCAGCCAGATTCTGAATTATATAAGTAAGATGTTCGCGGCTTAAATTGCCCATGCCTGCAATACCGGAGCCGCCTGAAATAAAGCCCACATCCATAGGCCCCCAGGTGATTATGTCCTTAATGCTCTTGCCCTGATATATCAAATCCGCAAGATTGTGCTTAGGCACCGCACCAAACATTACTTCTATATTTGCAAGTCCAAAGTCCGCATCAAGTATAATAACCCTCTGCCCCATTTTCCTGAATTGGATTGCAAGATTTATGGATGTGTTGGATTTTCCCACACCACCCTTACCGCTTGTAACGGTAATAACTCTTGCAACAGGTCTTGGGCTTGAATTTTTGGCTTTAATAATATTTCTAAGCTGTTCAGCCTGATCCATTTATTTTTTGCCCCCCAAAAGGTTCTTTACTGTACGCTGCGCGTTAAATTCCTCAATATCATCGGGAACGTTCTGACCGCAGGTCACATAAGAAAGTTCCGCATTTGTATATAACTTAAGATTTAAAAGATTTCCAAGTGCGGTGGTTTCATCAAGCTTTGTGAAAATAAGCTTGTAATCCGTAATTGATGAGTATGCATCCGCAATGGACTTTAAGTCTCTGTATTTTGTGGTAGCACTTACCACAAGATATACTTCCTTCTCAACAGAGCCGTCCACCGAGTGGATGAAGCTTCCCATAACATTTTTCTGCTCTTCATTCTGATGAGAATGTCCTGCAGTATCGACAAACACATAATCGAAGTTTTGAAAATCCTTTAAGGCCGAATCCATTTCCTCGATTGTGTAAATAATTCTGAAGGGAACCTCCAAAATATTTGCATAGGTTCTTAACTGTTCTGCCGCGGCAATTCTGTAGGTGTCTGCCGTAAGAAGTGCCACCTTTTTCTTCATCTCTACAGAAAATCTGGAAGCGATTTTAGCTATTGTGGTGGTTTTACCTACGCCTGTGGGTCCTACGAAAAATACGGTTTTGGGTCCACGTTCCGACGGAGCTATAACCGAAGCTTTACCAAACTTTAAAATCATCTTCTGATAAATACCGGCAAGGGCAACATCAAAAGGAGTACCTGCTTTTGTAACCCTGGCGGTTTCATCAATTATTGCAGAGGCATATTCCTCATTGACTTCGTTCTCTGTCATTGTCTTAAGAAGAAGGTTAAAGAAAACTTTAAGTTCATCGGGAGCTTCCTTCTTTTCAGGTTCTTCCTTTGCCTTTTCTTCTTCCGGCTTTTGGAACTTTTCTTCTATAAGATTCTGAAGCGAGTTAAGTCTGTCTTCAAAGACCTTATCGGAAGAAGTGTCCTTACTGCTTTCCTGTTTATCAAGCTTTTCCTTTTCTGCCTTTTCAACAATAGGAGCAATTTTTCCAAGAGCTTCCGTAATACTTCTTGCGTCAGCGGTTCTTACGGGTACATCTTTTCTTTCGGTTTCTTCCTCAAGAGCCACGGTTATTTCCACCATTTGTGGCTTTAAGAAGGAAAATATACCCTTACCCTTAACATTTCTTACATTCATTACGACAAAGTTAGCGCCTAACTCCTTCTTTGCCGCTTCCACTGCTTCATTTTCGGTTTTTGCCTGAAATTTCTTTATAATCATTTACGCCGTTACCATCCCCACCGACTGTAATTCAACATTTGATTCCATTTCATTATAGGAAACCACAACACAATCCTTGTAATATTCCTCAATAAGTCTCTTATAGTACATACGAACTATGGGAGAAGTGATTATTATCTCGCTCTTTCCAAGGTTCTCAAGTTTTTTAAGTTCCTTGCCGGTGGCATCAATAATTGCCCTGGTTCTGTCAGGATCAAGTGTAAGATATGCCCCCTGCTCAGTCTGCTTAACGCTTGCCATAATTTCCTGCTCCACCTTCGGGTCAAGGGTTACCACACTGGTGGTTTCATTCTGAGGGAAGAACTTATTTGAGATAACACGTCCCAAATTCTGTCTGACATACTCTGTAAGTATATCTGTGTCTCTTGTGGAAGTCGCATAGTCCGCAAGAGTTTCAAATATTGAAAGAAGGTCTCTTATGGATACCGATTCCTTTAAGAGATTCTGTAAAATCTTCTGTATTTCGCCAAGCGACAAAAGTTTCGGAAACAATTCATCCACAACGGAAGGATTGCTTTCCTTTAAGTTATTGATAAGAGACTGCACATCCTGTCTTGTAAGAAGTTCAGCAATATGCTGTCTTATAATTTCCGTCAAATGGGTCGCAATAATACTGGGCGGATCCACAACCGTATAGCCAAGGCTTTCCGCACGCTCTCTCTGGCTTTCAGTAATCCAGACCGCGGGAAGATGGAAAGAAGGTTCAAAGGTTGGAATACCGGTTATTTCCTCTTCAACATATCCCGGATTCATGGCCATATAGTGATCAAAAAGAATCTCACCTTCACTTACCTGTATGCCCTTAATCTTGATGATGTACTGATTGGGGTTAAGCTGAATATTGTCTCTTAGTCTTATAATCGGCACAACCGTACCAAGTTCCAAGGCAATCTGTCTTCTTATCATTACAACACGGTCAAGAAGGTCGCCGCCCTGGCTGACATTTGCAAGGGGAATGATTCCGTAACCGAATTCAAGCTCTATGGGGTCAACCTGTAAAAGTGATGTAACATTTTCAGGCTGCCTTATTTCCTGAGCTTCCTGCTCTTCCGCTTCTGTTTCCGTTTCAATGCTTGCGGTTTCAATGCTTCCCTGCATTACACGTCCTGCAAGGATAAAAGCCATTCCAAGCACCACAAAAAGCACCGAATTAAGAGGGGTTGCTACTCCTAAGAAGGCAATTGTACCACCTACTATGTAAAGAGCCTTGGGAATTCCGAACAGCTGCTTTGTAAGTACATTTCCAAAGTCTGCGCTTCCTGAACCCTTTGTAACAAGAATACCTGTTGAAAGGGAAATAAGAAGAGATGGAATCTGGCTTACAAGACCGTCGCCGATGGTAAGTACAGTATAAGTTGAAAGAGCTGTTGAAAGCACTTCACCTCTTGTGGTACCCATTACAATACCGCCGACAATGTTAATTACGGTAATAATAAGGCCCGCAATAGCATCTCCCTTTACGTACTTAACAGCACCGTCCATGGAACCAAAGAAGCTGGCTTCAAGCTGGATTTTTTCACGTCTCTTTTTTGCTTCTTCATCGGTAATCGCACCGGTATTTAAGTCCGCATCAATGGCCATCTGCTTACCGGGCATAGCATCCAAAGTGAATCTTGCGGTTACTTCCGCAACTCGCTCAGAACCTTTGTTTATTACTATAAACTGAATAAGAACAAGGATAATAAATACAATTACGCCTACAACCAGATTATCTCCGCCCACAAAGCTTCCGAAGGTTTCAACAACGTTTCCCGGTTCACCGGAAGAAAGAATAAGCTTTGTGGAAGAAACATTTAAGGATATTCTGAAAATGGTTGTAAACAAAAGAATTGTGGGAAAGTATGAAAGTTCCAAAACTTCTTTTGAAAACATACATACAAACATTATCAAAAATGCCAAAGATATATTTATGGCAAGGCATATGTCCAAAAGCCATGAGGGGATGGGCACAATAAGCATTACAAATGCTGCAAGAATATATAACGCAACACCAATATCGGCTCTTTTCATTCCCTCACTCCTTTCTCAAATTATGCTTTACCCTTCAGGTGATATACAAAAGCCAGTACCTCTGCAACACCTTGATATAACTCCTGAGGTATCATCTCGCCAATCTCAACGTTAAAATAAAGCATTCTGGCAAGAGGCTTGTTTTCTACAATTTCCACATTATTGTCTCTTGCAACCTCTTTAATCCTCTGTGCAAGATAGTTTTCACCCTTAGCTACCACCATTGGGGCATCAAACTTTTCAGCATCATACTGAATGGCCACCGCATAATGGGTAGGGTTTGTAATAACAACATCCGCCTTGGGGATGTTCTGCATCATACGCCGCTGGGAAGATTCACGCATACGCTGGCGGATTTTTCCCTTAATCTGGGGATCTCCTTCCAGCTGTTTATATTCGTCCTTAACTTCCTGCTTGGTCATCTTTAAGTCATCGCTTAATTTCCAACGCTGGTAAGCGTAGTCGGCAAAAGCAATAACCAGATATGCCATTGCAATTCTTAAGCCTAGATCCACCACCAGGTTTCCTGTTCCCGCAATTCCTGCATTAAGGGATATTCCGTAAAGAAGAAACAAACCGTTTGCATTCTTTTTTAAGAACGAATAGGTAACCACCAGAATAATGGTAATTTTAAGAATTGATTTAATAAGTTCCACAATAGCGTTCAAAGAAAAAATCTTTTTGACACCGCTTATTGGATTTAACTTTGAAAACTTTGGCATTAGAGGCTTGGCTGTTGGCTGCCACTTAACCTGTGCCACATCACAGACAAAAGAAACAACCACCGCAATGAGAAAGATGGGGGCAAGAATTATCATTATTTCCAGCAAAATATTGGTAAATAATGCAATTATGCTTCTTTCATTCACTCTTCCGTCATAGTTTTTAATGTACTCGGGTATGTCAGCGTAAACATTTGAAAACATTGAAATAAGCTGACCGCCAAGAGTCTTTGTCCAAAATTTAAGTATTAAAAACAATGCAAGCAGGCTGAAAGCACTTTCGATTTCTTTGGACTTTGCAACCTGACCTTCTTTTCTTGCATCACTTCTCTTTTTCTCTGTGGCGGGTTCTGTTTTCTCACCGCCGGAGCTTTCCGCGAAAAACTGGAGGTTATATTCTAAAGTCACATCAACGCCTCCGTAAAGAAAGTAATCGCACGCTTCATCTCCGAAAGAATAAGCGTTGAAGCCGTAGGTAACATTCCCACCGTTAAAAACAAAGCTGAAAGACCCACTAAAAGCTTAAGCTGAATACCAACCGCAAACATGTTTAACTGAGGTGAAACCTTGGCTAAAATTCCAAGAATCGCATTCAGTAAAAGAATTACCGCAAATATGGGAAGACATAGTCTGAAGCCCATAACCAAATAATCCTTTAGGAACATAAGCATTGCGGTAAGAACTTTTTCGGATGTAAATACCGCTCCGTTCACGGGAATCAGTCTGAAGCTTTCCACAAAAGCAGACAATACATACTGATACATACCGCTTATCAAAAGCATGAGCATTACCGTGTACTGATAATACGAACCGCTAATGGTAACATTGTCTCTTGTTACCGGGTCAAACATGGAAACCATGGACAGACCCACATTCATATCCACGATATGCCCCGCAAAACTCAGTATTGATACAACAATCGCAGCGGAAAAACCTATTATTACCCCTGTGAAAGCCTCTTTTAATACAAATACCGAGTAGCCGAAAACCGTTGAATATTCAAGGGTTACAGGCGGAATTATTCTGTATATCAGAATCGCAGCCAAAACTCCAAAGCCTACCTTAACCCGCCCCGGAGTATTATTCATTCCAAAAAAAGGTGCCGCAAAAATGAAGCATGTGGTTCTCACAACCACCAATAGAAACAATTCAAGATCCGTAAGGGAAAATGATAAATCAATCATTCAGCCCCCTTACCTTATGAGCAAGGAAAAATCTGCCCATAACTCAATCATGTAGTCTCTCATATTGGTCAACATCCAGTTACCAAGAAGAATGATTCCTAAGAATACACAAATAATTTTAGGAACAAAGGTAAGCGTCTGTTCCTGTATGGAGGTTACCGTCTGAAAGATACTTATAATCAGACCGATAACAAGTGAAATAAGCAAAATAGGGGCAGAAAGCTTTACAACAAGAAACAGTCCCTGGCTTACAATTCTGGATACGTCATCAATTGTCATGGTTTTTCTCCCCTTTCTTTTTACATAAATGTTTTAACAAGAGAACCGATAATCAGGTTCCAGCCGTCTGCAAGAACAAACAAAAGTATCTTGAAGGGCATTGAAATTGTGGTGGGTGGCAGCATCATCATACCCATACTCATAAGGGTGGATGCCACAATCATGTCGATTACCACAAACGGAATATATATTACAAAGCCTATGATAAAGGCTGTTCTAAGCTCACTGACAATGAAACTCGGAATCAGTATATAGTTTGGTATGGATTCAAGTTCCCCATCCCATTCCACATCCGCAATTTCCATGAAAAGTCGAACATCTTTGGTCTGAGTCTGACCGTACATAAAGTCTCTGAAGGGCTTAAGCCCGCGCTCAAAGGCCTGTTCCTGGGTTATTTCTCCTCTGTCAAGGGGAAGAACCGCATCATTGTAGGCCGCCATCAATGTTCCCTGCATTATAAAAAATGTCAAAAACAAAGCAAGTGCAATAAGTACGTTATTAGGGGGTGCCGTATTGGTATTAAGAGCCGACCTCGTGAAATGAAGAACAATAATAATTCTCGTAAAAGAGGTAAGCATGACAAGAAGTAACGGAGCAATTGCTATCAGCGTAAGGGTCAGTAGAATTCTAAGGGACCCGGACAGCTCTCCGTTACCATTATTGTAGGTGATTCTTAAATCATTAGAAATATTTAGTTCTTTCAGTTCTTCCGGTGTTTCTGCGCTCCCCGGCTCTCTGATATTGGTACGACTTTCAGTGTCTCCCGATAAGTGAGAGTCCGCCTGGTGGTCCAGACCGCCGGCAAATGCGGAAGATTTCTGACTTATAAACAATATGCCTACCATTAACAGCAGGCATATTGATCTACGAAGCATCTTCATTTATTTGCGTCATCCCCATTTTCCCGAGCTTTATTTAAGAAGTCCTTAAAAGAAAATGTACCATTGAGTTCACCCTTGTATTTGAGAACGTTTTCATCAACCTCCCCAATAAGAGTAATCTCATCTTTCCCAACACCCAGTGCGTAACATTTATCACCAATCTTAACTATTTCCACAAGTTTATTAGGTGCAATTCTCTTCGCTTCAAGAATTGTAATATTATCGCCTACTGAATTTTCTTTCTGATAGTTTCCTATCCATCTTGTCACTATCGCAGTAAGAGCCAGGACAAATATCAGGATAAGAACCGTGGTAATAAGCTGCGCCACCTGTGATACCTGGGCAACTGAGTAAAAATACATTAGCCTACAACCTTCTTTACGGCTTCAAGTACACGGTCTGCCTGGAAAGGCTTAACTATAAAGTCTTTGGCACCTGACTGAATAGATTCAATAACCATTGCCTGCTGACCCATTGCTGAGCACATAATAACCATGGCGCCGGGATCGCCTTCTTTAATCTTCTTAAGGGCCTGGATACCATCCATTTCAGGCATTGTTATGTCCATAAGAACGAGATCGGGCTTGGTTTCATTGTACTTTTCAACAGCCTTCAGACCATTCTCGGCTTCTCCGATAACAACGTAGCCATTCTTTGTGAGAATGTCTTTAATCATCATTCTCATAAATGCTGCATCATCACAGATTAAAATGTTTTTTGCCATAATTTCTACTCCTATAAATGAATATTTATTTGATTATTTCCGTTACACGAATTGCAAAACTTTCTTCAATAACTACAACCTCACCCTTTGCAACAAACTTACCGTTTACCAAAACATCAATGGGTTCACCGGCAATTTTATCAAGTTCGATAATTGTACCGGGTGCAAAATCAAGTATCTCTGATATTGACTTTGTGGTGCGGCCAAGTTCAACAGTTACATTAAGGGGTACATCCATTATGAGGCCGATGTTTTCATTTGCCTGAATGGCTGCAAAGTCTCCGGAGAAATTCTGGAACTGTGCAGGCTGTACGTTCATCTGAGGCATCATACCCATATTAGGCATCATACCCATATTGGGCATCATTCCCATGTTAGGCATCATTCCCATGTTCATGCCCATCTGAGGCATTCCCATGCCGTTATTCATGCCCATGCTCATGTCCATCTGAGGCATTCCCATACCATTATTATTCATACCGGTATTAACAGGCTGTTGCATAGGTGCGGGTGAAGGCTCTGAAACCGGCTGTGAACTAACAGAAGTTGCCGGAGCCGCCTCTTCCTGGGGAGATGAAGAATCCATAAAGGTCTTAACCAGTCTCTTTGCAAATTCAATAGGATAGAGCTGCATGATTGTTGAATCAACCAGGTCTCCTATCTGCATTGTAAATGCAACTTTTACGAAGGTTCCACCAAGGAATGGACAAATGTCTGCTCCATTCTTGTACTCGGATAAATCAAGGAGACTTGCATCCGGAGGACTGATATCAATCATTGTGCCAAGCATTGTTGAAAGTGATGTTGCCGAAGCTCCCATCATCTGATTCATTGCTTCCGAAATGGCACTTAAGTGCAGTTCTCCCAATTCTCCGTCCGTATTGGTACCATCGCCACCCATCATAAGGTCGGTAATTACCTTAACGTCATGTTCTCTTAATACGAGAATATTGGAGCCATCAAGGCCGGCCGTATAATGAATCTGGATAAATACACAGGGCTTCTCATAATCGTCTATTACACCCTGCCAATTAACCATTGATACAACAGGGGTTGTTATGTTAACCTTTCGGTTAACGAGTGAATAAAGAGTGGTGGCTGAAGAACCCATACTTATGTTGGCAACTTCGCCTACTGCGTCTTTTTCCACATCGGATAAAACCTGATCATCAGATGCCACAGACCCTGTTACAAAGGGCTCCGATCCGCCTGCTGCGGAATCGCCCGGGTCCATGCCGCTCAGGAGAGCATTAATTTCGTCCTGAGATAACATTCCATCCATGTTCTACTCCTCCTCCCTGATAACTTCCGTAATCTGTACCGCGTACTTATCTTTTTCCGTTCCCGGCACAGCCTTAAATTTCTTAATAGTACCCACATATACATCAAGTTCCGAATCCACCGATGAATCCAGCCTTATTATGTCTCCGGGCTGCAAATTAATGAAATCACTTACAGAAATAGCACTTTGTCCCATAACAACTTTAAGAGGTGCATCCACTCTCTTAATCAGGGACTCTATGTACATCTCATAGTTCTCGCCGCCGTTATCCTGCATTGTCGAGAACCAGTACTTTGTATTCAGCTTGTCCATGATGCTTTCCAACGTAAAGTAAGGAAGACACATGTTCATAAATCCCTCAACGTCGCCGATTTTTACGTTAAGAGTCACGATTGCAATCATTTCGCTGGGCGCTATTACCTGCGCAAACTGCGGATTTGTCTCAATTCGTTCAAGAACCGGATTGATCTCAAGCACGTTCTTCCAGGGCTCTGCCATCAGCTGAATGGCTATAATCATGATTTTTTCAATTATTATCATCTCAATTTCCGAGAACTCTCTGTTCTTTTCAAGTGGGATGCCTTTACCCCCAAGCATTCTGTCTATTATGGCAAAACCAAGGTTTGCCGCAAGGTCCAGAATGACATTACCACCTAATGGTTGGAAATTTATAATTCCAAGTATAACCGGGTTTGAGAGGGCGTTTGTAAATTCCGAAAACGTAACTGTTTCAGAACTTGCTACGCTTACCTGTATATTCTTTCTTAAGTAAACCGGAAGGTTTGTTGCAAGTAATCTTCCGTAATGTTCATAAATGATTTCCAGTGTTCTTAAATGTTCTTTAGAGAACTTCGCCGGACGCGCAAAGTCGTAATTTTTGACCTGCTTATCGCCCTTATCCTGCATCTCTTCAACATCCAGTTCACCGGTACTTAAGGCTGCAAGCAAGCTGTCTATCTCATTTTGAGATAATACCTCGCCCACGAAGTTCACCTCCTTGTGTAATGCCTTTAAGGCACTTTACTGGAACATGATGTTACCGAATGTAACCTTGTATATGAATGTAGAGTCATACTCTGTCTGAATACGGCTCAGAATCTCTTCTCTTGCCTTTTCGGGATGAAGCGTAATTTCCTCTAAGGTGAAGCTTCCGATTACCTCTGTAACAATACTCTGGAAAGTACTTGTATGGGTAGGAACCGTTTCCTTTAAGGTTTCATAGTCCTCATGCTTGGTATTCATGTGAAGTGCAACACTGACTAAACAGTAATGAACAACTTTGTCCTCGCCGACTTTAAGCATAATGGGAGATTTACCATCCTGAATATCCACTGATTCGGAATCAGCCAGAAGAACAACATTTTCACCCTCTTCTTCCGGGCCTGTAAGCTCGATATTAAGAACGGTTGCAATGTTTGTAACAAGGGCCGCTGTCTTTTTTGCTGAACCTGTTACCGAAAACATCATTATGGCAGTCAAAACAACATTGACTACCAAAAGCGCCAGTATCAGGACAGAAATAAGGTTTTTCTTCATGTATTTGTCCTCTCAGGAAATTAGTAATTACTGAGTTCGTGATAAATTTTTATTTCCACTCTTCTGTTCCTGTCTCTTCCCTCAGCGGTGGAATTGTCTGCAATGGGACAATATTCGCCGCGGCCGCTATGCTTAAGAAGTGAAGGCTCCAAAGATGTGTTGTCAAGTAAGAAATAGAATACCGAAAGTGCTCTTGCAGAGCTTAACTCGTCGTTATTCTTATACAATTTTGAAAACTGGGGAACATTGTCCGTATGTCCTTCGATTTCAATTTCGTACTTTGCATATCTTTCAAGAATCATGCCAACCTTTCTCAGGGTTGACTCAACGGTATCAAGCAATTCCGCAGAACCTGACTTAAATAAAATTGCACCTTTAAGTGTGAGCTGAACATACTGGCTGTTGAAATCAATATCAACCTTATCAGCTATATTGTTTTCCTTAAGAGCCTCTTCAAACTGTTCCGCAAGAGCTTCGCTGGTCTCAAGCTTAAGGTTTTCAACATCCTCAATGGCCTGTTCCACACTGTCAAGCTCCGATGCGTTTGCATCATTGTCAGCAGGTCTTCCCGTTGAATTTATGTATTTATCAAGTTCATTAAGCTGGCTTACGCCGTTGCTTATAAGTATACCGTCACCGATTGCCGTGCTTCCTGCAGAAAAAATGCTGAAGGTACTCTGGAAGGAAGCGGCTATTTCGTTAAACTTTGCCTCATCAACATTGGCCGATGCGAAAAGAAGAACGAAGAAACACAAAAGCAGGTTCATCAGATCGGCAAAGGTATTAAGCCAGGGCTGTCCCGGACCTCCGTCCGGTTCAACTTTCTTTTTTGCCATTATTCTTCTCCTCCGTTATCGCTGGATGCTGCAGCTCTGTCCTTGGGAGCAAGGAAGGATTTAAGTTTTTCTTCTATAACTCTGGGGTTTTCACCTGCCTGAATTGAGAGAAGTCCCTCAATGATAATTTCCTTAACCATTACTTCAGAAGCATTGTTCTTCTTAAGCTTAAAGGTTGCAGGAAGGCAAAGCCAGTTAGCTATCATGGAACCGTACAAAGTGGTAAGCAAAGCAACCGCCATGGAAGGACCGATTGAAGAGGAATCTTCCATGTTGTAAAGCATGTTAACAAGTCCGATAAGTGTACCGATCATACCCCAGGCAGGACCCATGGCTGCAAACTGCTCATAGAATGTAATAACCTTACCGTGACGGGTTTCGATACTGGAAAGTTCTGTTTCCATAATGCCTCTTACGAGTTCAGGGTCGGTACCGTCAACAATAAGCAATATACCCTTCTTAAGGAATTCGTCGTCAAGATCTCCTGCGGCTTCTTCCAATGAAAGCAGACCTTCTTTACGGGCTACGTTAGAAAGGTCGATGATTTTAGTAATAATTGTCTGAGTATTAAATTGGGGAACTTTGAACATCAGCGCAAAGGCTTTTAAGTTGCCAAGGAATTCCTTTATACTACAGGAACTGAGCATACAGCTGAACGCACCACCGATGGTGATGTACACTGAGTTCATATCGATAAAGTTACCTATAGCGCCGAAATTGAAGCCTCCTCCTTTTTCGCTTACAATACCGAAAATAATCAGTACGAAGCATATCAGAAGGCCAAGAATTGAAGCTATATCCATTTAACGGCTACCCCTCCGTTTTACACTGAAAGGCATTAACATCCCTTCTATACGATTTTACTAAATTCACGACTTCTTGTCTACTTTCTTTTACAATAAATTTGCGACCTGTAGACATGGTAATAACGGTGTCAGGAGTCTCTTCCACCGTCTCAATGAAGTCCTCATTAATGGTCATTGCTACGCCATTTAACTTTGTTATATTAATCATGATAACCTACCTAAGTTTATCAATTATTAAACATTTTTATATAAGCAAAAGAAGGGGAACCGGTTCAGTTCCCCTTGCTATTTAAGTTATCTCTTAAGGTTTACAAGTTCCTCAAGCATTGTATCCGAAACAGTGATGATACGGGAGTTTGCCTGGAAACCTCTCTGGGTTGTAATCATTTCGGTAAACTCTGAAGAAAGGTCAACGTTACTCATTTCAAGAACGCCTGTTGTCATGTAGCCGCCGGATGCGGTAATGTCAACACCCACACCGTCAAATTCACCGGAGTTAAGGCTTGCCTTGTAAAGGTTTTCACCTGCTTTTTCAAGACCGGCTGCATTGGGGAATTCACCAACTGCAATCTGTCCCATAAGACGTGTCATACCATTGTCGTAAGATGCATAAATCATACCGTTGTTCTGAATGGTAATACCTGTCATTCCGCCAAGCTTACGACCAGCTCCAAGTCCGTCCTTGTCACCTGATGTGGCACCGATTGTGGAGGTACCTGAGTTGTTGTACATGTTGGTTGCCTTCCAATCGATTTCGATGTCTGAAAACTGCTGGAGTGAAGTTCCCGCAAATTCTCCTTCGCCTTCGATTGATGTATTAAAATCAAGTGTAAGAGCATCAAGACCGTTCATTGAGATAAATGATCCGTCGTCGGTGCTGTATCTTAAGTTAACACCTTCGCCGCTTACATCTTTGATGTAGAGATTACCATCAGCATCGATGTATGCTGAAGCAATGGAATCAACATCAAGTGTATCACCGTAAAGCTGCTTAAGTTCTGCTTCAACAGCCTTAGGATCTGTAATGGTATAGGTTCCTGCAAGAGCGGCGTCTGTTCCTGCATAAGGTGTTCCGGGATTTGTAATTGTGGCTCCCGTAGCCTTTACCTTAAATGTACCTGCTGCAAATTCAATGCCATCAAGAACATTTCTTGTTCTTCCTACAGTGGCATTGTAGGTTCCGTGATTGTTAATACTTACAATGTCGCTAAGCGCTGTACCGGGATATTTAAGTGTAATGCTCTTTCCGTTTGAATCAAGAACGTCTGAAAGCTTTACATAGTAAAGACCGTCCTCAAGAGTTTCATTTACGGAAAACTTTGCTGTATAGGCATATCCAAGATTGTCATAGAAGCTGAAGTTAATATTCTTTCCCGATTCCTTGGATACATCCGCATCGTTTTTATCAAGAATACCTGACACATATCCCTTTGTGGTTGCTTCAGGAGGATATGTCATGTTTTCAGCGCTCATGATTCTTAAGGGCTGAACGGTATCCTGCTTAATTGTCATTGTTTCTTCATCAACGCCCCAGCCCATAACATTGTAACCGTTACTGGTCATTACAAGGTTACCAACTGAGTCCACGTTAAATGCGCCTGCTCTTGTAAAGAAATTTGAAGAGCCGTCGGAAACGATAAAGAATGACTTACCTGTGATGCAAAGGTCGAAGGGGTTACCGGTTGTCTGGGTAGCGCCCTGGGAAGAAATTGCTGTATTGATTGCAGCAGACTGAACACCAAGACCAATCTGGCGGGCATTGGTACCACCGGTTCCGGTTAAAGCATTGGGACCGCTTGATTTCTGTGTAGTCTGATACATAAGTTCACTGAAGGTAATGGAACTTGATTTATATGCTACTGTGTTGACGTTTGCGATATTGTTACCGATAACGTCCATCTTGGTCTGATGTGTTTTAAGACCTGACACACCAGAGTACATTGATCTCATCATAGTGAGTGACCTCCTAAGCTTAAGCAGTTTTGACTTCCTCTGTCAGTCAGAAGTCTTAGCCTCCTAAAGGTCCGGCTAAATAATTACTGCTCCGTCTATGTTTGTAAATACGTTTAGATTAGCCTCCGACTTATCTAAAGCTGTTATTACGGTATTGTTCGGGATATTGACTACAAATGCCAGTGTATCCATCAATACCAATGATTCTTTAATTCCTTTTTCACCGGCTTTTACGGTTGCGTCATTAAGTCTCTTTAACTGGTCCTGTGAAAGACTTATGTTTCTGTCTGTAAGCCTCATGGATGCGTGTTTTGAAAATCTTAAATCCTGCGGCTTTGACGCATCAAGCGTTTTTGCCTTCAGAATATCTTCGAAAGAAACATCCGTTGCAGGCTTGTTAACCGTTTTCTTTTGATTCAGGTACTGATCCTGAATCTGCTCGATGGAAAGAAAACCCTTATTCTTAATGTCCATTTTCCACCTCATGTATAAGCTTTATACTGTCAAAAGAAGTGAACTCATCTTCTTTTCGAGCTTTTCAAGAAGTTCAACCGCTTCTTTTCCGACAAATGACTTCTGGTAATCGCTCATGCTGTCATAGGTGCTTCTTAAGGTTTCAAGGGCCTCCTTGTAATCCGTTGTAAGAAGGTCTTCCTTAGGTAACGAAGCAATTGCACCTACAAATTTCTTAGCAAGCTGATATGCCTGTGAATACTCGGGATCGATAACCTGATATACGTCATCAACGGAATAAAGTGCTTCATTTATGGAAACATAGGCCTTGTTGTTTTCGTAAACCACGTAATCCACAATGCCCTGTGCGTATTCCGCATTTCCGGTGGAACTGTTGATAACCTTACAGATAACCTCCTGTCCCACAAGACCGCTGGCTCTTTGAAGTGACATGCCTGCTGTCATATTCTGCATTTCCTCTAACTGGGAGAATGTTGCAAGCTGAGAAATATACTCAGTATTTTCAGTAGGTTCAAGGGGATCCTGATATTTCATCTGCGCCACAAGGAGCTGTAAAAACGCATCCTTGTCAAGGGATGAAGTCCCATTTGTTTTCTTGTCGGCAGACAATGAAAGCTGTGATGCATTGGAGGGCTGTATAACTCCGTCCTTGACAATCGCCGATATAGAATTTTCGTTTGCCATGCTTTTCCTTTCTATGCGCTGTAATCAACGGTATTTCCGTTCTGCGCCATCATCTCTTTTACAAGATAATCGTCTTCTGAAGTTTCATAATCCACAGTTTCTTCCGAAAGATTGATTCTTCTTAATCCTCTTCTTCTCTGGTTGTTTCCTTCATAAGATCCGTTCTGTCTTTCGCCGTCAAGATTTCTTTCGAATTCATGACTTTGTACAAGTACTTCCACCGCTTCAACGGTTATGCCCTTTGCTTCAAGGGTCTCTCTTAAAACCATTGCCTGACTTTCAATGATTGCCTTTACGCTTTCGTTCTGCGCGGTAAACTCTGCGGTAAGTACGCCTTCATGGTTTGCAACGACCTTCACGCTAACGTTTCCAAGGCTTTCGGGATGAAGTCTTAAATTAATTTCACTGGTTTCGGGAGTGATCTCAACTCTTATGGCTTTTGTCATCTGATTGATGACATTTTCCACATCAACCTCTGAATATACCGCTTCGGGCTTTGCTGCTTCCATTGCCTTTGCTGTCTTATCAAGAAGATTAAATGCAAAATTCATGGGGCTTTCCTGCTTTGAAAAACCTTCTTCCGAAGTATCTTCTTTAGCACTGCTCTCCATGGCTTCGGGTTTGAAAATATCCTCTGTTTCGGTGGTGTTTTCATTTTCGGTTAAGGCTCTTTCCGAGCTGCTTCTTTCAAAAGCATTTCTGATTTCCGCCTTTCCCTGTACATTAACGGTTATTTTATCTTCAAGTTTTTCAGGTGAAGAAAAGTCCCTCTTCGGTATTTCCGCATCTGCATATCTTAAATTATCAACCGTTTCAAATTCCTTAAGTGCCTCGTTAAATTCCTCTGGTTCAAGGTTTTCAAGAGCCATAAGGTTTTCTTTTGCCTCATTAACAGTCTCTGTTACCGATAAAAGCTTATTGTAAAGATTTTCATCCGTAACAAGTGTAAGAACATCTTCACTGTCTGTAAGTTCGGCTACAATTTCGGGCATTTTGTCCGCATCAAGAAGTGCCAGTGCCGTAAGTCCGAGATTTTCCAGTGCGTTTAGAATTTCCTCGTCACTTACACCAAATTCTTCTTTCAAAGAATCAGCAACCTTTGAAACAGCGTCATAAACATTATCCACATCCGTTTCGTCAGGTGTTTTTGCGACTTCCGACTGTTTTTGCGGCTTTTTAACGATGCCCTTTGATTCAGTTTTGTCGATTTTGGAATTTATCGGATTTTCTTTCTTCACATCAGGTCCTTTACCGGACTTTTTATCTGAAGCTTCGCTTTTTTCGGTATTGCGCCTGCTTGTGTTTAAGAAGTCCTTAAATCCTGCTCCATCGACCTTTCCGGTGCTTTGTGTCAGGTTCATCAAATTCAACGTCTGTGAATTCTGTGAACCGATGACGGTTGTCTGAGTCATTTCGTTCCTCCTCTCTTCAATTTTCAAGGTTCATAATTTTGTGGTCGCAAAAGGCAAGCATAATATTTCTATTACCCTTGTCCCCTCACAATATATATCGGTTGTATCCTTAAAAACTTAACTGTCCGGATACATAATTTTTGTAAGTTTTGCAGCATTTGAGGCATCCATTGCCGCAAGTATTTTTGCAGCCGCATCGGACTCCATTGTAAGAAGAATTTCAGCCACCAGATTGAAATTATCCGTCATATTGTCAAATACTGCTGCCGCCGCCTTAGGTTTCATCTGTGAATACATGGAAACATAATCAAGAAGTTCTTTGTCCTTCTCAAGTTTCAAAAGAACCTGTTTATACAAAGCTTCTGCAGTTGCGGGATCGATGCTTTCATAAAATTTCTTATATTCCTCAGCTCCGGGACCCTTTTCAGCGTAAATAACCTGTTCGTAGAACTGCTCATATATTCGTTGGAATTCCACCTGCTTTTGTTCAAATTCAGATAATCTCTCTACTTCTGCCATGAGTTTCGTAAGTTCTTCCGAGTTTGAATTATTAACACTTTGGGAATGCTCAAGTTCAAGTTCAAGGACTTTGATATAGTCAACTGCATCCTTTAGGGATGAATAGCCGCCGTAGGTACCCTCGTTATTTGTTTCGGTATCCTCAGGAGTTCCGGGGAGAATCTTATTAATCACGGGAACATCCTTTAACAGGGGAGCTAAAACCTCAGAGCCAAAGCCACCCACATTAAGCTTAATAAGAAAACAAAGAATGGCTATCCACACAAGAACGATAACCGTGGTAACGATAAAGGAGGATACACCGTTTCCCTTTTCCTCTTCAGCCTCGATCTCCGCTTCTCTTTTCTGTATTTCCTTAGCCCTGTTCTTTATCTCTTTTTTCTGAGCTTTTTCCTGATTTTTCAGTTCTTTTCGCTCTTCACGTATGCGCTTTTTCTCCGCCTTGCTGTCAAGGACCTGCGTTTCGTCTGCCATATATTCACCCTTATGCGTTTCTTACGCCGTACACAAAACTGTTATGCTCGTCATTTATCAAGGCTTCCTCACGTTTTTCCTCGATAAGGTACTCTTCAAAAGCATTTTCCCTGAGTTTTTCAAAGGTTTTACGCTCTTTTATGGCTTCCACCAGTTTGATTCTTTCTTCCTCAAGAAGAGCCTCATAACGTTTTATTACTTCTTTTTGCTCCGCTATATAGTCCTTCATTCTGGATATAGCCGCTTCATTGTCTATAATATCCCTTACATTCAGGGCCTTTTGCCGCATACCACGACCTTCTTCCTCGTAAAAAGAAAGACGCCCGTATAACTCATTTAGCTTTTCTTCCTCGTCGCTAAGTTTCCTTCTTGCTTCGGCAAAGGCATTACGCTGCTGCTCTTCAAGCCTTCGCTTAAGATTCAGAACGCTTTCAAGCCTGAATGTAAATTTAGCCATTCTTTATATCTCCGATACAGCTCCGATGATGTCTTTAATGGACGATACCGCATCCTCGTAAGTACACCTGTCCTCAGTATCCTGTAATAAAAATTTTTCTATGTCTTTATGCTTACGAATTGCTTCGTCAATTTCTTCGTTGCTGCCCGCTTTATATGCTCCGATGTTGATAAGGTCCTCCGCATCCGCATATACCGCCATAAGATTCTTAAACTGCCCGGATGCTCTTTTATGGTCCTTTGAAACGATTTGGGACATACATCTTGAAATGCTGGCAAGTACGTCTATTGCGGGATAATGATTACGCTGCGCAAGCTTTCTGTTAAGCACAATATGACCGTCAAGAATACTTCTTGCGGTATCGGTTATGGGTTCGTTAAAATCGTCTCCGTCAACCAAAACCGTATAAAGGCCGGTAATTGAACCCTTTTCGCTTCTTCCCGCTCTCTCCAAAAGCTTAGGCATCTCCGCGTAAACACTTGGCGGATATCCTCTTGATACGGGAGGCTCTCCGTTGGCAAGACCGATTTCTCTTTGCGCCATGGAAAAACGTGTTAAGGAGTCCATCATAAGAAGAACATCCCTGCCCTGATCTCTGAAATATTCCGCAATTGCAGTGGCGGTTTTTGCCGCCTTGGTACGTTCAAGAGCCGGTCTGTCACTGGTGGCTACAACCAGTATGCTTCGTTTCATACCCTCTTCGCCTAAGTCCCGCTCAATAAACTCTCTTACTTCTCTTCCTCGTTCACCGATAAGTGCAATAACATTTATGTCTGCTGCCGTATTTCTGGCAAACATACCAAGCAACGTGGATTTTCCCACACCGGAGCCTGCAAAGATACCGATTCTCTGGCCCTTGCCGACTGTTAACAGTCCATCTACGGCTTTAACGCCAAGAGGAAGCACCTCGTCAATAATCTTTCTTTTCATAGGGTCCGGGGGCATTGCCTCCACAGGATAGGAAATTCCCTTTATCTCTCCGTCAAAGCGACCCAGACCATCCAGAGTTTTGCCAAGAAGTTCAGAGCTTACGCAAACGTCCAAGGGATGCTTTTCGTTTTCCACGATACAGCCTATACCGATGCCGTCCACATGCTCATAGGGCATAAGAAGGGTCTTTCCTTCTCTAAAGCCCACCACTTCAGCCATGGCAATGGGAACCAGACCGTTTTTTGCATAGATAGTGCATATATCCCCAAGTTTCGCATCAGGTCCGTAGCTTTCCAGGGTAAGTCCCACAGCATTTGCGATTTTCCCCTGGGTTTTATAAAATGCTTCGCTTTCCAAAGCCTTGTATTTGTCAAAAGAAATGTCAGCCTTCATCCTG
Source organism: Lachnospiraceae bacterium (assembly GCA_045598365.1). Classification (GTDB taxonomy): domain Bacteria; phylum Bacillota; class Clostridia; order Lachnospirales; family Lachnospiraceae; genus UBA1258. Next base: position 30,804 of record JAZLLV010000050.1, read on the forward strand.
ATCACGTCCTTCATAGGACAGCACCGTAAGAGTGCGTCTTAATTCCTTAAGTTCCGTATCAATGCTGCAGTCTATAATGCCAAAGGGGGTTTCAATCTTAGCCTGACCCTTTTCAAAATCGTCTCTTTGAACGATTTCCGGATCCTTTTTAAGATTAACCCTTTCAAAAAGACTGGCCTTCATACCAACCAGCATATCGTAATCATCACGGCACACATTGATGGTAATCTTTTCTTCAGTCTCTATATTCATTAATGCTCTGTTTATGAGACATACCATAACATCTCTTCGTGAAAAGAAATTACTGCTGAATACATGCTCATAAACTCCGGTAATAACATCCACCATTCTGGGTTCTATTTCGGCAAGAGTTTTTTCATACTCTTCCCTTAAAGCAGCTTCTTTGTTTTCAAATTCCCTTTTTGCCATAAGCACTTCCGAAAGGGCAGCTTCCCTTCCGCTGTCATAGCCTTCCTCGTAGGCAGCCTTTTTAATCTCTTCCGCCTCGATTTTTGCCGCATTTCTTATGGCCTCGGCCTGATCATCCGCTTCTTTTAAGAGCCTTGCGCATTCCTCTTTTACTTCGTCCACATTGATTATTGAAACAGGCTGAATAACCTCTGCATTAAGGCCCTCTGAAAAACCTTCTTCTGAATAGTCCCCTGTAAGTTCATCTATGGAATCCGCCGGATAATTTTCATACTCTTCTTTCGAAAACTCATTTTCGCGCTCTCTTAAAACACCCGTGAAACCCGCCATCCGCTTTGCCACCAAAGCGCTGGTATCGATAACGCGCGTGTTATTTTCAGAGAACTGTATGAAATTGCTCTTATAAACATTTCCCGAACTAGACAACTATTTCGTCTCCTCCGCCTCGAGATATTACAATTTCTGCCGAGTCTTCCAGTTTTCTTATAATATTTACAATCTTCTGCTGTGCTTCTTCCACGTCCTTCATACGAACAGGACCCATGAAATCCATGTCCTCTTTAATCATTACTGCAAGACGCTTTGAAAGGTTATTAAATATAGCAGTCTGAACCTGTTCATTTGCTCCCTTAAGAGCAATTGCAAGGTCATTATTATCAACATCACGAAGAACACGCTGAATTGCTCTGTCCTCAAGAAGAAGAATATCTTCAAATACGAACATCTTCTTACGGATTTCATCAGCAAGTTCGGGCTCTTCGATTTCGAGAGTTTCCATGATATGCTTTTCAGTACCACGGTCAACAGTATTGAGGATGTCTACAACCGCATCCACACCACCGATAATGGTGTAATCCTGATTGATAAGGGATGCAAGTTTGGACTCAAGTACTTTTTCAACTTCCTTGATAACTTCGGGACTGGTTCTGTCCATTGCAGCAATACGCTTCGCAACATCAGACTGTCTGTCCGGCGGAAGTGCAGAAATAATAAGGGCTGCCTGCTGAGCCGAAAGGTATGACAGAATAAGGGCGATGGTCTGAGGATGCTCGTCCTGAATAAAGTTAAGTAACTGGGATGCATCTGTTTTACGAACAAATTCGAAGGGCTTAACCTGAAGTGATGCAGTAAGTTTTCCGATAACATCAAGAGCCTTATCAGAACCGAGAGCCTTTTCAAGAAGTTCTCTCGCATATCCGATACCACCCTCGGAAATATACTGCTGCGCAAGACAAATCTGGTAAAACTCCTCCAGCACAGTTTCCTTAAGCTGAGGTGTGATGTTTCTTGTATTGGCAATTTCTAAGGTGAGTTCCTCGATTTCCTCTTCCTTAAGGTGCTTAAAAACCGTTGCCGAACGCTCGGGTCCTAAGGTAATCAGAAGAATTGCCGCTTTTTGTAATCCATATATTTTTTCTTCAGTAACTCTTGGCATTTTTTACACCTCGCAAATTATCAGCCCCAACCGGCATCATTAAGCCAGTTTCTCAAAAGAATTGCAACCGCCTCGGGATTTTCGTCCACAAATTTTTCTATCATTCTTCTTGTTTCGGATATTTCCTCAGTGGATATATCATCAAGCACAGATTCGGGAGTCGACTGGAGAAGTGTCTCCACAGACAATTCTTCTGTCTCTTCCTTTGCCTTTTCGGTTCTCATGCTCTTTAATACCACAAAGGCAAGAAGTCCTAGGATGATTACAATAAGAGCAATCTGAATAATGTCATATACATCAACGCCAAGACCTTCAGAATCCACAAAGAAATTTTCTTCGTAAGCAACGATTGAAATATTCTCTTCCGGAATACCTGAAGCATCGCTTGCAAGACTAATCATATTTGCGGTAATGGGCACTTCTTTTCTGGCACGGTTTGCTTCCTTGTATTCTTCCCAGGTTATTCCGTCAAGAAGACCCTGCTTTTTCACATCATCCTGCTTAACTATGATGAAGTTTGTGGAAGAAACCGCCAGCGAAGACTGGTTATAAATGACTCTTCCCGCAGGAATTGTGGTGTTTTCTATATATTCATTGGGAACATACTTATCGTACAATTCCTCAATGGTGGAATTTGAATAACTGTTATCCTGAAACTGGTAGGATGTTTCGTTATTTGAATCGGTTCCGGGGGCTCCGCCGCCGCCACCGCTTGATTCCTCAGTATATGATGAATGCTCCGAAAGAAGGCCCTGTGACTGACCATCCGCAGGCTTATACTCATGAGAGGTCTTCTCTGTTGATGAAAAATCGATTACAAGGTTTGAAGTAACCTTTATATCACCGAATTCTCCTGTACCGTTTAATACCCTCTTAACACCTGTGTTAAGAATATTTTCGGCATCCTGCTTTACACCTAACTGTGTACTTGCATTTCCCGCTACAGATGTAATATCGGCTCCCGAATAAAGAAGGTTTGCCTCGCTGTCCATAATTGTAATGTTATTGGTATTCTTGCAGCCAAGCGCCGTAGCAACCGTCTTTGCAAGGTTTGCAGCATGATCGCTGTTAAAATCCCCATCAATTCCAAGATAAATGGTGGCGCCGGGCTCCTCATCCTTTGCAAGGAGTGTTCCATCGTTTTCGGGAAGATGAAGAATAACGGTGCAGGCCTTTATGGAAGGGAAAATGTTAACAAAGTCAGTTTCGAGCTGGCTTTCCAAAAACAGCTTGTATTTCTTGCTCTTATCGGCTTCGGTAACCGTAAAGCTTCCCGACAAAGCCTCTTCAATGGTATAGCCGTCGGGGGTAATTCCGCTGGCTCCAAGAGAGATTCTTGCGGATGCCAGGTTCTTCTTCGGAACCTTTATTAAAAGGCCGTCGTCAGAAACCTTATACTGAATATTGGAATTATCAAGAATTGCAGTGATCTGGGAGGCTTCCTTGGTGGATGCGCACTGCTGTAATACCATGTAGTTGGGGGATGTAAGAATCGCATAAAGAACCACAAACGCAACAATAACACCTGCTCCTATTGCTATCACAAGTGTCTTCTGCTTAGATGTGAAATTGCCCCACCAGGCAACTATTTTTTCCCATATTTCCTTAAGCTTGCCCAGAATTTTTTCTGCCATATATCATTACTCCCCAAAATTAAAACTAAATCTGCATCTGCATTATTTCTTTATATGCTTCCAAGAATTTGTCTCTTACGGCAATTGTGTAATTAAGCGCTGTGGATGCCTTATTAAGGGCAATCATTAAATCATGCGCATTATCAGTTTCTCCAAGTGCAAAACTTATTTCAGCATTTTCCGCATCGGAAAGGAGGCTGTTTGTATTGTTAATATTGTTTATTGCACTGTTAAGAATGGCATCAAACATATTGCTTGTTTTTTTAGGAGTCTGTACGGAATCTCCTGTCTGAATTTTTGAAACGGGAGTTATCTTAGACATCGATAAAATATCCATTCAGCCATTCCTCCTTTACTTACCGATTCCCAGACCCTTCATAGCCATTGACTTCGTGGCATTGAAGGCGGTTGCATTTGCTTCATAAGAACGTGTTGCGTCAATAAGGTTAGTCATTTCGGTAACGATATTGACATTCGGATAATGAACATATCCGTTTTCATCCGCATCAGGATGGGCAGGATCGTACACCATATTCATGGGAGTGACTTTGTCCTCATAAACACCAGAAACCTTAACTCCGGTACCTGAATAATGGTCAGTGGCACGATTAAGAACTCTTGAAAAAGGAGTCTGCTTGCCCTTTTCAGTAAAGGTAACCACTTTTCTTACATAAGGGGTTCCGTCCTTTGTTCTTGTTGTGTTTGCATTTGCCACGTTTTCTGAAATTATATCCATACGATATCTTTGCGCGGTAAGTCCCGAAGCATTGATATCAAAAGAAGTAAACATTCCCATAAAATGCCTCCCTATTTCATAACAGCCTTAAGATTCGCAAATTCCGAATCAATACTGTTCAAAAGACCCTCATACTTTATCTGGTTCTTGGCAAGTATGGTATTCTCGGTTTCCGGATCCACATTATTGCCGTCCAGTCTGTAGGAAAAGCCTCTGTAATCTTTATAGGTTCTTGGCTCCAGCTCCCTTGTCATAAGGTTCTTAACCTTTGAATCCATTGTAGTAAAGCTTGAATGCTTAAGAGCTCTGCTTAACTCCTTTTCAAAGGTTATATCCTCCCTCTTATAACCGGGGGTCGAGACGTTTGCAAGGTTATTTGCTATGGCCTCGTTTCTTAGCCAGGCAGCGTCCGCTGCCTTGTCTAACACATTGATATAATCAAATGCATTGGATCGAATCATCTTCTCCTCCTCTTAGGCTTGTGCATAAAAAAGGTTACAATGCACCTACCTTATTTTATTATAAATAATTACAAGAAAAACACAAGATGAATTTACTCAAAAACCACACAATATTGTGTTTTCTTTTTACTTTCCATACAATATATAGGTTTACATAATAGTTATGAAACAGGCCTTAAAAGTCCGGAAAAGCCCTATTTTCAAGCAAAAAAGGGACTTTTTGCAAAGTCCCTTTTCAAAACGTAATCCATTACTATATTTAGTTAAAAAATTAATAATTACTACATCCTGTAGTGTTGTTACATGGTCTTTTCACTCTTTAACAATGCAATTTCATCAAATACCGCATCATTGAGAACTTTTATGTATGTTCCCTTCATTCCTGAAGATCTTGACTCAATTACACCTGCGCTTTCGAACTTTCTAAGTGCATTGACAATTACGGATCTTGTGATGCCTACTCTGTCCGCAATCTTGCTGGCAACAAGTATTCCTTCCATGCCGTCAAGCTCGTCAAAAATATGAGTAATAGCTTCAAGCTCAGAAAAGGAAAGGGTGCTTATTGCAGAATGAACAACCGCAAGTTTTCTTGATTCCTCTGCGTTTTCTTCGTTAACCGCACGCAACATTTCAAGTCCCACAACGGTGGTTCCGTATTCACATAAAATAATATCGTCAATATCGTAAGGAACATTACACTTATACACAAACAAAGTTCCGAGTCTTTCGCCTGCAATCTCTATGGGAGAGATTACTGCCTGGAATTTGCTTATGTCCGTATGTTCAAAGCCAAGTGTCATAAGATTGACATTTTCCTTGGTGGATAAAACCGCAAGAAGTCTTTCATTTAAGGAAGAGTCGATAAATCCTCCCACATTATTCTGAATCAGTTCCTCAATAGGTTCAATTCCCGGGGCATTTCCTACACCTAAGACCTTACCCTTTTTACTGATTACAAGGATATTTGAGTTAAGTATTTCTCTCATTACCTTACAAATATCATTAAAGACCACCTTACTGGAATTGTTGTTGTGGAGCAACTTTCCGATTTTTCTGGTCTTGTCAAGCAACTGAACTCCGCTCATTGAATTTTCCTCCGTACAAAGCCGTAAAAATCCCCATACACACGCTTAATTAGTAGAGTTATTGTAGCATGAAGGCCTATATGTAGCAACCATTTTACAACAATTTTCTCACAATTCGCAAAAGTTTCATAAAACTTTGCCTTTTTTCACTATTTTTGACACATATACTTTTTCTCTTCCGCCTGCTAACAGTTTATCAGTCTTTACAAAAAAACGGAGTGCAAAGCGATATTTCGCTCAACACTCCGTTTATTATCCTACATTTCCGAAATATTACCGCACTCTGCATTTGAGCAGACAAGCTTATTGCCTCTCTGAACATAAATGCTTCCGCATTTTTCGCAAAGCTTGTTCACAGGCTTCTGCCATACCATAAAATCACATTCGGGAATTGAAATGCATCCATAGTATCTTCTTCCCTTTTTGGTCTTTCTGACCACAACATCCTTGCCGCACTTAGGGCAGTTAACACCTATTTTTTCAAAATAGGGCTTAGTATTCTTACAGTCAGGGAAGCCGGGACATGCAAGGAATTTACCGTGGGGACCGTATTTGATGACCATGTTCTTTCCACAAAGTTCACAAATTTCATCGCTCACTTCATCCTGAACCTTAACCTCTGAAAGATCCGCTTCTGCTGCCGATACGGCAACCGCAAGATCCGGGTAGAAATTTGAAACAACGGTCTTCCACTTAATGTTGCCTTCTTCTATTCCGTCAAGCAAAGCTTCCATGTTGGCAGTAAAGTTAACATCCACTATGGTGGGGAAAGCTTCCTTCATCATGTTGTTAACCACTTCACCCAAGTCGGTTACAAATATGCTCTTACCTTCTTTAGCCACATAGTGACGGCCGAGAATGGTAGAAATTGTGGGCGAATAGGTACTGGGTCTTCCAATGCCAAGTTCTTCAAGGGCCTTTACCAGTGAAGCTTCCGTATAGTGTGCCGGCGGCTGGGTGAAATGCTGCTTGTCTAAAAGTTCTACAAGGCTTAGCTTTGTATCCTTGTCAATTTTTCCGTTAAAAGAATTTTCTGAGAATTCATCCTCCGATGTGTCCTCAACAGATTCCATATATACATTCATAAAGCCCTCAAATTTAGGCTTAGCAGTGCTCATGCTGAACTTGTAACCGTTTGCAGAGAGTTTAACATTAGTGGTTTCATAAACCGCATCATTCATTCTGCTTGCAACAAAACGTTTCCAGATAAGCTGATATAATCTGAACTGTTCCTTGGAAAGGTATTCCTTAACAAGGGCAGGGGTTCTTGTAATAAGTGTGGGACGGATTGCTTCATGGGCATCCTGAATCTTTCCACCGGATTTTTTCTCCTTAACGTCTTCCCTTACATATTCTTCACCGTACTGGCTTGCTATATATTCCTTAGAAGCAGCAAGCGCTTCATCTGCAATACGGGTGGAGTCTGTACGAAGATATGTGATAATACCGGCAGTACCATCTCCCACATCAACGCCTTCATAAAGCTGCTGCGCAATTCGCATTGTCTTCTGTGTAGAGAAGTTTAATGCCTTGCTGGCTTCCTGCTGAAGTGTGGATGTTGTAAAAGGAAGGGGCGCCTTCCTTACTCTCTCGCTGAGCTTTATGTCGGACACTTCAAAAGAAGCATCCTTAATATCTGAAAGAAGCTTTTCGGCCTCTTCTTTTGATGAAATCTGTCCCTGATACTTTGCCTTAACATTCTTAGAGATTCCCGTTGCGGAAAGAACCGCTTCGACTGTCCAGTATTCTTCGGGAACAAATGCATCTATTTCATTTTCTCTGTCACAAATGATTCTAAGAGCAACGCTCTGTACGCGTCCTGCACTTAAGCCTCTTTTAACCTTTGCCCAAAGAATTGGTGAAATCTTATAACCAACCATTCTGTCAAGCATTCTTCTGGTCTGCTGGGAATCCACAAGATCCATATCAATGCTTCTTGCGTTCTTAAGGGATTCCTTAACAGCGTTCTTGGTAATTTCATTAAAGGTTATACGATAAACCTTCTTTTCCGAAAGTTTAAGGGCTTCATACAAATGCCAGGAAATTGCCTCTCCCTCACGGTCAGGGTCGGTTGCAAGATAGATTTTTTCAGCCTTCTTAACAGCCTTCCTTAATGTGGAAAGAACATCCCCCTTGCCACGTATTGTTATATATTTAGGTTCAAAATCATGTTCAACATCAATTCCCATCTGACTCTTGGGAAGATCTCTTACATGACCATAGCTTGCAAGAACCTCATACTGAGAGCCTAAGAATTTTTTGATTGTGTTCACCTTCGCGGGTGATTCCACTATTACTAAATACTTTGCCATTCCATTCCCCTACTAATTCCATGGTGTAACGCGTGTAAATATACACTACTTTTTTTCATTACGCAATATGGTATTTGTGAATTTTTAGTTAAAAGCACGGAAAAATACCTGAATCTATGGATTTTTTTGACATCGTTCTAAACTGTTCCTTACTTCAATGCCCTTTTCCGTAGGAACAAAACGCCCGGCTCCCACATTGTTAAGAAGACCTTTGGTACTAAGCAGCACACATATGCCAAGAATTTCAAAAGAAGGAATCGAAACCCTTTCCGAAAGAAGATCCGGAGTGAAGGATTCCATATCAAGAACCCTTAGGATATCGATTTCGCCCTTTGTAAGATTGTAGGAGGATATGTTTTTTGAAGGAACCTTTTCCTGTTTTTGCGATAAGCCATAGGAACTGACAATATCGCCAACAAATCCCGCAAGGTCACTGATTATACCTGCGCCCTGCCTTATAAGTTCATTGGTGCCAAAACTTGTAATATCCGTTATCCTTCCGGGGACCGCAAAGATTTCTTTGCCCTGATCAAGGGCGCAGTCCACGGTTATTAAGGTTCCGCTTTTCTCCTTTGCCTCCACTACACACACCACATCAGAAAGACCAGAAATTATTCTGTTTCTTGCGGCAAAAAAATTAGGTAAAGGAGCCGTTCCGGGCGCATGTTCCGATATAATCCCGCCGGTCTTACAAAGTTTTTCATACAAGGCAAGAGATTCTCTCGGATAGCATATATCAACTCCCCCTCCCAGGACAGCAAGAGAATATCCGCCGGAATTCACCGCTGCATTCTGTGATATTGAATCTATGCCTCTTGCCATACCGCTTATGAGACTTATCCCTTCTGTAGCAAGTAATTCTCCGAGACGCTTTGCCACATTCTGTCCGTAAACCGTACACTCCCTTGCACCTATAACAGAAACGGTTACGGCATTTTTCTCAAAAAGACGACCCTTAAGAAACAAAAACGGTGGAGCATCTTTTATCTTTTTTAGTTTTTCAGGATAATCATCGCTGTTAAGGGTTAGCATTCTTATGCCCTTATCAAGCATTTCTTCGTAATGACCTCTTATGTCGGTGTTCTTTTTTATATCAAATATTCTATCTATCTGCTTTTCGGAAAACATGTGGCTGTCAGATAGTTTTTGTCTGTTTGCCCTAAAAATTTCCGAAGGGCTTTCAAAAATATCTTCTGCCCTTTTATAGGCCTTTCCTCCAAAGCCCGGAAGTAAGGACAAAAGGTAAAAATATGGCATCTCGTCCTCATAAGATACCCTTAACGCTTCACTGAATCCACTCATGACAAACCTCCCATATAATCCGGAAATCTGTAGCAAACAGCCTCGGAAAGGTGTTTAATGCCAACCTCTTTATCACCGTCGTAGTCTGCTATTGTCCTTGCCACCCTGATTATTTTGTAAAAAGAACGCATGGTAAGATTTAAGCTTTCATAGGCTTTCATAATGAATTCGTTTTCTTTTTTGCCAAGGAAAATATATGAGTTTATTTTTGAAGACGGAACTAAAGAATTGAACTTAAAGGCTTCACCCTTGTACCTCTCCTTCTGTATATCGGTGGCCGCAATAACCTTCTTCCTTATTTCTTCGCTGTTTTGAGAAGATGTACTCTCCTTAAGTTTTTCCGGAGACATTCTCGAGGCCTCTATGCAAATATCAATTCTGTCTAAAATAGACCCCGATATTCTGGATAAATATCTGCTTATGGCACTTTCGGTACATCTGCAACGGTTTCTGTCAGGATAATACCCGCAGGGGCAGGGGTTCATTGCTCCCACAAGCATAAAAGACGCAGGATAAGTGTAGGTATTTTTTGCCCGTGAGATTGTGATCTTTCCGGATTCCAGTGGCTGCCTCAGCATATCAAGTGTGTCTCTTTTAAATTCCGGCAGTTCATCAAGAAAAAGAATTCCTCTGTGGCTTAAAGAAACAAGCCCCGGCCTTGCAAACTGTCCTCCACCAACAATTGCCTGAGATGAGGAGCTGTGATGGGGTGCAAAGAAAGGTCTTGTGGTAATAAATGGTCTTTCTTCGTTAAGGCGGCCTGCTACGGAATATACCGAAGTCACTTCCAGACTTTCCTCATAGGTTAACGGCGGCATGATTCCCGGAATTCGCTCCGATATAAGGGATTTGCCTGTGCCGGGAGGTCCTGTCATCAGCATGTGATGAAAGCCTGCGGCAGCAATTGCTGCCGCCCTTATTACCTGTTCCTGCCCGTAAACATCCGAAAAATCCCCTAAAGCCGTGTTCCTTTCGGAGGTTTCGGAAAAGCCCGCCGATACAAAAGACGGAATCAGTATTTCAGCATCCCTTTTATCCACAGTAAAATACGCAACAAGGGAAGTAATATCCCGTGCGGGAACAATCTCTATGCCCTTAATAAGTGACGCTTCTTTGGCATTTTCATAGGGAATAATAACCCTTTCAAAGCCTTTTTCCGCCGCATGTCTTACAATAGGCAGCACGCCCCTTGCCGCGGTAATATTACCATCCAGAGAAAGCTCACCTAACACCAAAGTCTTTTCCCATTCAAAATTAGGAATTTTACCAAACACTCCCAAAAGTGCAAGTGCGATGGGAAGATCGAATCCGGCTCCTTCCTTGTGTTCATCCGCAGGGCTTAAGTTGATGGTCACCTTCATTGCAGGAATTGAAACCCCTGCATTTTTAAGCGCCACCCTAACCCGGTCTTTTGCTTCCCTCACCTCACTGCCCGGAAGTCCGATGATTTCAAAGCCGGGAAGCCCGGCAGATGCATCCACTTCAACTGTGATAAGGTCACCAAAAACACCTCCGACTCTGCCGGAGTATACTTTATAAACCATATAAATTTTAATCTCTCGGAAAATACGCCTTTCGGCAGAATATTGAAACGGGTTCTCCGATTCACGAAGAACCCGATACAATCAAAGATTAATTAAGACCAAATTCTGCAAGATTCTGAGGGTCAATAACATGTCTGCTGTCCATTTTCTTAACAACATCAACTATCTCTATATCGCCGTACAGTCTCTTGTTGGATAAGTCCATCATCATATTGGTGGAAAAATCAAGAACCACCGGATGTAAAACATCTCCACCGTTTGTGGCAAGTACCAAAGCGGAATGTCCTGTATTTAACTCAACGCTGGTGCCGGGGCCCAATATTTCAATCGAGTCCACAAGCGCTTCCACAGCCTTAACATGAAAAACATCGGGATGCTGCGTGAGGTATCTTAAGGCTTCCAGATAAGATGCCGGTTCTAAATCACCGTTTGTACTCATGGCAGTAAGTTTATCAAAGGTATCAGCCACTGTCAGGATTCTGGTGCCTACCATAATTTTCATGGGTTCTGTCTGCTTATTGTATTTTAAGTCAAGGAGCAGCTTTGAGCTCTGACTGCATATTCTTTTTATATTTGGATTTGAAGCAAAAACCTGATCGATAAGTTCAAAACCGGTTTGCTGGGCATTTTCAAAGATTCGCTCCTGCTCATCCTGGTCCTCATCCTTTAAGAGACTTTCAGGAACATTGCTCTTGCCAATATCGTGAAGGATGGCGGCCCTTATAACATCCGATGTATCGGAAAGCTGAGCGTTCATCCTATGAGCCAGCATAGCGGCAAGAATTGCCACATTGAGGGAATGTTTATATACATAGTCCTCATTGCTCCTAATATTCTGGATAAAATTAACCTTCTTGGAAAGATGACCAAAGGTCTTTGCTATATCCTCTGCTATAAAATCCATTCGCCTTGTCTTACCATGGGCTGAGATTTCCCTTAATTCATCACGTATTGCAAAGACATTAATAGCCTGAAAACGTTCGAATTCATCATCTTCGGGTGTCATAGGCGGCAGGGGTTCTGCAGGATCCAAAACAAAAATACCTATAAGTCCGAAATTTTTAACACTGGAAATACTTGACGAAGTGAGTTTAGAATCTCTGTCATAAAGCAGAACGCCATTTTTGTTATAGATAGGTCTTGCAATTCGCATTCCTATTTTTAGGTCTTCAGTCTTAACGAAGCGCATTCTCTCTCCCCCAATGAATGTACTACTTTAAGTATATTCTTTCGTAATGGTTTTCGCAATATTATTATCCAAAAAGACCGGACCAAACCGCTCAAAATCCGCCACATTTTCTCTTCAAAGCAAAAAGAAGCTCATGCAATAATTTGCAAGATCAAGACCCTTATCCGACAGCCTTATCCTGTCATCACAAAGAATCAGTCCCTCATCCTTTAGTTTTTTAAGTTCTTTGCCATACAATTCCTCCACGGTAACGCCAAACTCCTTAAAAAAGGCTTCTTTAGACACTCCTTCAATGCATCTTAAGCCAAGAAACATATACTCGGAAATTATATCGTTTTTATCAAGAGGCTCGGATTCACCGGAAAAATCACCGTTAATAAATCTGCTAAGATCACCATGGGTAGTGGTTCTCTCACTGCCCATAAGTGAAGCCGCCGCAATACCGAATCCTATATACGGTATTCTTCTCCAATAACCAAGATTATGTCTGCATTCAAAGCCTTTTTTTGAATAATTTGATATCTCGTATCTGAAATATCCTCTTTTTTCAAGGTATTCTTTTGTATAAGCATACATCTCCCTGTCGGTTTCTTCCGAAACCGCACTGCCGGCGTCTCCGTATTTTTCAAAAAAAGGAGTTCCCGGCTCAATAATCAGGCTGTATGCACTTATATGCTCGGGACCAAGGTCGCACACTCTTTCAAGTGTTTTTGACAAAGATTCTTTGGTCTGTCCCGGTATTCCGCTCATAAGGTCCACATTTATATTCTTAAAGCCCACGCTTCTTGCATTTTTATAGGTTTCAAGAAACGTTTTATAGTCATGAAGCCTTGTAAGTTCTGAAAGTTCCCAGTCATCGGTACTCTGCAGTCCGATACTGAGTCTGTTAAAGCCGGCTTCTTTGTAAGAAAGAAGTTTTTCCCTGGATGCGGAGTTTGGATTAATCTCTATGGTAATTTCCGCATCATCGTAAAAATCAAAGGTTTCCTTCAATGTATTTAGTGTATCGGTAATGTATGAAGCTTCAGGAAGCGAAGGAGTCCCCCCGCCAAAAAAACAAGAGACCACGGGAAGTCTGCCCTTGCAGCTTCCCACAGTCTCTATCTGTTTTTTTAATGCCTGAAAATAGTTTTTCCGGATATCTTCATTGCATACAAATGACGTAAAATCACAATATGCACACTTGCGTGCGCAAAAGGGAATATGTACATAGATTTCCACGCCTTCATTATTCTTCATCCAGTTTCAACACACTCATGAATGCGCTCTGGGGGATTTCCACATTGCCCACCTGACGCATACGCTTCTTTCCTTCTTTTTGTTTTTCAAGCAGTTTCTTCTTTCGGGAAATATCACCGCCGTAGCACTTTGCAAGAACGTCCTTACGCATGGCCTTTACTGTTTCTCTGGCAATTACCTTGCCACCCACAGCAGCCTGAATAGGAATTTCAAACAGGTGTCTCGGAATTTCATCCTTAAGTTTCTCACACATTCTGCGACCACGCTCATAGGCGCTGTCTTTATGAACAATAAAGGAAAGAGCGTCCACTTCTTCCTTATTTATCAAAATGTCCAGTTTGACCATTGAGGACTGTTCATAACCCTTTAATTCATAGTCAAAAGAAGCATAGCCCCTTGATTTTGACTTAAGTGCATCAAAGAAGTCATATATAATTTCATTAAGTGGAAGTTCATACTTCAATAAAGCACGGGTCTCTTCCATATATTCCATGCTTATGTATCTGCCTCGTCTTTGCTGGCAAAGTTCCATAATCGAGCCCACATAGTCTTTGGAAACCATGATTTCCGCATTTACAATGGGTTCCTCCATAAATTCAATTTCAGAAGGATCCGGAAGATTCGTAGGATTCGTGAGTTCAATCATTTCACCGTTTGTCTTATGAACTCTGTATACAACACCGGGAGCAGTGGTAACAAGGTCAAGATTATATTCTCTTTCAAGTCTTTCCTGAATAATTTCAAGATGTAAAAGACCTAAAAATCCGCATCTGAAACCAAAGCCCAAAGCAATCGAAGTTTCCGGTTCAAAGAAAAGGGATGCATCGTTAAGCTGAAGTTTTTCAAGAGCATCTCTTAAATCCGGGTATTTTGCACCATCGGCAGGATAAACACCACAGTACACCATGGACTGAACCTTCTTATAGCCGGGAAGTGGTTCACTGCAGGGTTTTTCTGCATTTGTAATTGTATCGCCCACAGCAGTATCCCTTACATTTTTAATGGACGCTGTCACATAACCAACCATACCTGCCGAAAGTGATTCGCAGGGAATAAACTGTCCGGCGCCAAAATAGCCTACCTCCACAACTTCTGCGGTGGCACCTGTAGCCATCATTTTAATGGGAACACCTTTTTTCACGGTTCCGTTCTTTATACGTACAAAAGCTATTACACCCTTATATGAATCGTAAAGGGAGTCAAAGATAAGAGCCTGAAGAGGCGCTTCCGGGTCACCCTTGGGAGCCGGTACCTTTTTAACAATTGCCTCTAACACCTGTTCAACATTAAGACCGGTCTTTGCAGAAATCTGAGGTGCATCCTCTGCTTCAATACCGATAACATCTTCAATTTCATTAATAACCTTTTCAGGGTCGGCACTTGGTAAATCTATTTTATTTATAACGGGAAAAACATCCAAATCATGGTCAAGTGCAAGATAAACATTTGCAAGGGTCTGAGCCTCTATACCCTGGGCCGCATCCACCACAAGAATGGCACCGTCACAGGCTGCAAGTGATCTTGAAACCTCATAGTTAAAGTCAACATGACCTGGAGTATCAATAAGATTGAATATATACTCCTCCCCGTCTTCAGCCTTATATACCGTTCGTACGGTCTGAGCCTTTATAGTGATTCCACGCTCTCTTTCCAAATCCATATTATCAAGAACCTGGTCCTGCATTTCTCTGCTGGTTAAAAGGCCTGTTTTTTCAATAATACGGTCAGCAAGGGTTGACTTACCATGGTCAATATGTGCTATTATACAGAAGTTGCGAATGTGATCCTGATTCAATGCTTTTTCCTCTCAAAACTTTCGTCGCTTAAGTATAGCATAAAGTTTTTCAAAAAAACAGACTTTTCTATTGACACTCCCCAATCAATCATCTATTATATCTTAGTGTGTGTATGTTAAATCGTCCGTGTCCGACGTAGCATACTTAAACTGTAAACATTTATTTAATAAAATGGAGGTGTATAGTCTTGGCTAACATCAAATCTGCAAAGAAGCGTATCTTAGTAAACCAGGAAAGAGCTGCCAGAAACAAAGCTATCAAGTCCGGTGTTAAGACAGCGATCAAGAAGGTTTATGCAGCTATCGACGCTAACGATCAGGCCGCTGCAAAGGCAGCATTATTAGATGCTACTTCTGCTATGGATAAGGCTTGTGCAAAGGGTGTTTATCATAAGAACACTGTTGCAAGAAAGATTTCTCGTATGAGCGTTGCTGTAAACAAAATGGCATAATCCAAATCGCTTATAAATTTATCTGAACTGACTCATTTCGTACCGTCATGCGAAATGAGTCTTTTTTTGTTGCAACAATCCTACAGGCTGTCTCCTGTGCAAAAACAGCCCGGTGAAAACCGGGCTGCAATACTGCTCTGAAACTATCTTGAATGGCCTCCGCCGCCATGACTTCCGCCGCCACCGGAAGAATGGTGACCTCCGCCGCCACCGCCTGAAGATGAAGGCGGATTGTAATGTCTTGTAACAGTTTTATCAATAAAAATGTCCTCACACACGGTAAAGGTTGTTTTATTGCTTAAAATATATGATGTGGCCGATGTGGACTTATCTCCCATGGATTCCTTTGAATTTGATGAATAATAAATCAAAAAGAAAATCACTGATATAACAAAAGGCCACTTTGCTTTACTCAATGTTGAAGGACCCATTTTTCTTCTGACGCTGTCCACAAAAGCAATGCAAGCTTTGTAGTAATCGTCATCAACATAATCATAAAATCTGTCCAGGGCCGAATCTATATCCGAGGATGAATATTTCTCTTCCGCAAGTCCCGTGGTACAAAGCCATGTATATATTTTGCCGGTCTCAGGTTCTCTGAAAATATTGTCAACCAACAATACTCCATCACCCGTATCCGTACGGCCGTCAAGCCTTTGAGGGCAGTTAAAACCAAACTTATTGTCCTCCCAGAACTTGTCAGCGTACACCATAACATACTTATCCGGAGTAATTCTTTCCGTGTACTTAGCCATATATTCGGGCTCATAATCACTTAAGCTCTGATTTAAGGTTACTATGACAATATCAAGGCCTGTTTCTTTTTCTGCCTCATGAATATATTCCTCAAGTTTCTTTTCTTCCGACGAAGTCAGCTGATCTCCATAGTCAAAAACACGCTGGTCACCATATACTCTCTCATTGTTAAGACTTACATGAAAGGTTTCTTCAAATGGATGGGTAATTGTAAAAATAAAGAAAATGGCAGCAATCACTCCGACTATAGTGAGCGGAACCTTAAAGTACCTGAAAAACTGTTTTACCTCTGCTCCAAAATATTCACCCATTTATAAGCACCTCCACCATCTTCAAAATCATTTCAATGGCGGCCAAGAGCATCCCACCTGAGAAAAGCGCATATATAAACACTTTTAGTTTTGATATGGGAGTTTTTCCGATTACCTTCCCGCTCTGTCCGTTTACAAAGAACGTAAATGTTTTGTTGCCATAATCATACACATATCTCCATACAGGGAAGAGTGTATAATCGACCTTTCCGTCGGAAAGGTTCGTGTTCTCTTCGTCGGGAGTAAGTGTGGTGTAATCCTTCATGGATTCACTCATAAGGCTCTTTGCACTGCTTATTGCTTTATTCTTTGCTCTTTTTTCAAAAGCTGCAGGCTCATCATTATATACCTCTCCAAAGAAACCCGACATAAACTTGGGATCAAATTCGCAGAGTTTTGTATAATCAAAGGGCTCTAACAAATCCATTGTGGTATCATCCATGGCAAGGGATGCATCAGCAGGAATATTGTCGTATTCGGCATGGAGCTTTCTTATTACATCATAGTAGGAGGTTTCTTTATAATCATAGTTGCCGGAGGACCAGGTTCTGATTTTTACGCCTCTTCCTCTGAATTCAGAATCCGCAACATAGTCATAAAGAAAAAACGGCACATAGAAACCATGCATGCTTTCCAAGGTTTTCTCGCTTAAGAATGAAGCGGGAGCAAAAAAGCGCTTCTTAAATTCATTTTCCATGGATTCCACAGCCTGCTTCTTGCTTATCTTAAAAGGAATAATTGAATCAGGTTTGTACTTTCCCGTCACCCTTTCATCAAACACAATATAGTTATTGCAGTAAGGACATCTGTCCGCACTGGTAATGTCTTTTATTGTCAGTTCACCGCCGCAGGAAGAGCATACGGTCGTTGACTCGTCTCCGCTCTTTTCCTCACTGTCAAGACTGTCACAGAAAGGGCATAGCATTTTATTATGTTCCGGGGAATATACCATATTTCCGCCGCAATTTTTACACTTAAAAATCATTCTATAACCACTCCTGAATAAAATTTAACACCTGGTCTTTCGGAAGAGGTCTGGAGAAATAGAAGCCCTGAATAAACTCAACATTCAGATTCTTAAAGGCTAAGAACTTCTCTTCACTGTCAACACCTTCCACAACCACCTCAAGACCTAGCTTATGGGCCATTTCAATGGTGTATTCCGCAGCAATTCTTACCTTTTCGGAGGTAAAGAAACTGTCGGTTATAAGCTTATCTATTTTAATGATTTTAATTGGCAGATTAACAACATATGTAAGATTCGAGTATCCCGAACCATAATCATCCAAAGAAAATGTACTTCCGTAAGCAAGAAGTTCCCGCATGTTTTTATCAATCATACGTCTTGAAAGAAGTTCTGCAGTTTCAGTTACCTCAAAATTAATCATATAGGGAGGTATCTGGTATTCACCCATTATATCCTTAAGAGTTCTTGCAAGGTTTTCCTGCACACACTGTACTGCCGAAAGGTTAACTTCCACATATTCTATTCCATATTTTTCAATATGCTTTCTTTGGATAAATTCACAGGTTTTTCTAAAAACTATCTCACCAAGTTTAATTATCATTCCGTTCTTTTCGGAAAACTCTATGAATTCCTGAGGTGGAAGCATTTCGCCTTTATCATTTCTGATTCGTATAAGGGCTTCCATTGAACTGAATTTGCCTTCTTTTATATTGTAAATCGGCTGATAGTATACTTCGATGGTGTCATTTTTAATAGCCCAGTCTATTGCATTGTGCATGGCAATATTTCTCTGGCGCTTTTTCATTTCATCATCTGTAACATAAAGCACCTCTCCAAGAGATCTTCTGGTACTTTCAAGGGCGAAATAGTGAACAACTTCCTCAAGTTCATCCACATAATTGAACTTTGAAACATCATAAATAAATGAAAAAGAAGCTCTGATTTCTATGGAAGCTCCATCAATTTCCCAGGAGTTTTCAAAACGTCTCAAAAGAGTTTCCAAAACAATTTCAGCTTCCTCGGAATTCTCCATGGAAACACAAAACAGTTCGTCTTCCATCCTGAATAATGTTGTATGAGGAATCTTTTCCGCAAACTGCGCAATTGCCAAGATAACCTTTTCCACCGCATGTGTACCGAATACTTCGTTTACAACATTCATATCGCCTATGGTAAAGCTTATAAGTGTCCTGGATGCCCCATGCTTTATGTGCTCTGACATAATCATTTCAAAGCCTTTTCTGTTGAAAACATTGGTGGCAAAATCCAGATGATATTCAGGATTTTCCAGTTTGCAGTACATATACATACAGCCAAGTGCCATTGCAAAGCTCACAAGAAGAAGTTCACTGTATACAAACTGAATCGCTGCAACAATAAGCCAGGCAATCATCCAAAAATGAATGGAATATCTTCTTTTTATATTAATCTTGGATTTCAGCGCATATACCATTACGGCGTTTGACAAAATGTAAATTCCGCATATAGCGTATGTTACATAAGCTGGAATTCCATATGTATAAATCGATTTTTCATCAACATATATTCCAACGGGGAAAATACATAGAACTATAAATTCAATAATGAGCGGATAGGCAGTTGCATAAACCCACCCCTTTTTGAAAGAATATCTTATCTCCTTTGCAGCAAACCATGCGGCCATACATGCTACCACCGCGATGGAAAACATATATGCCTTACATACTACCTGAACAACAGTATCGCCAAGACTTTCTCTGTAGTTTATTGCAAAAATAGAAGCAATATCTAAGACTATCGAGGCTATGACGTGGAACAGTAATTTGGTAAATGCCTTCTCAGCAGAGAAGTTCAAGCGTTTTTGTCCCATGCACATTCCGGCAATGACAAGCGCAATCGTTAATGCAGCTGACTGAAAATATATATTCCAGACCATAATGCCTCCAAATTGTAGAAATCTGTCATATAATTATATGATATTTTTATTCAAAACTCAACAAAAACGCCGGATTTAATATACAATAACAGCCTGTGAATAAAATTGTTTGAACCGTTTAACAAACAAATCCAAATCATACTCTTTTATTCCACGCATGGGATCCGATACCGTAACCGTTTTCGTTTCTTCATTAAAACCAATTAACACCATGCAATGCATGTTTGTTTTCCAAACAAGATATTCTCCATCCACAATCCACTCTGTAGAGAATCCAGGCTCACTTTCTATATATGCAGCCCCCCAAAGAATTACAGGAATTCCCGAATATACGTATTCAAGAAGCTTATCAAATCTGCAGCCTGTTACATCCCTAGCCACTAATTCGCTGTTTATGCCTTCAAGATATGCGTTTGCTGCCATTTCTATGGCGGGTGCAAAACAACCGTATGAGTTACGGCTTGCCGGTTCTCCCACAAATTCTTCATAAAAGTTTGCGCTGCCAACCTCATTTTTAGGCAGGAAATTATCAGAAAGAAAGATTTTGTCCACATCGCAATCATAAAAATTCAATACAGTTGCAAGCGAAGTAATTTCACAACCGTTTGGAAGTGCAGGAAACTGACTTATATATTTAACATCGAGAGAAAAGTTTTTTGCCGGGAAATGCACTTCTTCCGTAAGCGGCATATCCTCTCTGTTTCGTCTGAAATGTGTACCGTCGCCATAAACCAGTTCCCCTCTGCTGTTTATTAACTGATAACAACAGTCTTTGGAAATTCCAACCCTTAAAAAGGGCTCCCAAAGGGTGGCTTTACCGTAATCTTTTGAAAAATCCGGAGAAGTATAAAGCCTTGCCTCTGAATTTGCATAGACATAATCCTCGACACTTCTAAATTCCGTATCGCCTACTTCATTAGGTATATTCAGACCATTAGGAATGGTGATCTCTTTTTCCTCTCCAAACAGAACGAACGGTGTTTGATTCTCTTCAGTTTTTTTCACCTCTTCGTCCGGCTTAGATATATCCTTGTTATCCTGCTTTTTTATCTCAAGCACTTTTCTAGGATGCAAAAGAAACTGTCTTGCTGTCTCTTCAATCCGTCTTGCTTCTCTTTTTTCTTTTTCATTTTCTATGAAATCTTCAATGTGGTTTTTTGCATATTGAAAACCTTTTACAGAATACTCTTTTATAATGGTAGCAAAAGAAGCCTCCGACTTATCATCAGAAGCATTCCTGCTTCCCGCCGCATATATAACAGCAAGAAGAATCAGTATAGATACACTTAATATCAAAATTTTAACCTTTGCTTTTTCCATTAATGCCTCTGCTATACATAAAAAACAGAAAAACTGATTCGCTAAAAAGTACTACTGTTTCTTTTAAGTATATTAATTTTTACCGATTAATTCAACACACAGGCCGGTGCTAACCGGTTGGCAATCTGATGCAACTAAAAAAACCGAGAACTCATAAAAGTTCTCGGTTTAACACGTGCGTGAAAGGATTCGAACCCTCGACCTTCTGGTCCGTAGCCAGACGCTCTATCCAGCTGAGCTACACGCACATCAACGCCTTCGCTTGGCACGAAATTGATATTACCATAGGTATAATAATAAGTCAAGGAAGTTTTTGAGTTTTTTCGTCATGAAAAACATTTCTCAACTTTTATGTTTTGAGGCCTTCTTTTTGGAGAAAAGATACGCTCCCACCAAAGAAACCGCAGGCACGGTACAAATAATACCTACGCTACCGCTTATGGCATAAATAAGCTCAATGGCAACAAAGTCAGTGCACAGAAGCTGCTTTGCTGAAACACCGTAGGAATAGATCAATACCATCATATTGAGCGCGCTTCCTGCGTAGGCAAGCACAAGGGTGTTTGCCATGGTACCCATAGCATCACGACCTATATTCATTCCCGACTTATATAATCCGGCAAAACTTAATCTGTCGCTGTTTTCTCTTAATTCCCAAAGAGCAGAAGAAATTGACATCGCCACGTCCATGACCGCTCCCACGGAAGCAATCAAAATACCTGCCACAAACAATCCTCTCATTTTTAAGTCAAAAGTTGACTTAACCAGCAAAAGGGCCTCAGCTTCATCCATTTGGAAGGTCGATATTCCACCAATATGTTCTGCAACCACGCCTATAACAAATGCAACAAGCACACCAAGCATACATCCGATTTCAGCCACAAGGGTCTTTTGTGATAAACCTCCTATCAGTATAAAACACACAGAGGTCGTAACAAACAAAATCACCGCCGTAACCACAATTGCATTAAAGCCTTTAAGCGTAAGTGGCAAAAGAATAAAAATCACACAAACAAAGGTGTAAATCAAACCGGCAAAAGCCTTAAGTCCCTTAATTCCTCCAACTGCAATAAGGGCAATTGCAAAGAAAACAACTAACCCCACAATCAAAGGAATTCTGTTGTAATTAAAAATACTGACTGTATATACTCCCACATCTGTCGTATCAATACGTACCGATACAGTATCACCCTCTGAAACATTAACATTGTAAAGGGCACTGAAGTAGTTACGTACGAAACTTACATTGCCTTTATACCGGCCTGTGAGAATCTCTATCTTTAGGTCCTGGTTACCCTTTCTGACGTCTTCAACATTATGATCGAGTATTGAATTGTCTTCAGTAATAGCCAAAACTCTTGCTGTTTCGTACTCAGTACCGAAGTTCTCCGTTACAGAGAACTTCGGCTTATCCTTATTAACAAGAACAATAATGAGCACATTAGCTGCTAAAAATGCAGCAATTGCAAAAGCCCAAAGCCATGCTTTTTTATTTTTCACATTAAGCTCCAAGATTTTTATCTAATCATCTTACCATCTTCATCAAAGGTGTAGTGGCCCTTCTTCTCGATAAGATCGTTGGTAATTCCGACATATACAACGCCTGTCATTACCTTACCCTTTGTTCCGATGTAGTAGAGGTCTTCGCCGGCGGCGATAAGGCCGTAAGCTGTTCTGAGACCGTTCTGGTAGTAATACTTAACACCGTTAATCATTCTGAAACCACTGATGTCTCCCATGGTTCCGTCTGTATTAAACCAGTAGTATCCGTATTCCATA
>JAZLLV010000051.1:0-11334 GCA_045598365.1 Lachnospiraceae bacterium
TGAAGACGAACTTGATGATGATTATGGTGAAGATGGCTTTTACATCTTCTGATAATCACCTTAGTTTACTGCGCCCGGTCTTGTCCGGGCGTTTTTAGTTCCGAGAGTTCTCCGGAGGAGAACTTTCCTATAAAGTAAAAAAACCATGATACCTTACGCTTAAGATATCATGGTCATGCATACAAAATTGAATACAGCAAAAACTCCACCCAAAACAAAATGCTTTATTTTCCGGATAGTAGCATCAATGCTGCATAAAGTCAGGATTATTGATTTTTACCGTTCTTTTGGATCCTTTCAGCCAACACATCCTCAAATTTCACTCCATATGTGTGCTCATCATCCGATACGGTTTTTTGAATGCAGCTTACAATAAACTCACAGGCATCAGCAAGAGTATCATACATAGGTACTCCATTCAACAGATTGGCTATTACCACACTGCTGAAAATATCACCTGTACCATGATAGTTTTTTGCCTGCCTCTCGGTAAAATAGCTTGTGTAGGTATCTGTTTCCTTTTCATACGCTACTGCGCCGATACGATTACTATCGTAAGACACTCCTGTAAGTATTACTGTTCCCGGACCCATCGCTGCCAGCCTGCGTACCATGGAACGTATTTCTTCTTCACTGTATCTTTCCTGATATGCCTCATTCAAAAGAAACGCTGCCTCTGTCAGATTCGGAAGAATCACATCAGCAACACGAACAATTTCACGCATTCCTTCAACAATAGAAGCATCAAGGGCTTTATACAGTTTTCCGTGATCTGCCATAGCAGGATCAACAAAAAGTTTTCCGCCCACCGCCAACTGTGTTTTTGCTTCTTTAATCATGGAAAACTGTCGATAATCACCGATATATCCGGTATAAACAGCATCGAAATGAATTCCTTCCTGTTTCCAATGATTAATAATTTTAGGCATTTCCTCCGTCAGGTCCAGAACTGTAAAACCGGTAAAGCCACCGGTATGTGTACTGAGAATGGCAGATGGCAAGATAGCCGTTTCAATACCATAAGCCGACAGTACCGGCAATGCTACCGTTAATGAACACTGACCATAGCAGGAAATATCCTGTACAGACATAATTTTTTTCATAGATAAAATGTATGGCATTGACATATTTCAATGCCATATCTTCCTTTCTAATTAGTACCACGGTTTAATATATTAAGATATCCTACCGAATTATATCATTTTACATATCCAGTTGATAACCTTTTCAACACCCGAGTCCCAATAAATCCAGTTATGGTCACCATCAGATTCTTCGTATGTGATTGGTGCATTTAACTCAATAAGATAATTCTTTAGCTTTACGTTGTCCGGGTAAAGAGGATCCTGCTTTCCACACCATTGATAAATAAGCGGTGTATTTCCACCGGTTCGTCTTGCCAGTTCAAATAGATCATTATCTGAATTTTCTATTTGTTCATCACCGTAAATGCTGTGAAATGATCCCTTGTCAAAATTAGGGTCCGCCTTTGACATTCTGTCAACAAGTGCTGCAACATCAACCGCTCCCGATAAAGAAGCTACTGCCTTATATCGATTAGGATATGCCAATCCAAGCTTTAACGCTCCATAACCCCCCATTGATAAACCTGCTGCAAAAGTTTTATCAGGGTCCGTTGTAATCTGCGGAAACAGGTCATGCACTATTTTAGGAACTTCTTCACTTATATAAGTCCAATACTTAAAGCCCATAGCCATATCTGTATAAAAACTTAAGTGAACAGCCGGCATTACAACCGCAATTCCTTTATCGGCAACATACCGTTCAATTGATGTTCTTCGTTCCCAGACAGTATGATCTCCGTTATATCCATGAAGCAAATACAGTACCGGATACGGACCATGAAAATGTCCGCCGTTTACTGAATTGGGTCTCTCCATATATTGAGGAAGAATCACCAGCATACTCACACTCATTCCGAGTACCTCGGAAAAGCAGTTAACATTCATAAGTGCCATGATATACCTCCCTCGCAATGTCAGGTTTATTTGTGATGATGCCTAAACAGCCATAATCAATCAATTTCTTAATGGTTTCCGGGTCATCTACTGTATATGGATTAACACCAATACCCCGCGTTTTCATTTCATCCATAATTTCCGGTCTGTCAAGAATACTGCGATAATCAGGATGAAGAAAGTCGGGTTTGTATTCCAGTGAATCAACATACTTCACAAGATCCTTTGAAACTCCGGCACTAAGAAGTATTTCTTTATAATCTTTGTTTTCATTAGTTGTAAGAAAGAGGGCAGTCATTTCTTTAATCTGCATATCTGCCTTTTCATACATTGTCAGCAGTCCTATACGAAATGACTCATCGATTCTTTTAATGTCCATCAAAAGACCGGCATCAAAAGAAGAAAAGATAACCCGTTCTTTTGCATTTGCTTCCAAAACTGTTTTTACAACTTTTCCGGCATAATCAAAGTCTTTTCTCACAGGTGACTTAAGTTCAATGTTTACCATTTCAAAGTTTTGAGTAACTTCAAGAAATTCTTCTAAGGTTAAAATTCTTTCACCTTTATGCATATCGCTGAAATATGAACCAAAGTCTCTTTTTTTTAGCTCTTCAAGTGTCATAAGTTCAATGGCACCTGCACCATCGGATGTTGCATCGATAAAATAATTATGGTGAATCACCAGCTCATTATCTATTGTCAAATGCACATCTGTTTCTACACCATCGGCATGCATTTTTTCAGCTAGCACAAATGCAGCTTTGGTATTCTGTGGGGCATAGAAGGATGCACCTCTATGCCCTATGATCATTACATTATTCATTAAGTAATCCATCCCCTTCTGACTGAAGGCTTGCAAGTGTTTCATCCCAGTCAGCATCCGAACAAAGCATGTCGCTGAGCGCATAAGTTAAGCTCACCTGAAATTCATTATAGCCGGCGTTATTGGGACGTCCGCTTGCTACCTCAAGCTGATCAAGTGCCACTTTATACTGAGGAAACTGTGTATACAAGGCTACCATATCAGGGTTGTTGACAGCAGTTTTACGTGTTACAAGATATCCTGTTGCAGAACTTGCTTTAACGGTTTCTTCAGATGTGGTCATAAACTTAATAAATTCCCATGAAGCCTGCTTCTTTTCTTCAGAAAGTCCACTTAACATGGCAATATTACATCCGCCGACTGTTACACCATAATCTGCACCATATGGAATAAAAGCTGTTTCAAGTTCAAAGCCAAGTTCCTGGGAGATTGAAAGCATCTGCGTTAAACTACCTGTAGAACTAAACCATAAAGCCGCATCCTGATTCATAATATCAGCGGTCATGCTGTCTGCCTCGGTATATGAATAAATATGTGCAGCCCTATCATCCATTAATTCTTTGAAGTAAGAAAGAACTTTTCTGGATGTACTATTGTCAATAACAACCGATTTTTCATCTTCACTTATGAATCTGCTGCCGTTTGACAACATAAATGCTTCCCAATACCAATAATTAAGTGGAATCGTGAATCCTACTTTTCCAAGTTTTTCTTTAACTGTTTCACTTGCCTTTTTATAATCATCCCATGTCTTAAGTGAAGCCGAATCAATGCCGGCACTTTCAAGCAATGTCTTGTTCTTGTAAAGAATTGATGTTGATCTTAAAAAGGGAAGAGCGTAGTAGCTTCCATTGATATTACAGTTGTATAAAAGTCCTTCATAGAAATCTTCCATATCAAGCTTATCGGCTTCGATATACTTTGACAGATCATCAATCATTCCGCCCTCTGCAAACATTCCAACTGCTGCAATCTCAATTGCCGTGATATCAGGTGCAGTACCTGAAATATAAGCTGCCTGAAGTTTCTGATGAAGGTCTGCATATGCTCCCTGATACTCAGCGGTTACCGTAATTCCTTTTTCTTTACCTACGGTTTCATTGAATCTTGCAACTGCATCTGCAACATAGTCTTCAACAGTACCGCTGTTTGCAAACCAGAAAGTTACTTCCGTGTTTCCTTTTGTTCCGCTTTCGACCTTTTCCTTACTGATGCTTCCGCTACTCTTATCACTTCCAATGGTAGTTGATCCGGAACCACATCCGGCCATTCCAAACACCATTGCGCCGGCAATCGCTACGGCTGCAAACTTCTTAATAATTTTCTTCATAATTTCTCCTTCTGCGGGTTTTTCTTCTTTTTACTGCGATTCCCGCTACGCACTTCTAAAAAATATATAGTAAGAAACCTTTCGGTCACTTTACACCTGTATAAGCAAATGCTTTTAATATCTGCTTTTGTGCAACAATAAATCCAATCAGGATTGGTAAGAGCATTATTAGATTTCCGGCCATAATAACATTATATGCAGCACCACCATCAATATCCCGAAGTGCTGTAATAGCAACCGGAAGCGTTCTTACCGTATCATTTGTTGTAAGTACTTTGGCCCAGAAATAGTCATTCCAGCTGCCGATAAATGTTAATAAGGCAAGTGTAGCCACTGTACTTCTGGCCATCGGCAACATAATCTTAAAGACAATCTTCATTTCTCCTGCCTTATCCATCTTAGCTGCCTCTATAAGTTCCTTAGGTATTTGCATGAAATTCTGCCTAAGCATAAAAATTCCAAAAGCGCTTGTTGCCTGTGGAAGTATCAAAGACCAATAGGTATTGATAAGTCCCATTTTGCTTAATATTAAAAATACCGGCAAAAAAACAAGCTGTGCAGGAATCATGGTTGTTGCCAATACAACCGCAAATAAAACTCCCTTTCCCTTAAACTCATATCGTGCGAAAGCATACGCTGCAGGAACTATGGTTATTAATTGTGAAAGCAAAATCCCCAAAGTTGATATAATGCTGTTTTTTACATAACGCATAAATTCAATTTCATGAAATGCTGTTACAAAGTTTTCCCACATGGGCTTGCTCACCCAGAATACCGGCGGCGACTGAAGTGTCTGCCCCAGTGATTTTATTGAAGTCAGAGCCATCCAATAAAACGGAATAAAAAATATGAGCACCAGTATAATATCTATTATTCTTCTGCATATAAAACCGGTTGTTTTCTTCATCTAATTAACCTTTCCGCAGGCTTATTGATAATGTACTTTTTTCTGGAGCACAGTAAAGTACACAAGAGTCATCACGCCTACAATAATCATCAATACAACTCCCATGGCCGATGCATATCCTGTTTTGTAGTAAACAAAACCCTGCTGATATAGTTCATATACCAGCGTTGTGGTGGAATTCTTCGGCCCGCCCCCGGTCATCAGCTGTACACTTTCGAAAGTCTTAAAGGAACCTATTATTCCTGTAAGAGTAAGGAAAAACAAAGTTGGTGAAAGCATCGGTAAAGTAATTTTGAAAAACACTCTGATTTTTGATGCTTTATCCAGGGTTGCCGCCTCATAAAGGTGTTTTGGAATTCCCTGAAGCGCTGCCACAAGTATCAATACATAATAACCAAGGGCTTTCCATACATTCATAACAACCAACGAAAACATTGCATATTTTGAATCACTCAGCCATCCAACCGGATCAATTCCAAAAAGACCGATTATGAAATTTAACAATCCTCTGTTTGAATCCATAATCCATATCCATATAAAAGAAATCGAAACCAAAGAAACGATATGGGGAAGAAACATAATATTCTGAATCAGTCTGTTTATCACATTGTTTTTCTTCAAATACATTGCAATGAGCAAACTGAGTACCATTGTAATCGGTACCATCATAAACATGTATTTCACAGTGTTTATAAGAGATTTCTTAAATACTTCATCTGCAAACATATTCGTATAATTTGAAAAGCCTATATATTTCATGCTTCCAATCATATTCCACTTAAAGAAGCTGATAAATACCATGTAAAAGATTGGAAAAATGGCAAATACCAAAAATATCGACATTGCAGGAGTTACCATTAGATAAGGAACTGCTTTTTTAAGTAATTTGTTTTTTTTCATATTTTCTTGCTATCTCACATTCTGATTCGATTCTCATTTTTATCAAAGAAATAGAGCTTTTCCCTGGAAATCCAAAGCTTAACCTGTTCCCTCCTGACTTCGGAAGTATGATAATCTCTTGCCTGAATTGTCCCGGATTCTGTATTAAGTTTATAAAGAACCTCAGCACCCAGCATTTCTCTTGTCATTACATTTCCAAGCATTGTTACGCAATCCAGACCCTTATCAATAAAGGATATGTCTTCAGGTCTAAAACCAACAAAATATACATTTTCAGGTATATTCCAGTCTTTAGGACAAACATCTATCGGAAGAATATTCATGGGAGGAGTTCCGATAAATTTAGCAGTAAACACATTATCCGGATCACGATATATCTGGTCCGGTCTTCCTTGCTGCATGATATTTCCCTCATTCATAAGCACAATGTTTGTTCCCATGGACATTGCTTCTACCTGGTCATGCGTAACATAAACAAAGGTTGCGCCTAATTTCTGATATAACTCAATAAGCTCAGTTCTTAACTGAC
The DNA here is from genome assembly GCA_045598365.1 of Lachnospiraceae bacterium. Classification (GTDB taxonomy): domain Bacteria; phylum Bacillota; class Clostridia; order Lachnospirales; family Lachnospiraceae; genus UBA1258. Next base: position 6,469 of record JAZLLV010000051.1, read on the forward strand.
TTCTTAGCTTGGCATCAAGGTTCGATAAAGGTTCATCCATTAAAAATATCTCCGGATTCTTTACCATAGCCCTTGCCAAAGCAACTCGCTGTCTCTGTCCTCCTGACAAAGCAGAAGGTTTTCTCTCCATGTAATCTGTCAAACCGGTTATTTTTCCTATTTCCTCAATTCGTCTTTTTCGCTCTTCCTTAGGTACTTTCGCATTTTTAAGACCAAATTCTATGTTTTCCCGAACTGACATTGTGGGATATATTGCATAGTTTTGAAAAACCATCGCAATTTCCCTGTCTCCGGGTTCGATGTCCTTCATGTCTTTTCCGTTTATCTTAAGTGTTCCTCCACTTAAATCCTCTAAGCCTGCAATCATTCGTAATGTTGTTGATTTTCCGCAACCCGAAGGCCCAAGTAAAACGGTAAAACTACCTTCGTCTATGCTAAGATTTAGGTTTTCAATTACTGTTGTTTTTTTGTCGTATGTTTTCTTTGTGTTTTCAAATACAATCTTATTCACGACTTTTTCCTTTCTATCATTTCTATATGCACACATAAAAACTAACACCCTCATGTAAAAACAATTACCTGTCTGAAGTAAAGCCACAGTAAAAATCTTGAAAATGAAAATGCCCAAATGTAAAAAAGGTCTCCACGATGCAAACATCGCGAAGACCTTCGAAATCAGTTCTATAATATTTTTTGTGCTATGCTTTTTAGGCTTTTCCGGATTCTATTCTATGTTTACATATAACCCATGTAAGCACTGCTCCGACAATTATTGTCCCTAATATCACAGCTGTATCAGGGATAAATATTAAGTAAAAATCTTCAGGACTTACTAATCTGTGTAGCAGGTAACTGTACAACATACAAAGAAAAATCCCTGAAATTGAGCTATATAGTCCAATACCAATGGTTTTTTCTTTTTCAAGTACTGCAAGTATAAAGTATAATGCAAAAATAAAATTGATAAGGAAAACAAACAGTAACTGATAATTGATAAACGGACCTATCTGAGCATCTTTAAGGCTCAGTATATTAATGCCGCGCACTAATAGTGACAAAGTTCCACACACTAATATAATGCTGTATATCACACTAAATCCTGATAATATTGCAGTTACCGTGCTAAATCGCCCTTCATCACGAAATGAAGCTTCTCTTCTTTTGACTTTTATATATCCAACAGACAAAACTGCCGCAACACATCCGTAATATAGAATTTGAACCGGCCATCCGTATAAACCGTACGCTATGGTCCTGATTCCACAAATAAGCAGTAATCCGAAAATTGCAAAAATAATACAACGAACAGTAAATTGTCTTGCCTTCCTGTTTTTTTCCATTCTGGCAATTTGAACCATCTCTAAAGCAACTGTACTATCCGTTTTTTCCTTTTTTTCACCTAAAACTATCTCATTTATATCCAGATCCAATGTGAGAGAAAGGGTATCAAGCAAGGACACATCCGGAAATGCTTCTCCGTTTTCCCAACGCGAGATAGCTTTATTGGTTACGCCAATCATATCCCCGAGTTCCTGTTGCGTATATCCTTTTTTAATTCGTGCTTCTTTAATCAGATTACCTGTCTTTTTCTTGTCCATCATTTCTCCTCCTTTTGGCTACATTCTAAAGAAGAATGATGCATAATGCTATCCATTGTACAGAGAACTGCGTCTTCAAAAAGATTATTTATCCTCTTAACCGGTCTAAAACCTTTTTTACAACTTCTTCTGGCGTTCCATTGGTGTGGTTGTCTTTCCGATTTCTCGGTGCTTCCGTAGGTGCTTCCGTGCTTCTCGGTGTTTTACTCATAAATTTGCCAGGGTATCCACACTTCACTATCTTCCCATGGTTGAATCATTTTTACAGTAACCGATTTCCTATTTTGGATAAATGAAATCAATACACAGGTATCATCACCATTCGTCTCAAGTGACAATTTTATATATTTATAATCATCAGCTAGATTTAACAATCTACGAACAGAATAAAAGGGGTTCTTAAAACTGTAAGCTTCCTTAATTTGTTCTCCCTTTCCGTTTTTTGAATAATCCATTCCTGTTCCTTCAAGATCACCGCTATACGCTTCAAGAAATTCGTTACAATAAGCAATATTATGATAATAACGCCAATCTGATGAAGTCACATCTATAGATTCTCCATCACATTCATATTGAATTGTCTCTACCCATAAAATCACATTTGTTTCGTAACGATCTACATAATAACGTATTTTCGCACTATTATTTGTTATCTCACCAATATCCGTTTGAAATTTCCATCTTCCCTGCTCTTTTAATTTTTTAACTTGCTCATCTGCATATTTACTAACCAGCTCAATAACACTACTGTCTACATTTTCAATTTCTGCATTTTCTTTCGAGTCAGAGGCTGACTGCTGTCCTTCAGGAGCTTTTGTAAACATATCCTTGTAAGAATAATCTGTATTTAGGACATATTCTGTTTCGTCGGCCAATCCCCACATGGAATTTGCAGCGGACATATCCTTTACATAGTACAGATTTCCATCGAAATATCGGAAAAATTCTTTTCGTACATCACCCATTCCGATATCACTAAATATCACATAATCTCCTTCAGTCTCCCAGGTTCCGGTGCCTATATAGCTGCTTATCATACTTGGTGAAAAAGAAAACGTTCCATCCTCATTTATCGTAAGCCCCGACCAGTAAAGCATCGGATCATCAGTTACATCAGTCTTTACATATGTTCCATACACAATTTCTTTCTTTTGTGGATTTGTCAAAAAGCAGACAGCCACAACAATGCAGGCAAATAAAGAAATAAATATAATCCAGAATGCAGGCTTTTTGTAATTAAGCACGTTCCTGATTCGTCCTTTCACATCGGTTTCTCCAAAAGCAATGGGGCAAGCAGTAATCATTCTTCTTTGGAAAGCACATGATAGAAGTGCCTCAGAATAACTTGCAATATCCTCCTTATTCATTTTTGAAATAACCTTTTCATCACATGCTGCTTCAATATCCTTGCAAAGGAAAATATATGCTACCCACATTAAGGGATTGAACCAGTATACTGAAAGAAGAAGAAATCCCAAAGGCTTCCAAAAGTGATCTAACCTTTTAATGTGTGCTTTTTCATGGGCTATAACATTTTCCTTAACTTCCTCGCTTATTCCTGAGGGCAGATATATTCTTGGGCAAATAATTCCAAGAATGAAGGGAGATTTTATTTCATCACATACATATAGATTGTCTTTCTTTTTTATGGATGCCTTGACTTCTCTACGAAGATAATAGTTGCTTACCGTTGCATATGCGAACATTACAAACATGCCCGCCATCCAAATATAAACCACTGTAGGCATATACACGCCCGAAGTTTTTGTTCCGATGGTCATACTGTCAGGAGAGTAATTGCTATTTACCAAAGCGGGAACTTCAAAGGTAAGTTCCGGTTTTTCTGTCTTTCCATTGTACTCGAAATATTCCACCTGACCGGTTGATACCGTATTTTGATGAAGCATGTTGTAAGCGGAAAAAGTGCTGGAAATGCTAATGGGGCAAATAAGTCTTAGTGCAACAATTGCCCACATAATGCAAATATATTTTCTAGGCGCCTTCTTTAGAACAAATCTAAGTAAAATGATAAAAAGCACCGGGATACTTGCAGTCAGGCTCATGTTTAAAAGCTTTGTAAAAACTTCATACATACCACTACTCCCCCTTATATTCATTTATCATTTTCTGTATTTCATCAATCTCCGTCTTACTTAATTTTTTATGTGACATAAAAGCAGCAATGAATGCAGGTAATGATCCTTCGTATGTGTCTTCCACAAACTTCTCGCTTTTAGATGCATTAAATTCATCTCTGGAAATTACTGATGTCACTACTCCGTCTTCATTTTTAAATAACCCCTTTTCACAGAGTTTTCTTAAAACAGTATATGTGGTGGGCTTTTTCCAGTTGAGCTCCTTCTCACAAATCTTGACTAGCTCCCCTGAACCAATGGGCTCATTATTCCATATAATATCTGCAAAAGCTGCTTGTACATCTCCAAGTTCTATTTCTTTCATCTTTTTCCTCCTTGGTTTATTCTAAATAAACCTTATGGCTTGAGTTTACTCTGAATAAACCAGTTTGTCAACAGGAAATATATCAAAAAAAATACCGGGAGCACTACACTCCCGGTATATAATGAATAAGTTTATTGAGTTTGAACGAAAAATGATGTAAGCGATGAATAATCCACCGTTCCCGTTCTTTCTCCAACCATGAGATAATACTCATACATGGAGTAGGTATTAACAAACAGGGATCATTCCAGCTTTGACTTAATAGCATTTTACTATAGATCACGTATCGAGTTAATGCATTTTACTCCAAAGTACACTTGAGGAATGGAGTTGACACACTCAAATAATCTATCCTAAAAATCTTACTGAATCCGACCGCCACTGGTTTGACTTGATCTGCGAATGCAGAGCAAGTGGAAAATCTGATTATCAGTGGCTTCAGGAGAACAACATCAGTTCTCCCACATTTTATTACCATATCAAGCAGCTTCGTAAGAAGGCCTGCGAGATTCCCGGACGTACCGGTTCGGCCACTCCTGTTGTACAGGAAGTTGTCCCGCTGATCATCGAAGATACGACTACAGCCGCAACTGTTACGCAGACAGTGACTACGGTCAGTCAGTCCTCTGACAATACGGCTATCCGTATGAATATCCAAAATATCTCTATGCTGTATGGCCCACTGTCGCAGGAAATTCTATGAAGCACTTCCTGCCGAGAAGAAGAAAACCCTGAAGCTGTTGGATATCAATTCAGCAGAATCCATTAAGGAACCGGTCATTCCTGAGACCGAACTGGACAGCTACAT
>JAZLLV010000052.1:0-2530 GCA_045598365.1 Lachnospiraceae bacterium
TACCTTTAATTTTACGACTCATATGAGCATCCTTTCTGACAGACAGATAACCTTTTATAGGATAAAAATTAAAAAGTGCATGTGCAAGAGTAACTTCCAGTTTGGGGTCAAAGGTATTGAATTTAACAATTCACATTACGAGGTTGAAAATATTATTGCAAAGAAGAATTACCAAAAAAGCAACAATAAATCGCAAACTTGCAGTAGTATACACTTTTTTTGAATCTGTTGATTAATTATTGTATGGATAATGGTTAAGTGGTAGGATTACAGTGTATAGTTTAAGGTTTTAGGGGAATAGATTACAGAAAGGACATTTTTATGAATTACAGAAACAATAACGGAAACAATGACTTGTCAATACTTGGCTTTGGCTGTATGCGCTTTAAGAAAAAAGGTGCTTCCTTTGACATGGAAGAGGTGGAGAAGGAAATTTGTCATGCCATTGATAAGGGAATCAACTATTTTGACACAGCCTATATCTATCCCGGCAGCGAGGAGGCTCTTGGAACCGTCCTTGCAAAAAACAACTTAAGAGATAAAGTGAAAATTGCCACAAAGCTTCCCCACTTTCTTATGAAGACCAGAGAAGATATGGAAAAGAACTTTAATGAGCAGCTTAAGAGACTTAAAACAGACTATGTCGATAATTATCTTATGCATATGCTTCCCGATGTTAAGACATGGAATTCTCTTATTGAAAGAGGTGTACTTGATTTTATAGCTGAAAAGAAAGAAAAGGGCCAGATTAAAAATCTTGGTTTTTCATACCATGGAAGTTCAAAGGGCTTCATGGAAATATTGAATGCCTACGACTGGGATTTCTGTCAGATCCAGTATAATTATATGGATGAAAACTCCCAGGCCGGTGTTGCAGGCTTAAAGGCTGCGGCAGAAAAGGGCATCCCTGTTATTATAATGGAACCTCTCCGCGGAGGAAGACTTGTAAACGATCTTCCTGAAAAAGCAGTTAAGCTCATTAAAGAATCTAAGAGAGGCTATTCCGCTGCTGAATGGTCCTTAAGATGGCTTTGGAATCAGCCTGAAGTATCTGTTATTCTTTCCGGTATGAATTCAATGGAAATGCTTGATGAAAACATCCGTATTGCAGAGGATGTTAAGGTCGGGGAATTTACCGAAGAGGACTTTGCTCTTATTTCAGAGGTTAAAGCAGCTCTGAACGAAAAAATAAAGGTGCCCTGTACAGGCTGTGCATACTGCATGCCCTGTCCTTTTGGGGTTGATATTCCCGGCTCCTTCAGATTCTATAACCTTTCATACACAGACAGCTATATGACCGGTGTAAAGGAATACTTTATGTGTACTGCCATGAAGGACACAAAGTCCATGGCCAGCCTTTGCAAACAGTGTGGCAGATGCGAAACCCACTGTCCTCAGAGCATTAAGATCCGTGATGAACTTAAAAATGTTAAGAAGCGCTTTGAAAACCCTGTTTTCAATGTTGCCGTTGCGGTTACAAAGGGCCTTTATAAGAATAAGAAATAAGTGAAGGTTTACTTTTTCACAAATATCAATTAGTATATTATGTGAAAAAAATAAATATTACATATAAAGGAGTATTATCATGAATCTTTCACCACTTCAGAAAGCCAGATATGAGTACAGCCCCAAGCTTCCCGGCATGCTCAGAAATGGTATCGCAGAAATCTGCGTAAAAGAAGGAGCAGCAACCTCAAGCGTAGCTGACCAGGACAAGATTGCAGCACTTTTCCCTAACACATACGGAAAGCCCGAAGTTATTTTTGAAAAGGGTCAGAATACATCCGCTTCCAAGAAGCAGGTAGTAGGTGTTATCCTTTCAGGCGGACAGGCACCCGGCGGACATAATGTTATCAGCGGTCTTTACGATGCATTAAAGGCTACCAATAAGGACAACGTTCTTCTTGGGTTCAAGGGCGGCCCCGACGGACTTCTTAAGAATGATTATGTAGAATTTGATGATGCATTTATCGATGCATACAGAAACACCGGTGGTTTTGATATTATCGGTTCAGGCCGTACAAAGCTTGAAACAAAGGAACAGTTCGCTATCGTTGCTGAAAATGCAAAGAAGAACGGCCTTACAGCAGTTGTAATCATCGGTGGTGATGACTCCAATACAAACGCAGCTACTCTTGCTGAGTACATGGCAGCCAACAACACAGGCGTTCAGGTAATCGGATGCCCTAAGACCATCGACGGTGACTTAAAGAACGAAGATATCGAAGCTTCTTTCGGTTTTGATACAGCTACAAAGACATATTCCGAATTAATCGGTAACATTGAAAGAGATGCTAACTCAGCTAAGAAGTACTGGCACTTCAACAAGGTTATGGGACGTTCAGCTTCTCACGTTGCTCTTGAATGTGCACTTGAGACACAGCCCAATATCTGCCTTATCGGTGAAGAAGTTGCAGCTAAGAAGATGTCTCTTGCTGAAATTACCAATTATATTGCTGATTCAGTTGAGAAGAGAGGAAACAACGGTAACAACTTCGGTGTAGCTATTATTCCCGAAGGTATTGTTGAG
>JAZLLV010000053.1:0-13719 GCA_045598365.1 Lachnospiraceae bacterium
TTGACAGTCAAAGCTGTAAATATGAAAATACAGATCCACAGTGCCTTTTCAAAATATATCAGAGATGGATTTAGATACCCAGTGATAACTGGGAGAAAGGAATAAATCCAATCACCATCTAAGATGATTGGATTATACGTATTTATGAAAAAAGTTTTTTGCTTGGTTGCATCATTTATACTTATACTAAGTCTTTTAGGATGCGGTAGCGCGGATAAAAATACAGCCTATGAGTCCATGAATTTTGCGGGTCCTTCATATTCTGCATCAGATTCAAACGGCGGCTTTTATTCAAAGGATTCATATGATTTCGTTAGTGAAGAATATGAGGAATCGGTAAGTACAACTTCCCAAAATACTCAGAATAACATCAATGACTCCGCAAGAAAGCTTATTAAAACCTATAACCTTGATGTGGAAACCGAAGAATATGATGAACTTCTTGAAACTCTTGAAGAAAGAGTTAAAGCCTTAAAAGGCTATATTCAGGATATGAATTCCTATAACGGAAGCAAATACTCAAAGAGAGTGCGTTCCGCAAGCATTACCGTAAGAGTTCCGGTAAATAATCTGGATGAATTCATTGATTTTGTCGGTGGTGCTTCAAATATAACAAGAAAGAACATTTCCGTTGAAGATATCACTCTTCAGTATGTGGATACGGAAAGCAGAAAAGCCGCTTACGAAATAGAACAGGAAAGGCTTCTCGCACTCCTTGAAAAAACAGAAAATATCAATGATATGATTGTAATCGAGGAAAGACTTTCTCAGGTAAGATACGAGCTTGAATCTCAGGGCTCAAGACTTCGTACCTTTGATAATCTGGTGGATTATGCCACTGTTTATCTCTCGATTTCAGAGGTTGAGCAGTATACGGCACCGGAACCCGAAAAGTATTGGGACAGAGTTTCAAGGGCATTTACAAATGGTCTTCACAATGTCGGAAACGGATTTAAGGAATTCTTCGTTAAATTCTGCGGAGCACTTCCCGGCCTTGTTACATTTATTGTTATTGTTTTGCTTGCTGTTTTTGTTATTTCAAAAATTTCAAAAATCGGTAGCAGAAAACGCATCGAGAAGCGTGAATTAAAAGCTGAAGAATTAATGAACAGGGCAAAAGAAACAGCTAAAAAGAAGGCAGAAGAGAATGAAGGAAAATTTTAAGTCGGGATTTGCCACAATAGTGGGAAAACCCAATGTGGGTAAATCCACACTGATGAATAAAATTATCGGTCAGAAGATAGCTATTACCTCAAATAAGCCCCAGACCACAAGAAACAGAATTATGACTGTTTATACCTCTGATGAGGGACAGATTGTTTTTTTGGACACTCCCGGAATCCACAAGGCAAAGAACAAGCTGGGTGACTATATGATGAGTGCTGCGGATTCGTCCATCAAGGATGCCGATGTTGTACTGTTTATGCTTGAAGCAAACAAGCCTGTAAGTAGCGGTGATAAGGAGCTTATTGAAAACATTTCAGGATGTAAGCAGCCTAAAATTTTAGTTATTAACAAAATTGATGCCATTACAAGAGAAGCACTGGTGGGTGTTATTGACAGTGTTTCGAAGCTTGGCAAATTTGATGAGATAGTACCGGTTTGTGCAACAGACGGAACAAACTGCGATGAACTGGTAAGATGTATTATGAAATATCTTCCGGTTGGAACTCCCTTTTATGATGAGGACACGGTTACCGATCAGCCGGTTCGCCAGATTGCGGCGGAAATGATAAGAGAAAAGGCACTTCATGCTTTGAGTGATGAAATTCCCCACGGAATAGCAGTTATGATTGAAAGGATGGATTTTTCCGGCAAGGTTGTTCAGATTGAAGCAACCATAGTCTGCGAGAGAGATTCCCATAAAGGCATCATCATAGGAAAGGGCGGAGAGATGCTTAAAAAAATCGGAACCAATGCCCGTTATGAAATTGAAAAAATGCTGGAGCAACGGGTTAATCTTAAATTGTTTGTTAAGGTTAAGAAAGAATGGCGTGATTCCGAATATCTGTTGAAAAACTTCGGATATAATGCCGGAGACTTTAAGTTAGGCAAGTAGTGAGTGGCATATGCAGGAATTTTTAAAGGTTAATGGCATTATAATCGGGTCATTTCCACAGGGAGAGTATGACAAAAGACTTGTTATTTTAACAAGACAGCTTGGTAAAATTACGGTTTTTGTAAAAAACGCAAGACGTCCGAGCAACAGATTTTTGGGAACAACTGACTTGTTTTCTTTTGGCAATTTCGATCTTTTCGTCGGAAAGAATTCCTATACACTCCAGGATGTGGAAATCTTAAACTACTTTGAATTCTTAAGAAACGATCTTTTTGCTGCGTATTACGGTATGTATTTTTTGGAACTTGCTGACTACTACGGAATAGAAAACAATGATGAATCCAATCTGATTCTTCTTGTTTACAGAGCAATTCAGGGGTTAAAATCAGAAAAGCTTGATAATGCCTTTGTAAGAAGGGTTTTTGAATTGAAACTGTTTATGCTTGAGGGCGAATTCATACCTGTTGACAAGGCAGGAAGTTTCAGCGATTCTTTGATAAGAATTATTGATTATATCAGTGCAAGTTCCATTGAAAAACTTTTTAATTTTAAGGCGGAGGATTCGGTTTTCTCTGAAATGGAAAAGCTTTCCGAGTTTGAAAGAAAGCATCTTGTCGATAAGAAACTGTCAAGTCTTGATATATTGAATACCATGATTATGTAAAGCGTCACTTTTTGTGGCGCTTGATTTATGAGGTGAAGCGTTATGAAGGATAATATTGTCTTAATAGGAATGCCCGGAGCGGGAAAATCCACTGTTGGGGTTATTCTTGCGAAACTGCTTGGATACGAATTTCTGGATTCGGATCTTTGCATTCAAAGGGCTGAGGGTATGCTCTTGAAAGATATAATAGCAAAAAAGGGTGTTGAAGGTTTTATTGAGACAGAGGACCGTGTCAATTCAGAAATCAATGTTTCAAAAACCGTTATTGCCACGGGTGGAAGTGTAGTATATGGAAAAAACGCCATGGAGAACCTGTCTAAGAAGGGGAAAATAGTGTACTTAAGGCTTTCTTTTGAAACAATCGATTCAAGATTAACTAATATAAAGGGAAGAGGAGTTGTGCTTAAAGAAGGACAGGATTTAAGGGCTCTTTATGAAGAAAGAACACCTCTCTATGAAAAATATGCAGACATAATAGTTGATACAGACGGCCTTACTATTGATGAGACCATGGAAAAAATTAAGTTTATTATTGAAAATGCCTGAATTTATGACTATAATTAATCGGATAATATTCTAAAATAAGGAGATTTATTATGGAAAAGACAATGGAAAAGATCGTTGCCCTTGCAAAAGCAAGAGGTTTTGTATACCCCGGCTCCGAAATTTACGGCGGCCTTGCGAATACCTGGGATTACGGTAACCTTGGTGTTGAACTTAAGAATAATGTTAAGCGTGCCTGGTGGCAGAAGTTTGTTCAGGAAAATCCTTACAATGTAGGTGTTGACTGTGCAATTCTTATGAATCCCCAGACATGGGTGGCTTCAGGACATCTTGGCGGTTTCGCAGATCCTCTTATGGACTGTAAGGAATGTCATGAAAGATTCCGTGCAGACAAGCTTATCGAAGATTTCTGCCAGGAAAAGGGAATTACACTTCCTAAGCCCATAGATGCATTCTCTCAGGAAGAAATGAAGAACTTTATCGAAGAAAACAATGTTCCCTGTCCTACCTGTGGAAAGCACAATTTCACAGATATCAGACAGTTTAATCTTATGTTTAAGACCTTCCAGGGTGTTACGGAAGATGCAAAGAATACAGTTTATTTAAGACCTGAAACCGCTCAGGGTATTTTCGTTAACTTTAAGAACGTTCAGCGTACTTCACGTAAGAAGGTTCCCTTCGGTATCGGTCAGATCGGTAAGTCTTTCAGAAATGAAATCACTCCCGGTAACTTTACCTTCCGTACAAGAGAATTTGAACAGATGGAGCTTGAATTCTTCTGCAAGCCCGGTACAGACCTTGAATGGTTCCAGTACTGGAGAGGCTTCTGCCGTGACTGGCTCCTTTCTCTTGGTATTAAGGAAACTGAAATGAGACTTCGTGACCATGATCCCGAAGAGCTTTGCTTCTACTCTAAGGGAACAACAGATATCGAATTCTTATTCCCCTTCGGCTGGGGCGAACTTTGGGGTATTGCTGACAGAACAGATTATGACCTTACCCAGCATCAGACAGTATCCGGTCAGGATATGCTTTATTTTGACGACGAAACAAATGAAAAGTATGTTCCTTATGTAGTAGAGCCTTCACTTGGTGCGGACCGTGTTGTTCTTGCTTTCCTTTGCGCAGCTTATGATGAGGAAAACATCGGAACAGAAGATAAGCCCGACGTAAGAACAGTATTAAGATTCCATCCCGCACTTGCGCCTGTAAAGATTGGTGTGCTTCCTCTTTCAAAGAAGCTTAACGAGGGTGCTGAAAAGGTATTTGCAGAGCTTTCAAAGAAATACAACTGCGAATTCGATGACAGAGGAAATATCGGTAAGAGATACAGAAGACAGGACGAAATCGGTACTCCTTTCTGCGTAACTTATGACTTTGATTCAGAGACAGACAATTGCGTAACAGTACGTTTCCGTGACTCAATGGAGCAGGAGCGTGTTGCAATTGCAGATCTTAAGAATTACTTCGAAGATAAATTTACTTTTTAATCAGGAGAGATTAAGGTAATGAGAAAAATTACTTCTAAAGAATTAAGAAATGAGTGGATTGATTTCTACGTAAAGCGTGGTCATGTGGATGTTGGAGCTGTTTCACTGGTATCCGACGGTTCAACAGGTGCTATGTTTAATGTAGCAGGTATGCAGCCCATTATGCCTTACCTTTTAGGTAAGAAGCATCCTTTGGGAACAAGACTTTGTAACGTTCAGGGTTGCGTGCGTACAAACGATATAGATGGTGTGGGCGATAAGAGCCATCTTACATTCTTTGAAATGATGGGTTCATGGAGTCTTGGTGACTATTTCAAGAAAGAAAGATGTCAGTGGAGCTATGAACTTTTGACGGAAGTTTTTCAGTTTGACAGAGACCATCTTGCAGCCACTGTTTTCGAAGGAGACGAAAATGCTCCCAGAGATGAGGAAGGTGCTCAATACAGAATAGAATCAGGATTCAAGCCTGAAAACGTATTCTTCCTTCCTGCAGAGGATAACTGGTGGGGACTTGAATACGGTCCCTGCGGTCCCGACTCAGAAATGTTCTATGTTGCGGATGTTGCTCCATGCGGACCTGACTGCAGACCCGGATGTCACTGTGGCAAATATACTGAAATCGGTAATGACGTATTCATGCAGTATGATAAGCAGCAGGATGGCAGATTACTTCCTCTTGCTAAGAAAAATGTAGATACCGGTTGGGGACTTGAGCGTAACCTTGCTTTCTTAAACGGTGTTGACGATGTTTATCGTACAGACCTTTTCACAGGCGCAGTAGCATGCATGGAAGCTGTTTCCGGTATTAAGTATGGCGAAGATGAGAAGCTTACAAAATCTATGCGAATTGTTGCCGATCACCTTCGTACAGGTGTAATGCTTATCGGTGATGAAGCAAAGCTTCTTCCTTCAAACGGCGGTCCCGGTTATGTATTAAGAAGATTATTAAGACGTGCTGTAAGACATGGCCGTGCACTTAATCTTAAGTTAGAAGATTTATTAAAGGTAGCAGCTATTTATATCGATGATGTTTATAAGGAAAGCTATCCTTTACTTACAGAGAACCGTGAGTTTATCCTTGATGAACTTAAGAAAGAGATTGTTCGTTTTGAAGCAACTCTTGAAAACGGTATGAAAGAATTCAGAAAGATTGCAGATGCAAAGAAAAACGAAGCAGAAAAGCTTATTGATGGAAAGTCAGCGTTCTATTTATATGATACCTTTGGTTTCCCTGTGGAACTTACAGTGGAAATGGCAGAGGAAGAAGGCTTAAAGGTTGATGAAGAAGGCTTCAAGGTTTCAATGGAAGAACAGAAGCAGAGAGCAAGAGAAAACTCAAACTTCTCACAGAAGGCCGTAAGTGCAGACGTATTTGAAAACCTTGATGCAGCTGTTGTAAGTGAATTTGTAGGTTACGACTGTATTTCTCTCAATGAGAAAATAGTTGCTTTGGCTAATAATGAAACAATGGTTTCTTCACTTAACAAGGGTGAAGAGGGAACACTTATTGTTGGCAAGACTCCTTTCTATGCTACCATGGGCGGACAAAAGGGCGACATCGGTGTCATTAAGACAGAAAACGGTGTGTTTGAAGTTAAGGATACAGTTAAACTTCCGGGTGGCAGAATTGGCCATATTGGTGTGGTTTCAGAGGGCACTGTTGAAGTTAATGCTTTAGCAAGCCTCGAGGTTTGTGCTTCAAATCGTTATGCAACCTGCAAGAATCATACTGCAACTCATCTTTTACAGGCAGCACTTCAAGAGATTCTCGGTTCCCATGTAGAACAGCAGGGATCATTCCAGGATGCATCAAGAACCCGTTTTGACTTTTCTCACGGTCAGGCCATGACCAAAGAGGAAATTGAAAAGGTTGAAGCAATTGTTAATGAAAAGATTGCCGAAGGCCTTTGTGTTGATACACAGGTTATGACAATTGAGGAAGCTAAGAAAACAGGAGCAATGGCTCTCTTTGGAGAAAAGTACGGCGCAACCGTAAGAGTTGTATCAATCGGCGATTTCTCTAAGGAATTCTGTGGTGGTACTCATGTTAAGAATACTTCCGACATTGCAAACTTCAAGATTCTTTCAGAATCCGGTGTTGCAGCAGGTGTAAGACGTATTGAGGCTATTACAGGTGCAAATGTTATTGCATATTATAAGAATATCGAAGCAGAACTTAATAAGGCCTGCGCAGCACTTAAGACTCAGCCTGCAAACCTTATTGACAGAATCAATTCTGTTATGGCAGAAGTTAAAGCTCTTAATTCCGAAATAGAGGCAATGAAGGCAAAGGCTGCCAAGGATGCTCTCGGAGATGTAATGGACGGTGTTGTTACTGTTAAGGATGTTAAGCTTCTTGCTGCTTCCGTTCCCGGAGTTGATATGAACGGTTTGAGAGACCTTACGGATCAGCTTGCGGCTAAGCTTGGTGGCGGTGTTGTTGTACTTGCATCAGAACTCGACGGTAAGGTAAATCTTGTTGCCAAGGCAACAGATGATGCTATGGCTAAGGGTGCCCATGCCGGAAATCTTATTAAGGCAATTGCTGCTTTAGTAGGCGGTGGCGGCGGGGGTCGTCCCAATATGGCTCAGGCAGGCGGAAAGAACCCTGCAGGAATAGATGCGGCTATTGCAGAGGCTGTTAAAGCTTTGGAAGCACAGCTTAAATAAGTAGTATTTTGTAGCCGGGTGGAAGCGCCCGGCTATGATTTTTTGCTGAGGTGTGGATTGAGAGTTTACAAGGGAAAACAGATTCATAAAAAAATCGGAATAGGACCACTGTATATATATACTAAAAACATTGTAAATAAGCCTTCTGAACTAAGAGTTTCGGACAGAGCCGGAGAGATTGCAAGATTAAACTCGGCAATTGATTTAACGGATAAAGAACTTACCGGAATTTATAGACAGGCAGTATCAAATGTGGGAAGAAAACACGCCGGGATTATTGATGCCCAAAGAATGCTTTTATCGGATGAAAACTTTATTGCGGATATTAAGGAAATTATTCTTTCTGCTTCTTTTTGCGCTGAATTTGCGGTTAGTGAAACTTCAAAAAAATATGTGGATTTTTTCTTAAGCTCCGCAAACGGTGAACTAAAGGCAAGAGCAACCGATATTAAGGATGTCTCTGAACGAATAATAGGAAATCTTCTTGGTAAAAAAGTTAATCTTTGTATTGATAAGCCTTCAATTATCTTTTCAGACGATTTGTCGGCGGCTGAACTTGTGACTATTCCAAAGAGCAGGATAAGAGGCATTGTAACAAAAAGGGGATCATTAAATTCCCATACGGCCATAATAGCCAGAACCTTAGACATTCCAATGATGGTTTTGGATTCGGAAAATACTTATGAGTTAAAAAACTATGAGCAGGCTGTTTTAGACGGTGAAGAAGGTCTTCTTATTGTGGAGCCCGATGACGAAACTTACGAAGATTATAAAAACAGAATCAAAGCACAAAGATTTACCAATGAATCCTTAAATGAATTTATAAATATCTCTCCCAGGGATTCAAGGGGACGCAGTATTGAACTTTTGGCAAATATAACAGGCCCTACTGATGTTGATGCCTGTGTTAAATATAATGCGGATGGCATAGGTCTTTTCAGAACGGAATTTTTATATATGGGTCGTGAAAAGGCTCCCGATGAGGAGGAACTGTTTAAAGCCTATCTTAAAATCGTAAAAAAAATGGGCAACAGACCCGTAAATATAAGAACTTTGGATATAGGTTCGGATAAAAGGGTAAAGTATTTTGACTTCCATGATGAGGAGAATCCAGCCCTGGGCCTTAGAGGCATAAGATTCTGCCTTACCCATCAGGATGTATTTAAAACACAGCTTTCAGCAATAATGAGAGCCGCGGCCTTTGGCAATGTATCTGTTATTTTGCCTATGATAATAAGTGTTGAAGAAGTGGTGGAAACAAAACGCATAATTTCCGAGGTGGAAAAGTCGCTTTGTGAAAAGAAGAAAGATTATGCTGTACCTAAGCTTGGAGTAATGATAGAAACTCCTGCGGCGGTATTTGTGGCAAAAGAGATAGCTAAACAGGTTGACTTTCTGTGTATAGGAACCAATGATTTAACCCAGTATACACTGGCAATCGACAGGCAGAACGGTAACCTTATAGATTTCTTAAATCCTTACCACGAAGCTATACTGAAAATGATTGAATCGGTTGTTGAAGACGGACACAGCGAGGGCGTTCCCGTCAGCATCTGCGGTGAGATGGCCCTTGATCGAAACCTTTTGGGAAGATTTCTTGATCTTAAGGTAGATACCCTTTCCGTTGCACCACCCAATATCCTTATGATACGAAAGAATATCTGTGCTTTATAATTCTTAAATTTTTTGTTGACTAAGCAATTTTTTTTTGGTATAAACAATATGTGTGTAAAAACACGAAATAACCTGTCAGTCAAGTACATGAAGGGACTGAAGGGAGGGAAATCGAAATGTCAAGTGTTATCGTTAAAGAAGGCGAATCATTAGATAGCGCATTACGTCGCTTTAAGAGAAGCTGTGCAAAGGCCGGCATCCAGCAGGAAATTCGTAAGCGTGAGCACTACGAAAAGCCCAGCGTTAAGCGTAAGAAAAAGTCTGAGGCAGCTAGAAAACGTAAATATAACTAAAATTTAGGGTCCTTGGCTTATTAGTCAGGGACCTGTTACGTTTAAGGAGTATTTTATGGAGTTAAGCGGGTTCTGGGGAATTTCATTGTTTGGTACTACCATGTACCATCTTGGAGTTTCTTTTGTTATATACAGTATTTTAGGCTGGTTTGTAGAATCGGTTTATATGTCGATTTGTAATAAGAAGCTTACAAACAGAGGCATTGCCAAGGGACCTTTTTGTCCTATTTACGGTGTTGGAGCCACCCTTGGATCATTACTTTTAAATCCCTTTTCAAACAGTTACTTTCTTGTTTATATAGTCGGTGCGGTTTTAGCCACATCCTTTGAATTTCTTACAGGGCTTCTTATGATGAAGTTTTTAGGTTCTCTTTGGTGGGATTATGATAATAAGCCCTATAACTATAAGGGTATAATCTGCCTTGAAAGCACAATTGCATGGGGCTTTTATGCTATCGGTGTTGTAAAGTTTCTGAATGGCTTCATTTTCGGAAAGGTTGAAAAGATTGAAACATCGAAAATGATTATTTTTGTCCAGATGGTTTTGGTGATTGCCCTCGTGGATTACATATTTAAGGGTATTTCCATTGCCAGAGGAACGGCTTCAGGCGAAAAGAAAGCTGCTTAAGCGGGAGTTTGGTGTGACTATTAAGATTCTTTTGTGGGCAATTTTATTATTGATAATCATAATGGTTGGAGTTATTTTGTTTGACTCCAACCGTTTTGTTGTGAAAGAATACACTATCGAAAGTGATAAATTAAATACCAATCATGATTTTCTTTTTATAAGTGACCTTCATTGTAAACAGTACGGGGAAGGAAATGAAAAGCTTTTTAAGGCAATCGATAAATTGACTGTTGAAGGAGCAATCATTACCGGAGACCTTATTACCGCAGTTCCCGGGCATAGTACAATTGTTGCGGAAGAGTTCCTTGCAAAATTAAATTCCAGAATGTCTATTATATATTCAGAAGGCAATCATGAACTCAGAGCCAAACTGTATCCCGAAGATTACGGAGATATGTATGAAAAATACATAGAAAAGGTACACAGTCTCAATCTTAAAATACTTGAAAACGAAAAGATTTCCGTAGATGACTGTGATTTTTATGCTCTTTCCATATCAAGAGAACTGTATCTTCGCAAAGTTAAAATTAAAATGCCTGAAGACTATGTCACAAAAAAACTTGGGGAAAATGATTTAAGCAGGTTTTCTGTTCTTTTGGCCCATAATCCGGAATATTTTGATGTTTATTGTAACTTTAAGCCTGATTTGGTTTTATCGGGACATAACCACGGGGGGCTTGCAAGATTACCGTTTGTTGGCGGTGTTATTTCACCAAGACTTAAGCTTTTTCCCGAATACGATGGCGGTCTTTTTGAAAAACGGGGCACAAAGATGATATTAAGCAGAGGAACAGGCTGGCATTCAATTCCTCTAAGACTTTTCAATCCCGGGGAGCTGATTGTAATTCATCTAAAAAAAGTTTAAAAGCATTGAAAAGCATTAGAAGATAAGATACAATATGTTGTGATGATATCGAAAGCGAGCACAACATAATGGCAATACCCGTTAAACTTGAAGCATTTGAAGGACCATTGGACCTGTTGCTTCACCTGATTGAAAAGAATAAAGTCGATATTTACGATATACCGATTGTGGAAATAACCAATCAGTATCTTGAATATATTAAGGCCATGCAGGACAGTGATATGAATGTAATGAGCGAATTCCTTGTTATGGCAGCTACTCTTGTGGACATTAAGTGCAGAATGCTTTTACCTGCAGAAGTTAACGAAGAGGGAGAAGAAGAGGATCCGAGAGCAGAACTGGTGGAGAAACTTCTTCAGTATAAAATGTATAAGTATATGTCCTTTGAACTTAAGGACATGCAGCTTGAAAACGGTTTTTCCATTTGTAAAAAGGAAACACTTCCAGAAGACGTTAAAAATTTCAGGGAACCGATAGATTACAGCGAGCTTATAGGAGATATGAATCTTAATAAGCTTCATGAGATTTTCAATTTTATGATGCAGCGTAAGGTGGATAAAATTGACCCTGTAAGATCCAAGTACGGTGATATCGAAAAGGAAGAGATTGATATGGAAGCAAAATCCCTTTATATCGAAACCTATCTTTCTTCTCACAAATCCTTTTCTTTCAGGGATCTTTTGGAAAAACAAAAATCAAAAGCAGAAATAATAGTTGTATTCTTAATCGTTCTTGAATTGATGAAAGTTGGCAGAATTACGATTTCTCAGGACAATCTTTTTGATGATATAAGAATTACGACAATGGCTGCGTAGGAGATATATTTTGGAAAGAGATGAAAAACTTGCTACTTTGGAAGCTGTTCTTTTTGCCATGGGAGAGTCCGTGGAAATTTCAAAGCTTTCTGAAGTGATTGATTCGGATAAAAAAGAAACATATGAGCTTCTTATGGTACTTAAGGAAAAGTATGAAAGTCCTTCTTCGGGCATTGAACTTCTGGAATTGGAAGATTCTTTTCAGCTTGCCACCAAGAAAGGCACATACGAAGCCCTTATAAAAATAGCAAAGACACCCAAAAAGCTTTCTCTGTCAGAGTCTGTGCTTGAAACCTTGAGTATTATTGCTTATAAGCAGCCCGTTACAAGAATTGAAATAGAGAATATCAGAGGGGTAAGCTGTGACTTTGCGGTAAATAAACTTCTTGAGTATAACCTTATCTGTGAGCTTGGCAGAAAGGATGCACCGGGTCGTCCCCTTTTATTTGGAACAACAGAAGAGTTTTTAAGAAGTTTTGGCGTAAAAAGCATCAAAGATTTACCGGAAATAGATACCCTTCAGATAGAAGAATTTAAGCAGGAAGCTGAAGCAGAGATACAACTTAGTCTTAAATTGTAAATAATACTGAAAGAGCCTCTAAAAAGAGGCTCTTTTTTGGCATTTTAATAATCCAAAAATGCTTTGCAATTGAGTTCTTCTGTGATATACTTCACGATGAATGTATGTGGATTAAAATACATATTAATATAAATGGAGGTCAAACCATATGAGTACTACTTCAAAAGCGGGTCAGAGAATTCTTTCTTTACTCGATGAAAACAGTTTCGTTGAAATCGGCGCTCTTGTTACAGCAAGAAGTACAGATTTTGATTTGAAACAGGCCGAAACTCCTTCAGACGGTGTTATTACCGGTTATGGATTAGTTGACGGCAAGCTCGTATACGTTTACAGCCAGGATGCTTCTGTGTTAAACGGAACAGTTGGCGAAATGCATGCGAAAAAAATTGCTAATCTTTATGACATGGCTCTTAAGATGGGCGCACCTATTATTGGTTTACTTGATTCAGCAGGATTACGTTTACAGGAAGCTACAGATGCACTTGATGCTATGGCATCAATCTATGCAAAGCAGGCTCTTGCTTCAGGAGTAATTCCTCAGGTTTCTGCTATCTTTGGAAACTGTGGTGGTGGTCTTGCAATTGCAAATGCAATGGCAGATTTCACTTACATGGAAGAGAAGAGCGCAAAATTATTTGTTAACGCTCCCAACGCACTTGACGGAAACTATACAGCTAAGTGTGATACTGCATCAGCTAAGTTTGTTGCTGAAGCAGGCGAATGTGACGGAATCGGTGATGAAGCTTATATTCTCACACAGATTCGCGAACTTATTTCAATGCTTCCTTCAAACAATGATTCAGAAGCTGAAATGTTTGATGTTACAGATGATTTAAATCGTGTATGCGAAGGTATTGAAGGATGTGTTGGTGACACAGCTATTTTAGTATCTCAGATTGCTGATGATAACAACTTTGTTGAGATCAAGGCTGAACATGCACAGGCAATCGTAACAGGATTTATCCGCCTTAACGGAACAACTGTTGGTGTTGTTGCTAACCGTACAGAAATTTACGGAGAAGATGGAAAGGTTGCTAAGAAGTTTGACAGCGTTCTTTGCCCCGGATGTTGTGCAAAGGCTACAGATTTCGTTAACTTCTGTGATGCTTTCTCAATTCCCGTTCTTACATTTACAAATGTTACAGGATTCAAGGCTACAGTTGAAGCTGAGAAGAAGATGGCTAAGGCAGCTGCAAAGTTAACATATGCTTTTGCTAATGCTACTGTACCCAAGGTAAATGTTATTATTGGTAAGGCTTATGGAAGCGCTTATACAGTAATGAACTCAAAGGCTATCGGATGCGACGTTACAATCGCATGGCCCAATGCTGAAATCGGTACAATGGACGCTAAGCTTGCTGCAAAGATTATGTATGCAAACGACAGCGCTGATGTAATTGATGCAAAGGCAAAAGAATATGCTGCATTACAGAACAATGTAGTAAGTGCTGCTAAGAGAGGATATGTAGATCAGATC
>JAZLLV010000054.1:0-11238 GCA_045598365.1 Lachnospiraceae bacterium
GTGAAAAACTCTGCACGCGGTGATCCATTTCTTTCAAGTTCATCCTGTATAGTCGGTATTCCAGAAGAATGACCTTCTGAAAGATCAAGCTCCTTCAAAAATTCACCTAGTCTTCTGTTTCTATAATACCTTGATACAAAGCGCTTTCCCTCTTCAATCGTCTTTTCAGAGATAGAACGGTCTATACCAGGGAAATTCATAATATTAATGCAATCAGGCTCTATTTCGATTGTTACAGGCTCACAGGACATATAATCCCTATGATAAAACGCATTTACAACAGCCTCTTCAATTGCCTGATATGGGTAATTAAATACTCTGACAGCCTCCATCTGATTAGGAACCTTTGTTACCTTTTCCCGTATAATCAAATTTCTGAATCGCTCCATAGTAGCCTGAATCATCTGAGGAACCGATCCCTTTATGTCCGGATAATCTTCGCTCAAGCTTGGATTCTTTATGCTTCCTTCTGGGAAAGCAGTCATCTGAACAAATGTGTATGGAAAGAATTTCTCCGGATGTTCTGAAAACATCATTAATGCAACATTCTGAATGTACCTTAATTCTGGTGGGCCTACTAAAAGCTGCATATCACCTAGAATTTCTTCCACTCCACGTTCTCTGACCTGCTTAGCAAGTTTACTTCCTGTTTTTCGAAGATGATCTTCCAAAAGGATGGGCGAAATATCATCAAACTGTGCCTTATGATTTGCTCTACAATCAAAAGGAGTCTGATCCGCCATATTAATAAGCTCATGCTCCTGCTCTGGATTGGCCTTTATTGAGCTTGTTAAATATCGAATGTAATAATTATATTTTTTATCATTTTTGCCGGTTACATGTTCCGGAGATTTATAAGGTCTCTGCTGACCTGTCCTAGCAACAATTACAATTATCCACTTTCCATCTACCTCTGTAGGCACGGTAACAGGAAAATAAGGTGGAGAAATTAAATTGTTGTATCCAACCATAGACTTCTGAATTTCATCAATTCTTTCCACCGGCACACCCTTTACGGGTCTAACAGCAACACCATTCTTTTCTTCTGCGCCTACTAAAATATAACCGCCGCCATCATTGTTATAATCATTCGCAAAAGCACACACACTACGATATATATCATCTGGATTCCACCCAGCCTTAAACTCTATGCGGTCAGATTCTACTTTTCTTTTGTTTAATAAATCTTCAATATTGACTTCGAGTTCCATACCCTTCACTCCTCTGATCTATCACTAGCAATTGATTGTAGCATTATTCATACATCTCTTTGTACGCTAAAACTTCATACTTTATAACATCGGGATAATTATTTGCATAGTGGCGACAAATTTTCTTAAACAACGTAAGAATCGCGTCATCTCCGCAAAAATCCAGCATACAATCCAAAGTATGTTCTACTTCATCTGATAACGCAATTTTTGAACACAAGTCTTCAGCAATCGGCTTATATATTTCAAATGCCATTCGATGCAACTCATTGATTGTTTTAATAAGACTCTGAATGCCCTTTTCTGTAAAAATATCCATCTAATTAATCATCCTCATTTATACAGTCATTAATACTGTTTCCTTTACAGCTTATTATATTTTCCATTCTAATATAATAAGCTAAAAGCCTTAACACGTAACTAGGTGCATTTCGAGTTCCTCTTTCCCACTCTGTCACGGTTCTGTAAGGAATATCAAAGTAGTCACAAAATTCCCTTCTATTCATACCAGATTGCTCTCTTAGTCTTTTTATTTCAATTTGACATTCTGTAAGTTGCTTGTCATTCATAATAATTGTTCTTTCTCCATCACTTATTATACACAATGTGTCTATATTTTATCATATTCCGGCACTATACACAATGTGTATGACCATAATCAATTATTTGATAAAGAAAAACCCCGGAACACTGGATTCCGGGGTTTTTAAATTCTTTACCGCGAGGCACCTCCATTCCGCTTCGCTCTATGTCGGTCGCGGCTGGCACATGACACTGGTAACAAGGCAACCTTATTTTTTCAAAAGCCAAAAATGATTTTTTCCATCCTTACTCCTATTGCGAGTACATGTGATTTTATTACAGTAATCCTTATTTCTGTCCTTAACAATACTTAACGCCACTATACAGAAGTCTGTATAATCCATTTTTTCGTCACACAACTCAAAATAAAGAATAAGCTCACCTTCTAACTCAGGTAATTTTTCTATAACTTCCACTGTATGTTCCCAGTCATTCATTTCAAGTACAACTGTATTTCTAATATCTTTTACAGGATTATCAACATCAGTATAAACAACATTAACAACATTTTTGTTAAGCATTTTCTCATTAATCCCAGGATGCTCCACATCTTTTAGTTCTTCTCTGGCCTGATTATACTGTTCATTCATTTCTTCAATAATTGCTCTGTAATATTCATCCGAAATTCCATACTCTAAACCAACATTATAACTTCCAACACCTTCATTAATTTTACCCTGTGTATTTTTTATTAATTCCTGCATCTTCATATATTCATGTCGATATGACCTTTGTATTTGTATTATTTTATCTAATCTAGCTTTCTGCTCTGTGATTTTCAAATCAAATGCTTTTACTATTTCATCATCAGTTTTTTCAAGAAGTACTTTTATTTCATCGATTGTAAACATACCATCTTGGAGATTCTTAATTTTGATATAGTCTAGTGCCTGTTCACTATCATAGTATCTATACCCTGTAAAATTATCCACTTTCGCCGGCTTAAGAAGATCGATTTTATCATAATATCTCAATGTCTGAGTAGTGCAGTTGCATAGCTCTGAAAATTCTTTAATTGTCATATCTTTCCTCCTTGTGATGCCATACTAACATTATAGTTAACTTTAAGGTCAATACCAAATTTTAGAAATTTTTATATTGATTAATTAGCAAACAAATCCTCTGCTGTCACAATGGATTGAAGTTCTCCTGCGTAGGCACTTTCACCGGCTCCGTATGTCGTGATTAATGTCGAATGCATTGCATACTTACATCTATCTGTAACACCTGTATTCCATTTTCCTCATCCCTATAACATTGTCAAGCATTAACCTGTATATACTATTCTTTTGCCTATACCCAAAAGGTACATATTCTCTAATATACCTATCATATTATCACATTCCTTCCATAACTATTGCATAAAACATCTTTTGGAAATTTTATTGTGTTATCTATATGATAATTTTGAACAAAAAAACACCCCAGAACCGAAGTCCTGAGGTGTAATAAATCGTATTGAATTGTCCAAAGACGTAATGCGTTGTAAAACGATTATCTCTTTGAGAACTGCGCGAGCGTTAAGAAAAAGGTCCGGTGGACCTTTTTTAGTGAGACGCCTTCAAGCTATGCTTGAAGGAACCTCAGGAACTGAGGTTCTCAGAACATAAAAAGAACCCACATAAAATGTGGGTTCTTGATATGTTCTGATTATCTCTTTGAGAACTGAGGTGCGCGACGGGCTGCTTTGAGACCGTATTTCTTTCTTTCTTTCATACGAGGATCTCTTGTTAAGAAACCTGCCTTTTTAAGAACGGGTCTGAAGTCTGCATCAACTGTAAGTAATGCACGAGCGATACCATGTCTGATAGCGCCTGCCTGACCTGTGTATCCGCCACCCTTAACAGTTACGATTACATCATACTTGTCAGCGGTTTCGGTTGCTGTAAGAGGCTGACGAACGATAACCTTTAATGTCTCAAGGCCGAAGTATTCATCGATGTCTCTCTTGTTGATTGTGATTGTTCCCTTACCGGGTACTAAATATACTCTAGCTACGGAAGATTTTCTTCTACCGGTTCCGTAGTACTTAGCTGCCTTTGTAGCTTTCTTAGCCATTGTGGTAATCTCCTTTCAGTCTATTAGAATGTTAATACTTCAGGCTTCTGTGCTGCCTGCTTGTGATCGGGTCCTGCATAAACGAAAAGCTTCTTAATCATCTGACGTCCAAGAGGTCCCTTGGGAAGCATTCCCTTTACTGCGATTTCGATAACTTCTTCAGGCTTTGTAGCAAGCTTCTCAGCTAAAGGCATTGTACGAACACCACCGATATAATCGGAGTGACGGAAATATGTCTTCTGCTGCATCTTCTTACCTGTAACAGAAATCTTCTCAGCATTAACAACGATTACATAATCGCCTGTATCAACATGAGGAGTAAAAATTGCTTTGTTCTTACCTCTTAAAACTTTAGCTACTTCTGAAGCTAAACGTCCAAGAGTCTTATCTGTAGCATCAACTACGTACCATTTTCTTTCGATGGTAGCAGGGCTTGCCATAAATGTTTTCATTGTTCTTCCTCCATATAAAATCAAGTACTATCGTGTATATCTTTAATATGCTCTTCCGGGGCTTTGGCTGGGCATACTAATATTCATTCGCACACTAAGACAGTATAACTTCACGGCTACACTATGTCAAGAAGAAAAATCCAGGAATTTGAAGTCTTTCAATATGAGACCCTTTGCAGGGGCTGTGGGTCCTGCCGCTTCCCTGTCGCAGGCCTCTAACATTCTTTTTACATCTAAAGGTGTTCTAACACCCAGACCTACCCACATAAGAGTTCCTGCAATAATTCTAACCTGATTATATAAAAATCCGTTTCCCGTAACACTTATTACTACTTTTTTACCTTCACGCCTTACGGAAACATCACAAATGTTTCTGACAGTGGTTTCGGCGGTTGTATCCACACTGCAAAAGCTTTTGAAGTCATGCTCTCCTATTAAATAGGAAGCTCCCTCATTCATAAGCTCCACATTAAGCACTCTTCTCTCGTGAAAAGAATAGAGCCTTTCTGTTGGTGGCATAAACTCATCATTATATATATGATATTCATAGGTCTTTTCAGTAGAGCAGTGTCTTGGATGAAAGTTTTCTTCAGTATCCCTGGACCAGACTACTCTTATATCTTCGGGAAGTCTTGTATTGAGGGCAAAAGAAAACTTTTCGCCGGGCATTCGCATATCAGTATCAAACACACACATGCTTGATAAGCTGTGTACGCCCGCATCGGTGCGGCTTGCACCGATTACCTCCGTCGCTTGACCGGTTAAGTCAGTGATTGCTTTATTTAATTCACCCTCCACGGTTTTTGCGTTTGTCTGGACCTGCCAGCCACTGTAGGCTGTGCCGTCGTAGGCAACACACATCAAAATTCGTCTCATATGTAAATCCTAAAGAATAATTCTCAAAGCCACTGCCAGTCCAAAGTAGGCAAATATGATGATATAGGCCACAGCATCAATAGATGTGTACTTTAAGGGCTTCATTTTGGTCCTGCCGTTGTCACCTCTGTAGCATCTTGCCTCCATTGCCATTGCAAGATCGCTTGCACGTCTGAAAGCAGATACAAAAAGCGGAACAAGAAGCGGAACCATGTTCTTTATACGTCTGAAAATGCTTCCGGTCTCAAAATCCGCACCTCTTGCCATCTGAGCCTTCATGATCTTATCGGTTTCTTCCATTAATATAGGAATAAATCTGAGTGCTATGGACATCATCATTGCAATCTCATGAACCGGTATTTTTATATGTTTAAGGAAGCCCAAACCCTTCTCCAAACCATCAGTAAGGTTATTGGGCGTTGTGGTCAATGTCATAATTGAGGAACCGATTATGAGATAAATCAGTCTAAGTGCCATAAATGAAGCAGTGTAAAGACCCTGTTTAGTGATTTTTAACTTCCAGAAAGAAACAAGTACATCTCCGGGAGTCAGGAACAAATTCAAAAGGGCCGACAATGCCAAAAGGAACACAATTGCCTTCATACCTCTCACAATGAACTTAAAAGGTACCTTGGAAAGTGTAATTGTAAGTGCAAGAAAGGCTGTTGCAAAAATAAAAATTATGAAGTTGTCAGATATGAAAAGTGATATAAGAAACATCAGTGTTCCAAAGAGTTTTACTCTCGGATCGAGTCTGTGTATCACGGATTCTGCCGGATAATACTGGCCAAGGGTTATATCTCGTAACATTTTTACCTCTGTATGACTACTTCTTTATACTTCTAAGGATTTCTTTAACCGCTGCATCCACGGTGATTACATCGGTGGATACGTCCATGCCTGATGCCTTCAGTGCATACATGGTTTCGGTAATATGAGGAACGCCAAGACCGATTTCTTTTAATTCCCTGTGGTGTCTGAATACATTGACGGGAGTGTCATCAAATATGACTTTTCCTTTATCCATTACCACAATTCGGTCCGCAAAATTGGCTACGTCTTCCATACTGTGGGACACTAATATGATGGTGCATCCGGTTTCTTTACGAATGGTCGTAAGTCTTTCAAGTAGTTCGTCCCTGCCCTTAGGGTCAAGACCCGCTGTGGGCTCATCTAAAATGAGAACCTTGGGCTTCATTGCAAGTACCCCTGCTATAGCTACTCTGCGCTTCTGTCCGCCCGATAAATCAAAGGGAGACTGATAGAAGTACTCATCGGCGATTCCCACCTGTTTAAGAGCCTCGTAGGCCCTTAATTCCACGTCTTTCTTACTTAATCCTAAATTCTTTGGTCCAAAGCAAACGTCTAAGAATACGGTCTCTTCAAAAAGCTGGTGCTCGGGATATTGAAAAACAAGTCCCACTTCTCCTCTAAGCTTTCTTAAATCATAGCCGTCGTCGGATATGTCCGCGCCATCCACGTACACGCCACCGGAGGTGGGTTTAAGAATACCGTTTAACTGCTGAACAAGGGTGGACTTGCCGGAGCCGGTATGACCGATTAAGCCGATAAATTCTCCATCATTTATTATTAAGTTAACATCGTCAAGAGCGGTCTGCTCCATGGCAGTACCGGGGTTGTAACGGTAAAATAAGTGATTAACTATTATTGACATTTCTTTAAGGCCTCAACAAGCTCCTCATCGGTTAATATTCCATCCGGAATTTTAAGTCCGGCTTTTTTAAGTTCATGGGCACATAATGTTACCTGCGGTACATCAAGGCTTAATTCTTTGAGCTTTTCTACTTCGGAAAAAATCTCCCGGGGAGTACCCTGCATTGCAATTTCCCCTTTATCCATTACAAAAACCTTGTCCGCATGGACTATTTCATCCATGTAATGGGTAATCAGTATTACGGTTATTTTTTCAACATCATTTAACGCTCTTACAGCCCTAATAACCTCCTTGCGGCCAATGGGGTCAAGCATTGCCGTAGGCTCGTCCAAAACGATGCATTTAGGGTGCATTGCAAGCACACCTGCAATAGAGACACGCTGCTTCTGGCCACCCGAAAGACGATTCGGTGATTTCTTACGAAACTCATACATGCCGACAGCCTTAAGGCTTTCTTCAACACGCTGCCATATTTCTTCAGTCTTTACACCAAGGTTTTCGGGTCCGAATCCAACATCTTCCTCAACCACCTGGGCAATAATCTGATTGTCGGGATTTTGGAAAACCATGCCTGCAGTTTCTCTTATGTCCCAAAGATTTTCTTCCTTCATGGTATCCTTACCATCCACGAAAACGGTCCCTTCAGTGGGGTGCAGGATTGCGTTAATATGTTTAGCCAGGGTTGACTTTCCCGAGCCGTTATGGCCGAGAATAGCCACAAATTCGCCACGGTTTATGGTAAGAGATACATCATTAACCGCGGTGGTAATGCCTTCAACGTTTCCGTCCTCATCACGCCTTATATATTCAAATGTTAAATGATCTGATTTAACTATTTCCACTTTTTATTAGCCCTTAAATATTGTATTATTTATTAAGCAACACAAAATCTATTGATGATTATACAAGGAAAACCCATGAAACTCAAGTTAAAAGAACTTGTGGGCAAAATAGCTGCCACGCTTAGGCCCTACAAAAATACTATTATCATACCGCTGTTAAAAATAATGTTGGTAATCATTATATGTATTCTTATTGTACATTTTATGAGCGGCAATGAAACTCTTTTAGAGTATGAATCAAAAAGACTAAAATAAAAACCCACGTCCTTCGACGTGGGTTTTGAATTACTATGAATTATACTAACTCAAGAAGTACTTCCATAGCAGCGTCGCCCTTACGCTGACCAATCTTAACGATACGTGTGTAACCACCGTTACGATTTGCGTACTTAGGAGCGATTTCATCAAAGAGCTTGTTGGTCTCATCTGTGTAGAGAACCTTAAGCATCTGACGACGTGCGTGAAGCTTTGAAGGCATATCCTTCTTGATTTCCTTCTCTACTGTTTCGTATACGGTAACCTTCTTACCATCAACTACTTCTTTAACGCGCTTGCCATCTTTGTCCTTCTTAGCAACCTTAGCATTAACCTTAACTGTTTCGAAGTTGTCTTTTTCCTTAACTGCTAATGCAATAATTCCTTCAACAATCTTCTGAACTTCCTTAGCCTTTGCTTCGGTGGTAACAATCTTACCATTAGCAACTAATGAAGTAACCTGGCCTCTTAATAAAGCCTTTCTCTGTGCAGATGTTCTGCTTAACTTTCTGTAC
Organism: Lachnospiraceae bacterium; assembly: GCA_045598365.1. Classification (GTDB taxonomy): domain Bacteria; phylum Bacillota; class Clostridia; order Lachnospirales; family Lachnospiraceae; genus UBA1258. The sequence continues at coordinate 8,467 of JAZLLV010000054.1, forward strand.
TTTGCCATAACAAATATCCTTTCATGCGTGCTCTTACGGTCTTACCGCACAATAAACAACGAATTTTAGTTAAAATCGTCAGCGTTGTTAAGCTGTAAGCCTAACTCTTTTAACTTAGCTAAAACTTCTTCCAATGACTTACGTCCAAGGTTTCTAACCTTCATCATATCATCGGGAGTCTTGTTAACAAGTTCGCCAACTGTGTTGATGCCTGCTCTCTTTAAGCAGTTGTATGAACGAACTGAAAGTTCAAGCTCGTCAATGCTCATATCATCAACAACTCTTCCGGTAGTCTCTCCGGCTGCCTTATTGATAACCTCTGTCTTCTGACCGGCCTCAGAAAGGTCGATAAAGAGGCTTAAATGCTCACTTAATACCTTTGCTGCAAGGCTTACAGCCTCTTCGGGAGCAAGTGTACCGTTTGTGTATACATCTAATGTAAGTTTATCAAAGTCTGTAACCTGACCAACACGGGTATTTGCAACAGTCATGTTTACTCTCTCAACGGGAGTGTAAATTGAATCGATTGCGATTACACCGATAGGAAGATCATCGTTCTTGTTCTTGTCTGCACTTACATAACCACGGCCCTTTGTAATTGTAAGTTCCATATAGAACTTAGCATCCTTGCCGCCGCAAAGTGTAGCGATTACAAGATCGGGATTTAAAATCTCAATATCAGAATCAGCCTGAATATCTGAAGCTTTGATTACGCCTTCACCTGAAAAATCGATGTAAGCGGTCTTGGGCTCAAAAGAATCACTTGTATTCTTAATTGCAAGCTTCTTTACATTTAAGATAATCTCAGTAACATCTTCCTTAACACCGGGAATTGATGAAAATTCATGAAGTACGCCTTCGATTTTGATCTGGCTTACAGCAGCACCGGGTAAAGAAGAAAGCATAATTCTTCTTAAAGAGTTTCCAAGGGTAATACCATAACCTCTCTCAAGGGGCTCTGCAACAAACTTGCCATACTTCTTATCTTCGGACACTTCAATAACTTCCACATTGGGTCTTTCAAATTCAAACACAGTAAATACCCTCCTTTTATTTTAGAAATTACATTATTTGGAGTATAACTCGACAATAAGCATTTCGTTAACAGGTACATCAATCATCTCTCTTGTAGGAAGATTCTTGATTGTTCCCTTGAATGCATCCTGATCAACATCGATCCATTCAGGAACAAGACGAGCGCCTGTTACTTCAATGATATCTTTGTAACGATGTAATTCCTTAGCCTTGTCGCTTAATGTGATAACGTCGCCGGCCTTAATTAAGTAAGAAGGAATGTTGATAATCTTGCCGTTTACAAGAACGTGCTTGTGGTCAACAACCTGTCTTGCTTCCTTACGGGTACGAGCAAATCCCATACGGAAAATTACGTTATCAAGTCTTGTCTCAAGCATAACCATAAGGTTTTCACCGGTCATACCCTTCATGCGGTCAGCCTTCTCATAGTAGTTACGGAAAGGCTTCTCAAGTACGCCATAGATGAATTTTGCTTTCTGCTTTTCACGAAGCTGAAGACCATATTCAGACATCTTCTTGCCTGCGCGAGCACTGGTTCTGTTTGACTTTTTGTCATATCCTAAATAGATAGGATCAAGATCAAGAGATCTGCATCTCTTTAATACAGGAGTTCTGTTAATTGCCATTGTTTTTTATCCTTTCGATATTATTGTTTACAGCAGCGATTAAGCTGTCTTCTTCCAACGCTTGTTAAAAGTCTTAGTAAATAAGACTACACACGACGACGCTTGGGAGGTCTGCATCCGTTGTGAGGTACGGGAGTTACGTCCTTAATAGAAACAACTTCCAAACCTGCAGCAGCTAATGCACGAATTGCAGCTTCACGGCCTGAGCCGGGACCCTTTACAAATACGTCAACATACTTTAAGCCGTGTACAAGAGCAGCCTTTGTAGCTGTCTCTGCGGCCATCTGTGCAGCATAGGGAGTAGATTTCTTTGAACCTCTAAATCCAAGACCACCGGCACTTGCCCATGATAAAGCGTTACCTTCAGCATCTGTTAATGTAACAATTGTGTTGTTGAAAGATGCCTGGATATGTGCCTGTCCACGTTCAACGTTTTTCTTAACGCGCTTCTTTGTTACTTTCTTTGCAACTTTAGCCATTTTTAAACTAACCTACTTTCTTCCTAAACTTATGCAGCGGGATTATACAACACAATCCTTGCATAATAATTTCCATAATTAATTATTTCTTCTTGTTTGCAACTGTACGCTTGGGACCCTTACGAGTACGAGCGTCTGTCTTAGTCTTCTGTCCACGAACAGGAAGTCCCTTACGGTGACGAATACCTCTGTAGCATCCGATTTCCTGAAGAGTCTTAATGTTCATAGCGATTTCACGACGAAGGTCACCTTCTACCATGAATTTAGCGTCGATTACTTCACCGATTCTCTTTACTTCATCATCTGTTAAATCTCTAACACGAGTGTCAGGATTAACATTTGCTTCTGCTAAGATCTTGTTAGATGATACTCTACCAATACCGTAGATGTATGTAAGTCCGATCTCAACACGTTTTTCTCTAGGTAAGTCAATACCTGCGATACGAGCCATTTACGTTTCCTCCAAAATTTCTCGCGCCATTTGCGCGTAACTTGCGTGATTAACACGCCAACTAATTGATTGAGGTGGATAATCCACCCGACCGGGACGGCTCCCGATTTTTCCGACAAGGTACGAATTCCCCGTTATAATGGAATTCTTGCGGTATCAAAAGTATTATTCGTAGGCTCAA
>JAZLLV010000055.1:0-3585 GCA_045598365.1 Lachnospiraceae bacterium
ATAGTTGGTTCTTTAATACAGTTGAGTCCATTTTTACACCTCCGAAATAAGTTGTGTTGCTCAATTTGTACAACACAGTGGTGTAAAGATTGTCTCAAACTTTCCAACTTTGAAAAAGGGTACTCATGATAGACCGTTTACAAAATAACGACAATAGAAGGGGCATATTTTCTATGAATGTAAAATTGATCAGAATGAACTATGAATATAAGGACAAGCTCATTGAGATGATAGATGAATGGAAGGCGGACATCGGGAAGAACCATACAAATCACTCCCCCTGGGCTATTTTCAGGAATGACTATCATGATTTTGATTATTATCTTGAGAATCTTGAGGCTAAGGAGGAGGCTAACGGAAGGGTTCCGGATTCCACTTTCTTTTGCCTTGATGTGGACAGAGACAGGCTGGTGGGAGCTGTGAATATTCGCCATTATCTTAATGCAGACCTCTGCTTTACGGGCGGGCATATCGGCGACGGAATAAGACCCGGCGAAAGACGAAAAGGATACGCAACGGCAATGATAGGCCTTGCGCTTAAAGAATGTGAGAAGCTTGGCATTAATAAGGTGCTTATGACCTGTGATGCGGACAACATCGGCAGCGAAAAATCGATTATCAATAACGGTGGTGTATTTGAATCGGAATTTGATGATGGCGGAAACATTGAAAAGCGTTACTGGATAACCATTAAAGAAGAAATTGTGGAGTCTGAAAGGCTGATATTAAGAAGGCTTATGCCTTCAGATTACGAGAAGATGGCGGCCTGGGATATGGATGAGAGAGTTTATAAGTATCTTCTCGGCTCAGCCTGCAAGTCTCCGAAGGAGCCCCTTTCCTGGCTTCCAAAGAAGGATCCTAATTCAAAAACTAATATATTGATGCTTGCCACTGATAAAAATGATGGTCATGCTGTTGGAATATATGCATTAAACCGCATTGATGAAAATGGTACATTTTCCATTTCATACGCAAACAGATATGACGACTGGGGCAAGGGATATACCACAGAAGGCATGAAGGCTCTGATGGACCATGCGGTAAAGGCTTACGGTGCTCGCCGTTTTGAGGGAGAATGTGCCAAAGAGAATATTGGCAGTGCCAGGGTAATGGAAAAGCTTGGAATGGTTTATGATCATGATTCTTCCTACTCAAAGAATGATGGAAGTAAGACTTATGAGTCTAAGATATACACTCTTACGGCGCAGGACTGATCGGTATTTTCAGGACTTCTTTTGACGAAAACGATAATTATTTTTTATGTCACTTGGTGTAATATGTTTCAAGAGACATCATACTTTTTCGCAAGAAAGTGCGATGCACTTATTGGTGGATTTGTTTTCGCCCACAGGCCTTAATGCATATTCAAAAAATGGAAAATATCACATTCAGCTTCTTCAAAGCGGTGGAAAAACACCTTCACAAAGGGAACATATCGGGATGTAAATAACAGCGATTTGTTCTTTGAAGGGGACAGCTTTAGTATTAAGAAATATTCATCCGTATTTCTTGGGGGAAAATGAATAACGGACTGGATTTTCCTTATGAAATAAAGGTTAAGAGTATTTCGGAAGGTACTGCTGAAATTACTGTTAAACCTGTAAAATAAATTTTTAAGAGGGTAAAAGCATATGGGTAATGCAATCACAAGAAGAATTGAAAAGAAAAGCTACAAAAACTTTAATGTTGCAGTGTATTGTCCTGTTGGGGACATAAACAGAATCACGGATTTCGAAGAATTTGACAAAAAATTCAATGAAACCTTTTCAAATGTTAAGGTTGGAAGGGTATATCTTGAAGACTTCAGAGGCTTTGAAACCTGTGAGAAGGATAAGCTTATAAAGGTTAAGGAATACTTTGAAAAGAAGGGAATCGATACTGCGGGAGGTATTACTACCTGTGCAGCGGGAACACCGGAGTTTGGCTTTGCATCCCTTTGCTACAGTGACGAAAGCAACAGACAGATGCTTCTTGATGCGGTTAAAATGAACGCAGAAATCTTTGATGAGATTATTTTTGACGATTTCTATTTTTTGAACTGCAGATGCGAAAAATGCATTAAAATGAAGGGAAACAGAAGCTGGAAGGAGTTCAGACTCAGTCAAAAGGAGTGGGTTACAAAGAACCTTGTAATGGAGCCTGCAAAGAAGATTAACCCTGATATTAATGTAATTGTTAAATTTCCCCAGTGGTTTGAGGACTTTAATGAAACCGGCTACGATCTTGTGAAGGATACAGACCTTTTTGATTCGATTTATACCGGAACGGAAACAAGAAATCCTGCCTATTCACAGCAGCATCTTCCTAAATATTTAAGCTATTTTACAATGCGCTATTACGGAAGCCGTGGTCAGGACAAAAACCTTGGCGGCTGGTTCGACCCTTACGAGTGCAGCTATAATCTTACCTCATACCTTGAGCAGGCATACCTTACTCTTTTTGCAAAATCAAAGGAAGTAACGCTTTTCTGCCTCGGTTCTCTTATGAACGACCCGGCTTACAGAGCATTTCCAAAGTCTGTTGGAGAGCTGTTTTCGGAAGTTGATGAGTATCTTTCACAGCTTGGAAATCCCTGCGGAGTGTATGCATATCATCCAAGTGACGGTTACGGCGAGAAGAATATCCACAGCTACCTTGGAGAATGCGGAATCCCCTTTGAACCCGTACTTGACTATCCTGCGGCTGCAAAGACGGTTTTCCTTGCGGAAAGTGCAGCAAGCGACAAAGACATAATAGAAAAAATGAAAAGGACCCTTCTTCTTGGTAATGATGTTGTGGTTACAAGCGGCTTTTTACAGGCTGTAGGAGAAGCTTTTTATGAGTTTGGAAGAGTGGATGTAACCGGTAAGAAGGCCTTCGTGGATTCTTACTGCATATCCGAAAACCACGGTGTAAATATTTCAAGAAAGATTAACGGGGCCGGAAAAATAATAATTCCCGTGCTTGATTACTGTACAAATGATGTCTGGGAAATTGCCGGAGCCTACGGAAATAATAACAACTTCCCCATAATATTAAGCTGGATGTACGGTAAGGGCACCGTATCCGTTGTGACGGTGCCGGACGATTTAGGAGACTTATATGAGTATCCGAGAGAAGTTCTTTTCTTAATAAGAAAACTCTTTTCAAAAACCTGCGAATATATAATTGACGGTCCTGCAAAGGTTTTACTTTTTACTTATGATGATTCATCCGCAATTGTCCGTTCCGACCTTGAATATTTTGAACGTGTAAGAATCATTCATACAAAGAACGGTAAGGAGACGATTTATGATAAAAATCTTGCTCCCGGAATCAATCTTTGCATAAAAAATGACGGTAAACAGACAGACTCCAGCGGACAGTATGAGCAATAGCGGGAAATTGCGCTTTTTTTGCCGCTTTGTATTGTTGTAAGAAATAAAATGTGATATCTTTAAGGGCGTATAATTTTTGTAATTAAGGAGTGACAAACTATAAACAGTCAAGAGATTTTTGAAAGATTTTTTGATTTGTAAAAATGGGTAACCTTAATAAACCATCTGAATACATCGTATTTCAGATGGGAGCAATCAACTTAGAAAAGTTGAGATTTAATGTAGCTTT
>JAZLLV010000056.1:0-85859 GCA_045598365.1 Lachnospiraceae bacterium
AGCAGATAAATCCAGATGTAATGCCAGCTTTCCCTATCACTCCATCTACTGAGCTTCCTCAGTTTATGAGTAATTACATCGCAAATGGACAGTGCGATACAGAGTTCATCCCTGTAGAGTCAGAGCACTCAGCCATGTCAGCTGCCATCGGCGCTGAGGCTGCTGGTGCCAGAACCTGTACAGCTACATCTTCAGCAGGTCTTGCACTTATGTGGGAGATGCTCTATGTGGCTGCATCTGACAGACTTCCACTTGTACTTGCCTGTGTAAACAGAGCGATGTCTGGACCACTTAATATTAACTGTGAGCATTCAGATTCCATGGGTGCCAGAGATGCAGGCTGGATTCAGATATATGCTGAGAATAATCAGGAAGCCTATGATAACTTTATTCAGGCCTATCCTATTGCAGAGGATAAGAGAGTTCACCTTCCCGTCATGATTTGCCAGGATGGTTTTATCACAAGCCACGCAGTTGAGAACATTGAACTTCTTGAGGATGCGGATGTTAAGAATTTCGTAGGAACCTACGAGCCTGAGGAGTTCCTTCTTAATCCAGGAAAGCCAATTGCCGTAGGCCCCTACTCAATCAGTAATTATGCAATGGAAGCCCGCTACAATCAGGAACTTGCCATGGAGAATTCCAAGGAAGTAATCATTGAAGTGGCGAAAAAATTCAAGGATTTATCAGGAAGAGGTTTTTCTCTTTTTGAAGAATACAGAACAGAAGATGCCGACTATATTATGCTGATAATGGGTTCTGCAGCAGGAACGGCAAAGCAGGCAGTTGATGACCTTAGAGATAAGGGCATGAAGGTCGGTGTACTTAAGCTTCGCGTATTCAGACCCTTCCCTGCGGAGGAAATTGCCAAGGCATTAAAGAACTGCAAGGCAGTGGCTATAATGGACAGAACTGAAAGCTATAACGGACATGGCGGTCCTCTTGCGAGCGAGGTACTTGCCGGTCTTTACAGAGAAAAGATTAATATCGAAACAGTTGCATATACCTACGGCCTTGCCGGAAGAGATTTCACCGTAGAGACCGCATATGAGCTTTTTGCGGAACTTGAGGATGTGGTAAAGAACGGTAAGAAGGTTAAGCAGCACAGATACATCGGACTTAGAACGGGGGACAAATAAATGGCAGGATATAACTTAAAAGAAGTAATGAATAAGCCTGAGCGACTTGCTCCCGGACACCGTATGTGTGCAGGCTGCGGCGCCACAATCGGTGTGCGCGCAGTATTAAGAGCACTTCACGAAGGAGATTATGCCGTAATAGGTAATGCTACAGGCTGTCTTGAAGTATCAACATACATGTATCCCTATACAGCATGGGAAGACAGCTACATCCACAACGCATTTGAAAATGCGGGAGCAACCTTAAGCGGTGTTGAAACAGCTTATAAGGCACTTAAAAAAAGAGGAAAACTTCCGGAGGACGCAAACTTTAAGTTCATAACCTTCGGCGGCGACGGTGGTACCTACGATATCGGTTTCCAGTCACTTTCCGGCGCAATGGAAAGAGGTCATGATATGGTTTATGTATGCTACGATAACGGCGCATATATGAACACAGGTATTCAGCGTTCATCTGCAACTCCCATGTATGCAGATACCACTACCACACCCGTTGGCAAACAGTCAAACGGTAAGATGCAGAACAGAAAGGATCTTGCAAGCATCATTGCAGATCATGATGTTCCCTATGTGGCACAGACCACATTGACAAAGGACTTCAAGGATATCCATCTTAAGTCTGAAAAGGCTATATACACAGAGGGCGCAAGCTTTTTGAATGTCATGACTCCCTGCCCCCGTGGCTGGAGATATGAAACCGCGGATATTATGAAGATTTGCCAGCTTGCGGTTGAGACCTGTTACTGGCCCTTATTTGAAGTGGACCATGGCAAGTGGACTCTTAACTATGAGCCTAAGAAGAAGCTTCCCATTGAAGACTTTTTAAGAGAACAGGGTCGTTTCAAACACCTTTTCAAGCCCGGAAACGAAGACCTTATCGCACAGTTCCAGGCTGAAGTAGACAGACGTTGGGAAGACCTGAAATATAAGTGCGCAAGATAAAAACAGGGTTACGTGAAAAATATTTTCAAAAGTGAAAAGGAGAATATTATGTCAGATAAGCTTTTTACCAATAAACACATTATTTCGTGGCTCCAGTATTTCAGCGACAACACAGAAGTTGATTTGGAGCATGTAAAGCTCCTTGATATAACAAGAAAAAACAAAAACATTATTCCTACGGTTGAGTCCCACAGATGTGTTCTTGTTTTCACGGAAGCAGGACATCCTGATATTTTTTATCGCATGTATAATGCAGGTCTTGGTGATTGTAAGGTTATTTACAATGAAGGCAGTGAACCTGTAGGCGAGATAAAGGAAAACTTTGTTTCTGAAATGATAGACAGAGGAATAAATGCCTCCGCAGGTATGCTGATTCTTAATCCAAGCGCCCGTACAACGGTTCGTTTCGGAATGGATAACAGTGTATTTTCGCCCGGCTCCGTTAAATACGTAGGCAGTGAAATCCGTGCGGTTATTCTTTCCAAGATGCAGATTGAAGAAGGAAAAAACATCTGTGTAATAAGCGGTGAATCCATCGTTGTTGAATCTGCGATTCTCGATGGTGAAGGTACCATTATTGCGGTTGAATACAATAACAGAGACAGAGAAGCTCTTGAGGACAATGTGGAACAGTTCGGCCTTCACAATGTTGTGATTGTGGACCATGTGGATGACTCCACCATGAAGGATCTTCCGGTTCCCGATGTTACAATGCTTGTTGCATCAGCCAGCATGGAGCAGGAAATGAGCTATATGCTCTCAATCAACCCTAATATGGAGTTTGTTATTTACACACTTGATTTTGTTACGGCAGCAGCAATTCCTGCGCTTTTCGCAAAGCTTGGCCTTGCAGATCCCGAACTTATTCAGATCAGTGTTTCTAAGCTTAATGCAAGACACACCTATGACAATCAGCCTGCTCCCTGGATTATCACAAGCAGATAGTTTTACAGGCGGATTTCACAGAATATATAGGGGGAGTCGGAAGCCTTAAGAGCAAGAATGCTCTTAAGAACCTTTATTACCTCAGAGGCGTCCATGAGGAAAGGCTTGCGATGGCTTAAAGCCACAAAGCTGCAGGGATGACTTTTTAGAAAACGGATCTGCTCGGTTAAAATGCTTACGTTGTAGCAGCATTTACCGTTTTTATAGCTTCCGTATAATGCATCTCCCACAAAAAGATAATTCATCGCAAGCAGGGCAAGACAGCCCTTGGCATGGGATGAAGGAAATGTATGAATTGAAATATCAATATCGTCATGAGCACAAAAAGTACCGGAAACAATGTTTCCGGTATTTGTGTATTTATGGGTGTTATTGCTTACATAAAGTGAATTGTAATCGGTGGAAGAAAGTCCGCCGATATGGTCCGGGTGAAAATGTGAGAAGACAAGGTTCTTCTCCCCGGGAAGAGTATTGATATATTCACTGATTAGCGGCGAATTTCCCACATCGTAAATCCATGCGGATTTTCCGGCATTTATCATTATTACATCTGCCGAAAGGGGCTCGTCAATGCTTTCGATGTATGAAATTCTGTCATTAATTTTTATCAAATCCATAATTATGCAAGACGTATTTTTCCGTCGGGAGAAATAACGATTATTCGCTGCTTGTAAAGGTTGCCGATTGCTTTTTTGAACTCATTTTTGCTCATGCCGGTTTCTCTTGTAATTACCTCGGGAGATGCTTTTTCGGTAAAGGGAAGCACTCCGTCATAGGACTTAATAAGAGAAAGGAGCTTTTCAACATCGGACTCAACCTGCACATATGATTTGTTACGAATGCTTAAGTTAATCTTTCCGTCTTCTCTCACATCGGTTACACGGGCGGTGATAACATCACCGATTCCGCATTTTCCGTAGAGCTCACGCTTTGGAATCAATCCCTGATATTTGTCTTCGATTGCCACGAATACACCGAAATTGTCGCTGGTCTGGTAAACGGTTCCGGTTACGGTGTCATCCTTTTTGTATCCTGTAGCTGTGGAAAGGTACGGATAAACATTCATGGTAGAACATATACGACCTGACTTATCAAGGTAAATTGCCACCAGTACTTCATCTCCTGCGGAAACCTTCTTTGTCTGCTCACGGAAGGGCAAAAGAAGATCCTTCTCAAGTCCCCAGTCAAGGAAGGCGCCTATTTTACCTACTTCTTTAACCGTAAGGCGTCCTACTTCATGAAGGGACAATAAAGGAGTTGTGGTTGTGGCTATTAAACGATCCTTTGAATCAAGGTATACAAAAACCTCTAGGGCATCGCCGTGTTTTGCAAAAGAAGGTACCTGCTTTTTGGGCAGAAGCACATGCTCATTGGCCGCAGGTACTTTTTTGTCTTTATTTTCTTCAGATACGAGGTATGCTCCGAATTCCACGAGCTTCTCTACGTATAATGTCTGTTTCTTTGCAATGGTAAACATTTTGTGTCTCCTAAAACGATTATTTACTAACAGAATATCAGAAAGCTGTTAAACTTTCAAAAAAGGATAAAAAAAAGAGATGAAATCAATTTCATCCCTTTAAGCTGGGCTACAAGGATTCGAACCTTGAAAATGACGGAGTCAGAGTCCGTTGCCTTACCGTTTGGCGATAGCCCAATAATTAGGTCCGCAACCTACGTTTCGATTGCACTACGTCATTATAGGGGATAACTCTGCAAAAATCAAGCCTTTTTTGAAAAATATTTTTTTGACTTATTTGGTGAATATTTTTATGGCTAATCTGCACAAAAAAATAAAAATAATTTGAAATATGCATAAAAAAGTGGTCGTTTACACTTGGCTTTTTGAGTAAAAAATAATAAAATAGACATAGGTATTTGTTTTTTTGCGGATAATTCATATATTTACCGTTGTGAAATATGACTAATCACATGATTTATTGGAGGGAACCATGATATCTAATCAGATATTACAGACCACTATTGACGGGCTCAAGAGCATTGCCCGTGTGGAACTTTGTGTAGTTGACACTGAGGGGAAAGAGGTTGTATCGACTACCGGTCATCTTAATATGGCAGCAAAGTCTGCCAGGGAGTTTGCCCAGGGACCTGCTGATTCACAGGAGATTCAGGGCTATCAGTACTTCAAAATATACGATGAGCAGCAGGTGGAATACATTCTTATCGCATGCGGCACAGGTGAAGATGTTTACATGATCGGTAAGATGGTGGCCTTCCAGATACAGAATCTTATAGTTGCCTACAAGGAACGTTTTGATAAGGATAATTTTATCAAAAACCTTCTTCTCGATAACCTTCTTCTTGTTGATATCTACAGCAGGGCTAAAAAACTTCACATTGCAACAGATGTGAAGCGAGTTGCAATTATTGTTGAAGCCGGCGACAGAAAGGACAATAACGTTCTTGAGTGCATCAGAACCCACTTTGGCAGCAACAATAAGGACTTTATCACCGCAGTTGATGAGAATAATGTAATCGTGGTTAAGGAGCTTGAGGAGTCTGATTTCCAGAAGGAAGTGGACAAGGCTTCAAAGGCAATCATTAATGTGCTTGAAAAAGAAGGCATTCTTGGAGTTCACATTTCATACGGAACAGCAGTGGGCGAGATTAAAGAAGTGAGCAGATCCTATAAGGAAGCAAAGATGGCTCTTGATGTGGGCAAGATTTTCTTTGGCGACAGGAATGTTGTGGCATATTCGGAGCTTGGAATCGGACGACTTATTTACCAGCTTCCCATTCCTCTTTGCAAAATGTTTATCAGAGAAATTTTCGGCGGAAAGAGTCCGGATGAATTTGATGAGGAAACTCTTACCACAATTATGAAATTCTTTGAGAACAGCCTTAATGTATCCGAAACGTCAAGACAGCTTTTCATTCACAGAAACACACTGGTATATCGTCTTGATAAGCTTCAGAAGTCCACAGGCCTTGATCTCAGAGTGTTTGAGGATGCAATCACCTTTAAGATTGCACTTATGGTCGTAAAATATATGAAGTACATGGAGAGTATCGAATATTAGAGTTTAAGGGGAAATAAAACATGGCATTTGGCAGGACTAAAAAGAAACTGATGGCCGATGACGAAGTTATTGTAATGAATAACGTTTCGAAATGTTATCAGGCCGGAGTTCCCGCTTTAAGCAATATAAATTTGACGATTAAGAAGGGCGAATTCGTATTCGTGGTTGGAGACAGCGGATCGGGTAAGTCCACATTTATAAAGCTTCTTTTAAGAGAACTGGTTCCCACAGAAGGAAGCATCTACATGCTTGATTACAATCTCGGAAGAATCAAGCACAGAAAAATACCGAAATTCAGACGTAATATCGGTGTGGTTTTCCAGGATTTCAGACTGCTTAAGGACAGAAACGTTTATGAAAACGTGGCCTTTGCACAGCGCATAATCCAGGTGCCCGGTAAAAATATAAGAAAAAATGTTCCCGCGGTTTTATCAACGGTAGGTCTTGCGGGTAAATACAAAGCAAGGCCCGGCAAGCTTTCCGGTGGTGAGCAGCAGCGAGTAGCAATAGCAAGAGCACTGGTTAACAAGCCCACAGTTATCCTTGCGGACGAGCCTACAGGAAATCTCGATCCCAATAACTCAATGGAAATCATGAAGCTCCTTGAGGATATCAACAATGCAGGTACAACCGTTATTATGGTTACTCATAATAAAGACATTGTTAATGCAATGAAAAAGCGTGTTATCACCTTAAGAAAGGGTGTAATCGTAAGCGATGTAGAGGGAGGAGGATATTCTGATGAGGATTAGTTCTTTTTTCTACACCCTTTGGCAGGGTATTAAAAACATATTCCGTAACAAGCTCTTTTCCCTTGCTTCAATAGCAACAATAAGTGCCTGTCTTTTTCTTTTCGGCATTTTTTACGCTATTGTTTCAAACTTCCAGAATATTGTTAAAACCGCCGAGGAAGGCGTGTGTATTGTTGTTTTCTTCGATGAGGGAATTACAGACAAACGTATTCAGGAAATCGGTGACATGATTAACAGAAGAACCGAGGTCGCAAAGGTTAACTATATTTCTGCCGATGAAGCCTGGGAAAACTTTAAGTCCGAATATCTTGGAGACTACAGTGACGGATTTCTGGAGAATCCCCTTGAGGATTACGCAAGCTATGAAATCTATTTAAGTGATGTTTCCATGCAGAGTGCATTGGTTACATACCTTGAATCAATTGACGGCGTGGGTGAGGTAAAGCGTTCGGAACTTACGGCCCTTACCTTAAGTAATGCCAATAAACTCATCGGATATGTTTCGGTGGGTATAATTGCCATACTTCTTGCGGTTTCCGTTTTCCTTATCAGCAACACCGTTACCATAGGTATTACTGTACGTAAAGAAGAAATATCAATTATGAAATACATTGGTGCCACTGACTTTTTTGTAAGAGCACCTTTTGTCATTGAGGGTATATTAATCGGCCTTATAGGTTCATCCATACCCCTTGGAATAATTTATTTTGTATACAACAGAGCACTCGAGTTTGTTAAAAGCCAGTTCTCTGCATTGTCGTCACTGTTAAATTTCCTGACAGTGGACGAAATTTTCAAATTCCTTTTACCTGTGTCACTTATTATCGGTATAGGTATAGGTTTCTTTGGAAGTATATCCACAGTAAGAAAACACTTAAGAGTATAACTGTTAAGGAGGTTGTTTCTTGAAGCGATTCAAACGCATTTTTGCCGTGGTATTAAGCTGTATAATATTTGTTTTGGCTGCCTCGCCTCAGTCTTACGCCGGCACATCTCTTTCTGCACTTACCAATGACAGCATTAAGGCTAAGCAGAATCAGATAAGCCAGTCTGAAAACATGAAAAAAACTCTTAAAGACAACATTACCAACGCCAAGAACCTTAAAAAGGAGCTTGAGGGACTAAAGAAAAATGTTGCCGCATACATAGAGAAAATCGACGCGGAGATTGTGGCAATTCAGGCCAAAATCGAAGAATACAAAGCCCTTATTGCGGAAAAAGAAATAGAGATAGAAAAGATTACAGAGGAACTCGAGGAAGCGATTGCAATAGAAACGGCACAGTATGAGGCCATGAAGCAGCGAATCCGCATGATGTACTTAAAGGGAGATTCCTTTTATTTTGAAATTATGTTCAGTGCCAAGAGCTTTTCCGACTTTTTGACAAAGGCGGATTATATAGAAAAGCTTGAGGCCTACGATCGTAAGAAGCTGGATGAATATGCTGCCACCAGAGAGTGGACCGCTCTTTGCAAGCAGGCTCTCGAATCCGAGAAGCAGGTACTTGATGAAGCCAAGGCGGCCCAGGAGGCTGACGAAGAAGCCATGATGGAGCTTCTTGCGGAAAAAGAAGCAGAGCTTGAGAAGTACATAAAAGACATTAAGAACAAAGAAAATCAGATATTAAATTACGAAGCCGAACTTGAGGAACAGACCCAGGTTATTGAAGCACTGGAGGCAGCCATTCTTGCAGAACAGAAAGCAATTGCGGCAGCTAACGGTGTGGTACTTACCTACGACGGTGGACAGTTTACCTGGCCCTGTCCCGCATACAGAAAAATCACTGATGAGTTTGGCCCGAGAGTAGACCCTATTACCGGCGGATACTCAAACCACTCGGGTATTGATATGGCCGCACCTGCAGGCTCTGCCATTCTGGCAGCTTACGACGGTGTGGTTGTGGCAGCAGCATTTAACTGGTCCATGGGTAACTACATAATGATTAACCATGGCGGCGGAATATATACGGTTTACATGCATGCATCCGCTTTGTATGTAAAGCCCGACGACATTGTTGCCAGAGGCGAGAAAATTGCTGCGGTAGGAACCACCGGAAGATCAACCGGTAACCATCTGCACTTCAGCGTAAGAAAAGATGGGGCTTACGTGGATCCCAATCCTTACCTTGGCAGAAAGAAATAGTATTTGGGAAGTATGGAAATGGATAATAACGAAAGGGATAAAAAATCCGGGTTCTTAGGCGGAATAATTGCGGGTATCCTTCTTGCGGGTACGGTATTAACGATTATATTCGTGGTTATGATGTCAAGAGAGACGCAAAAGTACAGAGACAGAATAAGCGCCATTACGGAAACTTCTTCGAAGGTTCAGCTAAGTAACAGCGACAAAGACTCTCCGGCACTGATTAATCAGCATTTTGCAGATAAAGCAAATATGATTTTTGACGGTGTGGTGGAGCAGTTCTACTTTGAAGATGATATTAATATTGACGGTATGCGTGAAAATATGTATAAGGCAATAATCAACTCCCTTGGAGATAAATATGCCGAGTACTATACAGCAGAAGAACTGGTGGACTTATTTTCCGACAGCGAAGGAATCTATTTTGGAATAGGCTCCTATGTCCAGATGGACGAAGAAACCAATTATCCCATTCTTTCGGGAGTATTTAAGGATTCTCCCGCTTCAAGAGCCGGTTTAAGAGACGGTGATATTATTTATGCGGTTAACGGTGATAATATTTTCGGACTGACTTTGAACGAGGCTGTTGCACTTATTAAGGGACCGGAAAATACGGATGTTAATCTCACAATCTACAGAGAGGGTGAAAAGGACTATCTGGAATTTACGGTTACCAGAGGCAGAGTCGAATCCCCCACTGTTGAATATGAGATGAAGGAAGACCAAATCGGTTATATAAAGATTACCGAATTTGACGATGTTACCACCACACAGTTCTCAAATGCTTATAAGGATCTTAACAATCAGAAAATGAAGTCCCTGATTATTGATTTAAGAAGCAACGGCGGTGGAAACCTTGATACCGTACTTGATATTGCCAGGGAAATGCTTCCTGCAGGAATCATTACCTACACGGAAGATAAAAACGGACATCGTGAAGAATATATGTGTAAGGGAAAAAGCGTAATAAAGATTCCTGTGGTTGTGCTTACAAACGGCTATACCGCAAGTGCATCGGAACTTCTTACGGGCGCCCTTAAGGATTACGGCCTTGCCACTGTAATGGGCACTAATACCTTCGGAAAGGGAATCGTACAGACCATATATCCTCTTGAGGACGGTAGTGGTCTTAAGATTACCACCAGCAGATACTATACACCTTCCGGCATATGCATTCACGGAGACGGAATTGCACCTGATATAGAAATTGAGTTTGACTCAGAACTTTATTATGGTGAGGACAAAATAGATAATCAGCTTAATGCGGCTATTGATTACTTAAAGAAAAAATAAGATGGAAAATGCTTTCCAAAAGAAAGCATTTTTTGTCATATATTAAGCATTTATATTGCTATTTTTAAACAAATGGGGATGTTATTATATTTACGAAAAGGGGTAAAGTATGTATCGAAACATTTATGTTGAGATAGATAATTCCAAAATACTTAGTAACAGCAAACTTTTATGTGAGACCTTTCCTCACAAATACAATATTGCTGTTATAAAGGGTAATGCCTACGGCCATGGCTATGGTATTATCCCAGCCTTGATTAAAGGCGGAATGAATGCCTTTGCTGTCTCTTCTTTGGATGAGGCAATAGAGGTAAGGAAATACGATAAAGAGCATCCGGTGATAATGCTTCAGCCGGTTTCGAAAATATATTACGGACTTTGTTCCGCGGAGAACATATCGGTTCTTGTAAATGATACAGACACTCTTGAAGATGTAATTAAAAGTGGCGAGAGTCTCAAGGTACAGTTTAAGGTAAACTGCGGAATGAACAGGCTTGGCTACCGTGACGGTAGTCTCCTTTCAAGAGATGTGGACAGGGCTATGAAATGCGACAAGGTGCAGGTGGAAGGCATTTTCTCACATTTTCATACATCAGGCCTTACAGATAACGAATACGCAGACAATCGCAGGAGATTTGAGGAAATTGTTAAGGACATAGATTTATCAAAGATTCCCATGGTTCACCTTGATAAGACACAGACAATTCTCCTTCACAAAACTCCGGATTACTGTAACGGAGCACGTTTCGGACTGTCATTGTACGGATTTCCGTCCATATATCCCTATGATGCTTCACCCAAGGGCAAGCTTCTTACCCTGAGGCGGGATATAAAGAACAGGCTCAATCATGTGGAGCCCTCAATTGAAATAAAGAATTACGACTTAAAGCCTGCCTTTGCTTTGAAAACTGAGGTTATAGAGATTAACGTGGTTCCCGCAGGAGAGTATGTGGGCTATGGTCTTAAATATAAAACCACAAAGGCAGAAAGAATTGCAGTTATAGATGCAGGATACGCAGACGGAATCGGAAGAAAACGTTCCGGAACAAAGGTATGTATCAATGGCAGAAAGTATCCCATTGTGGGAGAAGTCGGCATGGGTATGTGCCAGGTACAGGTGGATGACAATGTAAAAAAGGGAGATGCGGTTACTGTTTTGGGGGCAGACATTTCCATAAAGGCCATTGCCTCGGCGCTTGAAACCACCACCTATGAAGTATTAACAAATATTAATTCACAGATTCAGAGAAGATATCTTTGATGGAGAAAAGAATAATGACTCACAACGTTGTTTTGCTGGGTTCTGATATAAATGCCTATTATATGGCAAGATGCTACTACGAATTGTTTAACGAACCCGTTGATATGATAGCCGCAGAGAAGATTCGTTTTACCGAGTTTTCTTCGATTGTAAATATACAGTATCACCCGAATCTTAAGAATGAAGAAGTCTTTGTAGAGACACTTATTGAGTATGGTAAAGTCCATCTTGATAAGGGAAGGAGTCTGGTTATTCCCTGCCATGATGTATATGTGGATCTTCTTTTGAGAAAAGCCAACCAGCTTACTTCCTACTTTGTTTTTAACTGTCCTTCTTTTGAAATTGCAGACAGTTTTCTTGATAAGGAAAAATTTTATAAGAAGTATGCAGGCAGCAAGCTTAAGTTCGCAAGAACCGAGTATTATGACTGCTCTTTAGAGGAAACAGCGCCCATTCCCGTGGATATGTTTTATCCCCTTATCATTAAGCCTGGCGACGCTATTGAGTATTACAGACATGTTTTTCCCGGTCAGCCCAAGGTATTTAAGGCAACGACCCCTGATAATGCCGTCAATTTTATCAATAAGGTTAAGGCATCAGGCTATAAGGGAACTCTTCTTGTGCAGGAATTCATTCAGGGAGATGATACGAATCTTTTTGACTCGATTTTCTATTGCAACAAAAAGGGAAAGGCTGAGCTTGCCACCTTTGCGCAGATTGGCCTTCAGGAGCATTCTCCTTCAGCCATAGGAAATGCCACTGTTTTAATTAACGGCTACAATCAGTATGGCGGAACTGAAGAAATAATAGGGGAACTTAAGGAATTTCTTGAGGACCTTGGCTATACGGGCTTCTGTGAGTTTGACATAAAGTACGACAACAGAGACAAGACCTTTAAGGTTATGGAAATCAATCCAAGGCAGGCCCGTTCAAGCTACTATCTTGCGGCTCTTGGTCACAACCTTATTGAGTATCTTTACAATGATGTTTTCGAAAATGAAGAGCGTGAGTTTACTCTTCTTAAGGACGAATATCTTCTGACAATGGTTCCAAAATGCATCGTCAGAAAATACATCTTTAACACCGAATATAAGAAGAAAGCGCTTAAACTCTGGCGCAAACACAAAAAGTGCGATCCCTTAAGATTTTCAAAGGAAAAATCAATTAAGCACAGACTGTATCTTATGCTCAGAGCTTACAGATACAGACAGAAGTACAGAAAGTTTTCCAACACCATATAGGAAAGAGAGATATTCTATGTGTGGATTTGCAGGTTTTATCGATAACCTGAATACAGATAAAAAAAGAACCGTTATTAAGGAGATGAGCGATTCCATTGCCCACAGAGGTCCCGACGGAGAGGGCTTCTATGTGGATGACAGTATTGCTATGGGATTCAGACGCTTAAGCATCATTGACCTTAATACAGGAGACCAGCCCCTTTATAACGAGGACAAGTCTCTGGTTATTAACTTTAACGGTGAAATTTATAACTACAGGGAATTAAGAGAAGATCTTATTTCCAAGGGCCATGTTTTTTATACAACCAGTGATACGGAGTCAATTCTTCATGGATTTGAAGAATATGGAGAAAAAATTGTTGAAAAGCTTCGCGGTATGTTTGCCTTTGTTATCTGGAATAAGAATACAGGTGAACTTTTCGGAGCAAGAGACCCCTTTGGAATTAAGCCGTTTTACTATTACAATACCCCGGAGCTTTTTGCTTACGGCTCTGAAATAAAGGCTTTTCTAAGACACCCGGATTTTAAGAAGGAACTGAACAAGGACGCACTTAAAACCTATATGTGCTTCCAGTATTCGGTTCCCACAGATACCTTTTTTAAGAATGTATATAAGTTAAATCCCGGTCATTACTTTTCGTTTAAGGATGGTGTCTTAAAGACAGAAGAGTACTTTAAGATTGAGTACAGAAACAACGAGGACGATTTAGATACAACAGTTGATAAGATAAACAACATAATGAAGGAAAGCATCGAATATCACAAAATCAGTGATGTTGAAGTAGGGGCTTTTCTTTCAAGCGGTGTTGATTCAAGCTACATAGTTGCAAATGCCAATGTTGACAAGGCCTTCACAGTGGGCTTTAAAAGCGATCACTTCGATGAGACAGAGGATGCCCACGCCCTTTGCGAAATACTTGGCATGAAGCATACAAGAAAGCATATAACGGCAGACATGTTCTTTGATGCGCTGCCCACTGTTCAGTACCACTCCGATGAACCCCATGCGAATCTTTCCGCTGTGCCGCTTTACTTTCTGGCAAATATGGCGGCAAAGGAGGTTAAGGTAGTTCTTTCCGGTGAGGGTGCGGATGAACTGTTCGGAGGATATTATGAATACGAGACTCCTCCGGAATATGCAAAATACAATAAGATTCCTTTCCCTGTAAGACGCTTCTTAAAAGGCGTTGCGGAGAAGCTTCCCAACATGAAAGGAAGACATTTCCTTATTCGTGCAGGCTCCACTTTGGAAGAATCCTACATCGGTCAGGCTTTTATCATGAACAACGAAGAGGCCGACAAGCTTCTAAAGCCCGACTACAGAGGGGGAAAGCTTTACAGCGAAGTTACTGTTCCTATTTTTGAAAAGGTCAAGGATAAGCCGGACCTTTTGAAGAAGATGTATCTTGATATGAATCTTTGGCTGCCCTATGACATTCTTTTGAAGGCTGACAAGATGACCATGGCGAATTCCCTGGAGTTAAGAGTTCCCTTCCTTGACAAGGAAGTGTTCAGGGTGAGCGAAGAGGTTCCTTTTAAGTATATTATTAAGGATTATATTACCAAATATGCCTTCCGCCAGGCTGCGAATAAGACAATCCCCGAGGAATGGGCAAAGCGCAAGAAATTAGGCTTCCTTGTTCCTTTCAGAGAATGGCTTAAGGAAGATAAATGGTATGCCAAGGTAAAAGAGCAGTTTACTAAAGATTGGGTAAGCGAATTTTTCGATGTTGATGCAATAGTACATCTTCTTGACGAGCACAAAGCGGGAAAATGGAGCAATCAGAGAAAAATCTACACGATATATTCTTTTTTGATTTGGTATGAAGTATTTTTTATAAACGGTGCGATTGCACCAAAGGCGCCGGCTACAGAGGCGTAAAAAGGAGACAAGTATGAATAAATCCGTATTTGAAGAAAATGAATCAGTTGTAAGGTCCTACTGCAGAAAGTACCCTGTTGTGTTTGAAAAAGCAAAGGGCTCATACATTTATGATACCGAGGGAAAGGCATATCTTGACTTCCTTGCAGGCTGCGGTGCCCTTAACTATGGTCACAACAATGACGAAATCAAGGGAGCGGTTATCGAATACCTTATGCAGGATAACATTACCCATGCAATGGATATGTATACCAGGGCAAAGGCAGAATTCATTGATACCTTCAAAAACAATATTTTAGATAAAAGCGGACTTCAGTATAAGATTATGTTCTGCGGTTCCACAGGAACAAATGCTGTGGAAGCAGCGCTTAAGCTTTGCAGAAAGAATAAAAAACGTTCCAACATAGTTGCATTTATGGGTGCGTTCCACGGAATGACCTTAGGAAGCCTTGCACTTACCACCGACCAGACCAGCAGAGAGGGTGCAGGTGTGTCTCTTGACAATGTGACCTTCATTCCTTTTGAAAACGGCTTCTCCGGCAAGTTTGATTCTTTGGACTATCTTGAGAATATTCTTCTTGATGATCACTCCGGAATTGAAAAGCCCGCAGCAGTATTCATTGAAACTGTTCAGGCCGAAGGCGGAATTAATGTTGCAAGTGTTGAATGGCTTAAGCGCCTTGAAAAGCTTTGTCATGACAATGATATTCTTCTCGTGGCTGATGAAATTCAGGTGGGCTGCTCCAGAACAGGAACCTTCTTCTCCTTTGAAAGAGCAGGAATCAAGCCCGATATGGTTACCCTCAGTAAGTCCATCGGTGGCTATGGATTCCCTATGTCTTTGTTACTTATAAAAGAAGAACTTGATATTTGGAAACCTGCGGAGCACAACGGAACCTTCAGAGGAAATCAGGTTGCTTTTGTAGCTGCCAAGAAAGCAATTGAAGTAAATGTAAACAGCAATCTTAACGCAGAAGTAAGAAGAAAAGGTGAGCTTGTAAAGGCCTTTGTGGAAAAGAACCTTCTTCCTCTTGATGAAAACATTTCCTTAAGAGGACTTGGCCTTATCTGGGGTATCGATTTCGGAAAACTTTCAGGCGGCAGCGAAATTGCCCACAGGATAGCTGATAAATGCTTTACAAAGAATATGATAATCGAGCGTGCCGGAAGAGGTGACTCGGTTGTTAAGATTCTTCCTCCCCTTACCATTACGGATGAAGAACTTACAAAGGGACTTAATATTATTCTTGAATCAACAAAGGAAGTATTGGGCAGGTAAATGAAACTCAGTGAACTGATTCCCACAGAGTGGGATGCGGATA
Source organism: Lachnospiraceae bacterium (assembly GCA_045598365.1). GTDB lineage: Bacteria > Bacillota > Clostridia > Lachnospirales > Lachnospiraceae > UBA1258. The sequence goes on from JAZLLV010000056.1 coordinate 15,957, forward strand.
TAGAAGTAATAACCGATGACTCCCGCACCAAAGGCAAAAATATTCTTTTTGTGTGCGTGAAGGGACTTACCGTTGACGGACACAGCTTTGCGGCAAAAGCTGTGGAGAACGGTGCGGTTGCAATTGTGTGTGAGCACATTGTTGAAGGAATTTCAGTACCTCAGGTTGTTGTGAAAGACTCCCAGAGGGCAATGAATGAAATCCTTAATAAGTTTTACGGTGACCCTCTTTCAAAGCTTAAGCTTATAGGTGTAACAGGTACTGACGGCAAGACAACCACTTCCGAAATGATGTACCAGATTCTTAACGGTCTTTCAAAAAAAACCGGATACATCGGAACCAACGGCATACGTTCCGAGCACTACACTCAGGACAACGAATACACCACTCCTCTTCAGGGAGATTTGTTTAAGGCACTTAACGGTTTTTCCGAAGATTCCTGTGAATTTGTTTCAATGGAAGCTTCAGGCGAAAGACTTGGCACGGGAAAAATGGATGGTGTGGAATTTGATGCCTCCATATACACCAATCTTACAAGAGATGCTTTGGACCTTTTTAAGACCATGGAGAACTATGGCAGTGCAAAGGCAAAGCTTATGGAATACACCAAAAAGTCCGGAGTCTGTGTCATAAACAAGGATGATAAGTATTCGCCCATGTTTATTGAAAAGGCAAACGGTAAGGTTATCACCTATGGTGTGGAAGATAAGACGGCAGATGTATATGCAACCGATGTAAATATTGCATATAATAATCTTTCCTTTACCATGAACGGTGTTCTTGGAACCCATAAGATAAAATGCAGCCTTTCAGGCATTTTCAATGTTTATAATATTATGGCAGTGATTTCCGCCCTTAACCATTTCGGCATTGAAGTGGAAACCCTTGTTAAGCAGGTCTCACTGCTTAAACCCATTGAAGCCAGACAGACTGTTGTGGACTTTGGCCAGCCCTTCAGGGTAATTGTGGACTACGCACATACCGCCAATGCAGTAAAAAATCTTGTGGAATATATTAAATCCACTCTTACGGACGGCTTTTTACGTGTGGTTGTGGGCGCCGGCGGTTCAAGAGACATAAACAGAAGAACCGACATGGCCGAGTATTGCACCAAAATGGCGGATTACAATTATTTTACCATAGAAGATGCCAGATTTGAGGATCCGCAGATGCTGGTGGAAACCATGGTTTCTACGGTTCCGACTGCTCATAATTACGAATTGATTGTGGACAGGGATGAGGCGATTGCCAAGGCTATCCACGATGCCAAGCCCGGTGATGCAATATTAATCCTTGGTAAAGGGGCTGAGCGTTATATGCTTACCAACGGAGTTCAGGTAGAACGCCCCAACGATATTGAAAGAGCCGCAATGGTTCTTAAAGAAATGGGTTATGAAGAAAAATAATTATTCTCATGAAACATTGGTGTTCTGCTGCATTATAGAAGTATTTGGTAGTGATTTAGAGAGAAGACATTATGGTTAATGTAATCAGAAAGCAAGATAATATAGTTAGAAAAACCGTATGCATGTTGATTTTTAGCCTTATTGTATCTTTTTGCTTTGTTGCAGGTAAAATATATGACACTGAGTTGACAGATTCCATTTTTTCTGTTTTTTTTGTGAAAAAATACATATTTTTTGTTCTGTTTTTTTTTACTACACTCTTCTTTTCTTGCTTTATTTATACGTTTATCAAGTCGAATAATGACAAGAAGCGCGTTCTTTTTATAAAAAGTGGCCCAAGTAAAAGACTCGTGTGTCTATTGCCTTTATGCTGCTACGCTATTTCGTTACTGTCAATTTTTCCCGGGATTTTTTCATACGATTGTTGGCAGGAATGGGATATGATTGAAAAAGGAATGCTTTCTTCGCATCATCCGGTATTGCATGTGCTTATTTTGGGTGGCTTTACAAGCCTATCAAATTATATATTTGGTAGTGGTAATGTGGGAATCTTTTTGTATGTGTCTCTACAAATATTCTTTTTCTTGATTGTGTTTAGATATATTTTTCTATATATGGATGAAAAGGGTACCAGTCCATTGTCACAATGGACTGCGTTGTGTTTTGTCTCATTATCTCCAATTATCAATTTATTTGTTTTGGCTACTTCAAAGGACAGTTTGTTTGCTATATTTGAGCTTCTATTTGCCTTTGAGTCTGTGCGTTTATACAAAGAAAAAAGCTATTTGGAAGAAAAGAAAAATGTAGTAATATTTCTATTTGCCTCACTTGGCACGATGATTTTTAGAAACAATGGATTATATATTGTCGTGTTAACGAATCTCATTATGTTGTTTCTCTGTAAGGGACGACGATTAAAATTGTTGATACCATACGCGATTATTGGCGTAATTTATCTGGCATATACAGGGCCGTTTTACAATTTGCTTTCGGTAGAAGCTGGAAGCAAACGAGAAATGCTTTCTGTACCAATTCAGCAACTTGCCAGAGTGCATCAGTACGATTTTGACGATTTTACTAAAAATGAATTAAACATAATGTATTCGGTTATTGATAAAGAGAATTGGAACCAATATGTTCCAACTTGTGCAGATGCAGTAAAAAACGGATTCGACGATGAAGCGTTTTCAAAAGCTGGTAAAGATTTTCTGAAAATATGGGTGAAACATGGGATAAATCATCCTGCGACTTATGCGAATGCATTTTTGATTAATACTGTTGACTATTGGTATCCGTTAGCTGTGAATGACAATTACGCTTGGTTATATGGAAAAGATGAAAAAATAGGTGATTTTTTCGATTATAGGGTTGCAGAGCCGGGAAATGAGGTAGTAATAATTAAACCTTTGCATGATTTTTATTATTACATTTCGACGGATTTACTTGTTACAAGCAAAATAATTCCTGCGCTGTTCTTAAATCCGGGTGTATATTTATTGCTGTGGATTGCATGCATGTTTTGGGACATTGCGAATAAGATAACTTCGCGTGCGCCGATTCACATAGTGTTGTTATTTAACTTTTGGACAGTTCTTTTAGGTCCGATGGTTCAAGTAAGGTATATTGTCGTTTTGTACTTTATAGTTCCATTGTGGTTTATGCATCAGCCTGCGGAATGCTAAATACAAACTAATGTTCTATACAATTGTGCATATATGTGTTAAAATAGCCTCTAATGGAGGCTATTTTTATGAATTTTATACTTCACAGTGAATTCGCTCCTACAGGCGATCAGCCCCAGGCCATTAAGGAACTGGTGGAGGGTTTCAAAGAGGGTAATCAGTTTCAGACACTGCTTGGCGTTACCGGATCCGGTAAGACCTTTACCATGGCTAACGTTATTGCGGCACTTAACAAGCCTACTCTGATTATTTCCCATAATAAGACCCTGGCGGGACAGCTCTACTCAGAGATGAAAGAGTTCTTTCCCGAGAACGCAGTTGAGTATTTTGTATCCTACTACGATTATTACCAGCCTGAAGCATATATCCCTTCAACAGATACTTATATCGAGAAGGATTCTTCCATAAACGATGAGATAGACAGATTGAGACTTTCTGCCACAGCTTCTTTGACTGAACGTAAGGATGTGGTTGTGGTAGCATCTGTTTCCTGTATATACGGTCTGGGTTCTCCTAAGGAATTCATGGCCATGTGCGTATCATTAAGACGCGGACAGCAGATAGAACGTGATGATGTGGTAAGAGGCCTCATTAATATACAGTACACCAGAAATGACATGGACCTTCAGCGTAATAATTTCAGGGTTCATGGTGATGTTCTGGAGGTTATTCCTTCCCACGGAACTGACTATCTTGTAAGAATAGAATTTTTTGGTGACGAAATTGACAGAATATCGGAAGTGGATGTGCTTACCGGCAAGATGTTAAGGACTCTTGAGCATGTTGTTCTTTTTCCTGCATCCCACTACGTTGTTGAGGCAGAGACCATCAAAAGAGCCTGCGAGAACATTGAAGCGGAGATGCATGAAAGAGTTAAGGAGTTTAAGGCAGAGGATAAGCTCATCGAAGCCCAGAGAATTTCCGAACGGGTAAACTTTGATGTGGAAATGCTTAGGGAAACCGGATTCTGCTCAGGTATAGAGAACTATTCGAGACATCTGGCGGGAACTGCCCCCGGCGAGCCTCCCAAGTGTCTTCTTGACTATTTCAGTGGAGATTATCTCATAATAGTAGACGAGTCCCACATTACCCTTCCGCAGGTTCGCGGTATGTACGCAGGCGACAGAGCCCGTAAGGAAAACCTTGTAAATTACGGTTTCAGACTGCCCTCGGCACTGGATAACAGACCTTTGAACTTCGGTGAGTTTGAAGAGCGAATTGACCAGATGCTCTTTGTTTCCGCTACTCCCGGAGACTATGAGGGTGACCATGAACTGTTAAGAACCGAGCAGGTAATAAGACCTACAGGACTGCTTGATCCTCCCATAGATATCAGACCTGTTGAGGGGCAGATAGATGACCTTATAGGAGAAATCCGCAAGACCACCGAAAAGGGTCATAAGGTCTTAGTCACAACCCTTACCAAGAAAATGGCGGAGGACCTTACTAAGTATCTTGCGGAAGTAGGTATTCGTGTAAAGTACCTGCATTCGGACATAGATACCCTTGAACGAAGCGAAATCATAAGAGACATGCGACTGGATGTATTTGATGTTCTTGTGGGAATCAACCTCTTAAGAGAAGGTCTGGACATTCCCGAAATCGCTCTTGTGGCGATTATCGATGCGGATAAGGAAGGCTTCTTAAGAAGTGCCACATCACTTATCCAGACCGTAGGTCGTGCGGCCCGTAATTCTGAGGGTCATGTGGTAATGTATGCAGACACCATAACGGATTCCATGCAGATAGCCATTGACGAGACAAAGCGTCGTCGCGCCATCCAGATGAAATACAATGAGGAGCATGGAATTACTCCTACTACCATCAAAAAGGCCGTCAGAGATGTTATAAGAATTTCCAATACCGAGTCCCACAATGCCATGAAGGATGTAAAGGATGCCGAGGCAATGAGCAGGGAGGAGATGGAAAAAGAAGTTGTTAAGCTTGAACGTAAGATGAAACGTGCGGCAGCAGACCTGAACTTCGAGGAAGCTGTTCAGTTAAGAGACCGCATGATTGAACTTAAGAAAGCTTTGTTGGACCTGGATCAGCTTGATTAACAGGTATTGAAAGGATATAAATGAGTGAAGTTAAGATGCGTCCCAAGTCTGAGATGATCAGAGTCAGAGGGGCAAATGAACACAACTTAAAAAGCCTTAATGTGGATATTCCCAGAAACGAACTGGTTGTTATCACCGGTTTGTCCGGTTCGGGAAAATCTTCATTGGCTTTTGATACCATATATGCGGAGGGTCAGAGACGATACATGGAGTCTCTTTCTTCCTACGCAAGACAGTTCCTCGGTGTTATGGAAAAGCCTAATGTAGAGAGAATAGAAGGTCTTTCGCCGGCTATTTCAATCGACCAGAAGTCCACAAACCGAAACCCCAGATCTACTGTGGGAACCGTTACGGAAATCTATGATTACTTCAGACTTCTCTACGCAAGAATCGGAATTGTTCACTGTCCGCAGTGCGGAAGAGAGATAAACAGACAGAGCGTTGATCAGATTGTGGACAGAATAATGGCTTTGCCTGCAGGTACGAGAATTCAGCTTCTTGCTCCGGTTGTTCGCGGCAAGAAGGGTATGCATGAAAAAACTCTTGATAAGGCAAAACGTTCAGGTTATGTTCGTGCAATCATAGATGGTAATATGTATGAGCTTTCCGAGGAAATATCCCTTGATAAAAATATTAAGCACAATATTGATATAGTTGTGGACCGTCTGGTTATCAAAGAGGATATGCAGAAAAGACTTACCGATTCTGTCGAAACGGTTATAGACCTTGCGGAAGGTCTTCTTTCTGTGGATGTTATTGGCGGAGAACCTCTTACATTTTCCACAAATTTTGCCTGTCCGGATTGTGAAATAAGCATACCGGAAATAGAAACCAGAAGCTTCTCCTTTAACAATCCATTCGGCGCCTGCCCGGTTTGTGCCGGTCTTGGTTATAAGATGGAATTTTCAAAGGAACTTATACTGCCTAACGATAATCTTTCCCTTAATGAGGGATGTATAGAAATAAACGGTCTTAAATCCATAGGTGATAAAAAGAGCTGGATGCATGCCATAATGGATGCAATGTGCGAAAAGTACAAATTCAGTATGGACACTCCTTTTAAGGACTATCCGGCAGAAATAAAGGACCTTTTATGGAATGGTAACCATGGAGAAAAGTTCATCATTCACTACGAAAGCCAGCGTGGAAGGGGCGCCTACGAGGTAACCTTTGAAGGTTTCCTGGAAATCTGCAGGCAGAGATATAAGGAAACCTTCTCAGAATCCGCAAAAGCTGAATATGAAAAGTTCATGTCAATAACTCCCTGTGAAGCCTGCAAGGGAATGCGTTTGAGAAAAGAATCACTGGCCGTTACGGTGGGTGACATGAATATATACGAGATTACCAATCTCTCCATTACAAAGCTCCTTAATTACCTTGATAATCTTAATCTTACGGAGCAGCAGAGATTTATCGGTGATCAGATACTTAAGCAGATAAATGCAAGAGTTTCCTTCCTTATGGATGTGGGATTATCATACCTTACCCTTGCAAGAGCCACAGCATCTCTTTCCGGTGGTGAGGCTCAGCGTATACGACTTGCTACCCAGATTGGTTCAGGACTTGTGGGAGTTACATATATCCTTGACGAGCCTTCAATCGGCTTACATCAGAGAGATAACGACATGCTTCTTAAGACACTTAAGCACTTAAGAGACTTAGGCAATACAGTGCTTGTGGTGGAGCATGATGAGGATACCATGTTTGCAGCGGACCACATTGTGGACATAGGTCCCGGCGCCGGTATTAAAGGCGGCTGTCTTGTGGCTGAAGGTACTGCTGAGGATATAATGGCGAACCCCGATTCAATAACAGGTCAGTACTTAAGCGGCAAGAAGTTCATACCTGTTCCTGATAAGCGAATTGCCCCCTCGGGCTATATGACCATCAAGGGTGCCAGAGAGAACAATCTTAAGAACATAGATGTAAAGATTCCTCTTGGCATAATGACCTGTATTACAGGCGTGTCCGGCTCGGGAAAGAGTTCACTTACTAATGAGATTTTGTATAAGTATCTTGCGAAAACATTTAACAGAGCTCATACAATACCCGGTGATTTTGATGAAATCGAAGGCGTTGAACAGCTTGATAAGGTAATAGACATAGATCAGTCTCCCATAGGACGTACTCCCAGATCCAATCCCGCCACTTATACAGGTGTGTTTGATCAGATTCGTGATCTTTTCGCCCTGACCAAAGAGGCAAAAGAACGTGGTTACAAGAAGGGAAGATTCTCCTTTAACGTTAAGGGCGGCAGATGTGAAGCCTGCCAGGGTGACGGTATCATAAAGATTGAAATGCATTTCCTTCCGGATGTATATGTTCCCTGCGAAGTGTGCGGAGGAAAACGATACAACAGAGAAACCCTGGAATGTCTTTATAAGGGCAAGAACATTTTTGACGTTCTGGATATGCCGGTTGAAGAGGCGGTAACCTTCTTTGAAAATGTTCTTTCCATCAGAGATAAGATCAAAACCCTTAATGAGGTTGGTCTTGGCTATATTAAGTTAGGACAGCCCTCCACCGAGCTTTCCGGAGGTGAAGCTCAGAGAGTTAAGCTTGCAACAGAGCTCAGTAAGCGTTCCACAGGTAAAACAATCTATATCCTGGACGAACCCACCACCGGTCTGCATTTTGCGGATGTACATAAGCTTTCGGAAATACTAAGAAGGCTTGTTGAGGGAGGCAATACGGTAATAGTAATCGAGCACAATCTGGATATTATTAAGACCGCTGACTACATTATCGATATGGGTCCCGAAGGTGGTGACGGCGGCGGAACTGTAGTTGCTTATGGCACTCCCGAGGAAGTGGCCAAGTGCGAAAAATCCTACACCGGCAAGTACATAAAGAAGATGCTTGATAAGGACAAAGAACTTAAGGGCCAAGATTAATAATAAACATTTAATAAAAAAGTGTATGTAATTGTTGACGATTGAAATTTGATAAAGTATCCTTTATCTATCGGCCGACCGAAGTCGGCATTGTGGCTCTGAAGAGTCGAAACTTTTGCGTTAATTTACTATGTATACACATGAAGGTATACGATGTCCATGAAGGATAATCGTATGCCTTTTTTATTTTCAGGCAAACGGATGGTTATATATGAAACTGGAAGAATTCTTTGCAAAATACAGAAAAGTTGCCATTGCTTTTTCGGGAGGAGTGGATTCCGCATATCTTTTGTATGCGGCGGTAAAAGCCGGAGCGGATGTTAAAGCCTATTATGTTAAATCTGCTTTTCAGCCGGAATTTGAGTATTCCGATGCCGTAAAACTTGCAGAACAGATCGGCGCCAAAATGAAAACTCTGACTGTGGACATTCTGCAAAATGAAGAAGTGAAAGCTAACCCGAAAGACAGATGCTATTACTGCAAAAAGACTATTTTTTCAACAATAGTATATGAGGCCGCAAAGGATGGTTATGAAGTGCTGTTGGATGGAACCAATGCCTCGGATGAGGAAGGCGACCGCCCCGGCATGAGAGCATTGAGAGAACTGACTGTTTTCTCACCCCTCAGAATTTGCGGACTTACAAAGGATGAGATACGAAGACTGTCCAAAGAAGCCGGTCTGTTTACCTGGAACAAGCCGGCATATGCCTGTCTTGCCACAAGAATTCCTACGGGCTGTGCCATCAGTAAGGATATTCTTTCTGCAACAGAAAATGCAGAGGATTACCTGTTTTCTTTAGGCTTTTCCGATTTCAGGGTCAGATATCTTAACGGAGCTGCAAAACTCCAGCTTAGAGAATCCGATTTTGAACTGATGACAAAATACAGAAAAGAAATAGTTGAGGAACTGACAAAATACTATTCAGATGTTTTTGTGGATTTGGAGGTAAGAGGATGAACAGCGATATAAGAGTATTGCTTGAACAGGTTAAGGAAGGCTCGGTTTCCGTGGATGAAGCCTTGCTTTCCATAAAAAAGGAACCCTTTGAGGATATAGGCTATGCAAAAGTGGACTTTCACAGAGGCATCAGACAGGGTGCGCCGGAAGTTATATACGGAGCCGGAAAAACACCGGAACAGATTATTGGTATCGTCGGCAGTATGCTTAAAAATAAGCAGGAAACCATACTGATTACAAGAATGTCCAAAGAAGCTGCGGATATTGTATCTCAGAGCTACGAACTTGATTATCGTGAAAATGCAAGAATCGGAATAGTAGGTAAACTTCCCAAGCCCACAGGAATAGGAAAAATTGTGGTTGCCACCGGAGGAACTTCAGATATACCAGTGGCGGAGGAAGCAGCTCTTACTGCCGAAGCCCATGGTAATGAAGTGGTAAGGCTCTATGATGTGGGAGTAGCAGGATTGCACAGACTGCTTGCACATATGGATGAGATAATGAGTGCATCGGTAATAATTGCAATCGCAGGAATGGAAGGTGCTCTTGCAAGTGTAATCGGAGGGCTTGCGGATTGCCCCGTTATTGCGGTTCCCACAAGCGTAGGCTACGGCGCTTCTTTCAACGGATTGTCAGCACTTTTATCAATGCTTAACTCCTGCGCCAGCGGAGTGTCGGTGGTTAATATTGACAACGGTTTCGGGGCCGGATATCAGGCCAGTATGATTAATCATATGGAGGTTAAGAAATGAAAACACTTTATATAGATTGCGGAATGGGTGCAGCCGGAGACATGCTCACTGCGGCGCTCCTTGAACTTGTTCCGGATAAACAGGCTTTTGTTGAGGAGTTCATGAAGCTGGGGATTCCGGGAGTAACTTTTGAGGCTGAAGCTTCTGCAAAATGCGGAATTCTGGGAACTCATGTAACCGTAAAGGTTAATGGCGAGGAAGAAGAAAGCCACGACCACCATCATGACCACAATCATGACCATGAGCACGGACACGAACATGATCATGACCATGAGCATGACCACGAGCATGACCATGAGCATGAGCACGAGCATGACCATCACCACGAGCATGGCCATGAGCATGAGCACGAACATGACCATGAGCATGACCATCATCATGAGCACGAGCATGACCATCACCATGGTCACCATCACAGCAGTATGCACGATATTGAGCATATTGTTAACGGACATCTCAACGTTTCCTCAAAGGTTAAGGAGGATGTCCTTGCGGTATATAAGTTAATCGCAGAGGCTGAAAGCGTTGCCCATGGCGTTCCCGTAAGTGAAATACATTTCCATGAAGTAGGTACCATGGACGCTGTTGCGGACATAACCGCCGTTTGTATGCTGATGGAAAAGATTTCGCCGGATAAGGTTGTGGTTTCACCTATACATGTGGGAAGCGGTCAGGTCAAGTGTGCGCACGGAATTCTCCCCGTGCCTGCGCCTGCAACTGCGTATATTCTTAAGGATGCCCCTATATACGGAGGCAGCATCCGCGGCGAACTTTGTACTCCTACAGGTGCAGCTTTGCTAAAGCATTTTGCCACCAAGTTTGGCGATATGCCGGTTATGAAGGTTTCAAATATCGGATATGGAATGGGCAAAAAGGATTTTGAAATTGCAAACTGCGTAAGAGTTATGCTGGGCGAGTCTGATATCAAGTCGGATACAGTCTGCGAACTTTGCTGCAATGTGGACGATATGACGGGTGAGCAGATAGGTTTTGCCATGGAAAAACTATTCGAGGCAGGTGCACTTGATGTTTACACCACCAATATCGGTATGAAAAAGTCCCGTCCCGGTATTCTGATTTCAGTTATGTGTAAAGAAGACGACCGTGAGAAAATGCTGAAACTTATTTTCAGACACACGAGTACGTTAGGGGTAAGAGAAAGCTTTTCCGGAAGATATACCATGGAGCGCTCCATTGATAAGGTGGAAACCGTATTTGGTGATGTAAGAGTAAAACGTTCTTCGGGATACGGAGAAACAAGAGAAAAATTTGAATATGAGGATCTGGCACGCATAGCATCTGAAAATGATATGTCAATATCGCAGGTTCTTAATAAAATAAAATGATAATAGGGGGTATATTACCATGCATATGGCAGATGCTTTATTGGCGCCTGCAATGGCAGCCACGATGTATGTGGCATCAACAACAACAGCAGGATTTTCAATCCACAGTTTAAGAAAGGATGAGAATACTGCAAAACTTCCCACAATGGCGGTTGCATCAGCGCTTGTTTTTGCGGGACAGATGATTAACTATACCATACCGGGAACCGGTTCATCGGGTCACCTTTGCGGAGGCTTTATGCTTTCAGCTCTTTTGGGACCTCAGGCAGGTTTTCTTTCAATGGTTGTTATTCTTGCAATCCAGTGTCTTTTCTTTGCAGACGGAGGCTTAATGGCCCTTGGAGCAAACTGTTGGAATATGGCATTTTACGGGTGCTTTGTGGGCTATTACCTGATTTGGAAACCGATTGTTCAGGGAAAGCTTTTCTCAAAAATGGAAAATGCAAAGGCAATGAGAATCAAGATTGTACTTGCTTCTATCATTGGATGCGTATTGACACTTCAGTTAGGTGCTTTTTCAGTTGTTCTTGAAACAACCTTCTCCGGTATCACAGAACTTCCCTTCGGTGCTTTTGTGGCTCTTATGCAGCCCATTCACCTTGCAATCGGTCTTGTTGAAGGCTTAGTTACCGCAGCAGTTCTTATCTTTGTATATGAATCCAGACCGGAACTTCTTCAGGGAACCGTAAAAACCGAAGAAGAGAAGAAGGCACGTCTTTCCTTAAAAGTAACCATGGTTGTGATTGCGGTTGTTGCTCTCCTTGTGGGTGGTGTTTTCTCACACTTTGCAAGTTCAAATCCGGACGGTCTTGAATGGTCACTGTTTGGCAACGAAGAAGAAGGTTACAATGCCAATATGGCACTTGATGAGGAAGATTACGGTATTTCAAGTGCTGTTGCCGATACGGCTGCTTTAATTCAGGAGAAAACAGCATTCTTACCTGACTATGCTTTCGCAGAAAGCGAAAGCCCTCTCGGAACCACCGTATCCGGTGTTGCAGGCTCGGTAATGGTTGCGGCTCTGGCTGCAGTTATCTGCTTTGTGGGTGGATTCTTCAGAAAGAAGAAAAAAATATAATTTTTTGTCGGAGCGGCAGCATATGCCGCTCCGATTATTAGGAATATATGTCGGATATTAATAATTCTGCCATGGAAATTCGCCGAATGGACGAATATGCGTTGATGGATTCGCCCATTCACAGACTTAATTCCCTGGCAAAACTTTTAGTGACAATTGCATATATTTTCATTGTGGCTTCTTTTGACAAATACGATTTTTCGGGGTTGTTTGCAATGATTCTCTATCCGGTTACTATGTTTACTGTGGCCGGATTTTCTTTCAGGACCTGCTTTGTAAAGTTTAAGTATGTGTTACCGCTTGTGCTTATGGTTGGCATATTTAATCCTTTTCTTGACAGAGAGCCGGCGTTTGCTGTGGGAACCTTTGTCATTACAGGCGGGATGATTTCCATGGTCACTCTTATGCTGAAAGGTATCCTTTGTGTCATGGCTTCATTCATATTTGCGGCTACCACACCGGTGGATTCAATCTGCAAAGCACTGAGAAAGCTGCATGTACCGGGCATTTTCGTGAACCTGTTTCTTCTTACCTGCAGATACATCTATGTTCTGGTGGATGAGGTTTCGGTGATGACCACAGCCTACAAACTCAGAGCACCGGGGCAAAAGGGCATAAGATTTGATGCCTGGGGGTCTTTTTTGGGACAGCTTCTTTTAAGAAGCATGGACAGAGCTGAGGAATTGTATTCCTCCATGTGCCTGAGAGGATTTACCGGAGAATATGAGTATGCTGACTCCGGAAAGATGAAACTTAAGGACTGGATTTTCCTGATAGTGGTGATTTCTTTATCAGTGTATTTAAGACGATATAATATTTTTGCTGCCCTTGGCAGTCTCGGAGTGCAAAGACGGATATGATAGATTTTGTTGATGTTTCTTTTGAATATGAACCCGGAAAAAAGGCTCTGAACAACATTTCCGTAAAAATAGAAAAAGGCGAAAAGGTGGGGCTCATCGGTGCAAACGGAGCCGGAAAATCCACATTTTTCAAGGCTCTTCTGGGGCTTGTCAATTACAAGGGAATCGTTCTTGTGGGTGATGTACCTGTGTCAAAAGAAAACCTTAAGGAAATTCGCAAAAAAGTGGGATACGTTCTTCAAAATTCCGATAATCAGATGTTCATGCCCACGGTTTTTGAGGACATTGTTTTTGCTCCGCTAAACTACGGACTTGGGAAGAAGGAAGCAGAAGAAAGAGCAGATAACATTTTGAAAAAACTTGGAATAGAGGACTTAAAACATCGTCACAATCATAAGTTGTCCGGAGGTGAAAAACGTATGGCTGCCATAGCCACGGTTCTGGCAATGAACCCGGAGGTAATACTTATGGATGAGCCTTCTTCTGCACTTGATCCCTATAACAGAAGACAGGTTATTAATGTCATTAGGTCCCTTGATAACACCTGTATAATAGCTTCACACGATCTTGATATGATACTTGATACCTGCGATAAAGTAATTCTTTTGAACAAGGGCGGTGTTGTTGTAACGGGAACCTGTGAAGAGGTGCTTAAGGATGCGGATCTTTTAGAGAAAAACAGGCTGGAGCTGCCACTCTCCTACAGGGCATTTGGTAAATATTATTGATGAATTTATACTTGCGACTAAAGTTTTTTGGAAGAATGTCCGATATTTTTAAAAACATTCTTAAAAAGTTTTTTTTCCCTTTTATTTGGACAGTCGATAATGTATAATTCTTTCTGTATAAGGACGAAATTTTTCCATTGGATTTTAAAATAGAAAGGGATTAAAAATGCAGTACACAGATATCGGTATCGACTTGGGAACAGCTTCTGTTCTTGTTTATATACGAGGAAAGGGCGTTGTATTAAAGGAGCCCTCAGTAGTAGCTTTCGACAGAGACACAAATAAGATAAAGGCAATTGGCGAGGATGCCAGATTGATGCTTGGTAGGACACCCGGAAACATTGTAGCGGTAAGACCGTTACGTCAGGGTGTTATTTCTGACTATACAGTTACAGAGAAGATGATGAAATACTTCATCCAGAAGGCTCTCGGAAGAAGAACATATCGTAAGCCCCGTATTGCGGTTTGCGTACCTTCAGGTGTAACCGAAGTTGAGAAAAAGGCCGTTGAGGATGCTACATACCAGGCAGGTGCAAGAGAGGTTTCCATTATCGAGGAGCCTATTGCAGCAGCAATCGGCGCGGGAATTGATATTGCAAAGCCCTGTGGCAACATGATTGTTGATATCGGTGGCGGTACCACAGATATAGCAGTTATTTCTCTTGGCGGCACGGTTGAAAGTGCTTCCATAAAAGTTGCAGGCGATGACTTTGACGAAGCAATCGTAAGATATATGCGTAAGAAGCATAACCTTCTTATCGGTGAGAGAACTGCCGAAGATATTAAGATTAAGATTGGTTGTGCATTCAAGACCGGTGATGTTAAGTACCTTGACGTTCGCGGACGTAACCTTGTAACAGGTCTTCCCATTACCGTTAACATTTCTTCCGAAGAGACCCGTGAGGCTCTGGAAGACACAACAGCAAAGATTGTAGATGCTATTCACTCTGTTCTTGAGAAGACCCCTCCGGAACTTGCATCCGACATCGGTGAAAGAGGTATTGTACTTACCGGTGGCGGCAGCCTTTTAAGGGGACTTGAAGAACTTATTTCCGACAGAATGGGAATCAACACCATGACAGCCGAGGATCCTATGACAGCAGTTGCCATCGGAACCGGTAAGTATGTTGAATTCCTGGCAGGATACAGAGAAGATATTTAGTCCTATGGAGGAGCGGGCATGGTTAAAGGTTTATACACAGCTTATACAGGTATGGTAAACGAGCAGCACCGAATGGATGTGTTGACCAATAATCTTGCCAACTCTACAACCGTAGGTTTCAAGAAGGAAGGAACCACGAGTCAGTCCTTTGACTCGGTTCTGGCATACAAGCTTAAGGATGCTTCTCAGGGGGCAAATATTCCCAGAAGAATGGGTATCAATACTCCCGGAGTTAAAATCGGAGAAAATTACACCGATTATTCCCAGGGTTCCTTCAAAATAACGGATAATACCTATGATCTGGCATTGTCCGGCAACGGATTCTTTAACATCGAATTTACCAATAAAGCGGGAGAGACTTCCACGAAGTATACAAGAGACGGCTCATTCACTCTCACGCAGGAAGGGTATCTTGTTACCAAGGACGGTAACTATGTAATGGGTATTGAAGGCAGGATAAGACTTAACCCTCTTTTAGACTCTTCAATTGATTCTCAGGGAAGAATATTTCAGAATGGAGCTGTTGTGGCTACAATAAGGCTCACAGATTTTTCTGATTATAATTACTTAAAAAAATATGGCGAAAATCTCTTAGAACCGGTAGAAGGAGCTACGGTGCAGGATGCTGACTGTGATATTCACTCAGGATATCTGGAGATGTCAAATGTTTCAATTGTTAGTGAGATGGTGGATCTGATCTCAATAACAAGACAGTATGAGGCTAATCAGAAAGTGATTAAGTCCTACGATCAGACGCTTGATATTGCAGCTAACCAGCTTGGTAGAGTGTAACAAAGCCCTTTAGGTAAAGGAGGATTTAAGTGGTAAGAAGTTTATGGACAGCTTCAACAGGTATGCGGGCTCAGCAGACCAATGTTGATACAATTGCTAATAACCTTGCAAATGTTAATACAATGGGTTACAAAACAGAGGTTAACGAGTTTAAGTCTCTTTTGTACCAAACTTTACAGACAAAGACAACCACAGCCGACGGCAACAGAAAGCCCATAGGCGCTCAGGTGGGACTTGGTGTCAGAAATGCATCCATTACGTCGATTTTTACTGATGGTGCTTTGCTTGCCAGCGCCAGTGATTCTTCTTTTGCTCTTTCCGGAAGAGGTTTCTTCTCGGTAAGAGGAGAGGATGGTACCCGCTATTATACCAGAAACGGCAGCTTTAACTGGGCTATTAACGATCAGGGTGGGGTTATGCTTACAAACAGTGACGGCCTTCCCGTTCTTGATTCCAATGGAAATGCAATTTCCTTTGGACCTGAATATATTGCAAGCCAGATTACCGTAACAGGAGATGGTCAGTTCTGCTATCCCGACGCGAATAATAATCCCCAGCCCCTGGGAATCACCTTTGGTATCTTCCAGTTTAATAATCCTGCGGGCCTTGAGAAGCGCGATTCAGGCTTGTTTGAGGAGTCAGTTGCCAGTGGTGCAGCTATTAACGAAGAAACAACTCCGGGAGTAAGCAGGAGTAAAGTCAGCCAGGGATATTTGGAAGGCTCCAATGTTCAGGTTGTTGATGAAATGGTAAATCTTATTACAGCACAGAGAGCTTACGAGCTTAACTCCAAAGCCATAACCGCTTCGGACGAAATGCTCCAGCAAGCCAATAACTTGCGCTAACAATGAGCAGTGCAAATCTGTGAATAGGCAATAGCACTTGAGCTTGCTCTAAAGTGCTATTGCCTATTCACAGATTTATAGCGCGAATGCGCGACATGAGTATTTCGAAGAAATACGAATGGCACTGCGAAGTAAAGAGAGAGGTGCAATACGGGTTTCGAAGAAATACGAATTGCACTGCGAAATGAGGAGGAAGTCATGGAATTTGATGCTAAATCAATCTCGGCAGCATATAACAACTACTTAAGCGATGCCGCAAAAACGGCTTCTTCAAGTGCGTCAAAATTAGATACAAAGAAGGACTATTCCAAGGCCAGTGATGAGGAACTTATGGATGTATGTAAGCAGTTTGAGGCTTACTTTTTGGAACAGTGCTTTAAGGAAATGTATAAAACCGTGGGCACTGAGGAATTCTCATCCCAGTCCACATCCACACTGGTGGATTATTACAAGGATAATATGCTTCAGAAGATTGCTGCCGATTCCACCGAGAAGAGCAGCCTTGGTCTTGCTCAACAGCTTTATGAGCAGATGAAGCGTAATTATAATCTTTAATTATGGAAACAATCAAAGGATATATTTCTTCAATTCGTTATCGTAATGCGGATAACGGCTATTCAGTTCTTTCTTTTGTGATTGATAACACTGAAGAAACCGTTGTCGGCAGTTTCTTATCGGTATCTGAAGGCGAAATGCTGGAGGTAACCGGCGAATGGGTAGTTCACCCGATTTACGACAAGCAGTTCAAGGCAATTTCATATCAGCCCATACAGCCCGAAGACGAATTATCCGTTCTTCGCTATTTGAGTTCCGGAATTATTAAAGGCATAGGTCCCACTCTTGCCAAAAGAATTGTGGATGAGTTCGGAGAAGATACATTCAGAGTATGCGAAGAGGAGCCGGAACTTCTGGAACGTGTAAAAGGCATTACTTTGCGTAAGGCGCAGGAGATTGGTGTTCTGATGCAGGAAAAAAAGGGCTACAGAGAAGCCATGATTTTCCTCGGCAAATTTGGCATCAGCAATTCTCTGGGTATTAAAATATATACATATTACGGTGACAGAGTATATTCGATTCTTAACGAAAATCCCTATAGACTTGCGGAAGATATTCAGGGCGTAGGCTTTAAGACCGCAGACGAAATTGCTGCCAAAATAGGCGTAAGAAGTGACAGCAATTACAGAATCCAAAGCGGAATTCTGTATACTCTTTTACTTGCCATGGGCCAGGGCCATATGTTTCTTCCGCTGGACATCTTGAGACGGGAAGCATCTAAAATTCTGGATGTTGACGAGGAACCGGTTTCAATACAGATTGACAATCTTGCAATGGACAGAAAACTGATTATAAAGGGAGATGAAGTATATTCACCTTCAAACTATTATGCAGAACAGTCGGTGGCAGGTCTGCTAAAAACCATTTCCGAGGAGTTTTTTGACGATGGCGAAGATAATGAACTGCTTATGCTTAAGCAGATTGAGAGAATTGCAAAAAACAGTAATGTGGTTTTGGACCCTCTTCAGACAAATGCCATTGTAAGTGCCGCCCGTAATGGTGTGTCAATAATAACGGGCGGACCCGGGACGGGAAAAACCACTACAATTAAAACGCTCATAGGTTATTTTGAGGCAGAGGGAATGGATATTGCTCTTGCGGCTCCCACCGGCAGAGCGGCAAAAAGAATGACGGAAGCCACCGGCTATGAGGCTAAAACAATTCACAGACTTCTTGAATTAAGCGGTGGGCTTGAGGAAAACAGAAATGATGCGGGATTTGAACGAAATGAGGACAATCCCCTGGAAATAGATGTGATCATTGTGGACGAGATGTCCATGGTGGATATCTTTCTCTTCAGAGCGTTGCTGAAGGCTATTCCGGCCGGAGCAAGGCTTGTTATGGTGGGCGATGCCCACCAGCTTCCGAGCGTAGGCCCCGGCCAGGTGCTGCGAGACCTTTTGGAAAGCGAGTGTTTTCCGGTGACAAAGCTTGAAACGGTCTTCCGACAGGAAGGCAGTGGAGATATTGTCTTAAATGCCCACAGAATCAACAACGGACAGCCTGTAAAGATTGAAAAGGGCAGCAGGGACTTTTTCTTCCTTGAAAGAAACGATCCGGCTAAAATAATGGTAAATATGGTGGAACTGATTACTAAAAGTCTCCCTTCTTATGTTGAAGCGGATTCTTTTGATATACAGGTACTTACACCCACGAGAAAAGGTAATTTAGGGGTTATTGCTCTTAACAGATATCTGCAGAACGCTCTTAATCCTCAGGCTCCGGATAAGGCAGAGCATGTATATGGGGAAGAAGTCTTCAGAGTGGGAGACAAGGTTATGCAGGTAAGAAATAATTACCAGGCCGAGTGGAAGGTAATGGGTAATTTTAATATACCCATAGACGCGGGTGTAGGAGTCTTTAACGGTGATGTGGGAAGAATTATTGAAATTGATGAGTCCGAAAACTGCATTACGGTGGAGTTTGATGATTTAAGAAGGGTAAATTATCCATTCACCAATTTAGATGAGTTGGAGCTTGCTTATGCCATTACCGTTCATAAATCCCAGGGTAGTGAATATGGTGCGGTTATTATGCCTATTGTTTCGGGACCAAGGCAACTTTTGAACAGAAATCTTCTTTATACAGGAGTTACAAGAGCCAAAAAGTGCCTCGTAATGCTGGGAAATAACTCAATACTCGGAGAAATGATAGAAAATAATCAGGAAAACTTAAGATATTCAGGCTTAAAAAAGCGTATATTGGAAATTGGATTTTGAAATCCGCCGAGAGATAAATATATGAATGGATTTGTACAAAATTCTGTATCCGGACCGATGCCCGGTATGTGACAGGGCACGTCCGATCTTTGGAACGGGAGTCTGTCCCGAATGCATAAAAGAATTAAAAAATATTCCACTTCCGGTTTGTGAAGTTTGCGGAAGACCTGTTGAAAAGAACGAATTCAGATGCAGGGAGTGTAAAAGCGCAAGATATTCTTTTGACGGTGGCAGAAGCGTTTTTGCTTATAGTTCATTAAATGAAAGCATATACCGGTTTAAGTACATGAAAAGACCTGCCTATGCAAAGCCCTATGCGGAGCTTATGTACAGGGAAATAAAGGGTTGGCTGGAATGGCTCAATCCTGACATCTTCATTCCTGTCCCACTGCATAAAAAACGGTTAATAGCCAGGGGTTATAATCAGGCAAAAGAGTTGGCAGAGGAACTTTCGAAACTCACCGGTATTCCTGTTGAGAGTTCAGTGCTTGAACGTGCAAAGAACACTCTTCCTCAGAAACTAACGGACCGTAGGGGCCGGCAAATAAATATGAAAAAGGCTTTTATTGTAAGGAAAAATGTTGTAAAATTTAGGCGAATAGTCCTGATTGACGACATTTTTACAACCGGAAGTACAATTGATTCGGCGGCGTTTGCCTTAAAAGCTTCCGGCGTTTCTGAAGTATATTTTCTGACTCTTTCAAGAGCAGGTGTTTAATCATCTGTATGAACATGATAGGAGATTTGCTATGAACGTACGTAATTGTAGAAAATGTGGAAAAATTTTTAACTATGCCATGGGTCCCATTATGTGTCCTCAGTGCAGAGAGGGACTTGAACAGAAGTTTAAAGAGGTTAAGACATATGTACAGAATCATCCCGGTTGCGGAATAAGAGAGGTTTCACAGGAATGTGATGTCGATACTTCCCAGATTCAGCAGTGGCTTCGTGAAGAGAGACTGCAGTTTTCCGATGATTCCGCAGTTCAGCTTATTTGTGAAGCATGTGGCACCTCAATCCGTTCAGGAAGATTTTGTGACAAATGTAAGAATGCAGTGTTAAACGGATTTAACCGTACACTTCAGGCAGCCGCTCCTCAGGCTCCCGTGCAGAAGCCGGATACCAAGGAGTCACCCCGTATGAGATTTATTAACTGATAAGGGGAATAAACAGACAGATATAAGGTGAGTTATGCTAAGTGAAGAACGTGTAAAACTGATGACACGCATGGCCTCCTATGAAGCAACCGAGGGACAGAAGAATGTGTCCGTTGCGAAGCATTTCAGAGGAGATTATGTGGGTCTGCAGGTGCTTAAGGCGGTCATATGTGCAACTATAGCATATATGATTGCTTTTGGTGTGTATATTTATTATGACCTTGAGCACTTTATGATGGACATTTATAAAATGGACATTATGGCTTTTGGCGCAAAGGTATTAAGGTATTATGCAATATTTGTGGTTTCGTACTGCGTTATTGTATACATTACCTTTTCGATTAAATATACCAAGGCCAAAAATAATCTTAAGCGTTATTTTAATAATCTTAAGCTGCTCGGTGCTCTTCTTGTGAAAGAAGAAAGAGAGAATAAGCAGGAGTTATAGGGGATTTATGAAGGAACTTTTACTGATAAAAGAAAAAATAAAACAATTTGCGGGAAAATATGATATTTACATTATTCCCGTACTTAAATTCTTACTGGTATTTTTAGTACTTGGAAGAATAAACGGCCAGATCGGATATATGGCAAGACTTACCGGGAAGCCCATTGCTTTGATAATTGCGCTTGCGGGATCGTTTTTACCTCTTAACCTTACAATGGTTATTCTTTCTCTGATTGTGGTCGCTCATGTATATGCCCTTTCTTTGGAGTGCGCAATACTTGTTTTGGCGCTGTTCATCATAATGTTTCTTTTGTATTTCAGGTTTTCGTCAAAGGACTCTGTGGCAACTCTTCTGATGCCTTTGTCCTTTGCTTTCAAAATTCCCTATGTAGTGCCTGTTTCAATGGGTCTTGTGGGAACACCTTCATCCATGGTTTCCGTAGGCTGTGGTACCGTAGTTTATCAGGTGCTTCACTATATAAGTGTCAATGCTGACAGTCTTAAGCCTGTGGAAGGTGAAAAGACAAAAATAATCAACACTTTTAAGGATCTTATAGACGGAATATTACTTAATAAAGCAATGATTCTTTATGTAATTGCTTTTGCGGCAACCGTTCTTATCGTATATATCATCAGAAGACTTTCCATCGATTATTCCTGGTGGATTGCCATTGCGGCAGGTTCTATGACCTGTTTTGTGGTGATGCTCTTGGGAAATGCAAAGCTTGGCACCGGAGTTTCCATGGGCGGAGCCTTTGTCGGAATACTGATTTCAATAATTCTTAATATTATTTTGCAGTTTTTCTGCTTTGATTTGAATTACAATCGAACTGAAAGAGTTCAGTTTGAGGATGACGAATATTATTACTATGTCAAGGCTGTGCCCAAGAACACGGTTAAACTTCCTGAGCCTGCAAGCACAAAAAAGGCACCTGTCAAAAAAGCAGCACCTGCACCCGCACCTGCTAAGAAGCCCGCACCCGCAAGAGTTGCACCTTCATCTCAGGTTCGCAGGGAAATTCAGCCTGCAAAAAAGCCTGTGAGTCCTTCGGCGGCTCCAAGTGCAAGGGATGTTGTTCGAAAGACCGCTATTGATGCAGCAAAGGCACACTCAACGGAAAGAACTCCCAATAATCACGAATAGGGGATATAGATTTTAATGGCTAATTTCATTGAATTTGGCAAGTCCACCTTTGAAAAATTCAATATGCCCGAAGTTTCATGGACTGACGTTGTTGAAATTCTCGTAATAGCATTTTTGCTTTACGAGTTTTTTGCATGGATAAAGAATACTCAGGCCTTTGTTCTTTTGAGGGGTATGGTTGTTATCGGAGCGTTCCTTCTGATAGCCATTTTCTTGGAAATGAATACTATTCTCTGGATTGCTAACAGACTCTTTACCATTGCGGCAACCGTTATTGTGGTGGTTTTCCAGCCTGAATTAAGAAAAGCCCTTGAACAACTCGGCCGTAAAAACTTTATTTCATCCATGATTTCTTTTGATTCGAACAGCTCTTCCGAAGGAAGATTCACGGATAATACCATTCAGGAAATTATCAGAGCCTGCACCGAAATGGCGAAGGTCAAAACCGGTGCGCTCATTGTAATAGAACAGAACACCTCACTTAATGACGTGGAGAGAACCGGTATAGTGGTTGATGGTGTTGTAACAAGTCAGCTTTTAATTAATATCTTTGAGCATAACACTCCTCTTCATGATGGAGCCGTTGTGATAAGAGGTGACAGAATCACTGCAGCTACCTGCTACCTTCCCCGTTCGGAAAGTCCTCTTCTTAGCAAGGACCTTGGAACAAGACACCGTGCAGGTGTTGGTATTTCAGAGGTAACGGATTCACTTACCCTGATTGTTTCCGAAGAAACAGGACGTATAAGCATTGCTTATGAAGGCAAACTTTTAAGAAATGTCGATACAGAGACCCTTAGAAGACATCTTGAACTTATTCAGAACAAGGTGGAGGGCGAAAAGAAGCATACTCTCTTTAAGGTGAAGGGAGGTAAACGCGTATGACGGCGAATTTTGATTTTAAGAAGCATTTTACCAAGCAGAAGCTTACGGAGAATATCGGACTTAAAATTACTTCCCTGATAGTGGCGATTATTCTATGGTTCGTGGTTGTGAATTTTACCGATCCTACAGGAACCACAAAAATCGATGGCATACAGGTCCGTATTATTAATCAGGAGATTATTACGGGTAATAGCAAGACTCTTGAAGTGGTTGATGGTACAGACATGATATCCAGCGTTACCATCAGAGCTCCCAGAACGGTTATTAAAGAGCTTGGTAATTCTGCAGACAATATTATTGCGGTTGCGGATATGAATACACTTATGAAAGACGGTATAAGTGTGCCTATATCTATTTCAGCCGCGAAGTACAATGACAAAATCGAGATTATCAGAAGCTCATCTGATGTCTTAAAAGTTAAAATTGAAAACAAACATACCATACAGCTTCCCTTGACTGCCTCAACCTCCGGCAGCATAGAGAGCGGATTTATATTGGGCAATGTTGTTCCCGCCCAGAATCAGATACGAATCAGTGGTCCTGAGTCGGTGGTTAATCGTATAGAAAGTGCCAAGGTTGATGTTCAGGTAACCGGATTTACCAGTGATATTTCAACTCAGGCAGACATTATGCTTTTTGATACAAACGGTGACGGAATTCCCACCAGCAATCTTGAACTTAACATTTCATCCGTAAAAGTTGATGTGGAGATACTTGCGACCAAGAAGGTTCCTCTTCTCTACTCAACAATTGGCGTTCCAAAGGACGGTTACGGAGTTACGGGAGAAATCGAATGTAATCCGGAGATGATAACCATTGCGGGACCGAGCGGTATCATTGACGATATAACAGGCATTAAAGTACCCGCTGAAGTGCTGAATATAACCGGACAGTCTTCGGATATGCTTTCCATTATCGATGTTAAACAGTATCTTCCCGAAGGCATCAGACTTGCGGATGGAGATAACAGTAAGGCCTCCATTACTGTCTTTATTGAACAGTTTGCAGAGGAAAACTTTGGAGTATTCTTAAAAAATGTTTCCATAGAGAATGTGCCACTTGGATTTGAAGCTTCCTTTGACATAGACGATGTGAACATTGATTTTACTCTTGTGGGCCTTAGAAAGGATCTTGAAAAACTTTCTCTTGGCAACTTAAATTACAGAGTGGATTTTGACGATTATGCTCTTCTTCATGATGTAACGGAATTCAAAGAAGGAAAGTATAAGTGTTTCCTGGTAATGGACCTTCCGAGCGCAGTTATGCTTAAGGACAATATCAGTGTATATGTAAGACTTACTAAGGAAGAGGATTAACTATGGCAAGAATGTTTGGCACCGATGGAGTCAGAGGTGTGGCAAATAAAGAATTAACGCCCGGTCTGGCACTTAAACTTGGTCAGGCAGGTGCTTATGCTTTGGCAAAAAACAGTGATCACAGGACAAAAATTTTAGTGGGCTGTGATACCAGAATTTCAGGCGATATGCTTGCAAATGTGTTGATGGCAGGAGCCTGCTCAGTTGGAGCGGACTGCGTATATGTTGGTATTGTACCTACTCCCTGTGTAGCATATATTACGAAAAAGCATGGTTACGATGCAGGAGTGGTTATTTCCGCATCCCATAATCCTGTGGAATTTAACGGTATTAAATTCTTTGACAGAAACGGATTTAAGCTTCCGGATGCGTTGGAAGACGAGATAGAAGCTCTTATAAAGAGCAATATGGAGGGAGTGGATTTTCCTGTCGGTGCAAATGTGGGAAGGGTTACCTACGACTATGATGCCAAAGAAGAATATATTGCACATTCTGTGGAAGCAGTGGGCTGTAATCTTAAGGGCATGAAGATAGTTGTCGATACTGCTGAAGGTGCTTCTTTTTATACATCGATTGAAACATTGAAAAGGCTTGGCGCTTCGGTTGTTGCTATCCACAACAATCCCGATGGCACAAATATAAATGATAAATGCGGCTCCACCCATATGGAAGAACTTATGGAGAGAGTTGTTGCAGAGAAGGCAGATTTAGGACTGGCTTTTGATGGTGATGCAGATAGACTTCTTGCTGTAGACGAAAACGGTGTTGCTATTAACGGTGACCAGATAATGGGTATTATAGGTGGATTCATGAAGGAAAAGGGCACACTTAAGAAGAACACCATTGTGGCAACCGTAATGAGCAATTTGGGATTCTTCCAGATGGGAGAACGTGAAGGAATTCATATTGAACAGACTAAGGTTGGCGACAGATACGTTCTTGAAAGAATGAGAGAGATAGGCGCAAACCTCGGAGGTGAGCAGTCCGGACATGTTATTTTCCTTGATGATAACACCACGGGAGATGGTCTCCTTAGCGCACTTCACTTACTTAATGTCTGCGTTGAAACGGGCAAACCCCTTTCAGTGCTTGCAAAGAATATAGAAATTTTACCTCAGGCTCTTGTGGGAGCAAAGGTTTCCAATGAGAAAAAGCATTCTTATATGGACAATCCGGTTATTGCGAAGGCGATTGAAGAACTTACGGAAAAGTTTGCAGGACGCGGAAGGGTGCTTATTCGTCCAAGCGGTACTGAACCTCTTGTAAGAGTAATGATTGAAGGAAATGACAAGGCCCTGATTGATGAAGAAGCTAAAAAACTTGCTGCCCTCATTGAAGAGACCATGAAATAGGGTATGAAAATGAATCATTTGAAACCGTTAAATAAGGCGCTTAGGATTGAGTCCGAGCGCCTTTACTTAAGACCTATAACAGAAGAAGACACGGATACCGTACTGAGATTCAGAAATGCGGATTACGTTAAGAGGAACTTTTTTTACCGTAATACAATTTCTCATGATGAGCATGTGGCCTTTTTTAGAAATAAATGTCTTACCGGTGAAGTACTATATTTCCTTGTTTTTGATAAAACAACAGATTCACCCATAGGTTGTGTTTATTATCAGCATTACGATCAGAATAAAAAGTCCATAGAATCAGGACTGTTCTTTGATGAAAATGCACCAAAGGGTAAGGGCTATGCCACTGAAGGCTATAAACTGGCCAATGAATATGTTTTTGAAAACTATGAAATTAATAAGCTGTTTGCAAGGGTAATCGCTGAAAACAGTGCAAGTATGAAACTTCACCAAAGAGCCGGCTATGTGGAAACATCCAGAGACCTGCAGCAGATTATACCTGATGGTAATATGGTTCAGGCTGTTTCTTTTGAACTTGTCGGATTTCGTAAGCCAACCGGAGATTGAGATGAAAAAATTTTTTGTTATGATGGCATGTCTGTTAATATTCTTAACCGGCTGCGGGAAGTCATACAGAGAAAAACTTGTTGATGAAGGCTATACACTTGATGAAGTTACCATTGATATAGGCCTTAAAAAAGAGACTAAAATCCTTGTGGTAAATGATGCTCACATTCAGATAAATGATGACTCCGTTCCGGACGAGGACAAGGAGACGGTGAGTCAGAGAATCGGCCTTTTTTCTGTGGGAGGGATCACAACCGAAGAACGGTTTAAGCGACTATCGGATATTATCGGGAACGCGGATGTTTCTCTATGTGTCTTCGCAGGAGATATGGTGGATTTTAATTCCGAAGCCAATTTAGCCTGTCTTAAAGAAGGTTTTTCTAAATTAAAAAGCGATTATTTTTATATAAGATCCGACCATGATGTGGAGGATTACTGGCAGAAGAGTGTCGGGTTTGCAGCTCTGCGGGAGAGGCAGGAGGCAGTATGTGATATGAGCCCTTTGGTGGTAAAGGAACTGGAGGAGTTTGTGGTTGTGGGTATAAACCTTTCACATACTACTATGAGCAAGGCAATTCCTGAGAAGCTGAAAGAGGTTTTCGCTCTTAACAAGCCTGTAATTGTTGTGACCCATGTGCCCTTTGGTCAATCAAACGGGACTGAGCTTAAGGAGTTGTCAGAGGCAGTGCGTGGTGGAAAGAAACTGTACTGGTCCACAGACGGCGACGAATATATTCCGATGGGTCCGGAGCTGGAGCTTATGAATATGATGTATGCAGAGGATTCGCCTGTGGTGGCAATATTTGCCGCTCATCTTCATGAAAAATGGGACGGAATGGTGACTGACAACATACGTGAGCACATTTTTGCTCCCTGTTATATGGGCAATATAGGTATAGTAACCGTTAAATGATATGAAAAGAGGATGATATTTTGC
Source organism: Lachnospiraceae bacterium (assembly GCA_045598365.1). Taxonomy (GTDB): domain Bacteria; phylum Bacillota; class Clostridia; order Lachnospirales; family Lachnospiraceae; genus UBA1258. The sequence goes on from JAZLLV010000056.1 coordinate 43,106, forward strand.
AGATAATTTTGTTATCAGGTGGTTCAGGAAAAAGACTTTGGCCACTTTCAAATGATGTGAGATCAAAACAATTTATACGAATTTTTAAGGGCGAAGAGAATAAGTATGTTTCCATGGTGGAAAGAATATACAAGTCTCTAAAAGAAGCAATTCCGGGGGTTCATGTAACGGTTGCAACGGGAAAAAGCCAGGTTTCCATCCTTGAAAATCAGTTGGGGGAGAATATAGATATTTGTGTTGAACCGGCAAGACGTGATACTTTCCCGGCAATAGCACTTGCTGCAACATATCTTCACGATGTTCTTATTGTTTCAAAAGATGAGGCTGTTGTTGTATGTCCTGTAGACCCTTATGTTGAAAAGGATTATTTTGAAGTTGTTAAAAAAATAGGGGAAGCAGTGGATAACAACGCTTCAAACATCACCCTTATGGGGATAAAACCCACATATCCAAGCGAGAAGTACGGATATATAGTACCTGAAGAAAATGGAAACGTTAAAGCGTTTAAGGAAAAGCCTGATTTGGAAGGCGCAAAGGTTCTTCTTTCCCAGGGCGCTTACTGGAACGGTGGCGTTTTTGGATTTAAGTTGGGTTATATGATTAATAAAGCCCACGAACTGATTGATTTTAAGGATTATGAAGACCTTGTCTTGAAATATGAGACCCTTACAAAAATCAGCATCGACTATGCTGTTGTGGAAAAGGAAAAATCTATTAAAGTTCTTCCCTTTGCCGGGGACTGGATGGATGTAGGTACATGGAAAACTCTTACAGAAGTAATGGAAGAGAACTGCATAGGTGAAGTTCTAATGGATGATACCTGTGAAAATTCCCATGTCGTAAATGAGCTGGATATTCCAATACTTGCCATGGGCCTTAAAAATGTTGTTGTTGCAGCAAGCCCGGATGGTATTCTTGTTGCGGATAAAGATATGTCGAGCTACATGAAGCCCTTTGTGGACAAGATAGAAAACCCCACAATGTATGCGGAAAAATCCTGGGGAAGTTACAGGGTTCTTGATATTGAGGACGGCAGCTTGACGGTTAAGGTTACTTTGCTGCCGGGGCATGGAATGAATTATCACAGCCACGAAAGACGTGACGAGGTATGGACCGTCATCGAAGGAAAAGGTATTACCTGCATCAATGGTATAAAGCAGGAAGTGGGTCCCGGGGATTGTATAACTATTCCTGCAGGCTGTAAGCATACGATTGAAGCAATAACTTTGTTAAAAGTTATGGAAGTTCAGACCGGAAAAGATATTGATGTGACCGATAAGATTAAACATGAAATGTAAGGAGTGCAGCTGTGGCGAAAAAGACGCGTAATGCCAATATGGAATTTTTAAGAATGCTGTCCATGTGTATGGTTGTTATGCTCCATGCCCTTGGGAAAAGTGAACTGCTTGTTAATCTTGCTTCAGAAGGCAGTGCTAACGGAGTTATAGCCGGCATTTTGGAGGCATTATCAATTTCTGCGGTTAACATTTTTATATTGATTTCAGGATATTTTCTTATCGACTCAGGGTTTAAGCTTGGCAGGCTGGCGGAACTCATATTTCAGATGCTTTTTTATTCTATAGGGGCATTTGTTGTATGTCTTATGTTTGGAATCAGACCTGAAGGAGGAATTAATACATATTTTCTTCTTAATACAGCCTTTCCCGTTCACATGGATGTTTTCTGGTTCCTTTCCTCATATGTGATTGTATATGTATTGCTGCCTGTGATTTCGGGCGGTGTAAAAGCTATAACTAAGAAGCAGTTTGCTACGCTTATTGCAGTAATGCTCTTCTTTGAAAGTATACTTAAAACATGCCTCCCCATCAGATTCGAAGGAGACACAAAGGGGTATGATGCCATCTGGTTTCTGACTGTTTTCCTGATAGGTGCATATATAAAGCTTTACGGTTTTAAGTATTTAAGATCTTCATTGAGCGGACTGGTTTTATATATCCTTGCGACAGCATTGATAGCTATAGAGAATTTTGCAATAGATTTTTGTCGTGTTCACTTCGGAAGATTCGAAGAAATAAAAGGTGTAGCATACGAGTACAATCATATTTTTGTACTCCTTGCAGCAATCGGACTGTTTGCATGCTTTTTGAATAAAAAAGAGGCCGGTGCAAAGGCATCCGCTGTAATTTGTGCATTATCTCCCATGGCTCTTGGAGTTTACCTTTTCCATGAGAACCTGTCACTAAGATATAATTGGCAGAAGTGGCTTGGAATATATGATTCGATTAACACTCCCACCTATCTGTTTGCTGTGAAAATAATAGGTGCAGTACTGACAATTTATGTCTGTGGCACTGTTGTGGACTTCATACGTATCAAACTATTTGCACTTATAAAAGGCATGGCAGGTAAAAAGAATGAAACTTGAGCTATTGATATCCGCGGTCAACGCGGATCCGAAAATGCTGATAGAGAAAATGAAAATTCTCGGAGATGCCGTGCTGATTAACCAATGCGGAAAGGAATCGGAAGAAACCTTAAAGACAGAAAGGGGTGAAGTTAAGGTCCTTTCTTTTGATGAAAAGGGTGTAGGCTTAAGCAGAAATCGGGCAATTGAAAATTCTTCGGCAGATATAATTCTGTTTTCCGATGACGATATTGTATATGATTTTGACTATGAGGCAACGGTTCTAAATGAGTTTGCGAAGCATCCCGAAGCAGACTGCATATTTTTTAATGTGGAAGTTTGCGAGGAGAGAAGAACCTATTACAATCAGAGTTTCGGACCGGTTCATTTATGGAACGGTGGAAGATATCCGGCCTACAGTATTGCCATGAGGCGTGATTCGCTGGTAAAGTCCGGGGTTAAGTTTTCACTGTTATTTGGCGGAGGTGCCAAATATTCCTGTGGAGAGGACAGCCTTTTTATAAAGGACTGTATTGAATCGGGACTTAAGCTTTTTAAGACTCCTGCGCTAATCGGAAAGGAAGAACCGAGAGAAAACGGTGAATCCACATGGTTCAAAGGCTATGATAAAAAGTTTTTTTATGACAGAGGGGTTTTGTATGCTTTTCTTTATGGCCCCTTGGCGAAACTCTTTGGCTTTCGATTTGTTTTTACGAAAAGAAATGTTATGTGCAGGGAAATTCCCTGGCAAAAATGCTATAAATATCTTAAGGACGGAATTTCCAAGGGAAATTCCCTGAAAGCCTGATATAAGGAGGAAAATATGCAGACTGTCAGATTGGGAAGTACAGGAATAGTAACCGGGAAAAATGCTTTTGGAGCATTACCGGTACAGAGAGTATCCGTGGATGATGCGGCTAAAATATTAAGAAGAGCCTATGAGGGCGGAATGACTTTTTTTGATACTGCAAGATATTATTCGGACAGTGAGAAAAAGTTAGGTATTGCATTTGAAGGTATGCGTGAAAAGATTTTTATTGCCACAAAGACAGGTGCAACAACCGTTGAAGCTTTCTGGAAAGATCTTGCCACATCTTTGGAACTTCTTAAAACAAGCTATATAGATATTTATCAGTTCCATAATCCTTCTTTTTGCCCTAAGCCCGGTGACGGAACCGGTTTATATGAAGCAATGCTTGAAGCAAAAGCTCAGGGAAAAATAAGACATATCGGTATTACCAATCACAGACTTTCCGTAGCAAAGGAAGCAATCGAGTCAGGTCTGTATGAAACCCTTCAGTTTCCTTTCTGCTATCTTGCAACAGATAAGGACATTGAACTTGTTAATATGTGTAAAGAAGCGGATATGGGCTTTATTGCCATGAAAGCTTTATCCGGCGGACTTATTAACAATGCCAAGGCTGCGTATGCCTTTGAAGCAGAGTACGAAAATGTGCTTCCTATCTGGGGAATTCAGAAAATGACAGAACTTGAAGAATTCCTTGAAATGCAGGAAAATCCTCCTAAGATGACAGGAGAAATAAAGGCGCTTATAGAGCATGACAGACAGGAACTTAGTGGTGATTTCTGCCGTGGCTGTGGATACTGTATGCCCTGCCCCATGGGAATAGAAATCAATAACATGGCAAGAATGTCACTCATGTTAAGACGTGCTCCCAGTGAAGCTCAGCTTACCCCTGAGATGCAGGAAAAGATGATGAAAATAGAAAACTGTATCCATTGTAATCAGTGTTCTTCAAAATGTCCTTATGGTCTTGATACGCCAAATCTTCTTCAGAAGAATCTGGCTGACTACAAGGATGTGCTTTCAGGAAGGGTCAGCGTTAGGAGTTAAATAATTATAAATCTATTGTTTCGTTAATGGAATGATGGTATAGTATAAACAGATGTGATGGCTAATGCATCATCATTTGGAGGCTGTTTAATGGTAAGTCAGAAAGTTATTATTAAGAACCCTACAGGGCTACACCTAAGACCCGCAGGCATCCTATGTAAGGAAGCAATGCAGTTCAAATCACTAATTACATTTAATTATGGGGACAATACGGCAAATGCCAAGAGCGTTTTGAGCGTTCTGGGTGCATGCGTTAAGTGCGGTGACGAAATCGTGTTCGTGTGTGACGGTGATGACGAAGAAGAAGCTTTGGAAAAGCTCGTCGAAGTTGTTGAAAGTGGTCTTGGAGAATAAAAATTTTGTTTATTTAGTACCCCATTCCGATTGGAATGGGGTATATTTATATTATCCGACTTTATTAGAGTAAAGCGGTACAAGGAGGAAAAGAAATGCTTAACTACAAACGTTATCGAAGAAACCCTGTCTTTAAATATTCAAAAAGACAGTGGGTGGACAAGGAGATCATGCAGGCGCCCATATGGTGCAGTGTTGATCTACGCGACGGTAACCAGGCACTAATTGACCCTATGGTAGTTAGCGAGAAAATAGAGTTATTTGAGTACATGGTAAAGATGGGCTTTAAGGAAATCGAAGTCGGATTTCCCGCTGCCAGCCAGATTGAGTATGATTTTTTAAGAGAACTCATCGACAGGAAACTGGTTCCCGATGATGTGAAACTTCAGGTGCTTACACAGTGCAGAGAAGAACTTATTGACAGAACATTTGAAGCAATAAAGGGCTGTAAGTCAGCCATTGTTCATATTTACAATTCCACTTCAGTGCTCCAGAGAGATGTGGTTTTCAATATGAGTAAGGAAGAAATAAAGCAGATTGCAATTAACGGCACAAGAATGGTTAAGGAAAGAGCAAAGAACTTTGATGGAGAAATCATTCTTGAGTATTCTCCTGAGTCATTTACGGGAACTGAGCCTGAATATGCTCTTGAAGTATGTGAAGCGGTTCTTAAGGAATGGGGCGCCACAAAGGACAAAAAGGTTATAATTAACCTTCCCTCCACAGTTGAAATGACCACTCCAAATGTTTACGCAGATATTATCGAATGGTGTAACTGCAATTTTTCGAATCGTGAAGCGGTTATCTTAAGTGTACACCCCCACAATGACCGTGGTACCGGTGTGGCAGCAACCGAACTTGCATTACTTGCCGGAGCAGATCGTGTTGAGGGAACATTATTCGGCAACGGTGAGAGAACAGGTAACGTTGATATACTTAATGTTGCTTACAATATGTTCTCACAGGGAATAGACCCCAAGCTTGAAATTTCTCATGTTAACGAGATAATTGAAATCTACGAACGTCTTGTTAAGATGCCGGTTCATCCCCGTCATCCTTACGCAGGAAAACTGGTATTTACCGCATTTTCAGGTTCTCATCAGGACGCAATCAATAAGGGTGTTAAGGCCATGAAGGAGCGTGGAGGAGAATACTGGGAGGTGCCTTACCTTCCCATCGATCCTGCGGATATTGGAAGAGAATATGAACCCATTGTTCGAATCAATTCCCAGTCCGGTAAGGGCGGAGTTGCATTCATCATGGATTCCTACTTTGGATTTAAGCTTCCCAAGGGAATGCATAAGGAATTTGCGAATGTTATTCAGGCCATTTCCGAGAAACAGGGCGAGGTATCACCTGAACAGATTATGGATGCCTTCGAGGAAACTTACCTTGCATCCAGAACTCCTTATCACTTTGAAAAACTTAAAGTGGAGGATAATACCGGAGAAAGACGTGCTGAATTTGATACTACCGTAAATCTCGAGTTTACAGATCACGGGGAAGCAAAGACCTTCGAGGCAGTTGGTAACGGACCTATTGATGCGGTTAAGAGAGGCATAATCCAGAACCTTGGTATTGATATTAAAATTCTTGACTACGAAGAGCATGCTCTTCAGGCCGGTTCAAATTCAAAGGCAGCGGCGTATATTCACCTGCTTGATTCAAATACAGGCCGCGTAACCTATGGTGTAGGTGTAAGTTCAAGTATTACCAGAGCTTCGGTATATGCTATCTTCTCAGCAATGAACAGACTTTTTGATTAATTAATCAGGGGCGTATGAAAATCTGTTTTTCATACGCCCTATTTATAATGCAGCAGCTAAATCCCCATTTACTGTTTTGGCTATTTTTCAGGTAAGGTTATATACTTGTTCTTTGTGATTTTATCCATGAGGTCCGGTGTGTCATTAATGACGGGAGCAGCTTCATACAGTCCATGTATATTGCAGTAAGCAAGAACTTTTTGCACGCTTTCGTGCTTGCATATTTTGAAGCAGGCCTCTGAATCATTTTCAGGGGTCAGATATTTGGTATACATACCTTGGTTTGTAATTATCAGGATCCATTGGATAAGGTGGGAATCAATCATTGGGTGGGGCTCTTCTCCGACTGACACATGTACCTTACAGCCCTCCATATACCACACGGGCACATGACGAAGCGGGTTTCCTTCGCCTTCACCGGGTTTTAACTCAATCATATCACGACCACAGCATTGGGGATCTATACCGCTGTCATTCAGCTTAACAATAATATTGCCGCATACGGAACAACGGTAGATTTTGTAACTTGGAATTTTACTCTTGGAAAACATTTTTAACCTCCTTGCAAATGTATGTTTTATGATTATGTTTTATACCCCTTTGAAGCTGCCTGAAAGGCTTTGCAAAGCTATCTTTTTTGTGTATCCTTCCAAAAGATGGTGGCGCAATATACTGATGAAAAAAGTGTTTTTTTGTGCTACAATATTTTGAGTGAATCAAAAATAGAAAGATACAGATATAGGAGATATATAAATGAAAAAAGCAGTTATTACAGGTATTACCGGTCAGGACGGATCCTATCTTGCAGAGTTTCTTCTTGAGAAAGGATATGAAGTTCACGGATTAATGCGTCGTCATTCCACTGCAAATACAGAAAGAATCGATCATTTATTAAATGACAGCAACATAAACGGAAAGAAGCTTTTCATGCATTATGCGGATACAACGGATTCATCCTGCCTTATTTCACTTATGAATAAGATTAAGCCGGATGAGGTATATAATCTTGCTGCCCAGTCACATGTGGGTATTTCTTTCGAAATTCCCGAATATACTGCAGAGGCAACGGGTGTTTCCACAATAAAGCTTTTGGAGGCCGTAAGAATGGCCAATAAGCAGTGCCGTTTTTATCAGGCTTCAACCTCTGAACTTTTCGGCGGAATTCCCGAAACAGCACCTCAGAGTGAAAAGACTCCCTTTTACCCCAAGAGCCCCTATGGCGCGGCAAAGCTTTATTCCTACTGGATTACCGTAAATTACAGAGAGTCATATAATATGTATGCATGTAACGGTATCCTTTTTAACCACGAATCTCCCAGACGTGGTGAGAATTTTGTAACAAGGAAAATAACCCTTGCAATTGCAAATATACTTGCAGGTAAGCAGGAAAAACTTTCATTAGGTAATATGGACGCCAAGCGTGACTGGGGTTACGCCGGCGATTATGTAAAGGCTATGTGGCTTCTTCTTCAGCAGGATAAACCCGACGACTTTGTTATCGCCACAAATGAAACCCACACTGTCCGTGAGTTTGTTCAGATTGCTTTTGAAAAAGCCGGTGTGGAATTAAGATTTGAGGGTACAGGTGTTGACGAGAAGGCGTACGATGCAAAAACAGGTAAACTTCTCGTAGATGTAAATCCTGAATTTTTCAGACCCTCAGAGGTCGAATTCCTTTGGGGCGACTGTACAAAGGCAGAAACAATCCTTGGCTGGAAGCGTGATGTCAGCTTCGAACAGCTTGTGGAAATGATGGTTAAATCGGACATTGCTCTTGTAAATGGCAAATAGGGTTGCCCGTATTTTACAGGCAAGCGGAGGATGATATGAATAAGACGGATAAGATTTTTGTTGCCGGTCACAAAGGCCTTGTGGGAAGCGCAATAGTAAGAAACCTTGAATCAAAGGGATACAACAACATAGTAACAAGAACTCATAAAGAGCTGGATCTTAAAGATCAGGCAGGCGTATATAAATTTTTTGAGGAAGAAAAGCCCGATGTGGTAGTTCTGGCAGCAGCTAAGGTTGGCGGAATAAATGCAAATAATACTGCTCCCGCTGAGTTTGCCTATGAGAATATGCAGATTCAGTGCAATGTGATTAATGCGGCGCATGTTAATGGAGTGAAGAAGCTTTTGTTCCTTGGCTCAACCTGCATTTACCCTAAAATGGCTCCCCAGCCGATTCCTGAGGATGCTCTTCTTACGGGCCCCTTAGAGGTAACAAATGAAGCCTATGCAATTGCCAAGATATCAGGACTTGAGATGTGCAAATTCTATAAGAGACAGTATGGCGATGACTTCATAAGTTGTATGCCTACAAACCTTTACGGACCTCATGACAATTATGATTTGTCCGGCTCCCATGTTATGCCCGCAATGATCAGAAAATTCCATGAAGCGAAGGTTAATAACAAGGAAAGCGTTGAACTTTGGGGTACAGGTTCTCCCTTGAGAGAATTTTTATATGTTGATGATATGGCTGATGCCTGTGTATTTCTGCTTGAAAATTACAGCGGTGAGCAGCATGTAAACATTGGTACCGGCAAGGAAGTAACAATAAAGCAGCTGGCAGAAACCGTAAAAGCCACTGTAGGATTTGAAGGAGAGATTGTGTGGAACACCGCCATGCCTGACGGAACTCCCAGAAAACTTACTGATGTTACAAAGCTTCATAATCTCGGATGGCACCATAAGGTTGACCTTGAAGAGGGTGTTAAGCTTGCCTATGAATGGTTTAAGGAAAACGTGGATAACGCAAGAATGTAAGCAAAAAAGAGCCGATTTTTCGGCTCTTTTATTATTATATGCGGCTTTTCTTCATAGAATCATAAGATGAAAAAGACAGGGCTTTATGCTACAATAAACCCGAAAAGGCAGGATTATGATTATATTACTTTTATTAGTGGTGCTTGTGGCGCCCATACTTACAGGTTCATTAGTGAGTGCTGTTTTCAGAGAAAAAAACTCAACCTACACATTTAAGTTTGGTACCGGGTTTATTTCTCTTCTTGGTGTTCTTTTTGCAGTGCAATTAATTAGCCTTAAGTTTGATAAAGGTTTCGAATGGCTTTTGACAGCATTTTGGGTTCTTTGCGGCTTATTGAGCCTTGCCGGCATTCCGTTCATTAAGAAGCCCTGTAAATTGTCGGTGAGAAAAGATATGCTTCCGGTGCTGGTATTAACAGTAATAACTGCACTTTATGCATTCGTATACCTTGCCCCGTCCTTTGCAAACGATGATTCATTTGAAATTGTAGCTAACAGCATTGCCACAAAGACCATATATGAATACTCTTCAATGACCGGCCAGAAGATGATTGCAGGCTTGCCTATTTTCAATAAAATTCAGGTAATGCCGATACTTTTAGCAGTACTGTGTAGCGGATTCGGAGTATCAATGTGGACAGTCGGCGCGTTTTTAATTCCGGTTACAGTATTCGTTACAGGAGTTCTTCTGGTAAATGATATTGCAGATGAACTTAATATACAGAGGAGGCCTTTTTTTCTTATCTCATACCTTTTGATTCTTTTTACGGGTACCTATCTTCCGAAGAATGGTATTCCGGTCACTACCGGTTATGCGGTTCTGAGAGAAGGCTACTCAGGCTATGCTGTAGCATATGGCATTCTGCTTCCGCTTATTGTTCTGCTGCTTCTTAAGAAAAATTATTTATATGCTTTGGTCATGTCTGCACCGGTGGTCTGTCTTGTGCGGATTGACAGAATCTTTTATGCAATTATGGGGCTTGGTGAAAACTATGCTTCAATGAACAGGAGTGGCAAACATTTAGGCCTATACCTCTTTTCTGCTTGCGCCATGATTATTCTCTGTGCTGCAAAAAGAAAAAAGATAAACTGGTGGCTACTGCTTTCTCCGGCGATTTTTGTGGCATTTTCTTTTGAAGAACTGGCATTTTCCATTTCGGAAAGCGGTAAACGTATGCTGTTTTGCCTCGGTGGTTCTCTGATTATTTTAAGTTCCTGTTATTTCACCCCTTTCGATGGCGCAGAGACTTCTTCAGAAGTGAAAAGATTTGAAAACTACGTAAAAGGTGAAATAGCAAGGATTGACGATTTTGATTACAGCATTTATGGGTCTGCTGAGTTCATGGCGGCGGCAAGACGGATTGACGGGCGGGTTAAAACGCTGTACGGAAGAGACGATGTAAGCGAAGCGCTTCAGGGGCTCGACTATGAAGAAGTTTCGGAATATGCAAGAGATTATTATCATTATATGCTTAACTATAACCTTTCTGTTGAAGGTTATGCACTTGAGCATAGTGAAGAGGAAATATTAATGCAGGCAGAGCGTGAGGGCATGAGGTACTTTTTTCCGCCTGCTGAGTAGATTTATCTTTGGAGGAAATATGATAAGCATAATAGTTCCTGTTTACAATGCAGAAAAATTTTTAAGGGAAACAATAGATTCGGTACTGGGACAGACATATGGGGACTTTGAGCTTCTTTTGGTAGATGATTGTTCAAAGGACGGCTCAGTAAAGCTTGTTGAAGAATATACAGATTCAAGAGTGCGTCTCATTAAACAGGAAGAAAATCATGGCGCATATGCAGCCAGAAACAGAGGACTTGAGGAAGCAAAGGGCAGATTTATAGCATTTCTTGATTCCGATGATCTGTGGGAGAAGGATAAACTTTCAAAAGAAATGTCCTTTATGCAGGAAAAGGATGCCGGATTTGTTTTTACCGGTTACGAGTTTGCTGACTGTAACGGTGTGGGCACGGGAGTGATAGTAAAAGTGCCCGAAACAATTAACTTTAAGCAGGCTCTTAACAACACAACGATTTTTACATCCACAGTCCTAATTGACCGGGAAAAGATACAGGATGATCTTATAAGGATGCCTAATATTACCAGCGAGGATACTGCAACCTGGTGGAGAATACTCAAGGCAGGAAATATTGCCTTTGGTCTCAATGAAAACCTTGTAAAATACAGAAGAAGTGCCGGCTCACTTTCTTCAAACAAGTTTGAGGCAATAAAAAGAATTTTCAGATTGTACAGAGAAATTGCGGGCCTTTCGGTGCCGTCGTCCTGTATGCACTTCTGCTTTTGGGCTGTTACAGCTGTACTAAGAAGAATCTGAATTGATGGCATTGGGGATTTTTGTTAGTAATTATGACGTTTTAGTGGTATAATAAAATGTCAAGCGTTTGAATGGAAAGGCGATTATATGCGTCACGTTGAATCAATAAAAAGAGCTATGCAGATTTTACTCTGTGCAATCGGACTTGTTTTTCAGACCCTTTTGTTCAGATATTTCTATTACATGTATTATGCAACGGCTATAAAACTTCCCTTTTGGAGAAGAGGTCACATACTTATTATTTTGATCTATGTTTTTCTTTTGTACCTTTTCATATCCATGTACGGAGGAACGAAGTTAGGACAGCTTAAAAACATTGAACTGACAATATCCCAGATAGTGAGCATTGTTATAGTCAATACCATTGAGTATCTGGAGATTTCACTGCTTTGTCTTGGCCTTATGTATCCCTGGAACTATTTAAGGATGACTTTAGAGCAGTTAATAGTGGCAATAGTCTGGGTTCTTTTTTCGAACTGGCTTTGCAGGGTTATTTTTCCGCCAAGAAAGCTTTTGCTGGTGCATGGAGACCGAGCCATAGATGATATTGTGGCGAAGCTTGACAGCAGAAAAGATAAATTTGAAATAAGCAAAACAATGAATATCCATGAGGGCTTTGACAAGGTATCAAATGAAGCTCTTCAGAGATATGATGCAGTGGTTATTTGGGATATTCCCGCAGCTGACAGAAACAATCTCTTAAAGTTCTGCTATGGAAATGATATTCGAGTTTATATCATGCCTAAAATCAGCGATGTGATTTTATCAGGAGCCGAGCAGTTACACATTTTTGATACTCCGATTCTTTTGACCCGTGAATATTCACTTAAGCTTGAGCAGCGTGTAATAAAACGATTGATAGACATTATCTGCGCTTTGATTCTTATAATACTTACTTCTCCTTTTATGCTTCTTACGGCTATTGCGGTTAAACTTTGCGACAGAGGACCCATTCTTTACAAGCAGACAAGATGCACAATCGGCGCAAAGGAATTTAAGATACTTAAATTCAGAAGTATGCGAATCGATGCCGAAAAGGACGGTGTTGCAAGACTTGCAAAGGCCAACGATGACAGAATTACGCCCGTTGGTAAGTTCATAAGAAAGGTTAGACTGGATGAACTTCCGCAGTTGTTTAATATACTTAAGGGAGATATGTCCTTCATAGGCCCGAGACCTGAGAGACCTGAAATAATAAAGCAGTATATGGAAGCAATGCCTGAATTTGCTTTCAGGACTAAGGTTAAAGCCGGACTCGCCGGCTATGCGCAGGTGTACGGAAAGTATAATACAACTCCTTATGATAAACTTAAGCTGGATCTTTGCTACATAGAGCAGTACAGTGTGTGGCTTGACATTAAACTTATGTTTTTAACCATAAAGGTTCTGTTTACACCGGATGCCACCGAAGGAGTGCTTGAAAACCAGATTACGGCAATGAAGGATGATGCTGTGGAAGAACACCGCAACTAGGACAAAGCATGAAGTTTTCAATAATAACCGTAAGCCTTAACTCAGGAAATAAACTGCTTGAGACCGTTCAGAACATTCTTAAGCAGACATATGATGATTTTGAAATTGTTATTAAAGACGGTGTGTCCACAGATGATTCAATTTCAAGGGTTAAGGACTTAAATTCCGAAAAGATTAGAATAGTATCAGAGAAAGACAAGGGAATATATGACGCCATGAATGAAGCGGTGAAATGTGCCACCGGTGATTTCATTCTTTTTCTTAATGCAGGCGATATGTTTTATTCCGGCGATGTGCTTGAACACATCGCAAAGATGGATGTGAAGCCGGTTGGAACCATCGTATATGGCGACACCTATTTTGCAACTTCCGATTCCCTTTCAAAAGCTCCGCCTGTTATAACCGGCTCGGTGTGCTATAGAAATATTCCCTGTCATCAGGCTATTTTCTATTCAAGGGATGTGCTTATGGAAAGAGGTTTTGATACATCCTACAAAATACGTGCTGATTTCGAACATTTCGCCTATTCCTTTTTTGAAGCCAAGCGCGACTTTGTGTATGCCGGTATTCCGATTTGCATATATGAGGGTAATGGTTTTTCTGAGTCAAAAGAAAACCGTAAGAAGGATAAGGCAGAATATACAAGAGCGGTAAGAACCAATATTCCGTTTGCAAATAGAGTGGTTTACCGTGCAACATTGATACTTACACTTCATAAGCTTCGTGGCTTTCTTGCAAGAAACAAGAAAACCGCTAAACTATATCAAAGTATAAAAGGCAGGCTATACGGATGAGAATTCTCTGGCTTTGCAACATAATACTTCCGTCAATAGCTATGAAACTTAACCTGAAACCGTCCAATAAGGAGGGATGGCTTTCGGGTATTTGTGATGCAGTAAAAAGAAGCCATGACTTTGAACTGGGAATCTGCTTTCCTGTTTCGAAGGCAAATGACGGATTCTTTTGCGAAGAGGATGGAATATCCTATTTTGGATTTTATGAGGATACCGTTCATCCAGAAAAATACGATGAGAATTTAGAGGTGCGGCTTGGAAAAATTCTTTCGAAATATCAGCCTAACCTGGTTCATATTTTCGGAACGGAATACCCTCATACACTTGCAATGTGCAGATGTTTAAGCGGGGTACCCGAAAAACTTCTTATAGGGATTCAGGGAATACTTGACATATACAAGGATCACTATTATGACGGAGTGCCGGAAGATGTTTACATGCGTTCCACTTTTCGGGATATCGTAAAGAGAGATTCAATTCTTGCTCAGCGAAAGAAATTCTGTTTAAGAGCCTTAAACGAAGTGGAAGCGGTTAGGATTGCAGGCAATATAACGGGACGAACTCCGTTTGATAAGAAATTTACAGAGGATACAAATCCCAAAGCAAACTATTATCACATGAATGAAACCCTTAGGAATACCTTTTACGAAGGTAAGTGGGACTATGATACCTGCGAAAAGCATTCTTTGTTTTTAAGTCAGGGCAATTATCCCATAAAAGGACTTCATACAGCATTAAAGGCAGTAAGCTCACTTAAATACAAATATCCTGACATTAAGGTTTATGTTGCGGGAGATAAAATTACAGCAATGAAAACCTTTAAGGATAAACTGAAAATCAGCTCCTACGGAAAATATATACTTGAACTGATAAGTATGTATAAGCTCGAGTCGGTTGTTTCTTTTACCGGTAGTCTGGATGCTGAAGGTATAAAGAAACAGCTGTTAAAATCAGAAACATTTTTGTGCCCGTCATCCATTGAAAATTCGCCCAACTCCTTAGGAGAAGCAATGCTCCTTGGTGTTCCCTGCATTTCATCTGATGTAGGCGGAGTAAGAGGCATTTTTGAAGAGGGTGAAGACGGTCTTCTTTTTGCAAATACCGATTATGAGGGTCTTGCCCGTACCATAGATAAAATGTGGAGTAATGAAGGCAGTATGCTTGAGTTTTCAAGGAACGCTTCAAGACATGCCGCTATTACGCATAACCCGGAAACAAACTATTCGAGGCTCTTGGAAATATACAGAGGGATTACAAAATGCGTATAACATTTGTATCAAACTATATTAACCACCACCAGTTGCCGGTTTCGGATGGGCTTTATGAGCATCTTGGAGCGGATTATACCTTTATACAGACCGAGCCTATGGAAGAGGAACGCATAAACATGGGCTGGGATGCCGATGCATCCAAGCGCCCGTATGTAAAGCTTTTCTATGAGGAGAAGGACCTTTGCGAAAAACTTATTCTTGAAAGTGACTGTGTTATTTTTGGCGGCTGTGAAGATGAATCGATAATTAAGCCAAGGCTTTTAGCAAAGAAGTTCACGATTAGATATTCGGAAAGACTGTACAAAGAGGGGCGTTGGAAATTTGTATCACCCAGAGGCCTTAAGAAAAAATATAACGATCATACAAGATTCAGAAAGCAGGATGTCTTTTTGCTTTGTTCGGGAGCCTTTGTTAAGGGTGATTTTTCACTGGTTCGTGCCTATACCGGTAAGATGCTTAAGTACGGGTACTTTCCTAAAACCGAATTATATGATGACTTAAACCTGCTTAGAAATAATAATTCAAGAACAGAAATTCTTTGGGCCGCAAGGTTCATTTCCTGGAAGCATCCGGAAATGATGATTACACTGGCAGCACAGTTAAAAAGTCAGGGAATAGAAGCCCACATTACTATGGTGGGAACCGGCGAACTGTTTGATAAAACGGTAAGTGATTGTGAAAAAGCAGGATTGGCAGATTACATTTCCTTCGAGTCGGGAAAAACTCCTGACGAAGTAAGACTTTTGATGCGAAGGGCTGACATATTTGTTCTTACCTCTGACAGAAAAGAGGGCTGGGGTGCAGTTGTGAATGAGGCAATGAACTCCGGATGCGTGACGATAGCTTCGAAAAGCGTGGGTGCGGTTCCTTATCTTATTAGTCACGGGGAGAACGGATTAACATACAAAGCAAAGTCGGATAAGGATTTATACAAACAGGTTTATAAGGCAATAAACGATAAGAAAGGCGCAAAGGAAATCGGAAGAAAAGCTTATGAAACCATTACGGATTTATGGAATTCAGAGGTGGCAGTTGAAAGATTACTTGAATTCATTGAATCCAAAGGGAATACGCTTAATAAATATAAAACCGGTCCTTTGAGTAAAGCATGAGTGTTTTTATTACTGTTATAGTTCCAATTTACAATATTGAAAAATATTTAAGACGCTGCCTCGACTCCATACTGAGTCAGACCTACAGTAATTATGAACTGATTCTTGTAGATGACGGCTCTACAGACACAAGTGGGACAATTGCCGATGAATACGGGGAAAAGGATGACCGCATAATTGTTATTCACAAGAAAAACGGCGGCTCTTCAAGCGCAAGAAATGAAGCACTGAAAATTGCTAAAGGTGAATACATATCCTTTATAGACAGCGATGATTATATAGAGCCTGATTTTCTGGAGACTCTTGTAGCGCCTATTATTGCGGCAAAAGAAGCAGGTAAGTTTTTACCTGAGTTTGTGCAGGTGGGGCGTAATGAAATCGATGAAGACGGAAAACTTCGTCCTGACATATGTGTACCTGCTTCAGCGGAAGTTTGGATTGATTCCAAGGACTTTATTTTTGAACTTCTTATGCACAGAGGTGACTGCTCTTTTTGTACCAAGCTGTCTGCAAAGAAGCTGTTTGAAAAAAGGGATTTCCCGGTGGGAAAACTGAATGAAGATTTTCACATTATGATTCAGATGCTTTTTGAAGGGAGCAAAGTGGTGAGCCTTCCCGGTTATAAGTATCATGTTTTCTACAGAATCGGCAGCAACTCGCGAAAAGAGAATAAAAACATTTTTTCACCGGTATTTAAGGACAGCGTTGATAACGCAGACATGGTGGAAAAGATTGTTATGGAAAAAATGCCCGAATTAAAAGAGGTTTCGAGACGTTTTGCACTGTTCCAAAGAATCGAGTATTTGCTTCATATCCCGATTCCTTTTATGAACAAAAACTACGAAGGTTACCCGGAATGTGTTTCCTACATAAGAAAACATTTTTTCTCCGGAATGACCAACAGATATTTAACACTGAAGAATAAGATTTATATTGCGATTTTCGCAGTGGCACCTAAAATTTCCCGTGTAATTCACAGTAAGATTAAAGGATTATAAAGCATTGGATAGGGAGTTAACGTAGTTGACTTAAGAAACTAACAGAAATGTAGTCATAAAGGGAATAGAAAAATGAAGGAAAATGTGTTAAAAAAGCTGAATATAATAACCTTTGTGGTCATTATAGCTGCAGTGGCGGCTCTGGTTTATGTGATTGCTTTTTCAAAGAGCAGGCCCTCATTGTCAGGTGATAAACGCCTTGCGGCCATAGTTCAGAGCGAAAACGAAAAACTGTCATATGAGCATGATTTTCATGTTTTTATGAGAAACGCTTTTTCAAAAAGGGCAGATGAGGTTTCGGTCAGAAGCGATGACATCAGAAACCTTAGTTTAGGCTCCTATGAAAATGTTCAGATTTCAATGTGGGATGATTCACTTTGCACCCCTGAATGGTATGAGGTATTCTTTGCAAAAAAGCTTTTGAATACGAATTATAATATTTCATCACCACAGGAACTTTTTGCATATTTGAATAGCTGCTTTTCTTCCGAAAATGAGGTGTCTAAAATACATTTATGTCTTGAACCTAAGTCGTTTGAAGAGCAATACTACGAAAACATATACTATGATGCTGAACCGGCATCGTATGAAGAATATTTGATGGATGAACTTATTCCGCTTATTAATGAAAACAAGAATGTAGCCATTGATATATTTTTACCTATTAAGCCTCTTTCATACTTTGCGGAAATGTCCAAAGACGAGTTCGATGATTTGTTCGGTAAATGGTACAGTTTTTTAATGATGCTTAAATGGTGTGATAATGTAAGGGTTTCGTACCTTGGAGCAGAAGAATGGCTTATTACCAGAGAAGATTTGTTTACGGAGACCGGAGAACTTAAGAGGCCTGTTTTGGAAAATGCATACTTAAATGAATATGCGTATGAAGAATACACGGTCAATGCACCGGAACTAAAAGAAAAGAGTAAACAGATTGCCTCATACATGGATAAGCTTAATCATGGCTGGTATGACTGGAGCGGTTTTGAAGAAGATACATTGGTTTTCTTTGGAGACAGCATATTTTCCTGCGGGGCAATATCTGAATTCAATATTCCGGAATATTTAAGTCAATATACGGGAAGTTTACATGTTAATCGTGCAATTCCCGGAACGCTTGCAACAAGTGGCAGGGAAAACAGCTTTCTGGAGATTTTAGAAGATTCCCTGGCTCATGAACTTTCAGAATATGCAAACGAAGATCCTGTCGGTGAAAAATTATGTGTATTTATAAATTACGGTACAAATGATTATTTTTCGGGTATTCCGCTTAAGGACAAAAATGATGAACTTAATGAAGAAACCTTTGAGGGGGCACTGAGAAAAGGTGTCCAAAGAATCAAAGAAGTTTTTCCGGAGAGCAAGGTTGTTTTATTAACGCCCTATACAATTTCCATTGGCAATTTTGGAAAGGATAAATATGACAAAAAGGGTGGCAGAATGGCTGATTACATTTCCTCAGTTGAAAAAGTCGCAGATGATTGTGGAGTTATTTCAATCAACATGAAAAAACTCTTTTCAGGCACAGAAACTGAAAGCAGAGAATATTTAAGAGACGGTGTTCATCCGGCTACCAGCAAAGCAATTTTGTTTTCGCGAATAATATACGAAAAAACTATGGAGGCTCTGCAATGAAATACGCATTGATTGGATGTGAAAGAATTTCCACAAATCATATAATAGCACCATTGATAATAAGTCGATGAGGAAAATTTTTCAGATATAGTTTTATTCCTTCTTCTTAACAAATATGTAGCTAGGTTACAACAGGCGGAAGTGGCGTAGCTCATAAAGATAAAAATAATTCTTATAATAGGAGAATACAATATGATTTCGTTTGTGGTTCTTTTTACATTGGTGCTGGGCAACCTTGTTTTGGGAAATATTATTGGATATCAAATTTTTAAGGATTTGCTTTTTAACTATTCGTGTGCATTTATCTATATAGCTTTTATGATTTTGAGAAAAGCCAAAATAAGAAAGAAACTGATATTCGGCATTGTTGTGTATGCTTGCTATGCCATTTATTTTCTAGTATTTCATAGAAATGATTGGGGATGGCATTATTGTACTTTATTGATATCTGAGTTTGTAATGTATGGGTCTTTGGTACTTCTACTTATATCAACGGATGTACTTATTAGTTTTCGAGAAAAGCCATTGCGTATCAATTTTCTATTAATTTTGAGTGCAATGACTCTTTTCGTTGTTCTTGTTGCTGGTCAAAAATATGCCATACCGGTTATTATTCCGATTCTCTTGCTATCTGCAGTAAAACCCACGAAAGAAGAGTTTAACAAGGGAATCATGGCTTTGTCATTTGCTGCATATATTGATTTTCTTATATTTCTTTCGCTTTCATTTATTGTTGCTCCGAATGTATATGAAGGAAACAGATATTTGGGCTTCTTTCACTTCCCTGTGGTAGGGGGGCTTATATCTTCTATTGCATTTCTAGCGGGTATCATACTTATATCCTTTTTTTTCGAGAAAATTCAAAACCCAAAAGAGCAAGGTGCTTTTGGGCGTTACTATATTGCTATACCCAGGGGTTGGTATTTTGACATTTTTTAATAAAGCTTCACTTTTAGGGCTTTTGTGTGTTGGTATTATGGTGTTTATTATCGGGTTTAACAGACATGATTCGAAAAAAGTTCTAGGAAGAAGCTTACTTGTCTTTGGGATTGCTTTGTTCGGCATTATCATTCTTTCGATATCATTACACTTTTTTATTAAGACTGGTACGCCTAAGTTGGATGAATATGCTAATAATCATTATGAAAACCCCCTGGGGATGTATATTGTGAATGTTATAAGAAAGACGCTTAACAGTGAGAGTAAAACTGGGTTATTCTTGGATGGCACGGTGAAAAATGCGTATGATCATCTTTCCAGCAGTCGACTTGGAATTTGGTATATAGGCGTTAAGCAGATTAATTTTTTCGGTAATTCTGATACTGCAGTTACTGTTCCAAATGGTGAATTTTATGCCCATACTCATAATACATATCTGGATATATTCTTACGCTTCGGCTGGATAGGCGGTTGTATTATTATCTTGTGGTTTTTTGTGTGCTTTTGTACCCTCTGTATAATGAAAACGTGGAGTAATATTACGGATGAATGTGAAAAAATCTTTTGACAAAAGAATATTTTTCCCTATAGCACATTTTCTTCTTTCATTTGTTTACGAGCATTTTGTGCTTTTGTTTGAGGATTCAAAGGCAGTGGCTTTTTCTGTACCCATAAATGGTACCTTTAGCGACACTTTTGAAAAATGGATGTGCTATGGTATATCGAAGCTGATGGCCTTTATCATTATCTTTTTGCTGTGGGGACTTTTGTTTAGTGTGATTGATAAAAAGACCGACAGGGAAACAACGGTTGTTTTTTCTGTTGTCATGGCGCTTTTCTGGCTGCTTACGATAATACAGTGGCCGGAGGTTTTCACTACGGGCGGGGACAATTATATTCCCTACTCCTATGCAATAAGATTGGTTCCTGAATATTGGCATTCTGTCTATTTGAGCTGCATGTATACTGCAGCTTTAATGGTATTCCCACATAACATTTCAATTTCTCTTTTGCAGTGTACCTCATTCATTATTGCAATTGCCTATTTATATCAAAGGATTAATACTTCCGAAAGATTGAAAAATGTTAAATGGGTGAGATTTTTCCTCCCTTTGATGCTTATTTTCAGAGATACCGCCAATGTATCCACAAACCCTGAAAGGGCGGAGATTAATGTTAGCTTTATGTTGTTCTTTGTGTCCTTCATACTGATGGATACAATTGAAAAAAGACAAAGAACAAATAAGGAACTGATTCTTTTTTCCGCATTTTCCGCCTTTTTTGCATTGTACCGGTCGGAAAACATTATTATTGCAGTATTGGGACTTTTGCTTCTTTTTTGCCACCGTTTCGGTCGGGAAATCATTAAAGCAGTGCCTTACATTTTAGTGTTTGGAATTTCTTTTGCGATAATATCTTTGCCTTCAAAAGTCGGAGAGATAAAGTACTATGGAAAAGACTATTCCATAATGAATTCCTTTGAAAGCCTTCAGAATATTCTGAATAAATCAGACAGCAATTTGTCATATAATGGAGCGGAAGCTGATCTTAGTGCGATAGAGGCAATAGTACCGGTGGAGTATATAAAGGCCTTTGGCTCGGACGGCTACAGAAGGAAAAATTATATGGAAGGCAGACATGACTTTAATCAGTCATGTGCCGATATTGAAGATTCTAACGCATATCTTGCAGCCTATAAAAGAATTATTATTCATAACCCTGTTACTTATGCAAAGACGCAGATTAATTTACTGTTGAGAGCATTGGGATTTAAGGTAAAGCCATATAAGGAAGCATATGCAGGTGTGGAGCCTGCCATTCCGTATAGAGGTGAAGAAATCTGGAATGTGGGCAGAGATGATATGGCTAATGTTCCGGGATTCTACAAAATGTCACATTTCGGCATAAGAAACAAACTTACCGGATATATAGCAACCGTAAGGTCATTTTATATTGACAGGGTTACTAAGTACTACTTATATACCGGATTCATCGTGCTGGAATTTTTATTGAGTATTTATATGGTAGTTGAGTCTGTTATCGGGCTGATTAGAAAGAAAAAGGTATTTGTGCATGTGCCCGGAATGGCTCTCATTATGGATATGTACTTCTGCGCCCTGGCTTTGGTTATGCCTGTGGCGGCAAATATGTATTTTCATGCCTATATTTACGGAATGTATGTTGTAACAATATTGTTTTTTGCAATTAAAATCACCGGCAGAAAGGATAGCCTGTAACGATGCTTAATAAGCTGACAACAAAAGATTGCATATATGCGGGCATAGGCGGATTTATTATTTCTTTGATGCTCGTTCTGGGTGCTTTTGTCAAAAGAAGCGGAACTGTTTTTGAACATGGTATAAAAATTCTGTATATTTTGCCGGTATTTGCCGTTTGTACAGGTGTTCTTTTGCTTTTGTTTATGCTTATGAAAAGAATGGGCAGGACAACTGTCTGCCCTCTTCCGAATCGCCTTGTTAGAAGCTCCTTTGTTTATTTTGTTTTGATGTTTGTTGCAGTACTGATACTGTGGCTTCCTTCTCTTCTTGCGGTCTATCCGGGATTGTATACATATGATGCATCATGGCAGCATGATATGTATAAGGATAACATCGTTACGGAACACCATCCTGTGTGGCACACTTACCTTTTGGGGTGGTGTACGGAAACCTTTAGAAATGCGGACGGAATGAATAAAGGTGTATTTTTGTACACTGTAATTCAAATGATTATTATGGGTATTGGCTGTGCATATATTTTGTATCTGCTGCACAGGAGAAAAGAACCTGCATGGATGCATGTGTTTGCATTGGCATTCTTTTGTCTTTATCCGCCATTCGTAATATTTGTGTTCACAAATACAAAAGACAGCATTTTCGCAATAGCAATAGCTGATTTTCTGCTGTTAAATCTGGATATCATAGAAAATAGGGATGCTTTTTTTGAAAAAATATCCAATATGATTTCGTGGATTATATTATTCTTTTTGATATCTACACTTAGAAATAATGCAGTATATGCGCTGATAATTGTACTTCCTTTTTTTCTGTGGAAAGTACTTTTTAAGTCAGGAAAAAATCTTAAGGCGCTTTTGATGGTGTCGATTGCTTTGGTTATATATCTTGTTTATAAATACCCGATAACCAATGCAATAACCGTGGAAGGAATAGCTGAAAGAGAAAAACTTTCGGTACCCTGCCAGCAGGTTATGAGAGTTTACACATACCATAGAAATGAGTTAGAGGATGAAGAGAAAGCAGCCATAAGGCGGGCTTTTGAATCAAAGCGCTGGAATATGTATTACCAGCCCCAGATTGCTGACCCTGCAAAGGGCGCTTTTGATATTGAACTTTTTGAAGAAAAAAAGAGCGAATGCGTGAAGTTCTGGCTGAATCTTGGTAAGAAGTATCCAACGGAATATATAGATTCTTTCATTGAAAATACCTATGGTTTCTGGTACCCCTGGCCCAAATATGTTTCATATTACGATGGAAGGACAGCCTACACTCCCATAGAGTGCAAAGATCCGGCTGCCATGAACAGTAAACTTCCCGCGCTTCTTAACTTTTTTAAACTGTTTGAAAACAGCAGTGTAGTGGATGGAAATGTTTTTATTTCCTGGATTTTTTCGCCTGCTCTATTTTTATATATAGCTTTCTTTGTGGCTTTGGTTGTCATTAAAGAGAGAGGATTAAAATATATTTTGCCGTTTTTGTTTATTGCACTTTTGTGGGCAACATATTTGCTTGGTCCGGTTGCAGCAGTCAGGTATGCATTTTTTATGTTCCCGTGTGTTGTTGTCTGGCCTGCTTTTATCAGGTCATGTAAACAGGCAGATTTAGTATAGATTGATCTATAGGAGAGTTAAATGGTTTTTAATTCAATACAGTTTCTTGTGTTCTTCCCGATTGTAGTGGTTATCTACTATTTAATTCCCGGAAAGGCAAGAAAGTTCTGGCTTCTTTTTGCAAGCTATTATTTCTATATGTCCTGGAATGCGGTCTATTCCCTTTTGATATTGGCCTCCACCCTTATTACCTATTTAAGCGGTATTTTTCTGGCGGGTACAGAGAATGTTAAAAAGCGCAGGTGGGTTGTGGCCGGAAGTTTTATCGTTAATTTAGGCATTCTGGTATTCTTTAAGTATTTTGATTTTCTGTTAAGCAACATTAATGCCCTGCTTGGAGCAGTGAAATTTGGGAATATTGTAAATCCTTTCAGTATTATTCTGCCTGTGGGCATTTCCTTTTATACTTTTCAGGCACTCAGCTATACCGTTGACTGCTACAGAAAAGAAATTCCGGTTGAAAAAAATTTCATAAACTATGCACTTTTTGTATCATTCTTCCCGCAGCTTGTGGCAGGTCCCATAGAGCGCTCCGGAAATCTTCTTTCGCAGGTTAATAATCTTGACAGAAAGAAGTTATTTACATACGAAAAAGCGGTTTCCGGTTTTTCGCAGATGTGTCTTGGTATGTTTATGAAAATGGTTATTGCGGATAATCTTGCTGTTTTCGTGGATGGTGTGTGGAATAACCTGTATAAAGCGGGAACAGTGGCAACAGTAGTTGCGGCAGTTGCTTTTTCGCTTCAGATATATTGTGATTTCGGCGGCTATTCCGCAATCGCGATAGGTGCAGCCCGAATGATGGGATTTGATCTTTGCGAAAACTTTAATACGCCATATTTTGCAACTTCGGTGGCTGATTTTTGGAGAAGATGGCATATATCCCTTTCTACCTGGTTCAGGGACTATTTGTATATTCCGCTGGGTGGCAGCAGATGTTCCAAAACTAAAAAATATCGAAACATAATGATTACAATGCTTGTAAGCGGTCTTTGGCATGGTGCTGACTGGACTTACGTAATCTGGGGTGGCATCCATGGAATTTATCAGATAGTCGGTGATGCCACAAAAAATGTCAGAGAGCGAATATGCAATATATTCAAGGTGGATAGTTCTGCAGAAAGCTTCAGACTGGGAAAGGTATTAGTGACCTTTTGCCTGACAACCTTTGCATGGATATTTTTTAAGGCAAAGACTTTTTCTGAGGCTCTGCTGTTCTTAAAGAATATGTTTACGAAGCCGGATCCATGGACTTTATTTGACGGATCGTTATATGGTTTCGGAATTAATGTGCAGGGATATCATCTTGTCGTTTTTGCAATAATCGTTCTATTTGTCATTGACTATTGCAAATTAAAAAAGCAGATGGACTTTGGTGAATTTATTACAAAACAAAACCTGTGGTTTAGGTGGTTTGCACTAATAGCATTAGTGGTTATATGCGTTGTTTACGGTGCATATGGTGCTGAATTTGATTCAGCACAGTTTATATATTTTCAGTTTTAGGGTTAAGGATTATGAAGAAATGCATCCGGGCGGTTGGCTTTGCAATTCTTTTGATGTTTGTTCTTTTTTGTACATACAGGATTATTTCCTGGAAGGACACAACAGGAGATTATATATCAAGCATTGAGCAGCTCAAAAACACAAAAAAGAATACTGTAGATGTGGTATTTTTGGGGAGCTCCCATGTTTACTGTGGAGTAGCTCCGCACGTTCTTTGGCAGGAATTCGGGATACCTGCTTTTGATATGTCTGTTTCCGGTATGGACAAGTACAGCGAATATTACTATACCGAGTACTTCCTAAAGTACCAGAAGCCGAAACTTATATGTATCGATACATTCAGCCTTACTTTTGATAAGGGTGATGTACTCGCTAACGATTATAGAAATATGCTTTCAATGCCGTCCTCATTGACACAGATTAATCTTGTAGACGACTATGTTGAAGACAAAGAGATGGCCATGAATTACAAATTAAAGTGGCCCATTGTTCACACAAGATATAAAGAATTGGGAAAAAAGGACTTTATAAGTCCTGTATTTAACAGAGTCGGAAAGGGCGAAAATCTAACCCCGATAGGCGAAGCCAGGGAGGGTTCCAATTACTCGGCGAATACAGATATAAAGGAAAGCACATCGATTTCTGCGGAAAATAAAAAACTGATTGATAAATATATCTCTTTATCAAAGAAAACAGGAATTCCTATATTGTTCTTTTCAGTACCCTATGAAATGAGTACTGAGAGGGCTATGATTACCGCCGGTATTGAAGAGTATGTTAAAAATATGGATGGCATATTCTTTATGAATGGCTCAAGGGAAATCGGAGATCTTCTGGATGTTTATGAAGACTTCTACGACAGAACCCATTTGAGTTACAGTGGCGCGCTTAAATTTACCTCATGGCTTGGAGAATATTTGACTAAACTGGTTGAGCTTAAGAGCCATGCAGGAGATGAAAATTATCGAAGCTTTGATGACGATGTCATATACCACAATGTTCTTTCTGCAAATTATGCTGTTAATATGGCGACTTCAAACGGAGCAGCTCCGGATAAACTGCTTTTGGAAGTGATGCAGCATGATTTTCTTTCATACATTGTGACCTTTGGCGACAGTGATCTTTATGAGGTTTGGGAAAAGGATATAAAACTTTTGCTGGGTGTGTCTGAGGGGGAAACGTTACGAAACAGAGCACTGACAGGCAGTGGTCTGCAGATTTCTTTTCTTGACGAAACAACTGATTCGTATGTTTTCCGGTTTAACCGTTATGATGCTGCAAAGCTGACTAAGGCAGAGAACGGTGGGTTTGACCTTAACATTCATGCAAATGAAGATACTACAATAGAGCAATCATCAAAAGTTATTTCAATAACCGCTTATGATAATTACAATCAGGAATTGTTGGGAAACTGGTCCTGGTAGTTAATAATGGTTTAAGTAAATATGAAGATTTGCCCAGTTGGTTGAAAAAAACGGCTAAATAGGATAGAATCACGATTAGTGATTAATCATATAAGAGGAGTCAAAATGATAAATAATAAAGTGATTTTAATAACCGGAGGAACCGGATCATTTGGTAAAGCATTTACAAAATATGTTTTGGATAATTATGATCCGAAAAAGATAATTATATATTCACGTGATGAATTCAAGCAGTTTCTTATGCAAAACGATTTCAAGAAAGAATATCCTGAAAAGTTTAGCAAGTTAAGATTTTTTATTGGCGATGTAAGAGACTGTGAGCGTCTTAAGCGTGCTATGGAAGGTGTTGACTATGTTATTCATGCAGCAGCTCTTAAGCAGGTTCCCGCGTGCGAATACAATCCTTCGGAAGCGATTAAGACAAATATTCATGGTGCCATGAATGTTATTGATGCTGCCCTTGCAACAGGTGTTAAAAAGGTTGTTGCTTTATCAACCGACAAGGCTGTAAACCCTGTTAACCTTTACGGTGGTACAAAGCTTGTTTCCGATAAGCTTTTTATCGCAGCAAATGCATATGCAGGCAGTAAGGATATTAACTTCTCAATAGTAAGATATGGTAATGTTGCGGGTAGCCGTGGATCAGTTATTCCTTTCTTTAATGACAGAATTAAAAAGGGCGAAACATCCATGCCCATAACCGATTACAGAATGACCAGATTCTGGATCAGCCTTACTCAGGGTGTTGAACTTGTAATCAAGGCTTTAATGGAAGCAAGAGGTGGCGAAACTTTTATTTCAAAGATTCCTTCTTTCAAAATTACGGATTTGGCGGAAGCAATGCTCCCCGGATGCGAGAAGCCTGAGGTTGGTATCAGAGAAGGTGAGAAACTTCATGAAATTATGGTCACAGTGGAAGATTCCATGACCACATATGAGTACGATAAGCACTTTATCGTATATCCTCAAATGGTATTTAATGACAGACAGACAATAATTCCAGGCGGCAAGAAGGTTCCTGAGGGCTTCTCATACAGCTCCGGAAACAATACAGAATGGCTTTCCGTTGAAGAGATAAAGGCTCTTCTTAAGACAATTGATCTTGAAAAGTAGCTCTTTAAGGGCAAGACCTCATTGACACTTTTATAGTGTATAATTATAGCGGTTCTCAAAGTCACTGACTTGAAGTAACCGCTATTTTTGTTCATTTCACATTGCACAGAAATAATACGGAGAACAGTGGTTGTGATTATCGGCGAGAAAAAGAAAAGATTTAATATAGCGCTTGTGCTTAGCCTGTGTTTCTGGCTGTTTGCCCATGGCTACAGATTTTTTAATAATTATTATACCCACGATGCCCTGATGGAGATTTTTCAGGATGACATTTTTTTTCAAAGATCTCTTGGAAGATTTTTGCAACCGGTATTTATAATATTAAGGGGATCTGTATGCGCACCCTGGCTTATTGGTATTATCTCACTGGCGTTTCTAGCTCTGTCTGCTTTCTTTGTGATTGAGCTTTTAGAACTTAATAACATTTTTTTCATTGTTTCAGTGGTGGGGTTAATGGTATGCAACAATATTTTTACTGTTGCAAACGTGGCCTTTCTTCCATGGGTGGACATATTTGCTGCTTCCTTGTTTTTTTCTGTTCTGGCGGTGTGCTTTGCGAATAAGGATACATTAAAGGGCTATTTCGCAGGTGGATTTTTCCTGTTTTTGAGTTTGGGATTGTATCAGGCATATGCAGGTGTAACGCTGATGCTGATACTGATTATGCTGCTAAAAGAGCTGCGTAACGGAAAAGATGTGAAAAGCACAGTGGTTAAGGGATTAAAAAATTGTGGCATGCTTGTGACTTCGGGAGCACTGTATTGGGGAATGTACAGGCTGGTGTGCATTATACACCATGTAGAACTTTCAGGTTCGTACAACAGTCTGGAAAATTTTACTGCCTTTGAAAATATTTCGATTATTGATCTTATCCTTGGAACCTACAAGCATTTCTTTGTGAGTCTTTTTAATACAGCGACTTATGTGTCTACATATATTGCAGGCATTAAAATAAGCTATGCATATTCAAGAATGTTATTTATTGTAACTTTACTTCTTATGGCTCTTGGAATAGTATGCATGGTTCTTATAAATGTTAAAAGAAAAAGCAGCGTGGCGGCGGTATGCCTGCAGATATTTGGCATCATTATGCTTCCGCTTATGGCTGATTTCATATATATTGCGGCGAAGGGAATGGTTCATTCATTAATGGTCTTCTCCTTTTTGCTGACGTACATCATGATTATTGGATTGGTGGATGAAACCCTTTTGCTATATGAGGTGTCGCCTAAGATAAACAGGTATGTAAGTGTTACGGCTTTTGTTTTGATGATTGCAATGGTCTGGAACAATATTGTGGTAAGTAATCAGGCTTATTACAAGATTGATCTTCAGATGGAAGCTTTTGAAAGTTTTACCACAAGGCTGGTGGGAGATATCGAGAGACAGGATGATTATGAGTTCGGAAAAACACCGGTGTGTTTTGTTGGTGAATTCGAGAAGTCGGAGTACATAGGGGAAGTACCGTATATTAGGGAAATTACAATGCAGGGCGTTGGAAAAACTCCAATCACATATATGGACACGTTCTATTCCTACCTGACAAATGTGCAGAATATTAATATAAACATTGTAAAATATGATGGTGATAAATCGTATGAAATAGACAAAATGCCAATATACCCGACTAATGGCAGTATCAAAAGTCTTGATGGCATTTTATATGTTAAGTATCTGAATAAAATAGTGAAAGGCTTAGGGGGCTCGGCGAAGCCCCCTTTTTTCGTTGAAAAGAATAGGGTTTTGATATATACTATATAAGTATTTTTATGCGTTTGGGAGAGCATTAATGTTCCCGACCTTTATGAGATTTTAAGAAACGCTTATATATATTCATAATAAACCAAAGGTATATTTTTGTTATGAATGGAGGCTGTTTTATGGAAAAACTTGCTATTTTCGGGGGAAACCCTGTAAGAACCGAAAAACTTGGATACGGAAGACAGTGGATAGAGGCAGACGATGTTGCGGCTGTAACAGAGACACTTATAAGCCCATATCTTACCTGTGGTCCTAAGATTACTGAGCTTGAAAATAAACTTTGCGAAATAACAACTGCGAAGCATGCCATTGCTGTTTCAAACGGTACTGCGGCATTGCATATTGCGTGCATGGCAGCAGGCATAGGACCCGGTGATGAGGTAATTGTATCAACAATTACTTTTGCTGCCAGCTCCAATTGCGTACTCTATTGTGGCGGCACACCTGTTTTTGCGGATATCAGACCTGATACATACAATATAGATGTTGAGGATGTTAAGAGAAAAATAACCGATAAAACAAAGGCAATCGTTGCTGTTGATTTTACAGGCCAGGCCGTGGAGCTTGATGAGTTAAGAAGCATTTGCGATGAGCACGGACTTTTACTTATCGAGGACGGTGCCCATTCAATCGGCACAAAGTACAAGGGAAAGCCTGTGGGCTCAATTGCCGATATCACAACGTTTTCTTTTCATCCGGTTAAAACCGTCACCTCGGGTGAGGGTGGTGCATGCATGACCAATGATGATGAACTTGCGAGAAAATTAAGACTGTACAGAAGCCACGGAATCACAAGAAATATTGATGAAATGGTTAATAAAAGTGATGATCCCTGGTATAACGAGCAGGTTACACTTGGATACAATTACAGAATAACAGATGTTCAGGCGGCTCTTTTAATTAGCCAGCTTAATAAGCTTAACAGATTCTCAGACTGCCGTAAGGCTATTGCGGAAAAATACGATGAAGCCTTTAAGGACATGCCGGAAATCTTTTTGCAGTCAACAATTAAAGAGTCTGATACAACCCGTCATCTTTATATAATCAGGCTGAATCCCGAAAAGCTTTCATGCTCAAGAAGAGAATTTTTCGATGCAATGCTTGCTGAAGGAACATGTCCTCAGGTGCACTATCTTCCCGTATATATGCACTCGTACTACGAGAAACTGGGGTATAAAAAGGGCTTGTGCCCTGTTGCTGAGGCAACCTATGAACAGATTATGAGTATTCCTTTTTTTGCAGCCATGACAGAAAAGGATGTTGAAGATACCATTACTGCAGTTAAAAAAATAGTAGATTTCTACAGAGTATAAATTTTGAATGTATGCGGAGGTGCCTTTTGAAAAAGGTTTCGTTTATAATTCCGTGCTATAGGTCTGAACAGACTCTGGCTTCGGTTATTGAAGAAATAAAAAGCACAATGGCTTCCAAAAGTCGTTATGATTTTGAAGTTGTTCTTGTTAATGACTGTTCTCCTGACAATACATGGGGAACGATTCGGGAACTTGTGAAGAACAATGACAATATCACCGGTATTAACTTTTCAAAGAATTTCGGACAGCACAGCGGACTTATGGCCGGTTTAAGAGAGGCACAGGGCGACTTTGTTGTCTGCCTTGATGATGACGGTCAGACTCCCGCAGACGAGGCATTTAAGCTTTTGGATAAACTTGAGGAAGGCTACGACGCAGTTTATGCAAGATATGCCACAAAGAAGCATTCCGCTTTCAGAAATTTCGGTACTTTTATGAATGAGAAAATGGCGGAAAAATTAATAGGCAAGCCTAAGAACCTTTTTGTATCGAGCTATTTTGCGGTGAAGCGTTTCATTGTTGACGATATGATAAGATACGAAAATGCTTATCCGTACGTAATCGGTCTTGTTTTAAGAGCTACTAAGAATATTGCAAATGTGGATGTTAATCATAGAAGCAGAGAAGTAGGAGTTTCAGGCTATACATTCGGAAAACTCCTTAATCTCTGGATTAATGGTTTTACGGCTTTCTCCGTTAAACCGTTGAGAATGGCAACAGGTATGGGCGCTTTGTTTGCAATATTAGGTTTTCTTTACGGTATATACACCATAATCAAGAAATTTATTGTTCCGGATGTTCCTATCGGATACTCATCTATGATGGTTGCTATTATGATTATCGGTGGAATGATGATGCTTATGATGGGGCTTATAGGAGAGTACATAGGAAGAATATACATAAGTATGAACAATTCGCCGCAGTATGTTATTAAAGAAAAGATTAAGCATGAAGAGAACATCTAAAAAAGAGATTTATATGGCGGCAGGATTTGCATTTTTCTGCCTGATTTTTTCGATTCTTTTAAGCCTTAGAAAAGGAGTAAGAGAAGTGGATGTTGTTATGTTTGGTGACAGCATCGTTGGAGGAGGCTATTTTGGGACGATTTCGGGCGAAATTGAAAAAATAACCGGGATGTCGGTGCATAATGCAGGCTTTGGTGGCATGACAATGTGTCGAACGGAAATGGAAGAACAGCAAGGCGATTATGCATTCTTTTATTCAATGGTCCAACTGTCATCCATGGTAAGAAACAGAGATTTCACACTGATTTCCCTTGCTAATGCAAGATACGATTATATTATGCCTGCAGGTTGGAGAGAACGATCTGTAACTTTGGAAAATATCAACTGGAAAAAGGTAAAAAATATAATTATTGAGCAGGGTATTAATGATTATATGAATGGTTGTGCTGTAGATAACCCTGAAAATAAATATGATGATACTACCTTTGGCGGTGCATTACGCTGCACAATAGAAAATATTCAAAAGGGAGCCCCCGGTGCGATAATCTACGTTGAAACGCCCTCTTATATGCGCCTTGATACATATGAGGAAGATTGTTTTACCCATGATTCTGGCGGAGGAATTCTTTCGGATTATGTGGCTAAAGAGATAGAGATTGCCGACGAATACGGGATAAATGTTATTGATGTTTTCAACAGTAATCTTATAAATAAAGACAATGTAGATACTTATACATATGACGGTTTGCACCCAAGCGAAGCCGGAGTAAAAGCCCTTGCGGGATTTATAGCAAAATCATTGAAGGGGAATGAATGAATTCACCACAGACAGCAGTAAAAAAACTAAATACATTAATCGGAAATGATGGTCGCGTAGCATTTCTGTCAGCTATTATATTTGGGCTGTTTGCGCATATGAGCATTATGGTTTCGGATATACCAAATCATGATGGTCTTGCAAGCATTTATTTTGACCAGAATATGATTACATCCGGCAGATGGTTTTTGAGTATTGCCTGCGGAATCTCAAGCTTTTATTCAATACCGTGGATGATTGGTATTTTATCGCTCATTTATCTTGCAATAACCGCCATACTTCTTACAAAACTTTTAGGTATGAAGAATGGTGTACTGATTTCACTGGCATCCGGTATGCTGGTTACATTTCCTGCAATTGCATCTAATTTTGCATATGTGTTCACGATGGACGGCTATATGCTTGGGGTTTTGCTGGCTGTGCTATCTGTTTTGCTCACGGAACGATTTAAGCTGGGATTTTTTTATGGCGGAATATGTCTTGCGTTAAGCATGGGAATTTACCAGGCATATCTTCCGATTGCTGTAATTCTTTGCATATATAAAGTTGCGATGACTTTTGGCAAGAAATTAAAAACCGGTGAAAAAATACTTATGGTCTTGAAATACCTTTACATGGGTATTATCGGAGTGGCGGGTTATTACCTTACATTACAGGTTCTTTTGAAAATGCAGGGAAAGGTCTTAAGCACCTATCAGGGAATAGGAAATGTATCTTTGCAGGCGGGCGGTATTTTGGCCTCCGTTAAGGCTGCATATGCGGATTTCTTTGTCTTTTCGGCGAAGGGGAATGTTCTCTTTTCAAACCCCTATGCTTTGGTTGCCTGCGTTGTTCTTTCAATAGCTTTTATAGCAAGTATTATTTTCAGACTTACCAGAGAAGGCTGGCATAAGTCATTTATGACTTATGTTTGCATAGTTGTGGTGATTATGCTTCTGCCTCTTGCTACTAATCTTTTCATGATTATATCTCCCGATGTAACCTATCACCTTCTTATGAGATACCAGTGGGTTATGTATGGAATTGTGGCGCTTGGCTTTATCGACAGCACCAATATGAAGTATCCTTCCAACAGTCAGAATGCGGTACAGTGGCTTGCTTTTCTTTCGGCAGCAGTAATTGTTCTTTCATACAGTATTACAGATAATATTGCATACTCAAATCTTTCAAAGAAATATGAAAAAACCTATTCATACTGCTTGAGGCTTGCCGACAGGATTGAACAGACAGAAGGGTATTACGAAGGAATTCCGATATACATGATCGGTGTTGTGGGCGACAGAAACTATCCGGTTACTGATATTACGGGAGATGTTACGGATCATATGGTGGGTATAGGTGGCGATTACCTCCTCTACACTCCTGAAAACTATGAAAACTTTTATAGACATTATATGGGTATTTCCTTTAATTTTTTAAGGCCTGAAGCTGCCAATTTTTATGATACGGAGGAGTATATTAAACTGGATTCTTTTCCCGGTAAAAACTCCACAAAGGTTGTTGACGGTATCTTGCTTGTAAAAACCGAGAATATGCATTAAGGAGAAAATATGTCACTTATTTCACTGGTAATTCCGGCATTTAACGAAGAAGAAAATATTGATAATACCATTGATACACTGACAGGTATTTTGAAAAATCAGCCCTTTGATTACGAGCTTGTTTTTGTAAACGATGGATCAAGAGACAGAACCTATGAACTGATAGAAAACCGTGCCAGGTCAGACAGCCATGTTAAAGGAATATCTTTTAGCAGAAACTTCGGTAAGGAAGCAGCCATATTTGCGGGCTTATCCGCTGCTGTCGGCGATGCCACCGTGGTTTTAGACTGCGATCTTCAGCATCCGCCCACATTAATCCCTAAGATGGTTGAACTGTGGAATGAAGGATTTGAGGTGGTTGAAGGCGTTAAGGCTTCAAGAGGTAAGGAAAGTCTGTTCCACAAACTGTGTGCGGGACTTTTCTATAAAATAATGAGTAAGCTTGTAAAAATAGATATGAGTGCCACATCTGATTATAAGCTTCTTGACAGGAAAGTAGTTGATGCACTCTTAAATCTTACAGAAAGAAATACTTTTTTCAGAGCCCTTTCCTTCTGGGTGGGATTTAAGTCTGTTAAGATCGAATATGAAGTTGAGGAGAGAAAGTTCGGCACCACAAAATGGTCCTTTGGAAGTTTGCTAAAGTATGCAATTAACAATGCTACAAGCTTTTCCACACTCCCCCTTCAGATAGTAACCTACCTTGGGGTGGCATCGATTTTTTTCAGTGTTATATTCGGCATTCAGACACTTGTAAGATATTTTAGCGGAACGGCAAAAGAAGGTTTCCCCACGGTAATTCTTCTTGAACTTCTCATAGGTGGATTTATTATGCTGAGCCTTGGCATAATCGGTCATTATCTTGCAAGAATATACGAAGAGGTTAAGGGAAGACCCAGATATATTATTAGAGAACATACTGATAACATTAAGGGAAATATTTGATGGAAGAAAGAATACTCAAGAAAATTAATACGGTAAGAGAAAACAGAATATATGGTATTGTGATTTCCGTTCTTTTTCCGGTTCTGATAGTTTTATATTCTTTGTGCAAGGTTAACCAGGGGATGGATATTACAGATTCAACCTACAGCCTTACCAATTTTCAAACCATGTCCACTCTTGACAATATGTGGTACTATTCCACATTTTATGCAAATCTTCTGGGTGGCTTACTGGTGGCTCTCCCTGTTGGGAAAAGCCTTTTATGGATGAATCTGCTGACAAGTCTGATAAAGACATTTATTGCCCTCATGGCTTATTTCTTTTTCGTAAAAGTCGTAAAAACCGAGCGGGAGCTTGCATTCTTTGGAACAATGATTTCATTGGGCCTTTGCTGGTGCCCCACCACAATTTTATACAACTATCTTACATATCTTTTCTTCTTTGTAGGATGTACTTTTCTTTATAAAGGTCTCACAGAAGAAAAAAACAAAAAACTGGTTTTGGCAGGCTTTTTCCTTGGCTGTAATTTGTTTGTAAGGCTTCCGAATCTTTGTGAAGCAGCTCTTGTACTTGCGTTGTGGATTTATTCACTTATTAAGAAGGATTCCTTTAAGAACACGCTTGTTAAGACTCTTCTTTGTGTAGGGGGATACTTTGCGGCTTTTGTGCCAGCTGCGATTTTTATCGGTGTTACCAGAGGCTTTTCTGCGTATTTTCAGGGAATAAAAGATTTGTTTTCCATGCAGGGCGAGGCGGGAGACTATTCCGTATATGGTCAGATTTATTCCCTGGCAAAAACATATATTTCCACATGGCCCTATATTGAAATAGCCTTTTTTATGTGTATAACAGCATTGCTGGCGTTTCTGGTATTTCCGACTGCGCTGACCTTTGCAAGATATATTCTGGCAACATTCACTACTTTATTCTTCGGAGTATTGTTGTATAAAAACGGACTAACAACAATACAGTATATGGATTATCCGGCTATATATATGTTTTCAAATCTTATGCTTGTCATAATTATGATTTGGATGCTTGTTGTGTTATTTACATCCAAGCATACGCCGGAAGAGAGACTTTTAGCGGTAATGACTCTCATAATAATCGGTATTTCGCCTCTTGGCAGTAATAATGCTACATATACAAACTTTAATAACATGTTTTTTGTGATGCCGGCTTTTTTGTATCTGCTTGTAAGATTTGTAAAAACAAATGAGCATTTGCGCGGCGTAAGATATGCGGTACTTTTACTTACCGGTGTGTTTTTTATACAGACATTTCTTTTTGGTATCTTTTTCTCGTTCAGAGACGGTACCGATGGAACAAAGAGAAATTACGGAACCACATATTTTGCATCTCAGAAGGGAATGAAAACCACTGAAGTTCATGGAAATGAATGGAAAGAGCTGGCTGACCTTTATAGTAAGGGAAATTTGGCGGGTAAGGATCTTTTGCTTTATGGAGATGTGTCCGGAATGGGTTATTATCTTGATGAGAAAATAGCCATATCCACTGCCTGGCCGAATCTTGGTTCATTTGCCACGGAAAAATTTGAAAAGGATATGGAAAAACTGTCTTCGGCTGTTTCATCGAATTCTAAGGAATACCCCGTTGTTTTTGTGGGAAAAGCAGAGGAATTCGGTGTTTTGGAAGCTCCATATAATACAAAGCAAGAAATTCTTAAAGAGTTTTTAGAAGAATACGAGTATAATGTTATTTATAGTAATGACAGTTATGTGGTATTAACCACATTCAGATAGAGAGGGTTACTTTATGGCAGAGTATAAAATCAGATTTAATGTTCCACCCTTCACGGGAAAAGAGATGGACTATATAAAACAGGCCGTTGATAACATGAAAATCTGTGGTGACGGAGAATTTACAAAGAAAGATAATGAGTGGCTTGAGAAAAAGACCGGAACTACGAAAGCGTTGTTAACCACTTCCTGCACTCATGCTCTTGAACTTGCGGCTCTTCTTTGCGATATAAAGGAGGGAGACGAAGTAATAATGCCTTCCTTTACATTTGTATCAACAGCAGATGCCTTCGTTTTGAGAGGTGCCAAGGTTGTATTTGTAGATATTCGCCCCGATACCATGAATATTGACGAAGAGAAGATTGAAGCTGCCATCACAGAGAAAACCAAGGCAATTGTCCCAGTACATTATGCGGGAGTTGCCTGTGAAATGGATAAGATTATGGCACTTGCCAAGAAATATAATCTTTATGTTGTGGAAGATGCAGCCCAGGGAATTATGTCAGAATATAAGGGTAAAGCCCTTGGAACCTTTGGAGATTTCGGAGCGCTTTCTTTTCATGAGACCAAGAACTATTCAATGGGTGAAGGTGGTGCATTGCTTATAAGAGATGCAAAGCTTGCGGAAGAGGCTGAAATAATTCGCGAAAAAGGAACTGACAGAAGCAGATATTTCAGAGGTCAGGTTGATAAATATACCTGGCAGAATTATGGTTCTTCATATCTTCCCTCTGACATGAATGCAGCTTATTTATATGCTCAGCTTGAGATGGCGGATGAAATCAATGAAGCAAGACTGGCTCGTTGGAACCAGTACAATGAAGGACTTATGCCTCTTAAGGAAAGGGGAATAATCGAACTTCCCACAATTCCCGAGCACTGTAAGCATAATGCTCATATGTATTATATAAAGACTAAGGACATTAAGGAACGTACAGAGCTAATAGCTGCGCTGCTTAATGAAGGTATATATTCCGCGTTCCACTATATTCCTCTTCACACCGCTCCTGCAGGTAAGAAATTCGGTCGCTTTAACGGTGAAGATGTTTATACCACCAAAGAAAGTGAACGTCTTACCAGACTTCCCCTTTTCTATGGACTTAAGGAAGAAGAAGCAGAATTAGTTATCAAAAATATAAAGAAATTCTACCATGTATAAGCTTAAATCAGGTGACTTAAACAAGTGCATAGAAGTTTTTGCCAAGATGGTCTGTGTGGTTCAGCTGGTATTTGCTTTAGTGTGGCTTGTACTGAATGGGGGAGTTGTACAGAGCGATTCCCTGGCAAATTGTTATATAGAAGCCGGAAATACCCTTGTGGTGGATAACCACATGGGTATTTTGTATGCATTGCTTGTAAGGCTGCTGGGGGGTGGCGTGTTGCTCCATTTTGTGCAGCTTGCTATTGTTTTTGCAGTATCGTATCTCACACTGGGAGTTTTGGGAGCGCTGCTTGTGTCCGGTAATCTTTATGTTCTGCAGATTTGCTTTACTACAAGGCCGGAAGCTTTATTTCTTTCCTGCATTTTCCTGTTTGTTTTTGCAGTAAGGAAAATGCCTGGCAAGGCACCTGTTTTGACTCTTTTGGGAGTATCGGCTGTATCGATGCTTCTTAATCCGCAGTATGTGTTTATCTCCTTTCCGGCATTCATCGTCATGGGTTTGGTTTATGCTGTAAAAAAGAAAAGGGAGGCAATATCGTTTTTTGCCGTTGCAGTAACATCTCTTGTACTTTTTTTCGCTGTAAATTCGTTCATTTGTACTCCGTATGCATATGGGCGGAGTGCAGGAAGCGTATCTTACTATAAGATGCAGCGTGTTGTGTGGCCCTATGTTTTAGAGTTTAATAATGTCTTAAAGCAATATTATGATATCGATATGCAGTCAGAACTGCATGAGGCCGAGAAAAATGCTGAAATGTTAAGCTATTTTGCCGGCAAACTGGAAATGAAACTTGGTGCCGGGGCTGCAGACGAATTCTACGACAGAATGTCAGATGTATACTATAAGCACGGAATCGGTTATTTGCTGAAACCCATTGTTAAGGATATGGGAATGGCTTTCTTTGCACCATTTACCGTTCCGGGCAGGATTACGGGAAATGCTTCCGATCCTACATTTGCCCGAGTAACATATATGCTTATTGGGAAATGTAATTTTTTCTTCACTATGTACATTTATTTCTTTGCTGTTTCTACGGCAATTCTTTCAATATTGGCAATTTGTCGGGCTATAACCGAAAAGAATTTGGCTGTTTCAATGTTTGTTGTTTTGATATTTTTTGTTTCGCTTTATTCGACATTTATTTGTACAAGAGATTTTGACTATAGAAATGTTTCATTTTGTTTGTGCGGATGGCAGATTCTTTTCTTGCTTAAGAAGAAGGAAGAGGTTTAATGACTGTATTACAGGTTTTTGAAACTATAATTTTATTATTGGTGCTTCCTGCTGCAATGGGCCTGCTTCTTCGCAAGGAAAAAGAAAGCATGCTCATTACCTTTGTCTACGGTTATATTTTACAATGGGCGGTTTTCTTTGTGGTTTGCGTTCCATATATTATAAAAAGAGGCAGATTAAGCCATGTTTCCAAAATTACAATTGCTGTTTATGCAGTATGTGCCCTTGGGGGAATTGTAAAATATCTTTTTTCTAAAAAGAATCGAATCACCGTCAGGATTCTTTCAAAAAGTGAGATTGTATATCTGGCTGTTTTTCTTGGACTGGTTATTTTTCAAATATATAAAGCATTATTTTTTGCCTATGAAGATGGTGATGATTCTTTTTATGTGTCTATATCCCAGTATTCGGCAGTGGCGGATTATATGTATACAACGGATGCTTATAGGGGCACTCCCAGCGTAATATGGTACAGGTATGCACTTGCTCCTTTCCCTGAATGGATAGCCTCTTTTGCTCAAAGAACAGGAATTAATGCTGCCATTTTTTCACATACGATAATTCCACCTGTTTTTATTGTAATCACATACATTATTTTTAATGAAATTGCCAAACTGTTGTTTGAGGAAGACGCAGAAAAACGGTATATGTTTCTTGTGCTTCTTGCAGTATTTGAAATGTTTGAAAACGTTTCCACTTCAACCAGCGGAACATTTTTGCTTACAAGGGCAAGACAGGGAAAAGAAGCTCTTGCGTGTATTGTCCTGCCGCTTTTGTTTTTTGAAATATATTATGTTATAAAGAATGGTTGTAAAATATCGTTTTTGATGTTTTTGCTTATGGTATGCACAAGCATTTCTGCGGCATTAACCAGTATGTTCGGAAATATGCTGGCACCTTTGATGGTTGGATTTTTAATGCTTTATGTGGTGATTAAAAAGAAGGGCCTGAAAGCATTTTTATTAGCCGGTCTTACAATTGTACCCAACGCTCTGGCGGTGCTGTTGTATCTGATTGTGGATTAGGAGGGCTTATGGATTTATCATTTTATGCAGATACCCTTGCTGATTTCACCGGATCAGGACTTAATTTCACATTACTTTTGGTTGGATTGTTATATTTAGGGATAAGGCTTAAAAAGTCAGAAGAAAAGACACTTATGTTCTTCTTCCCGATCTATGTTCTGGCTGTGTTTTTTTGCCCTGTCTGGGTTCTTTATAACATGTTACGTGAGGACGGTGTTATACTGTACAGACTTTTATGGATGATTCCTGTGGGCATAATTGTCTGCTTTGTTTTAGTGGAGGCGGTTTCTTTGCTTCCCGCTAAAAAGAGAAGCCTTGCTTTTGTCGGAGCTGTTCTTCTTATTATGCTTTCGGGAAAATATGTATACAGTAATCCTCAGTTTTCAAAAGCTGAAAATATGTATCATGTGCCTGCTGCTGTTGTTAAGATATGTGATGAACTTAGATATCCGGGAAGAGAAATACGAGTATGCATGCCTATGGAATTTATGCAATATTCAAGACAGTATTCGCCATATATATGTCTGACATACGGAAGATACGTTCTTCTTTATAGTTCCGGAGATGTGGCTACAAATATTGATAAGCTTTTATCAAAAGACATTATTTCGGCAAGGGATGTGTCAAATGAGCTTAGATGGACTGATACGCCATATATTGTCCTTTCCGGAAAAGAAAACTTTGATGAAAGTCTTACCAATTACGGATTTGACTACTATATGACCATTGATGGATATGATATCTACTTTGACAGTACCGTGGATCTTACATTTGGATCCATATTGGAGCGAAAATGAAAGAAATAATAAGAAAAATTTTGATTCTGTTTGACAAAAGACAAAAAATTCAAATGCTGGGACTTGTTTTCCTCATGCTTGTGGGGGCAGCACTTGAAACCGCAAGCATTGCCGTTGTAATGGCGGTTGTTTCCGTGGTGGTATCTCCTGAGACAATTGAGTCTACACCTGTTATAAGCGGAATATACAAGAGCCTTGGGATCGAGTATAAGACTTTTGCGGTGCTTGTCATGGCAGGGCTGATACTTGCCTTTGTTCTTAAAAATGTATTTTTGTTTTTACAGTGGAAAATCACATATGCATTTATTTTTAAGAATCAGTTCAGAACTTCAGAGAGGCTCATGCGAAACTATATAAAGAGGGATTATGAGTACTATTTGTTTGCAGACACAGCTGTTGTGCAAAGGAGCATTACTTCTGATGTTAATAACATGTATGCTCTGGTGCAGGCGATTCTTACCATGGCTTCAGAACTTGTAGTGGTTGTGGCAATGGTTGTTTTGCTTATGAACATTGCACCGCTTATGTGCATTGTTGTAGGTATCCTTTTGGCAGTAACAATGCTTGTGATTACTAAGATTCTTAAGCCTGTTATGTCAAGGGCAGGAAAAGAAAATCAGGATT
The DNA here is from genome assembly GCA_045598365.1 of Lachnospiraceae bacterium. GTDB lineage: Bacteria > Bacillota > Clostridia > Lachnospirales > Lachnospiraceae > UBA1258. Next base: position 84,609 of record JAZLLV010000056.1, read on the forward strand.
TTTATTCAGGCCTTTTCAAATGGATATCACAGTCGGTTCAGGGAATCAAAGAAATAAAGATTTCGGGAACTGAAAAGTATTTTGTTGACTCATATAAGGCTTGCGGAAACGGATATGTAAATGCAGTCCAAAAGTATACTTTGTATAACAATACACCCAAGCTTTTGATTGAAACTGTCTGCATAGCCGGTATGATTGGCTTTCTTTTGGTGGAGTTGATTATGGGAAAAGATATAGCGTCTCAGGTACCGGTGCTCGGTGCTATGGCTGCTGCGGCATATAAACTTCTTCCTTCGGCAAATAAAATAAACAACCAGCTTAATTCAATCTCGTATCTTAAGCCGTTTCTTTTTAATGTTTCGGATAATCTTCAGGAGGAGATTGATAATAAGAATGTGGACATGTCCTTTGCAAGTGAGAATGCAGAAAAGCTTCCGGTAAAGGAAAAAGTTACTCTTTCAAATATTAAATATAAATATCCCCAGACGGAAAGATACATTTTCGAAAGCGCTGATATGGAGATTCCAATAGGTGCCGCGGTTGGTGTTGTGGGAGCCTCCGGCTCCGGAAAAACGACCATAATCGATATAATGTTAGGACTTTTGAAACCCGAAGAGGGTGCTGTTCTGGCAGATGGTATTGATGTCTCCACAAAATACAGAAGCTGGCTTAAAAATGTGGGATATATTCCTCAAATGATATATATGCTGGATTGCAGTATAAGAAAGAATGTGGCGTTCGGAGTTCCGGATGATTGCATTTCGGAGGAGAGAGTCTGGGCAGTACTTAAAGAAGCTCATCTTGATGAATACGTAAGATCACTTCCGGATGGCCTTGATACAGAAATCGGCGAGCGGGGTATAAGACTATCCGGCGGACAGAGGCAGCGTATTGGTATTGCAAGAGCACTGTATAATGATCCCGAAGTTCTGATTTTAGATGAAGCAACTTCTGCCCTTGATAATGATACAGAGGCGGCGATTATGGAATCCATAAATGCCTTTCATGGAAAGAAAACCCTTGTGATTATCGCTCACAGACTTCAAACCATTGAAAAGTGTGATATGGTTTACAGAGTGGAAAACAGAAAGATTAACAGAGAGAGATAAGAAAGGGGGCTGTGAAAAAATGAGAAATCATTTTTTCATGGCCCCTCCTTTTGTGGTTAACCTTCTTCCAACGTATATGCTGCAGCGGATAATGGTATAATTCCCCCTACCCCATAATCATTTATCGTTTGATTGTTATGCG
>JAZLLV010000057.1:0-27396 GCA_045598365.1 Lachnospiraceae bacterium
CTAGCCTTTACTTCCAAAAGAGGCATCATGTTGTTCATTGCTTCCTGGAATGTGTCAAGAGCTGCTTTGCCGCTCTTCTCTTCAACGATTGCAAATGCTCCGTATACAATCTTCTGAGCTACGCTCTTCTTACCATCTAACATAATGTTGTTGATAAGCTTGGTAACTACCTTGTCGTTGTATAAAGGATCTGCTAATACGTCTCTTTTCTGAATATGTCCTTTACGTGGCACGATTCTTCCCTCCTTATTCATTCGAAAATCAGTTACATTTTTCGGGAACGATTATTTCGTTCCGAATAAATCATCGGTACTCACAACGTGTACTAATTCACTTCTTGTGTACGTGCAGGTTTATCTGAAAAACAGAATTCCAACACTAATTAGTCTTTGTGGTACTTACAACTCGGCAAAATTACTTGCCAGCCTTAGGTCTCTTAGCGCCGTACTTTGAACGGGCCTGTTTTCTGTTAGCTACACCTGCAGTATCAAGGGTACCACGAATAATGTGGTATCTGGTACCGGGTAAGTCCTTAACACGTCCGCCTCTTACGAGAACAACGCTGTGCTCCTGAAGGTTGTGACCTTCACCGGGAATGTAAGATGTAACTTCGATTCCGTTTGAAAGACGTACTCTTGCGATCTTTCTAAGAGCTGAGTTAGGCTTCTTAGGGGTCTTTGTCTTAACTGCTGTACAAACACCACGCTTCTGAGGAGCGCTCTGGTCTGTAGCCTTCTTGTGAAGTGAGTTAAAGCCCTTCTGAAGTGCGGGAGCTGTTGACTTGGAAACCTTGTCCTGACGTCCCTTTCTTACTAACTGGTTAAATGTGGGCATTCTGTTATCTTCCTTTCTATAATAGTCACGCGTTTGCACAAAAATAAAAATGCACTTTCACGCACGCTATCACATTATACGTACGTTACGATGCATTGTCAAGAGCACGATTTTATTTTTTCTTAACTTGTGTGTAACAAATCTCCTATATTATAATGTAAGCATCTTGAAAATGAAAGGACAAATTATGTCAGAAGAATACGAAAAAGTCTGCATGCTGTGTATGCGCCCCGAAAGTAAAGCCGGAACAATGATCAGTCTGCCCGGTCATATGTGCGTATGCGCCGACTGCCTGCAAAAAACAATAGATATGGCGGGTAATCTTAATTTATCCCCCGAAATGTTTAATCTTCCCGGTATGAATTTATTCGGAAGAAACTTTTTTAATCCAAAGAATGAACCTGATAAAAAGGAAGAAACATCAAAAACCGATGATTCAGACAAAGAATCAGCCGATTCAAAAGATACCGAAAAGATTTCCGACAGTGACTCTGTTAAGGCCGATGCGGATACTCCGGATGAACACGAAGAGGAAGAGAAAACTTCTCCCCGCTTCGGTGGTATGGGCTTTCCTAACATCAGCTTCTTAAATCTTTCTGATCTTCAGGAGGGCTTCCCCGGCCGTCAAAAGGTTAAGAAGAAAAAGAAACCTCTTGAACCCATTAATATTAAGGATGTTCTTCCGCCCCATAAGATTAAGGAAAAGCTTGATGAATATGTAATCGGGCAGGAACAGGCCAAGAAGATTATCTCTGTTGCAGTTTATAATCATTATAAGAGAGTTGCCACCGGCACAATGGACGAAATCGAAATCGAAAAGTCAAATGTTCTGATGATAGGTCCCACAGGCTGTGGTAAGACATATCTTGTCAAGACTCTGGCAAAGCTTCTTGATGTTCCCCTTGCAATTGCCGATGCTACTTCGCTCACTGAGGCCGGATATATCGGTGATGATATCGAAAGCGTTGTTTCAAAGCTTCTTGCAGCCGCAGACAACGATGTGGAAAGAGCCGAACGCGGAATTATCTTTATTGATGAAATAGATAAGATTGCCAAGAAAAAGGAAACAACTTCCCGTGATGTAAGCGGCGAATCGGTTCAGCAGGGAATGCTTAAGCTTTTGGAGGGGGCCGAGGTTGAAGTTCCCATCGGTGCAAATTCCAAAAACGCCATGGTTCCTCTTGCCACCGTCAATACCAGAAACATTCTTTTCATTTGCGGCGGCGCCTTCCCTGATTTGGAGGAAGTTATTAAGCAGCGTCTTAACAAGAAAACATCCATCGGTTACGGAGCCGAGTTGAAGGATCGCTGGAGTAAGGAAAAGAACATTTTAAGCCATGTAACCGTTGAAGATATCAAGAAGTTTGGTATGATTCCCGAGTTTGTCGGACGTCTTCCGGTGATATGCCCCATGGAATGTCTTGACAGAGATATGCTCATTGATATTCTCAAAGAGCCTAAGAATGCAATACTTAAACAGTACAAAAAACTTCTTGAGCTTGATGAAGTGAAGCTTGAGTTCTCTGATGAAGCACTTGCAGCAATTGCGGACAAGGCTTTGGAGAGAGATACAGGTGCAAGAGCATTAAGAGCAATCATTGAAGAGTTCATGCTTGATATAATGTATGAGATTCCAAAGGATAAAAACATTGGAAAGGTAACCATTACCGATGCGTACATAAACGGAACCGGCGGCCCGATAATCGAGCTTCGCGGTCAGGAAAGCGCAGAATAAAAAAAGAATTCGGGAGCACACCTAAACTGTGCTCCCGATTATTTATTAATCTGATATTACATCTTTTGTTCCAAGTGTAACTTCTATTTCAAGTTCTGTAAGTGAACCGGAAACATTTCGTGTAACACTTAACTTAACCTTTTCGCCTGCTCTGTAGTAATCAAGGAAGGATGAAAGCTCAGATATGGTTTTTACCGACTGTCCGTCTACCTTTGTGATTACATCACCCATAAAGAGCCCTGCTTCTTCTGCAGGTGAACCTTCATAGACCTTTGCTATATAAACGCCTGCGGGATAACCAAGTTCCGTAAGATCATAGGTATCATTACCGCCGATTCCAAGATAGCCCTTATCCTTTTCAGGAACCTTGTCACGAATCTCTCTGTCGGAAAACTCCTTAAGTATATCTCTAATACCGTTTATGGGAATTGCAAAGCCCATGTTATCAATCGAGTCGCTTCCCACCTTTGAGGAGTTAATACCAACTACCTGACCGTAGATATTAAGAAGTGCTCCGCCTGAGTTACCGGGGTTAATTGCAGCACTTGTCTGAATAAGGTTCGAATAAACATTGCCGTCAATGGTAATCTCACGTCCGGTGGCGCTGATTACACCTGTGGTAACAGACTGTCCGTATCCAAGCGCATTACCAATTGCTATGGCAGGCTCGCCCATTTTTAATGCATCTGAATCCCCGAGTTCTGCCACGGCGATTGCACGTCTTGTTTCCTTAGTTACTTTTTCCTTTGATACAGCTATTACGGATATATCAACACTGGCATCATAGCCTTTAACAAAGGCGTCTGCCGATGTTCCATCAGCAAAAAGAACGGAAAGTGACTTATTATTCTCTATAACATGATTGTTGGTCGCAATAAGATATTCCGTATCGCTCTCACCGATTACTATTCCCGAGCCATAGGATTCGGTATCTTCTGTATAAACACGGCCGAACCAGTCGGTTCTTCTTACTTCACCCACATTGGTTATTGAAACCATTGCAGGCATTACCTTTTCAACAACAGATGTAACATCCGTTACAACAGCGGTGTTTGAAACCTGAATTCCTGTCTTGTCTTCTAAAATTGCGGTTTGAAGTTCGCGTACGGATTCTTTGATATCATCAAATTCCTTAGAGTCCACAGGAGCTTCCGTATCGACAATCTCCGACTCAGCGGTATCACCCTTTAAGTATCTGTCCACAGCGTAAAAAGAACCTGCGGCAGCACCACCGAAAAGAACACCAAGCAAAAGAGCCACAAGAACCTTTACAAAGAAATTGGGACTCTTTTTCTCGCCCTTTTCTTTTTTGGTCTTGATTTTTTTCTTCTTTTTTGTCTTTACCGGTTCTTCGGGGATAGGGCTGAATGTTTCGTTAACCGTTTCGACGGTTTCCTTTATTGCCTCTTCCTTAACAGGTTCCTCTTTTTCATTAAGAGGTGTTTCAAAAATATTATCGTTCATATGCTCGTCCATTGAAAATGTACCTCCCTTTTCAATTCTTTGAGCTTATTGTACAAACCAATTGTGTAGCAATTGTGTCTTTTCTATATAAAAAATGTGAAGTTCTCTATTCTTCGGTTCTCTTATGGGGCTTTACCGGCGGCTTTGAAATCATCTCAACCTCAGCTGCGCTTCTTCCGTATCCGGACCTGCTGTCTATACAAGTACGGTCTCTCATGATTTCATCCATACGCCAGAATTCCGGATTATGAGAATATTTTGCCAGCTTGTCATAGTCCATTTTTTTGTATCTGAGCGCCTTTGAAAAGCCTTTTTTCTTGGCAGAATAGATTCTTTTATACTCAAAGAGAGCTTTCCTCGAGCCCTGCTTTTTCAGTTTTGAAACGATTAATTTATCAAGATTCTTTATTGAGTCACGGATGTATGAAAGATCAAAAACATCGGGATTCTGCACTATCGAAACAGTAAAGTCAAATGCACGCTTCATATACTCATCCAAAGAACATACGGAATTATACTTAACCGCAACATCCGATACATAGCTTACTTTGTAGCCGGCTTTTATGGCCTTTGCAGCATAAAGAATGTCTTCGTTTGTGATTATATGGGTTTCAAATCCACCAAGTTCCTCAAATACATCCCTTCTGTATAAAGCGCATGTATTTGAATTCATATATGTTACCCAGTTTAGGTTCTCGTAATCCTTTTCGGAACGTACCGAAGAATCCTCGGGATAAGTGTACTGTGTCGCAAACTTCACACACTCGGGAGCCTCATCGCAGGCAATCTGTCTTGCATATGCCACAGCCACCTTGGGGTCTGCTTTAATGGCATCCGCAAGTTTTCTTACAAGATCCGTTCCCGTGGGAAGCGCCTTCTGGGACATAACAAGGAAATATTCCGCGTCAGACAATCTAGCGGCTACATTACGGGTTTTTCCGCAATCATATTCCCTCTTTGATATATGTCTTATGTTCAGTGACTTATGATTATCAAGAAACTTTGTGGAGTATGCCAGTCTGTCAAAAAACTTCTGCTCTGTATTAATAATATATATCTTATTAATGGGCAAATCCTGCCTTGACATTATATCCACAAGCTCTATAAAACTTTTTTCCGGCTTATATACAGGTATTATAAGATCAATGTTCATTAAATCGACTGCCTTTCAAATAATTCAAAAAGGACCGGGAGTAGTATTCCCGGTCCCATAGTGATTATATCACAAAAGAGAAAATAGTCTATCGACTTATTAAATTAATCGTCGCCAAAATCATCACTTGCGCCCTGTGAAATAGAAATGAATTTGCTTGCACGTGAGTAAATTTCATTGCTGTACTCGACAACATTTGCTGAAGGCTTATAATCAGCCTCATCAAAAAGGAACTTGTGGAGATAAACAACATTCTGCTCGAGATTAACAGGTACTACGCAGCTTCCTGCTGAACCAAGAGTTCCCGTTGTGAGTTTTTCAAGGCTGGGGAAGCCTGCCTCATCAACAATTGAGTATTCGGTAATATGTTCCAAGTGACTAAGAATTTCAGTCAGGTCAAGTGAAGTATATACTTCGCTGAATACATTGTTACAAATCTTTGCAAGCGCAGCGGGGGTGGCTGATGTCTTAGCAACATCGAGACAGGCCTGAATAACCTCACGCTGTCTTTCCGCTCTCTTAAAGTCGTTACCCTTTGTATATCTGATACGACAATAAGCAGTTGCCTGTAAGCCGTTAAGAAGCTGGTAGCCGGTTTCCTTGACAGGAACATAATCATCAATATCACTCATGTTCTCGACCATTGAAATCTGATAGTTATTAAGATGCTTTATTTCATCCGCATCAACTTCTATGTATACGCCACCGAGCGCATCGATAACATCTCTCAAGCCTTCAAAACCGATTGTAATAAAGTCGGTAATATTCATATCCAGATTGGCATTAAGCATCTTTATAGCTCTTTCCGCTCCGCCATAAGCATATGAAGCATTACACTTTCCGTATTCCTGATCGGGACCCATCTGGTTAAGGAAGGTATCACGATATACAGATACAAGTTTAACCTGCTTTGTATCAAGATTTATTGATGCAATAATAATTGTATCGGAACGAGTCTTTGTGGTAAGTGCACCATTACGCGAGTCAACACCGAAAAGTGCAATATTTCTGTATCCCTTCATGACTTCGTTTTCCTTTACCTCATCAGGAAGTTCAACGACAATATCTGATTCATTAATTGTAAGTTTCTCAACACCTTCTTCTTTATCCGTAACTCTTAATACAAGCCACATGATAATGAGCAAAGCAATAAGGGCAATAATTTCACAAATGAATAAAATAATTTTTCCCACAGGTGTTTTTTTCTTCTTCTGTGTAGCCATATTTCCTCCAAAACAGCAATTTTTATTCTTAAAAAAGCCTATCACAATATTACAACGAAGATTCCTGTAAAACAAATTAATGTTTTCTTAATATCAGTACCTAAGTCCTACAGCAAAAAGAATAATAACATCAGCTTGTTAAATCCCTGTTATAAAGGAACAAAAGTCCTTTTTGCTTAAGCCTTCTGGCAAATTCAAAGCTTATGTCCTGGGCCAGATTCTCAAGCCCGGCTTCAGAAATCTCTCCGGATTTCTTCACATCGTTATAAGCACCCATTAACTCATCAAAATCATCCTTCATTGAAGGCGTAGGGATAACCGTTCTGATATCACACATAACCACATCTCTTGTGGTAACAGCTCTGTGCATATATCCGGAATAGTATTTATTCATATTAAGAAACAGTTCCCGGCCATCCTCCATATAAATACCGTTCACAATGCGATTGCCTTTTATTATCACAGAGCCCACTGCACCGATATCTTTTCTTATATTAAATATATCTTCACCCCATAAAACTTTGTAAAAGCCTTTATGAGGTAATTCTTCCACCTGTAAATCTGCATTATACTTTTTCAGCACAAAATCCTTTATTGCTCTTTTGCCGGCGTCATAGGCATATTCTTTGCTTGCAGGATTAAAGGATGTGGATTTTTCATGGCAGCGCCAATGATATAAAATCTTAGGAATATGATAAATTCTGTCATTTGAGCTGTTAAGCACAACTCGTAAAAACAAATCATAATCCTGCGCACCATCATACTCTCCCCTGAATTTAAGCTGTTTGATCAAGGAGGTTTTTATTGTTGCAAAGTGGCAGATATAATTATTGGATAAAAATAAATCAAGATTAAATTTTTCTTTTATATGGGCCTCAAAGTATTTTTCTCCTGCGGCATCACACTTGTCTTCATCCGAATAAATCATGTCGACTTCATTGCCCGTTTTTTTCTCTTTGGATATTAGTATGGCATTTTCATACAAAGCGTCCGGTGTAATAAAGTCATCATGATCAAGAAGACAGCAGTAGTCTCCCGTTGCAGCTTCAAGAATAACATTTGTATTGGCTGATATTCCTTTGTTTTCGGGGATTTTTATGTACTTGATTCTTTCGTCAGTATAGGATTTAACAATGTTTTCAGGTCCGTCTGAAACAGACGCATCGCCTATAATCAGTTCAAAATTACCGTAAATCTGCCCAAGAACCGACTCAATCATCTCTCTTAAAAATACTTCATCGGTTTCATAAACGGGAACCAGTACGCTGAATTTAATGTCCTCATCAATGGGGCCATCATATATTTCTTTTTCAGCATGAAAAGGAACGTCTTTAGGAAAAAGACGCTCCATCATTGCATAGTATGTTTTTTTGTACCCGTTTCTTTTAAAATAACGGATGGTTTTTGAAAGATTTCCCATTAAAGAATTGCCTTAAGGTTTTCGGTTAGCATAGCAACCTTGGCCTTTGCATCCTCAAGGTCTGCTCCCTTAACTCCCATATAGAATTTAATCTTAGGTTCTGTACCCGAAGGTCTTGCACAGCACCATGAATCATCTGTTAAATCAAAGTATAATACATTTGACTTTGGAAGCCCGGTCTTTGTCTTCTCACCGTTTTCCATATTGATGATTACGTCTTCTTCATAATCTCTGAAGCGAAGGACCTTCCAATCTCCGAGTGTCTTGGGAGGATTATTACGAAGCTTTGTCATCATCTCCTGAATCTGCTTTGATCCGTCCATACCCTTAAGGGTGATGGTATATAAGTCTTCTTTGAAGTAGCCATACTCTTCGTAGATATTAAGCATCTGATCCCATAAGGTGATTCCGTTCTTTTTGCACCATGCAGCCACTTCGCAGAGGCACATAACTGCAACAACCGCATCCTTGTCTCTTGCGTGTGTTCCCGCAAGACAGCCATAGCTTTCTTCAAGACCGAATACATAGTTGTTGGTTCCCTTTTCCTCGAACCATTTAATCTGTTCGCCGATATACTTAAAGCCTGTAAGAACTTCGATAAGCTTAACATTGTATTTTGCCGCAATGGGATCTGCCATATTAGTGGTAACGATAGTCTTTACAAGAGCGGGATTTGCAGGCATAATGCCTTTCCTGGTGCGCTCTCTTAAGATATATTCAGCAATAAGCATACCTGACATATTGCCGGTAAATGAAACATAGTCACCTGACTTTGTATCATAGGAATAAATTCCAAGTCTGTCTGCATCGGGATCGGTGGCAAGTACCACATCAGCGCCGACTTCTCTTGCAAGCTTTAATGCAAGTGTAAATGCCTTGGGATCTTCGGGGTTAGGATACTCAAGAGTTGTGAAGTCAGGGTCGGGAAGTTCCTGTTCGGGAACTACATATACATTTTCAAAGCCAAGTTCCTTTAAGATTCTTCTTACGGGAACATTACCTGTACCATGGAAAGGTGAGTATACAATCTTAATATCCTTTGCAACTTCCTTGATTATTTCCGGATTGATAATCTGCTTCTTTAACTCTTCCATGTAGAGATCATCGATTTCTTTACCTATAACATTGTAGAGACCTGCCTTAACAGCATCGTCCTTAGACATGGTCTTTACTGTATTGTAATCGGTAACCGCATTAACCTCTCCGATAATATCCTTATCTCTTGGTGAAGTTACCTGAGCACCATCCTCCCAGTAAACCTTGTAGCCGTTATATTCGGGAGGGTTATGGCTTGCGGTAACTACTATACCTGCTGTACATCCTTTTGTTCTTAAAGCAAATGAAAGTTCGGGAGTGGGTCTTAATGCGTCAAAAACATAAGCCTTTATTCCGTTTGCATTAAGGCAAAGAGCAGCTTCATCCGCAAATTCAGGTGACATGCGTCTTGAATCGTAAGCAATTGCCACGCCTTTATCCTCAGCGCCCTGCTTAATAATGTAATTTGCAAGACCCTGAGTAGCTTTACGAACGGTATATACATTCATACGATTTGTACCGGCGCCGATAATACCTCTCAATCCGCCTGTACCAAACTCAAGATCCTTGTAAAATCTTTCGTTGATTTCGTTCTCATCATTTCCGATTGCCTTTAATTCGGCCTTTGTAGCTTCATCAAAATAGGCATCTGAAAGCCAGAAATTGTACTGCTCTTTTACTGTCATACCTTTATTCTCCTTTTATTCTACTTTTACTGAAAAATCACTTCTGTCCAAAGAAAAATTCCTGTTGTAGTAAGGGTCACCCTTTTCAAGTTCCTCTTTCCACTTTTCACGAAACATCTCAGACTCTTTATTATATCTTTCAGCCCTTTCACCGTTATCATCCAATCCTCTTGAAACAGATTCATAATGATAAAGTTCTGCGAAGGGAGTAAACACATTGAGAAGCCCCTTCTTTCGAAGTTTCAGGCAAAAATCCACATCGTTCAAGGATATTCTGAAGGACTCATCCAAGCCACCCACTTCCTCAAAAAGTGATTTTTTAACCATGAGACAGGCACCTGTTACAGCGCTTACATTTTGAGTGTAACACAATCTGCCCATGTAACCAAGATTATCCTTAGGCATTTTGTAATGAGTATGTCCTGCTGTTCTGTGAGCGCCAAGACCGATAACCACACCGGCGTGCTGAATTGTCTTATCAGCATAATAGAGCTTCGCTCCCACAGCACCTACATCCTCCCGCTGCGCATACATAAGCATTTCTTCGAGCCAGTTAAGAGTTATAACCTCTGTATCATTGTTAAGCAAAAGAATGTAATCACCCTTTGCAAAAGAAACACCGAAGTTATTTACCTTTGAATAGTTAAATTCTCCCTCAAAGGTTACTACTTTAACCTTTGGTGACATTTCTTTCAGGTCCTCGTAAAGTTCCATTGTCTTGGGATCTTCACTGTTATTTTCCACAATAATTATTTCATAATTTGCATAAGTGGACTTTTCAAGAATTGATGTAACGGCACGTTTACAGTCATCCCTATGATCCTTATTGGGTATAATAATGGAAATCATGGGAGTTCCGTTTATTTTATATCTGATCTTAAAAATGGTTTCAAAAGCTCTTGTGCTTGTTATCTTAAAATCAGTATAGCCATGCTTTCTTAAGTGGTCGGCTACTGCACCTTTTGCTGCATCAATTGCATATTCTTTTGCCGAAATATTGCTGGCAACACTGCCCGGATGGCATCTCCAGTAATACAAGAGTCTGGGTACATGTACTATCTTCTCGGCCTTATCGGTAAGTCTCAAAATCATATCATGATCCTGGCTTCCGTCATATTTGGATCTAAAAAGTTCAGTACCCTCAAGAAGAGTCTTCTTAAATACGCTGAAATGACAAATATAATTATTTGCTCTAAGATTATCAATCGAATAATCCGGCTTAAAATGCATTGTCAGCATGTGATCTATATTGCCGCTTTTAAATGTTGTTTCATCGCAATATATGTAATCCGCACCCTCATCGTTAATCACCTTTGCATATTCAAACAGTGCCGAAGGATGAAGTATGTCATCATGGTCAAAAAGACCTATATATTCGCCTGTTGCTAGTTTAAGACATTCATTTGTGTTACCGGAAATACCGTTGTTTTTTTCAAGCTTCATGTACTTGATTCGGTCATCTTTGTAAGAATCCACCACAGTCTTCACATATGCATGGGCCGCATCAGATCCGTCTGCAAGGCAAAGCTCCCAGTTTGAGTAAGTCTGCCACTTAACCGAACCAATCATTTCCCTAAGCATGGTTTCGTCCGTATTGTACAAAGGAACAAGAATACTGAATAACGGCCTGTATTCAAACGAATATTCCTCTTCGAATTTTCTTCTTTCTTCCGAGGGAAAACTTTTCGTACCATAAAAAGCCTTAGCTTCCTTTTCACGTTTTTTGTACTCAAGCTTCATCATTATTCCTCTGGGACCGCCCAGATTTTTAACACGCCTTATATTGTTTATACATTTGTGGCCAAACATTCTCACCGGTGTGGAAGCCTTCCATATGGGGTTGTTTTTTATCCTGTTAAGCTTAAAGGTTACTTCTTCCATTTCTTCTTCAAGCTCTGCAAGACGTTCGGACAATATGGTATTTCTTTCAATTTCCTTTTCATACAAATCTTTGTAATCCATTATTTCACCACCAGATATTTATGAGAGAAAGAATAAAGCTTTTCTCTTGCGTATTTATTTACAAAAAGAACTCCTACACGATATGTTGTGTTACCATTTACAGCCTGAACAGGAACAGAAACAGAAAAGCCCGAATTTTCCACATTAATCTGATCGGGAATTGCCTGATAAACATCAAGTCTTACGGTGCCTTCGTAGGGAACGGCAAATGTCTGTGCATCTGACTGCAAAAGAATATATTTTTTATAACATGCGTTATCGCTGCCCGAAACATATGAAAAACCTTGGAAGTACAATAAATCCGCATCCTTTTCATCATAGGTAAAGCCTGACTTCTTCGCAGCAAACTCCACTGATAAATTAACGCACAAATCTTCTCTTGCGCCGCTTAAATCCATTGATTTAACTTTTCCAAAGAAGTGCTCACCTTTGTCGGCCTCGTATTCATTAGCCGGAACAATTCGTACATCCAGACAATCCGTAAGCAGATATTTGGAATAATAAGCATCAAAACGCTTCAAGCCGTTGTGCGCGTTGTAAAGAGTTTCCTTTTCCTTTTCCAGTCTGAATAAAGAAACTACATCCGTATCTTTTCCTCTTGTTACAGACTCGCAGTGGGTCGCATATACATTATTACAGCACACATTAACATACCCTGCTTCAAGAAGCTTAAAGCAGAAATCCACATCATTGAAGGCAACTTTCAGTTCTTCATTAAGTCCGCCAACCTGACAATAAACTTCTTTTCGCACAAAAAGGCAGGCTGCCGTAACTGCAGAAGCATTAATAGTATATCTGTTATATCCAAAGTACTGTTCTTTTCCATCGCTTAAAAACTGAAGCTTATGAACAGGGCCTATTGTACTGTTTACAACTCCGGCGTGCTGAATTGCGTCTGTGTCGGGATACCTCAGTTTGATGCCGACAGCCCCCGAAAAGCTGCAGCTTAGCTGCTTAACACACTCGGCAATCGACTCAGTACTTTCGAAAGTTATATCGTCATTTAACAAAAGAATATTATCGTATTTTGCTTTTTCTACGCCAATATTACATTGCTTAGAAAAATTGAAATCCATAGGCTCATAAATATATGTACAGTTATAGGATTTCAGAACACTTTCGATTTGCAGTTTTTTTTCGGGAAGGCTTCCATTGTCAACAACAATGAACTCTTCACGCAAATGCTCAGGCTTATACTTAATAAATGATTCAATGCAATTCTTCAAAAGATCCGGATTGTTTTTTGACGGAATAACTACCGAGAGGTCGCTTATCTCTTTTGTAAAATTATCACAGGCAAAAAGTGTTTCGACATACTCATCCGTAATCTTGTTATTATCATACCCAAATGCATGAACCAGTATTTCATCAATAAACGTAACAAGATTAGCATTATACGGTTTTCTGTCAAAAATGTATTTTAACAGATTTCTGTAAAGTGCTTTTCCGCCGGTATAGGTCCTATCCCACTCAAAATCTCTGAATGCGCTTCGCTTAATTGCTACTATATTGCAAAAGTAAAAGTGACTCAGAAAAGCATTTGGCGACCATGCAGGCTTAAAGTAAGGGTCTCTTCTGGTGCCATATTGGCTTTTCCCATACTTAAGAGTATTGTCGGCATCGATTTCGGCAATATCTTCATCACCATAGCATATTACAGCTTCCGGATTTGCCTCAAACCGCTTTGAAACAAGCGGGATGGCTTTATCCGTCAATGCACCGTCCACAAAAATCAAAACATCCTCAATGTAATGCTGCAAAGAAAAAGACGGACCAATCTTTGAATATGGAATAATGCGGATAGATGTTGCTCCGTATCTGGTTTCGTACGACATATTTGCGTACTCAGAAGGCGAAACATCCTTACCCAGCAATTCCACGGTCATATCAAAACGTTCAAGATTTTTCTCTTTATCACGGATCCAACTGTCAAAAGAAGGTACCGCACCGGAAATCTTACGCTTGTACTGTCTGTTTGCATATGTAATTATTGGTTTTTTTATCAGTTCTTTAAGTCCCATATCAAATATTAGAAAAATCTTTTAATGTTACCCGTTATGGAGGCAGCTGTATCCTGTTCCAAATCTATCAGTTCAAGTTTAAGGTATAAAAATGTATCCTCATCATGGATGAATCCGTCCATATTGAAGTACAAATTAGGATCTAAGGTATCAAAAACAAATGTATCCTTTCCCACTCTCTTTCCGTTTGAAAAAAGAAACTTTTTATTTTCAACAGGAAAATCGTTTTCTGCCAATTTGGCCTCTCTTACAACAACAATGCAGGGTCCGTCCAGGGGATCAATTCGTACTATCCTGTCTTCTTTCAGAACCGGCACAGTAACGCTTGCAAAACGTTCGGATTCGTAGGCGTCTTTATATTCATATGCCGTCTCTTCGCTAAACTCACCGGTTTTACCTCCGGGATAAATCATGAATTTATAAATTCCGGAATTATCCCTCAGTTTATCAATCAGCGGAATCGGATTAACCGACTTATGGCCGAATCTTTCCCGAAGTTCGGAAAGAGCCAATTTTCGGCCTGTAACCCGCTTTTGGAATGCCGCCTCATCCATTTCAATTTCCTCAGATGCTTCCTTTGAAAGAATCAGTCTATCTAAAATTAAATCTTCTTTTATCTTTTTTCTTGATGAATCTTCAAGATAATAACAATACATAGCTCTGTATGCGGTTTCTTTTATAGTCAATGCACTGTCTTTACACCACTCATAATCTATAAGTGTCCATTCATCATCGGACACAATAATATTTGAAAACACCACATCCACATCCGCAAAAGGATGATTTTCATTGTATCCCACAAGTTTAGTATACTTATCGAAAAGGCCCATGAACTCATCAGAGGAATCCGACTCTATTGCTTTATCCATAAGTTCGGCAAGAGTTACGCCTGCAACATATTCGAACCCCGCCGCAAGACGGTTTCCAACATCAAGCAGACTGCACTTATTAATTGCCAGTTCAGAACCGGCATACTTGTCCTGCAGTTTCTTATAGTTTTCGTACATATTCCGTATATGAGAATCTGCCAGTTCCGAAAGAGGATACTTCCTGACTATTTTTTTGTCAGATTCATTTTCTATAGTGGTATATATTCCGTATTCGGGAGCTCTGTCGTTTGAAAATCTGGCATATTCCACATTCACCGGCGCACCAATAATTGCAATAAATGAATTAGAAAATTCGGGAAAACTTCCTTCTTCACAGCACTTATCAAATGCAGCTTTCTCCGAGAACAGGTCCAGTCTGTCAGACTCAAACCAGTAATCATTGTTTACCAGTTCACCTACTTTGGGCAAATGCCTGTCAGAATAGAGACTCTTCATAAATCTATAGTCCGGATAGGGATAGAATATTTCGTATTCCGAAGCAGACATATTATTTAGTGCTGTTTTAAGCCCCATATAAGTAATACCTGCATCAACACTGCCTGTTATACCGGCAAAATAATCATTTCCGCCAAAGGGTTTAACCCCGGAAATATTTTTCATTCCCATGCGGTTATCCGTTATGAGAACAATCCTTCCGTTCTTGTCCACCATTTTTTTTGCAAGGCTAAGGAGATTGACATTTTTTATTACAACCCAGTCATACTTAGAGGAAACAAATACCGGTAAATCTTTCGTCTCGCAGGATACAACCTCCAAGCCATCAACATCCGAATATCTCTCTGCCACAATCTCCGCATCCATGTTCGAATCACAGTGGATGGTAATTCTTCCTGTTTTTTGAACAATGCCGTCCGCTATTGCGCCGCACTCTCCATCAACTTCCAAGCATGATTCCTCAGGCTTGATAGGAAGCCAGCGAAGAATATTCCCACGTATGTCGGAGAGATGATAAAGATACTCAAATCGGTTTCTTTCTTCAATAATTTTCTGATATTCAAATCTGTTGTTATCCCTTACTATTTTCAAGAGATCTGCCTTAAACTCAGGCTTATTTTCAACAATATCCCCATCAGAAAAATGCAGTTTTACTTTTCCTATCGAAAATGATTTGCTCATTAACAATCCTCAACAACAATTTCACTGTTCATATCATAATATCCGACCGTATCCTTATCGGAAATAACAGCAACACTCATGGCATAATACATTCTGTGATATACAACAAAAGTGTCTTTTTGGTAACCTGTACAACCAAAAGAAACCAAATACTCACCGCCCTGAAGATTCATATCCTGTGTAAATGTAATATGTAATGCTCTTCCTTCCTCAACATCCTCAAGAAAGGCCTTCTCAAACATTGTGTTGGTTCCTGTTATTTCTACGCCCTTGGGGTTAACAAACTTATAAGCAAATATGGGCTTTTCCACATTCTTATTGAATTTAACCTTCATGTGAATCGTAAAACGAGAGCCTTTAATAAGTGCATTGGTTTTTAAGCCGTTTGAATCTGTAATGTAATACTCTACGATTTCAGCATCCTTTGAACCATACTCCAGAAGTTCCTTGTGTTCGCCATTTTCAGCGAATACGTCAGCTTTATCTTCAGCATACTGGCCAACAAGAATCTGCTTGTAAACATCTATCATTTCCTTCGGGCGACCCTCTGCGACCTTGTCTCCCTTATTAAGAACAATAACCCTGTCACAATACTTTGATATGGAGCTAAGATCATGCGATACAAATATAATTGTCTTTCCGGCCTTCTTAAACTCTTCAAACTTATGATAGCATTTTGACTGGAAGAACACGTCACCAACAGATAACGCTTCATCTACAATAAGTATTTCAGGATCAATGTTTATTGCAACAGCAAACGCAAGGCGCACGAACATACCGGATGAATAGGTTTTAACCGGCTGATACACATATTCTCCGATATCTGCAAACTCAAGAATATCCGGAAGTCTTTTTTCTATTTCCTTCTCCGTAAAACCCATCATTGTTCCATTTAAGTATATGTTTTCTATTCCGTTGTATTCCTGGTTAAAACCTGCGCCCAACTCAAGAAGCGCCGAAATACGACCATTGACGGAAACAGAGCCCTCAGTTGCATTAAGAACACCTGTTATTATTTTTAATATGGTAGATTTACCGGAGCCGTTGGTCCCAATAATACCAACAGTTTCGCCCTTACATATGTCAAGATCTACACCCTTTAAGGCGTAGTTCACCGAATAACCTTTCTTCTTCAAGCCAAAAGCATCAAGAAGTCTGTCAGAGGGCTTATTGTATAGCTTATACATTTTCTTCAAGCCACGGATCTCAATGACTTTTTCGGAAGTATTCTGTTTTTCCATTGTACTTTTGTTATCCATATTATTGTCCATAACCATCCGTTATTCTGATGCTCTTTATACCGTAGAATTTTGATAAAGTCACATTTTCTTCTGCATCAGGGTCTGTACTAAGTTCAAAGAAGCCACACAAAAGCCAAGGCCGGAATGCATGAGGGGATACAACAACATCCCCACCCTCAGCTTTTTCTATCGCATCAAGCCTGTACAAATGCTCGGTTCTGTAGTTAGCTGCCTCTCCTGTATGTACATAGTGAAACGCGCCATATGAAGAAAATGAGCCTGCCTGATTATTACTTACCGCAAATGCAAGAAAAGCAAGGACGGCACACGCAAGATAATAAATTAAATTGTGTTTTAATTTATTGTTGCTTTCTTTTTTTCGAACTGCCCAGCCAATCCAATAGAATTCATTAATGAGCAGTAATATCTGAAAGGTGAACTTGACTGCATTCTGCGTTCTGTCTAATCCCGGAGACGCCATAGCATAAAGGCTTGGCGTAAAACCGGTAGCATAAAAGCAAAAACTTAAAACTGTTACAATACCCGGCAAGGAGAATTTGCTCTCAGTTCTTTTTGCCACCGCCAGAAACGCAGGTGCAAGAGTCAATAAAAACACAAGCGTTATTAATCCCGTAAAACTCGGAAGTTTCAGTAGTGCTTCCTTGAATGAGGAAAGAATTGCCATAACAGGAGACATCCCATGATAATATGCACCTCTTACATTATTACCGGGAGCTGATAAATTCATCCACATACCAATCAGATATGCAACAAGCGCCGGGCACAAGAGCAACACCTTCTTATTTTTCTTTATACCAGCCAGACACATTATCAATACTAAAATCAGTATACCCTGTAAAGTCGTAACAAAATTCGCCCCTGCCACAAGTATCGCAAGCAGTAGAGAAAATATCATGGAAACAATATTTTTAACTCGTTTCTCATCATAGACCGTATTAAGAACCGCAGTTATAAAGAAAAACATCAATCCATGCATGAATGTATAATGAACAGCACCGTTATACCAGAAAAAACCCTGGTGTGCTGTTCTAATCAATTCCACAAGGAACAAAGCCGCTATAGCAGAAATTCCTGTTCTTTCACTTCTTGTAGCCTTAGTAAAAAGCTTCAATAAGCAGTTTGAAAGCGTAAAAGCTGCAACAGTTATACAAGTAATGATTACCCAAAGTCCAACAAAATAATACTGCTCTCCAAAGGTTGCCGGCATAAGGCCCATAAAGAAGATGGATGCATATGTGCCCTGCCAGGCGTACCACATAAGATGTATTGCATAGAACAGGCCTCTAAACACGCCCGGAATTCCATCTTCCAAATAGAATGCGTGAACATACTGCGCTCCGCCGTAATCGTCGTAAAAAGGAGCCGCATAAAGCGCCAGGCGATACAAAGGGAGTAGTGCTATCAGCAGCGTAATCACCGAAAAGAAAGCAAACACCCAATCACTTATATTAAATTTACGGTACAAATCTTTAAGTTTTTTCATTACATTACGTCCGCAAAGTGAATCTTCAATCTGGTGAAAATTTTTCTTCCAATAAACATAAACACAGCAATAAATCCCCAGAAATAGAGAGTATATTTCCAATCAGCATAAAATGCTTTATTTTCGCAAATTGTCGATCTGTACCCAAGTACAATATATGCCACAGGGTTTAACTTCATAACAGTCTGCCAGGTGGGTGGAATCTTCTCGATACTCCACAGGATAGGAGTTGCCCACATACCGATTTGAAGCAGAATCTGAATAATCTGTCCCAGATCCCTGAAAAAAACCACAATAGCCGACGTGGTATAGGACAAAGCCAAAAGCAGCATAAACATACACACACTGTAGTAAATCAATTGAAATGTATATAAATTCGGATAATAGCCATATATCGAAGCAATAATCAAAAGAACAAAAACAAAGAACACATGGATAAACGATGCCGCAACAATTTTAATCATCGGCAAAATATCAATGTTAAATACCACTTTTTTTACCAAATAATTGTATTGGAGTAATGCGTTTGTTCCGTTAGAAAGA
The DNA here is from genome assembly GCA_045598365.1 of Lachnospiraceae bacterium. Taxonomy (GTDB): domain Bacteria; phylum Bacillota; class Clostridia; order Lachnospirales; family Lachnospiraceae; genus UBA1258. The sequence continues at coordinate 18,828 of JAZLLV010000057.1, forward strand.
CCCTCTGAAAAATAGAACCAGGGAACAAGTCCCGCTGTCAGAAATAGAACGTACGGAATTTCAATTCCGCCGGCCACAGCTTCCGCTCTGGACTGAAAAATTTTATCAAAAACAATATAGTACATAAGCACTGTGATTACCGGCTGAACCATAGCCCACAGTGCTCCCAAGTATGAACCGGCGTAACGATTTTTAAAATCGTTACGCGCAAGTTTCCATATTAAATTCAGTATATTACTATTTTCTTTCTTCGACATACTGAGATAATCCGCCCCATTTTTTATCCTTATCGCTCATAATAAGCTCAAGACCTTCCTCAATCGGCCATTCCACCCCAATTTCAGGATCGTTAAATGCAAGTCCGCCTTCATCATTGGGATGATAAAAGTCAGAACACTTGTATACGAACTCAGCATAATCGGATACAACCAGGAATCCATGTGCAAATCCCTTCGGAATAAAAAACTGCTTCTTGTTTTCTTCTGAAAGAAGAACACCCTTCCACTTTCCAAAAGTTTCTGAGCCCTCTCTCAAGTCAACCGCAACATCATATACGGCGCCCTTGATAACACGAACAAGTTTGTCCTGGGGGAAGTTCTTCTGGAAATGCAAGCCTCTTAATACGCCCTTCTTTGAAGCAGACTGGTTGTCCTGAACAAATTCAACATCTATACCGATTTCTTTGAAATCATTCTTCTGGTATGTCTCCATAAAGTATCCGCGTTCATCTCCGAATACTGTGGGAGTAATGATTTTTACGCCTTCAATTTCACAGGTTTCTACACTAAATTTACCCATTTTCTGACACCTCACAAATTATTTATATGACCTACTGATGGAAACTTCCTTCTGAATTCCGGGAACTTTTCCTTTTGTAGTATACTGCCACATATCAAAAACCAGTTCATCTGTCGGTTGCTTGTTAAGCTGCGACATCCAAACTGTGTATTTACTTAACTTTTTTGAATCCAAGTTCGTCATAAGCCAGTTAGACGATGCATAGACACAGGGATCATATCCGGCATTCTTAACGGTTTTCAAAAATGCCTCAGCAACCTGAGTCCTTAATTCAGAGTCAATAGAATCCGCTCTTCCAAGTCCTCCGGCCTGATCAATCCTTATAGTCACCGGATAATTTATATTCCTTTCCTTACAGCACTCAATCAAAGCCGAGGCCTCTTCAACAGCCTCTTTTTCATTTACAGCCTGTGAAAAGAAATATGCTCCCACATTCAGCCCGGCTCTTATGGCCGCAGTGGCATTATCCTGAAATTTTTCATCAAGTATAATATCCCCGGTAATTGCACCTCTGAATCCTGCTCTTATCATTGCAAATCGGATGCCGGAATCATATACTTTCTTCCAGTCTATCTCTCCATCCTTTTCAGAAACATCGACACCATATGCGACTTCATCCTTCGCATACGCAGTGTCCTGCTTCTTGTCGGCATAATCAAGGGAAGATACTGTCATTAAGTCGTCAAGGCTTACTTCGGCCTCTGTTTTTTCCTTAAAAAGAAGCCCGATGTCCTCTATTTTCTCGTAGGCAACCTTATCTCTTACCTTAACCTTAATAGGCAAATCAGGCACAATATAATCGCCCAGAGGAAGCAACGACACTTCATACTCACCGGGAAGAAGATTCTCCGCATACACAACACCGTCTAAATCTTCGTCCTCATAAGTTAAGGATTCATTTCCGGTAGCCTTTATCGACAAAATGAATTTTTCGCCCGTCTTAACCTGCTCCTCATAGTCAAGAACCCTAATTCTTAAGTCCTTTTCCATACTTACAGCCTTTACATGCAATGTAAGTGAATTTTGCAGGATTTTCATCGCTAATGTATCTTCATCACTGTCAAAGAAAGTTTCATCCTTTATCCACGCAGATGTGTTATTACCAATCTGCTTTGTATCCTTATGTTCCGATACAACCGTATCTTCCTTAGATGAAGAAGAAACACCGGGGCGCTCTGTCTTTTTACTTCCGGCCGCCAGCGCAATTACAAGCACTGTAAGCACCGTAAATATACAAATTGCAGTTATGGCACTCTTTAACTTAGAGTCCATTTGCAACCTCTACAAGATATTTTCCATACTCTGTTTTCATAAGAGGCTCGGCAAGTTTTAAGAGCTCTTCTTTGTTGATAAAGCCTCTCTTAAAGGCAATTTCTTCGATACACGAAATGTAAAGTCCCTGTCTTTTCTGGAATGTTGCAACAAAGTTTGCTGCATCCAGAAGAGCATCATGATTACCTGTATCAAGCCATGCAAAACCACGTCCCATAGTTTCTACATGAAGTGTTCCACGATTAAGATATTCATTGTTAATACTTGTAATCTCTATCTCACCTCTTGCAGAGGGCTTAACATTCTTGGCGATGTCCACTACATCATTATCATAAAAATACAAACCGGGCACAGCATAATTACTCTTAGGCTTAGCAGGCTTCTCTTCAATGGAGATTGCCTTTCCTGTTTCATCAAATTCAACCACACCGTATTCTCTGGGATCTCTTACATAATAACCAAATATTGTTGCTCCGGGTTCGCTTTCGGTTCTTTTCGCTGCCTGTGCAAGCACTTTTGAAAAGCTCTGTCCGTAAAAAATGTTATCACCGAGAACAAGTGCAACCGCATCATTTCCAATAAATTTATCACCGATTATAAATGCATCCGCAAGACCTCTTGGATACTCCTGAACGGCATAGGAAAAACTCATGCCAAGCTGGCTGCCGTCTCCGAAAAGAGCCTCAAACACCGGAAGGTCTCTGGGAGTTGAAATAATCAGTATTTCCCTTATTCCCGCAAGCATAAGCGTGGATAAAGGATAATAAATCATAGGCTTATCGTAAACCGGCATAATCTGCTTTGAAATAGCCTTTGTAAGAGGATAAAGTCTTGTGCCGGAGCCTCCGGCAAGTATAATGCCCTTCATATTTTTTCCTTCCTGTTTACATCAATTTATTTATTTTTATACATTTCAGCGTAATAATTCACATAGTCTCCGCTGGTAACATTCTTCATCCATTCTTCGTTTTCGAAGAACCACTGAATTGTAAGTTTGATACCATCCTTAAACATAGTTTCAGGTTCCCAGCCGATTTCAGACTTAATCTTATCGGGCGCAATAGCATATCTTCTGTCATGGCCCTTACGATCCTCCACATAGGTAATAAGGTCCTTATTGATATGCGCCTTTCTCTCATCGCCTTCGGGAAGCATTTCCTGAAGAGTATCAAGAATGATATTAATAATCTCAATGTTCTGCTTTTCGTTATGGCCACCCACATTGTAGGTCTCAAAAAGTCTGCCCTTGTTAATAACCATATCAATAGCCTTTGCATGGTCCATAACATATAACCAGTCACGAACATTCTTACCATCACCGTAAACAGGGAGCTTCTTTCCGCTTAATGCATTGTTGATAATAAGGGGAATAAGCTTTTCGGGGAACTGGTAAGGTCCATAGTTGTTTGAGCAGTTTGTAATATTTGCAGGGAACTTATATGTATCCATATAAGCCTTAACAAGCATATCTGAGCTTGCCTTACTTGCTGAATAAGGGCTGTGAGGTGAATAGGGAGTGGTTTCGTAGAAATATCCGCCGTCTTCCTCAAGTGAGCCGTAAACCTCATCGGTTGATACATGAAGGAAACGCTTTCCCTCCTTAAATGAGCCGTCGGGAAGTTCCCATGCTGCCTTAGCATTATTAAGCATTACAAGTGTTCCAAGAACGTTTGTCTTTACAAAAACCTCAGGGTTTCTAATACTTCTGTCAACATGGCTTTCAGCAGCAAAGTGAACAACCACATCAATGTCATTCTTTGTAAAGATTTCTTCAATGGCCTCGCTGTCGCAAATGTCAGCTCTTACAAACTTATAGTTTTTAAGATTTTCAATGTCACGAAGGTTCTCAAGATTGCCGGCATAGGTAAGCTTGTCCACGTTAATAATGTTAATCTCTTCACCATACTTTTTAAGCATGTAATGAATAAAGTTTGAGCCGATGAATCCGGCGCCACCTGTTACAAGATAAGTTCTCATAATCCATCTCCTATATAAACAATTTGTTTAAGTATATATCACAGCTATTAATAAGCCGGTAAAACACATTTATATCTTTCTTAATATCCAAGATAATTTAAGTTAAGATCTACATTTCCGCTTATACCACTTATGGATCCCTGGTTTGAGTACTGCCAAAGGTCATATCTTGACGCGGTATATGAGGGAGCCGAAGTATACTGTGCAAGCCATATTGTATATTCGGTAAGCTGAGAAACATTAAGCTGATTTGTAAACCAGTTTTTATTTGCGTATATGCCTGCTTTTCTGCCACCGTTTGTAATGGTTTTACAGAAAGCCTTTACAATTGCGGTGCGGGCATCCTTGGAGAGTCCGTTGGCACGGCCGCCTGTAGCACTTTCAACGTCTATAAAGATAGGATATGTAAGTTTCTTTCCGTCGCAAAGGGCCAGACACATTGAAGCTTCTTCAACTGCTTCTGCCTCAGTGATTGCCTGCGTAAAGAAGTAAACACCGATCTTTATACCCGCCTCGGTTGCATTCTTAACATTTGATGCAAACTTATTATCTTCAACAAGGCCACCTATGGTTGTACCTCTGAATCCACAACGTATAATGGCATATGAAACACCGGACTTAGCTACCTTACTCCAGTCAATTGATCCGTTCCAGGTTGAAACATCAATTCCGAACTGACCGGTTCCGCTCTTAAGAACACCGTTTCCATCGAAAGAATATTTTGCGCCGAGTATAACCTGATCACCGGTAACCTTTTTACCGTTTGAGTCGAAATAATATGTCTTTCCGTCGATTGTCCACCAACCATTATAAATATATGAAACTTCAACAGGTGTAAATAAATCCACACCGGTATAGTAATCAGCATATGTCGCTTCTACATATTTCTTCGAAGCTGCATCATAAACAAATACCTGCTTACCATCGTTATCAATAAGTTTTGTAGCCTTATCCACCTTAGGATTTGCGGAAACAACAACAGTAAGTTTCTGCACAACCGTTCCATCAGGAGTCATACATGAAAGTTCGGTGGTTCCTGCTGAAAGTCCCCACAAAGTACAGGTTGAAACCCTGTTTTCACCTTCATCGGCAGTGGTGGGTGTTTCAAAGAATTTGGCAACGGCTTCATTTGCAACCTTCCATGTAAGATTGATATTTGAGCCCTTTGCCTTAGCAAGTGTAGCCTTAATCTCAAGTTTCAAATCTTTTTCAGCGTCCCTGTTGCTCTGATTCTGGAGAGCAAAAAGAACCTGCTTACCGGTCTTATTTAAAGTAAGTTCATATCCGCCTACCTCTACCTCAACAGTGGGCTGAGTAATATTCTGCATATTTCCGGCAGCATCCTTAAATGATACTTTACAGCAGAGAGTTACCTTGCCGACCTTTTCCGCTGTAATCTTAACGGTTTTCTTGTCGGTATCTTCAAGCTTAACAATAGTAGTATCTGTTCCTGTTACGCTCCATAAGTACGTAAGTTCAGAGGGTGCAGGAACTATATTATCTGTATTAACACTTACAGTGGTGCTCTTTTGGTTTGCATCAGTAAGAGAAAGAGTAACTTTTTGAGGTTCAAAAGAAATAGTAGCACTTGTCACTATCTGACCCTGACAATCTGCACACTTACCGTTTGCGCCTTCTTTGCAAGCCTCATTTTCTACTTTTACAAAACCACAGACAGAGCATTTACTGGTATGAGTCTTGTCAGCCACTGTACCTTTTTTTGTGAACTCGAATGTACATGTTGCTTCTTCTATCTTCTTCGCATCGCACTCACCTTCAGCAGTACATTCTTTCCAGTGTTTGCCTTCTCCGTTTTTCCATACATAGTTATGGGTATGAGTAGGTGCGGGAGCACTCTTATAACCGCATTTTGAGCACGCTCCGTCTGTGCCAGCTGTGTCACAGGCCTCAACCGTTGTTTCGCCACAAGAGCAGTGTCCCGTATGACTTCCGTCACTATTAGAAGTCCAACCGCCATAAGCATGCATATGTTCAGCCGGAGTTTCACCGGGTGTTTCGCCCTCTTCAGTAGCGACAGGAGGATTATTGAGTGCGCTTAAACGCTTAAATCTTGCTCCGTTAACTGCCACAAGCTTTTTCTTAAGGGTTTCAAAAGGATCTGTAATCTTTGACTTTGAAATTGCTTCATAACCGTTGGAGCTGGCTGTTTTGGAGCTCATTACATAGCCTACAGTATCCTTAAGCTTTGATTCTACTTCTATTTCCTTCTCAGCTGCGTCCTCGGACTTATCAACCTGAGAAGAATTCTTTATTTCGTTCTTAACATCCACCTTCTGATAATCAAGCTGTGTCTTTACCGAAAGAGACTGCGCCTTACAGGTAGAAAAATCATACATTGAATCATAGCCGTTAAGAGGTACGATTTTGACCTTATATGTACCGCCGGGTATGTCTGACATATAGATTACACCGTCTTTATCGGTATCACTTACCTTCTCAGTTTTGCCATCAGGGCCCGTAACTTCCACCTCGAAGGGAACATTTCCGATAAGTTTTCCCTTGGAGTTAACCATTTTAATCTTTAAGTCCTTAAGAATGGATGTAAGTGTAATGGAAACACTTGAGATACCGTTCTCCTGGTCCGCTTCATCATAATCGTAAGTCTTCTGAGCCTCATAAAGTGCTTCAAGACGAAGTCCCTCTGCATTTGCTATTGCATCAATATTCGGAGCTCCGATTACGCCGATTCCCACAAGGTTAGTTCCAAGAGTGGAGAAATCAACCTTTTCTTCTTTGGGAGTTTTTTTCGCAAATACCGATATTCCTATAACAGCAATCGCAATGACTATTATCAATGCTCCGAGCATCATAAGAAGCTTGCCTGTGGTTCCGGCAAGAATACCGTCTTCTTCGTACTCTTCCTCGTCGTCATCGAAATTTAATGTTTTCTGTTGGCGGAGTTCTTCCGGCTCCATATCGGATTCATAGGCAGCCGCTGCTTCAGATTCATCCAACATGTATTCATCATCCAGGGATACCTCACCTATGACCTGCGTAAGTGCCAAATCGATTTCGTCCTGAACGTCTCCCGATGCCTCCGGTACAGCCTCGGAAATAGCCATATCTTCAGGCATTTCTATATTTTCATAACCGGTTTCAGAATTCACCTCGCCGGCAGCATTTCCGATAAAGTCTTCCGCAGGCTCATCCAATATCACTTCGTTTCCGTCTTCATCGATGAGAATCAGCACTTCTTCTTCGTTATTATCATTATTAGTCATAATTCACCTCTATGCCTTTACAAGGCACACTTTTCATTAGAACATAATCTATTAGATTATATCATTTGTATCACTTATTTACAAATTATAAACCTGTGTTTTTTGTGAATTATTTCTTAAAGTTACAGTTTTTTATGGATTTATTTGGCCTGTGATAGTACAATATCAACAGTTTCTGAAAGGATTTATCTATGGAAGAAAAAAAGAAAATAAATATACACGCAGTTCTCGGCATACTTATTGTAGCGATTATTGTCTTCTGTGTCATTCGACTGATTATATGGGACAGAAGAAGCGTTGAAGTAGATACCGACATTGCTCCGGGCACTTATGATATGGAGTGTATGGACTTTTATGTGTATCCGGATGCCGAACAGCTTGCCAACCACCCTGACGACGGAGAAGAACACATTGTTATCCTCGGCAACGATTTTGTGGGCAACAGAGGTAAGAAACACTCAATAATAAACATTCTTAAAGATCAAATGGACGCAAAATTTTATGATTTGTCATCCAAAAGAGCATTTCTTACTTCAGAAGCACTTTACAACACCGCTACTCTTGATGGCTTTTCATTGTACTATCAGGTTTGGGATTTGGTAAATGGCGACAAATCAATTCCCGAGGAATGTCCCTGGAACGATGTTTTCCAGGATCGTCATGACAAGAAGCGTTATCTTGCAGATTTCGATGCCATTGATATGAACAAGATTGATACTGTAATGATTATGTACTCAATGTTTGATTACTATAACACAAGACCAACCCTTGTTCTTGACGGCGAAGATATACGAGGATACCACGGAGCTCTTTATTCCTCGATTAAACTCCTTAAAGAGTCATATCCCCACTTAAATGTGGTGGTAGTATCCCCATATCCCACCTTCCTGTATGACGAAGACAAAAACATCATTCTGGCAAACGCAACCGACTATGGTTGGGGAAATTCCTCCGTATACATAGACCACGCTTTGGCTGTTGCAACAGAACTTTGTGTAAGCTACATAGACAATTATTTCTATGTAATAAATGATTCAAACATTACTGAGTATGTAGATGAGCTTAACCTTACAGACAAGGGAGTTTCTCTTATAGCCAATCACATAATCAAATTCATGACCGAAAAAGCTTTACAGTAAAAAGGGGCTGTGAAAAAACATAGTCCATAAAATAAAGAAGGATTAACCGTCCGATAAGCGGACTGTTAATCCTTCTTTTGTGTTAAAATTAACTTGCAATGATTAATATTAACAATACTTATTCTAATTCCAAACAAGGAT
>JAZLLV010000058.1:0-33970 GCA_045598365.1 Lachnospiraceae bacterium
TGACAGTCAAAGCTGTAAATATGAAAATACAGATCCACAGTGCCTTTTCAAAATATATCAGAGATGGATTTAGATACCCAGTGATAACTGGGAGAAAGGAATAAATCCAATCACCATCTAAGATGATTGGATTATACGTAAAAACATGAAAATAGCTGTTCTTTCAGACATACACGGAAATTACGAAGCATTAAAAGAAATCCTTTCCTACTGTGAAAAGAAAAATGTGGATGAATACATTTTCTTAGGGGACTACGTTGGGGAATTGCCAAAGCCAAAGAAAACACTTGACTTAATCTACGAACTTATGGAAAGAAAAACCTGTTATATGATTCGAGGAAACAGGGAAGATTATTTTATAAACGGACTTGGGGAAGAAAATCCCGAATGGGATCCCTATAAAAGTGTTGTCGGAACCATGCGCTATGTGCAGAGAAACATTTCTTACGATGATATAGCACTTTTTAAGACATTTCCCATAACAATGCGTCTTGAATATGAAGGACTTCCCGCATTAAGGCTCTGCCACGGTTCTCCCAAAAAATCAAACGACTGCCTTTACAAAATGGATAAAGAATACATAAGTTCCATTGAGGAAGATTTCATTCTCTGCGGTCACACCCACAAGGTTACCGACCTGTTTATTTCCGGAAAAAGAATCATTAATCCAGGCTCCGTCGGAATGCCCTTAGACGGCAAAAAAATGGCAAGAATTGTTTTTCTTACATCAAATGATTCTTCCTGGGACGTTAAATTCATTGCACTTCCCTATGATGTTGAATCAGAAATCGCCCATATGTACAAAGAAGGCCTTCCTTATCTTGCCCCTGTATGGACAATGATTACCGAACATCTTTTATCCGGTGGCACTGTTACTCACGGGACAGTACTTAAATCAGCCATGGAAAAATACGAAGAGGAAAAGGGCCACTGCGAGTGGCCCAAAATCCCCGAAGAATATATGTGGGATGCTTTTTACAGACTGGTACCTTCGAAACTATCGGAAGCACAATAAATACGAAAGAAATAGTAACAGCAAACGGGAAAAAGCTGATATAAATCACCACTGTCCAATGATATAATTTATTACAAATAAATTTACAGGAGACTCCCTATGCGCTACAGACAGATACATCTTGATTTTCACACTTCTCCGGTTATTACCGATACCGGCGTGGACTTTGATCCCGAGGATTTTGTCAATACCCTTAAGGAAAGCAAAGTCAATTCCATCAATATTTTCGCAAAGTGTCATCACGGAATGTGCTACTACCCCACAAAGGTCGGCCGTATGCATCCTGCACTTTCCTATGATTTACTGGGTTCGATGATATCTGTTCTCCATAAAAACGATATAGAATGTCCCATATATTTCCCCTTAGGCTGGGAAGAGGAAGCTGCAAACCACACAGACTGGCTTGAAGTGGGCGACAACAATATCCCCGGCGGAAAAGCACCGGGTGAAGCAGGCTATTACACCTGGAGAAAACTTTGCCTTAACAATCCGGACTACAGAAAATTTATGAAAGCACAGTTGACCGAACTGCTCAACAATTATGAGGTGGACGGATTCTGGTTTGACATCGTGGTTCAGAACAGATGTCACTGCGCTTTTTGCAAAAACGAAATGCTTTCCATGGGGCTTTCTCCCGAAAATGTTACAGACCTTAAGGCCCATGATGATTATGCCTTAAACAGACTTCAGGATGACTTAAATCAGTTTGTTCACGATATAAAGCCCGATGTTAAAATCGTTTACAACACTTCATGGGCTCCCGATGGCGGATATTCATCCCACACAATAGAAAGCCGCGCGGGAAAGCAGGATCATGTGGAGCTTGAATCCCTTCCTTCAGGAGAATGGGGCTACAACCACTTCCCTCTTTTTGCCAATTTCTATAACAGAAACAACGAAGAATATGTTGGCATGAACGGTAAGTTCCACTTATCCTGGGGAGATCACGGAAGCTTAAAGAACGACGAAGCTTTGGAATACGAATGCTTCCGAATGATTGCAAACGGTGCCGCATCATCCGTTGGTGACCAGCTTCACCCCAGAGGCCGCATGAATAAATCCGCTTACAAAAGAATCGGAAAGGTTTACAGCGTAATCGAGTCCCTGGAGCCCTGTCTTGAGGGCACAAAGAAATGTGCCGACATAGGTGTCGTGGTATCCGCAGACTTTTTTGATAAAAACTCAATATCCGATGAAGGTGCCATGAGAATGCTTATGGAGCTTCACTACACCTTCGATTTCATAACAGTTAAAGATGAGCTTTGCAAATATAAGCTTATTATTTTACCGGACTCTGTAGTTATAAATTCCGAATTCAGCAAAGCGCTCAAGGCTTATACCGAAAACGGCGGCAGGGTTCTTGCCACCGCCAAAAGCACCGACTCCGATTCTCTTGGAATCAGATATATTGAAGACAGCAAATATACCCCCGCGTATGTGCTTGTGACTGACAAAGTCAACGAAGCACTTTCATCAGAAATCGACCCATTGGAGTATGTTTGTTACGAACAGGGAGTATATGTGGAAAGTGCCTTACCCGTAGTTGCAAAAATCGGCGATCCTTATTTTAACAGAACCGCTGACTGCTTTTCGTCCCACAGGCATTTCCCCTTTAATAAAGAAAGCGAATATCCCGCCATTTTATTAAGCGACAATATCGGATACTGTGCCTTCCCTCTTTTTAAGGATTATATGGTAAACGGAAACCGCATCTTCAGGGAAATCATAAGCGCCCTTATAAAGAAGCTTATGCCTGAACCCATCCTTGAAATATCGGCTCCTACCTGCGCTGAAATAACCGTAAGAAAAAGAGATAACGAGCTTTTTGTACATGTTTTAAGCTACATTGCCGAAAGACGCACAAGAACCATCGATATTGTTGATACCAGACTTCCGCTTGTGAACACCATGATTTCGGTTAAGATTCCTTCAGATACGAAGGAAGTTAAAGAAGTAACATTGGTAAGAAGCAATGAAAAGATTCCGTTTTCTGTTGAAAACGGTCGAATCATCGCCACAGTTCCCAAAATAAACGGATATGAAATAATAAAACTAAATTAAAAAGCCGGTCCCATTATCCGGGACCGGTTTTCTTTATACCTCTGCAATGATTTCAATTTCGCAAAGAACATTCTTAGGTAAGGTCTTTACCGCAACGCAGCTTCTTGCAGGCTTTGAAATGAAATATTCCGCATATACCTCGTTAAAGGAAGCAAAATCATCCATATTTGCAAGGAAACATGTGGTTTTAACTACTTTGCCGTATTCGGTTCCGGCTGCTTTCAGAAGTTCTCCGATATTCTTACATACAAGATGAGCCTGGGCCTTTATGTCTCCTGTTTCGATTTCTCCGGTTTCAGGGTGAATTGCAATCTGGCCCGATGCAAAGAATAAACCTCCCGAAATGAAGCCCTGTGAATAGGGTCCGATTGCCTGCGGTGCTTTATCGGTTGTAACTAATTTCATATTTTTTCTCCTTTATCATTATTCATCAAAAAGAACATGCACGTAGAAACCTCTTGGAGTGTTATCAACGCTTTTAACCTTTCCGCTTCTTGACTTAAGTCTCTCGGGAAAGGGCACATTGCCGGACATTGCAAGAGAAGGATCTATTGTATAGTAGCAGTTACTGGGAAGCCAGCCCTCCGTTACCGTAACCTCATCCCCTTCTTTTAAGAGTCCGGGTCTTTCCATTTTGAATTCCATCTCTCTCAAACTAATGCCCTCACATTCTGTTTTATAAGAACATATTACCTTCCGTCCACGATTTTGTCATCAGTTAACTGTTTCTTTTGTCAATATCAGCAAAATCACTCACAAAGAATTGACTGATAATAGCAACTATTTTCAAAACATTGTTGTATATTTCAAAGTAATAAGATAAAATGGAATAGTGTGGAAATAATGTATTCGTGCTGCACAAAATTGTAATTGGGGGTTACTCATTTATGTATAAAGTAATTGCGGTTGATGATGAACAAAATGCATTAAATCGTTTTGAACGTCTTATCGGACAGGACAAGAGACTGGAGCTTTTAAGCACCTTCACAAAGCCCGCCGATGCCATCGAATTTATAAAAAGCAATTCCGTGGATATCGCTTTTCTTGATATCGAAATGCCTGAAATGACAGGTCTTGAGTTGGCGGAATGTCTTATGGATATTAATCCATATCTTGAAATAGTATTTGTAACAGCTTATAACCAGTACGCACTCGAAGCCTTCAAAGCCCATGCAACAGGTTATCTCTTAAAACCTCTTTCTTTGGATGATTTCACAGCACAGATTGACAGCATGGAAAAGAAGCTTGAAAAGTCCCATGTTGTGGAAGATGACAAGCTTATAATCAACTGTTTCGGTGCATTCTCCATTAAAAAGGCCACTGACAACGAGCCTCTTCGTTTCAGAACATCCAAAGCGGAAGAACTTCTTGCATATCTTATTCAGAATGAAGGCCGTGCCCGTTCAAAGGATATGATTCTTGATACACTTTGGCCCGATGCAGATCTTGACAAGGCAGCCAACAACTTCCGTGTAACCTGTACTTACATAAGAAGCACTCTTGCAGATTTCGGATACACCGATGTTTTGGTAAGAGACCACGACGATTACAGCATCAACACCTCAAGAATCAAATGTGACTATCTTGAATTCAGAAATAAAATCGCAAGTCCTGACACTCTTGCTCTTTCGGATGTTGAGACCCTTGTTTCAATTTATAAAGGACCCTATCTTGAAAACCGTTTCTATGACTGGGCAGAGGAAACAAAGGGCTGGCTCGAAGGCCGCTATCTCCAGCTTCTTTACAGAGCAGGAAAACTTTACGCTGAGGCAGGAAGACTTGATGCCGCTATTGAATCCTATGAATCGGTTCTTCGCGTAGATTTATATGAGGAAGACGCATTTAAGGAGATTATCCACTTAAAGCAGAAAAAACTTCCCCCTGCCGCACTTCGTGATTATTATGATAAGTACCGCGATTCCCTCTTTAAGGAATACGGTCTTGAACCTTCCAAGGAAATAAGAGAGCTTATTAAGTCACTTTAATAGCAAATCACCTTAATCTGAAATTGGGAAAGAGGACATTTGATGTTATCCATTATCCGTACGTTTTGTGTTGTTTCATGTTTAATATCAGGAGTGTACGCATGTATAATCTTTTATTATTTTAGAAACACACGTCGTATGATTTGGTTTGCTGCTTTATGTTTTGCCCTTACGGTTAATGTGAATCTCGCAATATCCTTCTATCCCGCAAGACTTTTTAATGCCGAATATCTTGCTGGCATTTCCGACAATGTTTACTTTGCGTCACAATCACTTGTGACGCTTTGTCTTACCATCTACACGGGCTTTTTTCTTAAGAAAAAGCCTGACAAAAAACATATTGCATTTACAAGAATCTGCTGCCTTCTGGCGGCAGTGAGTGCAATAATTCCCTCTAATTTTTCACTTTTCACCTATTATCTGCTTTGTGTTATTTCAGTATACGGACTGATATACTGTCTTAATATTTCCATCAAGTGCATTAAAGAATACGGCAAAGCATATGTATATCCTACCGCAGCATATTTTCTCATGCTTTCAGCTTCCGTAATTGACTATGCACTGGTTCCCTTTGTGAGTGAAAAATACATAAGCATCAGAGTACTCATTGTTCCCACTTTTATTCTTCTCCATGGCGGTATGATGACAGCCCAGTACATCTCCTCTCTTAACAAGACCAAAAAGTTAAGCGAATCCCTGATCGAAACCATCGAAAAAATAAACCATTCAGACAATGCACTTATGTGCACACAGATGAATGCAGACTTTTTATATAAATCTCTTGATTTAATCAGCAAGCGTTGTGACGAGGATCCCTTCTCCGCAGAGGATATTACCGTATCCCTTTCAAAATATCTTCGTCATACCCTTAATTTCCAGCAGCTCCAGGGTATCGTTCCCTTAAGCAATGAACTGGAGCTTACAAAGGCCTTCATCGCCATTGAAAGGGAGCGAAACAAAAAGCTTACCTTTGAATATAAATTTCCAAATCCTTTGCCTGATTTCCACATTCCACCTTTATCCATTCAGCCAATCGTAGAAAATGCCATAGAGCATGCCTTTACACCGGACTGTGAAAATCCCAAGGTGACAATTACAATTATTCCCTATCGTGACTATTTTCACATTGATATTTCCGACAACGGCATCGGTATGAACGAAGAAACCATGATGGCCCTCACCGATTCCCTCCACGGAAATGCAAGAATCGGCATATACAACATCCACACAAGACTTATTAATCTGTTCGGAAAGGGCCTTGCCATCCAAAGTGCCCCCGGTGTTGGAACAAGTGTATCCTTCGTGGTACCTCCGGATGCCATCTCCTATATAAAAGACAAAGATCAAAAGGAGGAAAAGGCATGAAACGAGTATTTATTGCAATAGGCATAGTCCTTTTGTTTCCCATGTTTTTTGTTACAACACTGTTTTTGATTTGCAGATTTGCGCAGCCTGAAACCCTTTATCTTGCGTCAACAGAGCGTTATGACAAGACCTCCTATTTCGACGAGAAAAATGTATATGCGCTGTCAGGAGATATTTTGTTCTTTAAGGACAAGATTTATGTGCCTGAAAAATACAGAGACGCTTCAACACCCTGCGAAACATATGAAAAATCATTACTTGAGGAAAAACAGGCTGAAGGACTGAAAATCAGTACCTACAGCGACTTAGGCGAAACCCTCTATAAGGGGCAAAAAACTTTTTCCTCCACTTTTGCTTTTTACTTAAAGCTTCCCGCAAATTCTCCCTTTTCCCTGTGGTTTCCGGGAGAATACAGCGAATACAGGATTTTCATAAACGGTGACCTTGTAACAGCGTCCGACAGATTCGGAGAAGGACACCCTTCATATCCAAAATCCTTTATTATGGACTTTCCGGAAGGTGCCAACAGCTGTGAAGTTGTTATAAATATTATTTCAAGTTCAAATTTCACAAATAACGGCTTTAAGTGCATATTCATAGGAAACAGTGACAAGATAGCCCTTAAACAAAAGCGTGAGCTTTCATTGAGCTTTTTCATGTCAACCTATGTATTCTTTACAATCATCTTCCTTATCGTGCAGTTCCTTGCGGTAAAGAGCGACAAAAGAATGCTGCCCTTCATACTTCTTTCCTGTATGACGGTGCTTGTTTCATCCTTTATGGATGGGCGAAGCATAGTGGCTGTTTTCCCAAGATTGCCACTTAATCTTGGTATATTTATTGACAAGCTGGCTACACCGCTGTATCTTTGTTCACTTATGTTTTTTACAAAGAAAATGTTCGAGGACTATTTCCCTAAGAAGGCTATGGTTCCGTTCCTTGTAACCATGATTGTTCCGATAATAAATGCATTTACACTTAACAGACTGCCGTTGTCCCATTTAGCACTTATGATGACGGTTATTCCCTATGCGATCTGCCTTTACGTATTTGTGCTGGTTTATGAAAGAAGAGAACCCTACGCTTTGGCCTACGGAATTGCACTTCTCTCCATTGAATCCAGTGTTTTATTGTACTACTCAACCTCCGACATGGCAGTTCCCGCAAAATATGCCTACTCAGTGGGATATGTAATCCTGTCACTGGTTATGGTTGCCATTTTCGCCCATGAATATGCTACTCAGAATACAGACGAGCAATTCTACTCCGGGGAGCTGGCAAGACAGCTTGAGGCCATGCAGGCATCAGAGAACGCTTTCTTAAATGCCCAGATGAAGCCCCACTTCCTGTATAACACCTTAAACACCATCGCCGACTGCTGTGTCACCGACTCAGAAAAAGCAAAAAAACTCATAAACTCCCTTTCCGAATACTTAAAGCTTATTCTTAGCCTTGATAATATGCAGAAGGTGGTTCCCTTGGAGCATGAACTGGAACTGGCCAGAGCCTATACGGTAATAGAAAAGGAACGATTCCCCAATATCAATTTCTATGAGGAGCTTCCTATTAAGCTTCCGGCACTTAATATGCCGCCCATAACACTGCAGCCGCTTATTGAAAATGCCATAAAGCATGGTGTCAGAAAGTTAGATAAGCCCGGCGTAATTACCTTACGGGTAATTGACCATGATAATTTCACCGAATTTGTTGTTAGTGACAATGGCGTGGGAATGGAAAAAGAAACCATAGACAAGCTCTTTTCAGTGCCTAACGGCAACCAGAGCATAGGTATTTATAACATTAACAAGCGACTTAAAAGCCAGTACGGAGACGGTCTCCATGTGGAAAGTACTCCCGGCATCGGCACTTCGATTTGCTTTAAGATTCCAAAGAAGAAATAAAACACCGGCACCCATCTATAAAGGGTGCCGGTACTTTTATTTAAGGCTAAGATTATTACTGTTTTCCAAGAGTATAAGAAATAATATCCTCGGTTAAATTACGGTTTTCCGATGCAAGCTTAACTATAAATCTTGCATATAATTCAAGCATCTTATCTGAGTATGTTGATATCTCACCTCTTAAATAGGTCTCATTGGAAGTATTATAGTATCCGTCTTCAGAAGTATGAATACTTCTTGCTTTAGATAGAAGTTCGGGATTCTTTTCATAAAAATCCTCTGTCATCTTCATCTGTATGCCAACCACAGCCTCTATCAAAGCCTTTTTATCAGGAGAAATAACCGGGAAAGCATATTTGATCTTCTCATATTCCTCCGGGGCTGTACTTTCCATCATTCTTCCGTATTTTTCTTCGATAAGATTATGGCCCTTTTCAAACTCGGTCTCAAAATCATACAGATACTGCACCAGCATTTCATCAGTCCATGTAATGTACTGGCTTTCCCTCATGATGTTAAAGGTTGTGAAGTCATCCTGACATGAAGCACGGCCGCCCTCATTATTCACCTTATCAAATGCCGTAAATTCCGCTCTGACAACCCTGTTCACCAGTTCCTTATGACTTAACTTCCAATATTCGGCTTTCTGAAGCAGCTCCTCCACATGATGGTCTATGTAATCATCAATATCACTGATGATGTTTCTTGCATACATTAATTCTGCAAAAAACTTTCCTATAATATCAGCACTTTCTCCGTTCTGAACTCTTAATATCAGTTCCTTTAACTCTACACCGTTTTCAAGATTGTCCAAACTCTTAAACAGCCATTTATCATGGGGCGGATAACTGTTCTCAATGAAATGTAAAAGACGCATTGCTTCCTTAAGACCGTCATACATCATTATACCTGCAGTAACAGAGTCGCCTCGTTTTAACGCTCTTGCAGCATTGTATTGTGATGACTGGCAAAACAACGCCGCACTGGTGGCCATTTTTTTATATAAAGCAGTAAGTGGATAACCCTTTTTAAGTTCGTTACGGTATTTTGTAAAAATACCCTCGGGATCTGTAAACACCTCTCCGTTGACCGCACTACTCAACGTGTAGTCCAAAAGCACAAGATAGTCTTCTTCCGAAATAGGCCACTGTCCTAAAAGGCCCTCATAAAACTCTTCAATTATGTATACGCCTCTTCTTTTTGCTCTGCTGACAGAGGGAGCCACCTTAAAGCCTCTGTATTCGGAGGGAAGTTCATCATAGGCCTTTTCAAGAGCTTTGCCTATTTTTTCATAGGTTTCCCCGGTTACATACAACTGGAATCCCGGACCCCAGTCGTGATCTCTTGATATCTCATCGTCATAGCCAAAACAGTCTGAACCACGGCCCACAAGGCCGGCAGCAATTCTATTTTTGTATTCCGGGAAATCCCTGTCGATAATCGGAACAAAAATTTCCTCATACATAGCTCTGCATATGTCAATGCTCTTTTCCATTCTATCCTCCCTTTCTCAAATCATATCTTTAACTTTTCCGCAAGTTCACGCATTCTCAATGCGTCTACTTTGCAAATCTTTCTGTCATAAGTATAAAAACCGTTGGTTTCGTCCTCCACATCAGTGGCCTGGGTATATATGGAGCCGCACAAACCGTTTTTAATAGCGGGTATTATTTCTTTCTCATAAAGGGATACAATCATATCGGTAAGTCCCTCTACACTTTCAGCCTTTCCATAGCCGTAGTTCTTATTATTAAAAGAATGTTCCGCGATTTTAAGGGAAAAACCGCCAAATTCAGACAGCATGACAGGTCTGTCTGATTTTTTAATAACAACCGGTTTAAAATAAACATGCAGGCTGTCTACATCCGATAAATTCTGCCAGAACCATCCCGAAGTTGAATCTACGATCCTTGAGTTATCCATGGCCTTAACAATATCATACATAATATCGGAGTCAAACTGGCCCCACCCCTCGTTAAATATGGTGTAGTACACAATACAGGGGAAGTTATAAAGGTGTGCCAGAGTTTCCTCCATGTGCTGCTCAAAGGCTTCTTTTATCTCCGGCTTAATTTTTCTTCTTGTATCATCAAGTTTCTTCATACCTATGGTCGGAAGTGCTGTGTCTCTTACAAAGCTATAGGTTCCATTATTAACCATGTCCTGAAAAACAAGCATTCCGATTCTGTCACAGGCATCATAAAAGCATTCAGGCTCAATCTTAATATGCTTTCTTATGGTATTAATTCCAAGGGACTTAAGTCGCCTTATATCATTCTCATATGACATTTCGGAATTGGGCGTGTATATTCCCTCGGGAAAATATCCCTGATCCAAAACTCCATGGAAAAAGAAAGGCTTCCCGTTAAGCAGAATACGCGGAATACCGTCAACAGTGTCAATACTTACGGTTCTTAAGCCAAAATAGGTTTTGACCTCATCCTCTCCTGCTTTTATTACTACATCGTAAAGATTCGGTGTATCCGGAGTCCAAAGCTTTGGATTATTGATTTCAACACAAAAGTACGGTTCGTCCTGAGTACCTTCATATACAAGCATGTCTCCGTCGAAAATCGATACAAGGAAAGACTCTGCGTCTGACTCAATATTAAAGGTTACCCTGTTAAGGGTTGGAGTGATTTCAAGGCTCTTTATGTAATTTTTCGGAACACTTTCAAGCCACACGGTCTGCCATATGCCGGTTACGGGTGTGTACCACATACCGCCACGCTTCTTTTTTTGCTTTCCGTAGGGGTAAAGGCCAGATAAATCATCTTTGACTTCAATAGTCAACTCCTGCATGGTGTCTATTTTAATATAATCCGTTATATCTGCCTCAAAGGGAAGGTACCCGCCTGAATGGGTACATACGGTCTGTCCGTCAATTTTTACAACACACTCACAGTCAACTGCGCCAAAATGAAGCAGAACCCGATCCCTTATAAAGGCCTTTTCTATGCAGATTTTTCTTCTATATGTATATTCGGTGGGAATCTCTCCCTTAAAGCCGGAATTTTCCGATTCAAGAGGATAAGGCACCAGCACACCGTCATCCCACTTACCGTTAAGACATATATATGAATCCCTTACAAGTGAAGGTCTTGGATATCGGCTCATGGACCTTCTTTCCATTTCATCATTCATTTTTAAGCTGTTAAAATTCTTATTCATAAAAACTTCCCTTTTTCATTATTCCGCTTGGAACAATAATATTTTAACACACATATATACACATTTCTAACAGTAATAAGGTTGACTACACCATTGAATGTTGATACTATAAATTCGTTGAAAAGGAGGGCTGAATATGAGCCGTATTAAATTCTATAATACCTTAACCAAGAAGGTAGAAGACTTTGTTCCCAATGTTGAAGGCAAGGTATCACTTTACACCTGTGGACCTACCGTTTATCACTTTGCACACATTGGTAACCTTCGATGTTATATTATGGAAGACATACTTGACCGCTCCTTAAGATATGCAGGCTACGATGTAAAGCGAGTTATGAATATCACAGACGTTGGACATCTTACCGGAGATTCCGACAGCGGTAACGATAAAATGGTTGAAGGAGCAAAGAGAGAGCACAAATCCGTTATGGAAATTGCTAAATTCTACACTGATGCTTTCTTTAGCGACTGCACAAAGTTAAATATCAGACGTCCTGATGTGGTCGAGCCTGCCACAAACTGCATTTCAGAGTTTATTCATATGGTGGAGGTTCTTCTTGAGAAGGGCTACGCATATGTTTCAGGTGAAAATGTATACTTTGATACCTCAAAGCTTAATGAGTACTATGTCCTTTCAAATCAGAGCGAGGAAGACCTTAAGGTTGCCGTAAGAGATGATGTTGACGAGGATACAAATAAAAAGAATAAAAATGACTTCGTTCTTTGGTTTACAAAATCCAAATTCGAAGATCAGGCATTAAAATGGGACAGCCCCTGGGGCGTTGGATATCCCGGCTGGCATATTGAATGCTCATGCATAAGCATGAAGCACCTTGGTGAAAACCTTGATATCCACTGTGGCGGAATTGATAACATCTTCCCCCACCACACCAATGAAATTGCACAGAGCGAATCCTACCTGGGACATAAGTGGTGTAACTACTGGTTCCATGTACACCACCTTACAGAAAAGGGTGGCAAGAAAATGTCTAAGAGTTCAGGCGAATTCTTATGTGTTGACCTTCTCGAGAAGAAGGGTTACAGCCCTCTCGTATACAGAATGTTCTGCTTACAGAGCCACTACAGAAAGCCTCTTGAATTTAGTTTTGATGTACTTGATAATGTTAAGTCATCCTACGAAAAGCTTAAGCGTCAGATTCAGAGAATTCTTGCAGATGCCGAAAACGGTACCGTTGATGAAAAGGTTTTCAATGAATACAAAGATAAATTTATTGACGTTTTAGGTAACGACTTAAATACCTCTTCTGCAATTACTCTTCTTTACGAAGTATTAAAGGCTGATATTAATAACGCCACCAAGGCAAAAATTATTGCAAGTTTCGATGAAGTATTGTGTCTTGACCTTTGCAAGAAGGAAGAAGCTGCAGCTCCTGCAGGTGTTGACAGCGAACTTGAGGCATATATCTTAGAAAGAATCGAAGCCCGCGCAGCCGCTAAGAAAAATAAAGACTTTGCCACTGCCGATGCAATCCGTGATGAACTTGCATCAAAGGGCATTACCATTAAGGACACCAGAGAAGGTGTTACCTGGACTTTATCATAAAAATTAAAGAGGCTGTAAAAAAACAGCCAGTAAAAAACTCGTAATCGAGGCGTAAGCCTTGGTTACGAGTTTTTTTGTTGTTATCATAGCACTTCTGTTTGTTTTATATTATTTTGCAGCTGATACTTATGTTTTTAGCGTACTCAAACTTAGCCCTTTCGTTAAAGGACCATAAACAATCGTATTCCTTGCTCATTTCTTATGCTGCAAGTGTCACTCGATTTTTCTTGTTATGATATTTATAAAGGTTAAAAGCACATGAAATCAGTGTCAGTTCAAGAATTACACCCTTTTCGCCTCTTCTAAAAAGCCTTTTATAAGATCTGTCCCACTTGATTACTCCAAATGTACCTTCTGACTGAATGCTTCTGTTCATACACAGAAGGGCTCCGTGGATAGATTCCAGGTTTTCTACCACCTCTTTGTGGAAAGATGAGAGCTCTTGATTCATTCTTATTGTTCTGTTGCCGGTAGCCTTACAACACTTATCTTTTAACGGGCAGCCGGTACAATCTTCACATTCATATATTTCTTCAGTGCGACCATATTTGTTGCCACGGACATGTTGATTCCTCTTAAAAACGAACTTTCTGGCAGCTGGACAAATAGGCTGGCCGGACTCATCTCGTTTGAAATTTACTGCCCTGAAAGGATCATTGTGATATTTCTCATTCCTGGTCTCTTTTTCAAACATGGTAAACTTCATATATTTCTTGATACTGCGCTCTTCACAGTAAAGGTAATTATTATAGGAACCATAACCGGCGTCAGCCACAGGGTACTCTGGATAAAAGCCGTACTGTTTTTTAAATTTCTCCATAAGCGGTACGAAACAATCCATATCTGATGCGTAGGGTTTAACATCAACAACTGCTATATATTCATCACAAACACCGGCTTGAAGGTTATAGGCGGGCAACAGCTGGTCATTGCCCATATAATCGCGCTTTACTCTCATAAATGTTGCATCTTGGTCCGTTTTGGAATAGCTGTTCCTCACATCGCCGCAGATTTCGATATGTTCAGCATATTTCTTTAATCTCTCAAGATAACCGCAAAGTTCTTGATATATACGCTGTTCAGGGCTTTTTCTATGCCCTGAGCCTGTTTTAAATGCGGCCGGATCCAGTCCTGTAACAGATTTATATTTGTTGATTATCTCATCAAGATATTCAATGGCGTACTCATCACGCTTTTCAATAGCAATTCCTTGAAAAGACAAACCAGCATTAATAGTATCAATGGTTGCTGAAATCTTTTCAAAGACTCTGGTGCGATTAGTCAGACATGACTTCTTCCAAACCCAGGTATAACGGTTTGCGTTTGCCTCCATTTTTGTGCCATCGATATAAAGATGGTTTAAATCAACGGATTCTTTTTCGAAGATATAGCTATTGATATCATTAAAAAGCTCTTCAATTGATGTGGCCAGTTCGTTGCGTATAAAGTTACCGATTGTGGCATGAGAAGGTGCAGGCATATCGTCTAAAAGATACATAAATCTTATGTCTGTACGACAAAGCTTTTCTATACTCCTTAGCGAAGATACACCATGTTCCATAAAAGCGAAGAGTACAACCTTAAGGAGTTTAATTGAATCACATTTGGGGCGACCTGTTTTGTAGTCCTTCTCTACAAAATATTTTGATAAGTCAATGCAATCCATAACCTCACAGAAAGTATATACCGGGTCAGAAATATCAATAATTTTTTCGATTTCTAATGGTAATTTCAACTGCCTAGATGTATAATTACCATTGATATTTTTAGTTAGTCGCATAATTAATTATATCAAAAAATCGCTGAAACCTCACGGTCTCAGCGATTTTTCTTTTAGGGGAGTTTTTTCACAGCCCCTTTTTTTCTCTTTACATACTGCCAAGCAGTTTATCAAAAGCTTCTTTTTTTGTTATGTTGCAGGAAAATGCGATTTCCGAAGACAGGTTATCTGTAACGGTCTTAAAGTACCTCTCATCAGTGGAGGTATTTTTCTTTCCTTCCAAAAGTCTTTCTTCCCGTCTAATGCAAAGACACTTAAGAAGGCCTACGCAAAGTCTTAAGTCCGTACTTTTTACTGCTTCCTTATATGATGTTTCCCGCAGCTTTTCATTTTCCACCACAAGAGCTTCCACCTTAGGAATATCAAGAAACAGCTTATCAATCTCTTCCCTGGTTGAAACCCTTCGCATTGTAGCATCATTATCAAGTGGCACATATATCTTGCCGCTTGGATTATTATGAGGATTTATTATATAGTATTTTTTCCCTTTATTGGCACCTGCAATATCAATTTCTGCAATATCCGCAATACACCCAATTCCCCCGGTGACATGAACCACATGTTCGCCAATTGAATACATTAAAGCCTCCTGTTTACTATTGCATTTTTATTTTATCAACGATGGCTTCAAGCCATGTGGCATCCACCGATGCAATATTACCTTCATCAACCGCTGCCGCAATTTCAGGCTTAATCGGAATGGATGCGAAGGTATCTATGCCATACTCTTCAGCCACAATGTGTACCTTGCTTTCGCCAAAAACAGGGATTTTCTTTCCGCAGTCGGGACATTCAAGATAGCTGAAGTTTTCCACGATACCAAGTACAGGAATGTTCATCATGGAAGCCATTTTAAGGGCCTTTTCCACAATCATGGAAACCAGTTCCTGAGGTGAAGTAACCACTATTATTCCGTCAAGAGGAAGGGACTGGAACACGGTCAGGGGCACATCTCCTGTTCCGGGAGGCATGTCCACAAACATATAATCCACCTCGCCCCAGATTACATCCGTCCAGAACTGCTTAACGGTTCCCGCTAAAATCGGTCCGCGCCAAACCACCGGATTTGTTTCATTACCGTTTATAAGATTTAAGGACATAAGTTCAATTCCTGTGGACGTAAGCACCGGAAATACTCCATCCTCTGAGCCCACAGCCTTTGTTTTCACGCCAAAAGCCTTGGGAATTGAGGGTCCTGTTATATCTGCATCAAGAATCGCTGTGGCAAAGCCCTGTTTATTCATGCTTGCAGCAAGCATTGAAGTAACAAGAGACTTACCTACACCACCCTTTCCGCTTACAACGCCTATTACATGACGCACATTTGAATTTTCATTCATAGGCGCAAGAAATGGATTCTCTGCTGTTCGTGAACTGCAGTTTGAGCCACAGCTTTCACAATTATGGGTACATGATTCGCTCATTAATAAACCTCACCGTCAGATTGCATTATTTTCTTTAAGTTCTTTAATATATCTTTCCAAAGCATCTTCCCAGGAAGGAAGCTTTTCAAATCCGTTTGCAACAAGCTTTTCTTTGGACATGCGGCTGTTAAAGGGTCTTGCTGCCTTTGATACACCATACTCTGCTGTTGTAACAGGCTTCACGGTCATATTGGTAACGCCTGCTGCCTTAAAAATTGCTACGGCGAAGTCATACCAGGATATGAAGCCTTCGTTTGTTGCATGATAAATACCGTATTTGTCGGTAAGAATCATATCAACAAGAAGCTTTGCAAGGTCATATGTATATGTAGGTGAACCCCACTGGTCGCTTACAACCGTAAGTGTGTCATGGGTCTTTGCAAGATTAAGCATTGTCTTTACAAAATTCTTTCCGTTTATACCAAAAACCCAGGCAATACGAACGATAAAGAACTTGTCAAGAAGCTCCATAACAGCATTCTCGCCATCACGCTTTGTCTCTCCGTATACGCTCACGGGACCTGTCTTATCATCAGGCTCCCAGGGGCGTTCGCCCTGTCCGTCAAATACATAGTCTGTACTAATCTGAATCATCTTAATGTCAAGCTTTTTACAAACCTTTGCAATGTTTCTGGGACCTTCAACATTAACCTTTCTGACAATTTCCTTCTTATCATCATCCTCTGCCGCATCAACCGCAGTCCATGCCGCGCAGTGAATAACCGCGTCGGGATTTGCATCGGTAATTACCTTGTCAACACTTGAAGCATCAGTAATATCCATTTCATCAATATCAACACCGATACCTTCGATACCTCTCTTCTCAAGTTCACGCATTACATCATAGCCAAGCTGGCCCTTAACACCTGTTACAAGTACATTCATTGCTTCACTCCTATATTAATCTTATTTCAAAAGAAAGCTCCAAATCCTTCTTTGCATCGATTCTGTATTCCTCATGAACCGGTGCACCCCAGGAATCATCTCCGCCCACACCCATTTGTGCGGCCATAATACGAATCCAGGTATAGTTCCTCTTTGGAAGTTCATCCATATGGGTGGCATTTTCCATTTCAAAGGAACTGTAAGGAAGAAAACCAAATTCAAAGGTATCACTCTTTGCGGCAAACAGCAAGCCATGACCTTCGGAATTTGTAATTTTTGCGTATCTTACACCGGTGCGGTTACCGCACTCCTGAGGAATAAGATAAGGTGTAAGATTGTCTTCCACTTTGCACTTAAATACATCCGTGTAGGCTCCGTTATTTCTGTCCCTGTAATTTTCAAAGGGACCCTTGCCGAAATATTCCACATTGTCATATTCTTTATCAAGCTTCATTTCATAGCCAAACAACGGAAGGATAGGTCTTTCTTCACCACCGAAGTATTTAATCGTAACTTCAATCCTCTTATCAGCATACACCTTGTATATAATCGAAGAATAAACATCATCTGTTCCGGGAGCCGTGTAATCGTATTTACCCTCTATATAATCATCTTTTTCTTCGAAATAAACCAGGGTTCCCTGACCGTACTTTGAGAGCATATGCCAGAAATTAGACTTAACTCCAAGAGAAAATCCCTTGTCATTATCGGTGTAAGCTCTAAAGAATGTGGGTACCGGCGACTCTGTAATCAGTTCTTTGGCCCCATCCTTAAGGGACACAATTCCACCTCTTACGGTTTTATAAGCCTTTCCAAAGATAAATGTAAAGTCATCTGTCTTTCCGCCGGCATTTCCAAGGCCGTTTGCAACAGACTTAAACTTTTTATTGGATACTGTGGAAAGAACAGGATTTTCAGAGGCAAAAGAAACCGACTCGCCATAGGTTACAACAAAGCCTGCCTTTTCCCACTTTGTATCATTCTTTTCACACATTTTAACTCTGAAAACATAATCCTTTGTTAAGTCGAGTTCACCCTCAAACTCAGAAGAAAATGCTTTAATTTCTCCCGGGTTTACATTAATTTCATTAAAAATCTTTGTGTAGATAATCTTTCCGTTTTCACTTATGGTATACACAAAATAGTATCGGTTAAGGTCGATAAAAAGATTTCTGTTTTCAACGGTGATTTTATTACTGTCTGCCTTCAGTCTTACATTTGCATATAAAACCTTGGCTTCCTTAATCTTCGGTGATTCCTGTCTGTTGGCAAATACGATTCCGTCGGTTGAGAAGCAGTAGTCACAGGGTCTGTCACCGAAATCTCCACCGTAAGCAAGACGCATTTCTCCGTTATGCTGCTGCCATAAAGCCTGATCAAGATAATCCCAGATGAAACCGCCCTGATACATATCAAACTCATCCTCAAGAGCGATATAATCCTTCATGCCGCCTAAGGAATTGCCCATGGCATGCATATATTCGCAGAGCATGAAAGGTTTCTTTGGATTATTCTGAAGATATTCTCTGATATCAGAGGGCTTGTCATACATCTTACTTTCCACATCGGAAGCTTCTTCAAACTCACGATTGTGTATTATTCCCTCATAATGAACAAGTCTTGTATCGTCTATGGACTTGATAAGGTCCTTCATTTTAACAAAATTAGATCCGCCGTAGGCCTCGTTTCCAAGGGACCAAAGAAGAATGGCCGGATGGTTTTTATCTTTTAAAACCATGTGCTCTGCTCTTTCCAAAACCGCCTTTGTCCACTCGGGCTTGGAGCCGGGAACCTGATAATCTGCCTTTGTAAGTTCTCCCGAGCACCAGGTTCCATGGGTCTCGAGATTTGTCTCCTCAATCATATAGATTCCATACTCATCACACAGGCGAATCCATGTTGACTGATTTGGATAATGGGAAGTTCTTACTGCATTTATGTTATTTTTCTTAAAGGTCTTAATGTCCCAAAGCATTTCTTCTTTGGAGACACATCTGCCGTTAAGAGCAGAAAATTCATGCCTGTCAACACCCTTAAAAACAATGCGCTTTCCATTTATGCACATTAAGTTATTCTTTAACTCAAAGGTTCTGAAACCGATTCTTTCAGTGGCAATTTCAAGAATTTCTTTTTCTTCGTTTTTTAAAACGATTCTGCAGTCATATAGATTCGGTTCCTCGGCGCTCCAGTGCTTAACACTTAATCCATCCATTGAAAGAGACAGTGTATCTCCGCTTATATCCATAGGAGCTTCAAAAACCTTTGTGCCCTCATAAAAAAGTTCCAGGGTTGCATAGGAAGGCACCCCTCTGACTTCTGCAGTTACATTAAGAACACCTTTGTCGTAATTTTCATCAAGAGTGGCCTTAGCAAACATATCCTTCACATGCACCTTAGGAGTTGCATACAGAAAGACCTCCCTGAAAATACCAAAGAAGCGCCACATGTCCTGATCCTCAAGCCAGGATGCGCTGGTCCTTTTATATACCTCCACCGCAATACGGTTTTTCCCTGAATTAATAAAATCCGTCAATTCAAAATCCGAAGGAGTAAAGGAATCCTCTGCGTAACCCACATACTTTCCGTTTACAAAAAGCCTGAAGCCGGTCTCCACTCCCTGAAAAGAAATAAAAACCTTTTTGTCCTTAAAGTTTTTGGGAAGCTTAATGTCTGTAACATAGCTTCCAACAGGCGCATTCTCCCTGGAAATATGAGGAGGTGTAAGGGGCTCCGTACCATCCCAGGGGTATGCCACATTTATGTACTGAGGTACATCCATACCCTGCAGTTCAATATGCCCCGGCACCGTAATATCATCAAATTTCGAAATATCAAAACCGATTTCATAAAAG
This sequence comes from Lachnospiraceae bacterium, assembly GCA_045598365.1. Classification (GTDB taxonomy): domain Bacteria; phylum Bacillota; class Clostridia; order Lachnospirales; family Lachnospiraceae; genus UBA1258. Next base: position 20,004 of record JAZLLV010000058.1, read on the forward strand.
TTTTTTGGACGTTCAAATAAATTTTTTGAATATTTGAATTTCCAGGTTCCGTTAAGACTATGCTTAAGCGGCATATTCTCCAAAAGAGCCACATCCTTTTCGTTTTCATAAAAAAAATGGTCAGAGTGGGCCTTTACAAGATTTTCACCCGTATTCTCAGGGTTTTCCAAAAAAAGATGTAATTCTTCAGAAGTCATATTAATCTCTGTTTCGCAAATGTTTTTGTTTTTCATATTATTTCCTTAGAAGTTTGTTTTAACCGATTCCGCAAGATTATCGTAAAGAAGACCTGCCCGGTCCGGATCTTCTTTTAACATTTTGACAAATTCCTTGGGAGTACATTCCAAAAAGCGTCTGAAAATTTTATTGAAATAGCTTGTATTGTTAAAACCTGTATCAAAAGCCAGGGACGCTATGGAGCTCACACTTACCGGGTCCTTGTAAAGTCTTTTTGCAGCTTCATAAATTCTGTATTTCAAAAGGAAATCTATGGGTGATATGTCCAAAACCCTTTTAAAACACCTGCAGCATTCGTTTCTGCTGACATTGATTCTGTCCGCAATATTGGAAAGAGTCACCATGTCATTGTAATGGCTTATTATATAAGCCACCCCGTTTCTGACTCTTAACTCATCCTGGGAAGGAATATTGATACCGTTAAATGTGCCTTTCTCCTGCCTTAAAAATTCAAGAAGCAGCACCCAGAGCATACACATATAGCCCTTTGTGAGTATTTCATATCCCGGCTTTTTGACGGTATTTGCCGCGATTATTTCATTAATTCTTTCAAGTGCATTGTCATCAAGGAGATTTTTTTCCTCCATTATGAGGCAGGTTTCCTGAAGTCTTTCAATTGCCGGCTTAAAATAACGTTTTCCAAGATCATTGTTTGCAGAAACGTCTCCCGTGTAGGAAATATCAAAAACAACACTGTAATATGCCGTATCCTCCTTAACGGATGCCAAAAACCTGTGTCTGCAGCCGTTCACAATAAAGATACCGTTTCCCGCAATCGCCTTGTGAACTCCGTCATTGCAAAACACCTGAAGTTCTCCGTTGTTAAGAATAATCATTTCGGCCTGATCAGGTCTTATGATCCACTCCCCGGAAAGGGCATCGGCTTTCTTGATTTCCACAAATTTTACTTTTACAGGGTAATCCGGATTATTAAATTCTTCATAAAGAATTTTGTCCATAATCTTTTAAGCCTCGTAAAATGCCTTTGCAAGCTTAACCATACTGTCAAAGTCACTGCTTCCCATGGTTTCGACAGATGAGTGCATTGCAAGCTGGGCAAGGCCTATGTCTGCGGTTTTCATTGATACATGGGCAGTTGAAATGTTTCCGAGAGTTGAACCGCCTGCCACATCCGAATTGTTGGCGTAATTCTGCACCAAAATATCATTGTCCGCAGCAATTTTTCTTATGAATGCTGCGCTGTATGCATCCGTTGCGTAGCGCTGGTTTCCGTTAAACTTAATCACAACGCCCTTGTTAAGGTAAGGACGTGAAGTCGGGTCCGCCTTGCCGGCGAATGCGGGATGAACCGCATGAGCATTGTCGGCGGACACATTAAAGCTGTTGCTGATAAGCCTTAAATATTCAGACCTTGAAAGATTAAATGCTTCAGCAATTCTAATAAGTGTATCCTCTAAAAATGTGGAGTCAGCGCCCTGCTTGGTGCCGCTTCCCACCTCTTCATTGTCAAAAACTGCAAGAACTCTTGCAAAATCGCTTTTACCTGACTGTAAAATTCCCTCAAGTCCCGCAAAAACACAGGCCTGATCGTCAAGTCTCGGGGAAACGATAAGTTCATCCTTTGCACCTGCAACAATACCCTTCTGTCTTGTGTAAAGAAAAAGGTCTCTTCCAAGTATCTTTTCTTTGGAGGTTCCTGCAGCTTCAGCCACCATTTCGTCAAAGGCATTTTTTGATTCAAAGCAGCCGATTACCGGAAGAAGATCCCCCTGAACGCTGTAACTGTAGCCCGTATTTATGTCAGTTCTCATGTGGATTGCCACATTCGGAATCACGCACAAGTCTTTATCTATATTAATAAGTCTTGTTTCCAGTCCGTTTTCGGTATTTACAATAACTCTTCCCGCAACGGAAAGAGGTCTGTCAAACCAGGAAGATAAAATCATGCCGCCGTATTTCTCAACATTCAGGCGTACATAATTATCTTCGAATACCATCTCCGTATTTTCCTTGATTCGAAAGGAAGGTGAGTCGGAATGGGCACTGAATACACGAAAGCCTTTAATATCCTTTGACGCAGGAAGCGTAAATGCTATTATGCTTGAATCGTTTCTTTTTACATAGTAACCGGTGCCTTCTTCTAATTTCCAGCAATCTTCTTCCTTAAGTTCTTTGTACCCTTTATCCTCAAGACTCCTGCTAACCGTATCAACACAGTGAAAAGCCGTAGGGCTTGAATTTATCAAATCAAGAAGCTTCATATGTTCTCTCCCTCTTAGTGGATTTTTTCTTCTCCATTTTAACATTTTTGCCGTGACTTTTCACCATTTTTTCACAATTTGGAAGGGCTTTGGGGATTTACATACAGACCAAAAAATCGTATACTCTTATCGTATGTCGCGCAGAAAAGCTATCTACGCAATAGAGAGGATATTTATTATGAACGAAGAAATGATCAATGTTACTGAGGAAGTTGCAGAAGAGTCTTCCGTAAGTAAGAGCAAAGCAAAACGCGATGCAAGAAAAGCCGAAGTCAAGGCAGAAAAGACCAAAAAGAATTTTGATTCCATTCTCGGATGGATTGTAGGCATTATCATTGCCGCTGTCGTAATCGGTGTAATCGGAATGGGTATCTACACCTCCACAAATAAAACCGTCTCCACCACTAACTACAGCGAAGGACTTACAGCTGAGGGCTATGTTCAGGGAGCAAAGCTTGATAAGGTGGTTCCCTTTGATTACAAGTCAATCACAATTCCTTATAAGCAGATTGAGTATATTGAAGACAGAGTTACCGCTGATATTGAAGAAGCATTAAGCACCTATTCTTTCTTTAACGATGACTCATCTCTTACCGTTACAGATGGTGATTATATTAACTTAAATTACTCAGGTTCCATCGACGGTGTTGTATTTGCCGGTGGTACAGCTGAGAACCAGACACTTTCAATCGGTTCCCACTCCTTCATCGATACCTTTGAAGAACAGCTTATCGGTGCACATCCCGGAGATGATGTGGATGTAGTTGTTACCTTCCCTACACCCTATGAGAACAATCCCGATCTTGCCGGAAAAGAAGCGGTTTTTGCCTGCAGAGTAAATTCAATTTACAAAAAGCCTGAGCTTACGGATGAATTTGTTGCGCAGAACTTCACAGCAATCGGCGCAAAAAGCATAGCTGAATTAAGAGCCAAGGTTAAGGAAATCGGTGAAAACAGCAATATTGAATCTTTCCTTGCAAACTACATTTCAGAAAATGCACAGGTTACAAAAGCTCCTGCAAACTATGTTAAGAGCATGAAGGCAGTTTCCAAGTACTCCGATGAACAGACTTATGAATATTACAATTCATACTACGAATACTATTATGGTGAAAAACTTTATACAAGCTTCAACGACTTCACCAGAATGACCGATGCTGAATACGAGAAGGCTTTACAGGAAACAGCCGAGAAGCAGGCTGCCGTAGATATTACCTATGAATACATTTTCAAAACCGAAGGCTTAACAGTAGACCCTGATATGTATAATGAAATCCTTTCAGAGTTCGGTGGCGATGAAGCCATTAATACCTATGGCGAACCCTACTTAAAGCAGACAGCCATGAAGTACACAGTTGTTCAGTTTATTAAGGAATTTGCAAAGGTTGAAAAATAAGTTTTTTACCGGCCTGTCCGCATATGCGGGCAGGCCTTTTTCTTTTTATTTATATTGCATAAACCTATGTATTTTATTTATTATTAATCTATGGACAGTTTAAAAGTTATTGCACACATTCATACGGATTTACCGGAAAAATTCGGCATTCCCAGGCAAAGCGGTCTGGTGCCGGAACTGACGGGTAAGATAGTATTTGAGAAGGAATTTAATACTAAGGATGCCGTAAAGGGAATTGAAGAATATACCCACCTGTGGCTTCTTTGGAAGTTTGAAGGTGTGGACAGAGATACTTTCTCCCCCACCGTAAGACCTCCACGGCTCGGCGGAAATGAAACAAGGGGCGTATTTGCCACAAGGTCCCCCTTCAGGCCCAATCCCATAGGATTGTCCTCAGTAAAGCTTGATTCAGTCGAATATACAAAGGATGGGCCCGTGCTTTATGTCTCCGGTATAGATATGCGTGACAACACTCCCATATATGATATAAAGCCATATCTATGTTATGCGGATTCCCACCCGAAAGCCTCCAACGGCTTTGCCGGTGAGCACTTAAACGAAGCCCTTAAGGTAGAGTTCGACGATATGTTGTTATGCAAACTACCAATTCAATATCACAACACTGTAATAAAACTTTTAAGCGAAGATCCAAGGCCCCATTATCAGGACGATCCCGAAAGAATCTACGGAATGCTGTACGCAGGTTTTAACATACGCTTTACGGTAAGTGGCGACACCTTAAAAGTAACCAATATAGATAAGGCAGAAAACAATGGAAATCAATAAACTCTTAGAAACCCTCCACACCATAAATAAATTAAAGGACACCACCCGGCACTGCTACACTCCCGGCGGGAGACATGAAAGCGTTGCCGAGCACAGCTGGCGCACCACCATCATGGCTTATCTTATGTATGATGAATTTCCTGAAATAGATATAAATAAGGTCATAAAGATGTGTCTTATTCACGATCTTGGTGAGGTGTTCACCGGTGACATTCCCACCTTTTATAAGACAGGAAAGGACGAAGACAAAGAAACAAGCTTTCTGACTGAATGGGTCAATTCACTGCCTGAGCCCTTTTCCACGGAATTTGCTTCTTTGTACAAAGAAATGGCCGCACTTGAAACAAAGGAAGCCAAGCTATACAAGGCCTTGGATAATTTGGAGGCCGTTATTTCACACAACGAGTCTGATATTTCCACCTGGCTTGAGCTTGAATACTCCTTAAACCGTACCTATGGAAACGATAAGGTGGCATTCTCTGAATACCTTAAGAGTTTAAGAGCCCTTGCCTGTGAAGAAACAGACGAAAAGCTACGGGCTGCAGGTATTGAGCCTCCTGTAGAGTCCTGATATTAATATGAGAATAAAAAAGGGGCTGTGAAAAAATGAGAAATCATTTTTTCATGGCCCCTTCTTTATTTTATGGACTATGTTTTTTCACAGCCCCTTTCATTTTTATTATAACTACTTGTTGTATTCCACATGAAGAAGTTCATGAACTCTTCCTTCAATTACGCCGCCGTGGTATAAGTCTTCCACAACAGGGTTGTCAACAGAACACTTAATAACAGAGGATCTGTCAGCCTTATAGAGGCCTGCGGAACGCTTTTCCTTACCGTCTCTGTATACGAAGGGCTGACCTGCACCTGCAACACAGCCAAGAGGACAAGCCATAACTTCCACGAAGTCAAAGTGCAACTCTTCTGCCTCAATTGCCTTAATAAGCTTTTCAGCATTTGCAAGACCGCTTACTACCGCAATGTTAAGTTCCTTGTCACCGTAGGGAACTTTGCAGGTCTTTACACCGTCAAAGTCTCTTAAGCCAAGGTATTCAATGCTCTTTAAGTCCTCATTGGTCTTTGCGTTTGCAACTCGTCTTAATGCAGCTTCAGTAACGCCACCGGTGGTACCAAAGATTGTACCTGCACCTGAGCTTATGGAGAAGGGCATATCAGGTCCCTGAGGCTCAATGTCATTGAACTGGATACCGATTTCTTTGATCATTCTGGCAAGCTCTGATGTGGTAATAACTATATCCACGTCACGGATGCCGTTTCTTATGAACTCTTCTCTGGTAATCTCTGTTTTCTTGGCAGCACAGGGCATAATAGCTACTGATACGGTTCTAAGACCCTCTTCCTCATCTGCCTTCTTGTAATATTCCTTTAATACCGCACCAAACATTTCCATGGGGGATTTGCAGGTTGAGATATAAGGAAGAAGTTCTCTGTGCTTTGTCTCTGCATATCTTATCCATGCAGGACAGCAGGAAGTAAATAAGGGATATTTGCTGTCTCCTGCTTCAACCTTCTTAATAAGCTCTGCTGCTTCCTCAACAACCGTAAGATCTGCACCTACTGAGGTATCATAAACATTATCAAAGCCAAGCATTCTTAATGCAGCATATATACGACCGATGGTATTCTTACCGGGTTCAAGGCCAAACTCTTCACCAAGAGCAACCCTTACTGCAGGAGCAACCTGCACCACTACTCTTGTCTTAGGATCGTACAAAGCCTTCCAAAGCTGTCTTAATGAGCTCTTTACATGAATTGCGGCTGTGGGGCAAACCGCAGCACACTGGCCACAGTTTACGCAATCGGTTTCCGCAATCTTTCGTCCCATGGCAGGCATAACCTTCATATTGCTACCACGGTACGCAAAGTCAATCGCGCCAACATTCTGAACCTCGTTACACATACGAACGCAGTCACCGCAAAGAATGCATTTGCCGGGATTTCTCACAATTGACTCTGAAGAATCATCGATATCAGCTTCACTTGCGGTATTCTTAAATCTTACTTCTGTAAGACCGAATCTTACGGCAAGCATCTGCAAACGGCATCTTCCGCTCTTTTCACAAATTGTACAGTCACGACAGTGTGAAGCAAGAAGAAGCTCAAGGATCATTTTTCTGTATTCATGAAGTCTGGGTGTGTTGGTCTTAACCTCCATCTTATCCTTGGGAGGAGTGGAGCAGGAAGCAACTATGCCGCCTCTTTTGTCCTCAACCACGCACATACGGCAGGCTCCGAAAATTGACATATCTGAATAATAACAAAATGTGGGAACGTGAATTCCTGCTTTATGAATAACCTGAAGGATATTCTTTTCATCGGTAAAGGGAACACGCATTCCATCAATAATCATATATTTTTCCACTGTGTTCACCCTCCTTACGCTCTTGATATTGCCTTGAAAGGACATCCGTCCATGCAGGCTCCACATTTAATACATTTGGTAGTATCTATCTTATGAGGCTCTTTCACGGTTCCTGAAATTGCACCTACGGGGCACTGTCTTGCGCACTTGGTACAACCCTTGCAAAGTGCAGGATCGATGCTGTAGGAAGCAAGAGCCTTACACTGTCCTGCGGGACACTTCTTATCAACCACATGGGCAATGTACTCATCTCTAAAGTATTTCATGGTACTGATAACCGGTGAGGGAGCTGACTTACCAAGTCCGCAAAGTGCGGTATTTGAAACCGTATCAGCCAAATCCTCAAGAAGTTCCAGATGTTCCATGGTACCTCTTCCCTCAACTATGTCATTAAGAAGCTCAAGCATTCTCTTGGTGCCCTCACGGCAGGGAACACACTTACCACAGGATTCATTCTGGGTAAAGTTCATGAAGAATCTTGCAACCTCAACCATACAGGACTTGTCATTCATGACAACAAGACCACCGGAACCAATCATGGCTCCAACCTTTTTAAGTGAATCAAAGTCCAAAGAAATATTAAGGTGATCCTCTTCAGAATTAAGGCAAAGACATCCGCCGGAAGGTCCGCCAATCTGAACCGCCTTGAATTCTCCTCCCTTAACGCCGCCACCGATTTCAAAGATTACTTCTTTTAACTTAGTTCCCATGGGAACTTCTATAAGTCCGGTGTTGTTGACGTTACCGGTCAATGCAAATGCCTTTGTTCCATGACTGCCTTCAGGTCCAAACTGGCAGTACCAGTCTGCGCCGTTCATAATAATCGGAGGCACGTTACAGAAGGTCTCAACGTTGTTAAGAACTGTGGGCTTGTCGAAAAGACCATGCTCTGTCGTTCTCGGAGGCTTAACTCTGGGCATACCTCTGTGGCCCTCGATGGAGGATGTAAGGGCTGAACCCTCACCACATACAAAGGCGCCGGCACCCTGACAAATCTTCAAGTCAAAATCAAAGCCCGAATTCATAATGTTCTCGCCAAGCAGGCCTCTCTTGGCAGCCTTTTCAATGGCTATTGAAAGACGTTCAACCGCAAGGGGATATTCGGCTCGAACATAGATATATCCGTGGTGAGCATTGGTAGCTTTACCCGCAATAATCATGCCCTCTATAACACGGTGAGGATCACCTTCCATCATGGAGCGGTCCATAAATGCACCGGGGTCACCCTCGTCACCGTTACATACAACATATTTTTCCTCAGACTTCTGAGCAAGCACCTGAGACCACTTTGTTCCGGTGGGGAAACCACCGCCCCCACGACCTCTTAATGTGGATTTTGTGATTTCATCAACAATCTCCTCACTGGTCATGTCAAACAAAGCCTTTGCAACTGCCTGATAGCCGCCAACCGCAATATACTCAACAATTGACTCAGCATTAATCTGTCCGCAGTGTTCAAGTGCAAGTCTTGTCTGTTTTTTATAAAAAGGAATTTCAGACTGCTTTCTGTAGGGATTGCCCTCTGCATCCTTGAATACAAGTCTGTCGATACATTCTCCGCCGATAATGGTCTTATCAACGATTTCTTCACAGTCCTCAAGCTTAACCTTAAGATAAAGCCAGCCATAGGGCTCTATTCTTAAAAGAGGTCCCTTTTCGCAGAAACCGTGACAGCCGGACTTTTTAACACCTACGGTGTCATGGGGCTCTTCTTCAAGCATTACGGAACAGGGAATATCGCGTTCTTTTAATATTTCCTGAAGTCTTTCATAAATAAGGAGTGAACCTCCGGCAACACAACCGGTTCCTGCGCAGATAAGAATCTGCTTGGACTGGGAATCCAGTGACTCCTTGAATTTCTTCTGAAGGCGATTTAAGTCTTCTCTGGTCTTTATAACTTCAAGTGCCATTATGCTTCCTCCTTTTTACGAAGATCGTTTATGATTTCACCGACCTTTTCAGGTGTCATTGCAGGGTGAACGGTATCATTTACTGTACAAACCGGTGCAAGACCACAGGCACCGAGACATGATACGGTTTCGACGGTGAAAAGTCTGTCATCTGTGGTTTTTTTCTTTGCAGAAAGACCAAGCTGCTTTCTGAATTCCTCCAAAATCGGAACGGAATTCCGAACATGACAGGCGGTTCCGTCGCACACCTTAATAACATATTTTCCCTTGGGTTCAAGTGAGAAATTTTCGTAGAATGTAGCAACACCAAAAATTTTGGCTTCGCTTATCTTAAGGCCCTTTGACACATAAGTAAGCGTTTCTTCAGGTAAATACCTGTACTCCTTCTGAATATCCTGCATAATTCCGATTACTCTTGACGCATCATAATCGTATTTTTCAAGAATTTCATCCAGTTTTTTTATTTCCTGTTCAGACAGCATCTGTACTCTCCTTATATTTTTTCAGTGCAAAATTCACTGTTTTTTGAACACATAGTTTATTATACCTTTTTGCAATTTACGGAGCAATAACGGAAATGACTCTGTTTTTAGCGGTATATTCCTTTGGAATATCAAATCGCCATGTTCTGTTTCCTGCTTCATCTTCTTTGATTAACTCAAAGCCCTGAAGCTTAAAGAAATCCTTAACCATTGCATTTTTTGCCGTAGGATAGTAATAGCCCATTATGTTTTCGATTCCCTGCTCTTTGCATCTTGCCACCAGTTCATCCATCATGGCAAATTCCATATCACGCTTCAACACACGACAGCTCATAATCCATAATTCAATATTAAGAATCGTTCCTGTTTTTTTACCGATGACAACGCTTACCACACCGTTATCGCCGAACTTGTCTTCAAGTTTTCCGTAAAGAGTAATATGTTCTCCGTCAGTTGCAACCGCCTCGATTTCAGCCTGGCTGTAACGTTGTGTGGTCAGATTGAACTGATTGCTTTTATTTGTAAGCTGGGCAATTCTCGACATATATACCGGAACAAATTCCCTGATTTCTCCCTTCATTTCAAGAGAAACAAGGTAGTCCTCATAATTTTCAAAGCTTGCCTCTTCCACCTGCCTTTTGGCATTTGCAATGTACATTGCATTCCGCTTTAAATCGTCGTCTGAAAACTGCGTAACCTCGAAAAAACCACTCCTGTCAAGCACCGATATGTAGTGCTCCGGCTCCGATAGCTCCGGCACTGAGGTGCCGGGAAGATTTGCCCGAACAATCTCCCTCTCCGCAGGATTGTCGTCCACAAAAACAAAGCTTTCGGGCAAAAGATTTATATGTGAAGCAATATTCTTAAGATTCCTGTCTTTAGGTTCCCAATTGGCACATATTTCCACAAAGTCCTCTTCTTTAAGCACACTGTCGGGCCGCTTTAAGCCTGATAAAGCCGTATCCCTTTCATTCTTGGAAATAACCGAAAGAAGAACCCCAAGCTGCTTCTGGTTCTTAAGATACTGCTGGAATTCCGAGTAAATCTGGCCCACAGAGGTTTCCTGTCCGATTTCAATGTTTTCGGCTCCGTCATCACCGATTACTCCGCCCCATAAAGTATTGTCCATATCAAGGGCCAGTATTTTTTTGTTTTTACCGTAAACGGACTTAATGATATTTGCCACGCCATATGCAGTATAGGGAATCGCCGGAACACACATGGCATATTTATACATATGCCAGTAAAAAGGATCCGACCATTTTTCAAGACCATACAGAGCTGACTCATACTGAATGTCATGGATGTAAAAATTTCCGTGCGTCCTTGCATATTCTCCAAAAAGTCTGTTAAGTTCGTTAACAAAATATACTCTTCCGTGAATATCCGTTGCATCTTTATTTCCCTGTATACGGTAGTAGGGAAACTCAAAATTGTTCTGAATTATGGGGCAGTGAAACTGTGAAAATGCCTTATCCCAAAGGCCGGCAAAGCGTTTAAATACTGCCTGCTTTTTGGACTCCACAGTCGCCTCATCCTCTCCCATCTCCGGCCAGTTAACAATATTTCTGTTTGATGTGTGTATATAAATCAAATCCGGAGCAAAGGCCTTAAGCTCCTCATTTTCAAACATTATGTCCTCATAAAACATATTGTATTCAGACTCGTAAAAGCTTGGAAGAATCCTGTTATTCAGCAAAAAAAGTTCCAGCATTCCCACAATGTCATGGGTGGTGCTTCCTCCTAAAACCGCCACTTTAACAGGTACAAAGCCCTCTGTATTTTCAAGAAGCTGCTTTTTTATGGATTTTTTCTTTTTAAGCAGATAATCCGGGTCAAAGGGATATTCAAGTTCTCTCATAATTGCATCCTTATAAACTAATTAACAGGGGCTCGTCTGCAAACAAAAACAAAGCCCGGCGACACATAGCGCCGATTAAAATTATAAAACAAAATCGGCGCAAAAACAATGAAACCGGTAACAGGCTAATGTATTCATTTTCCTCATAGCAATACCCTGTTTTCTTTGTTAAAATACATATTAGTGTGTATACCGATTTTCTTTTAAGAAAGAACACGTATGCATGCACGACAGAAAAGAATCAGCAATAAAAGGTACTGTTTAGGAGAAAAACATGACACTATCTGAAAAGGCAGAATTAATTATAAGGGACATTAAGTCGGAGGCTGGAGTTAACCCAATTCATATTTTCAAAAGAATTGCCGGGAAAGAGTATATCAACATTCACGGTCCTGAACATCATATTTTAGATGGTGCAAGCCTGCTTGTTGCATACAGAAATTCCGGCGGAAATATAAATATTGACAAGGCACTTGAAAAACTTATGTCGGAAGGGCTCAGAATGCCCGGGGCAATGTGCGGCTTGTGGGGAATATGCGGTGCAATTACATCCATAGGTGCAGCCTTGGCAATCATTGATGAAACAGGGCCTTTATCGACTGATGGAACATGGGGAGATCACATGCAGTTTACTTCAAAAGCAATTGGCGAGCTTGGAAGAATAAACGGCCCAAGATGCTGCAAGAGAGATGCCATGATTGCCTTTAAGAACGGAATTGAATATGTGAACAGCCATTATGACGTGCATCTTGAATATGAGCATATGAACTGCGAATATTCTAACCTTAATGAACAATGTATTAAAGAAAGATGCCCTTATTACGGCAGAAATGATTTATAGCATTTTAATAATCGGAGGTTCCGAAGGATGAAGATAAAGGTACTCGTTGAAAACAGCGCAATGGAAGGATTAAATGCTGAGCACGGACTTTGCCTGTATATTGAATACAGAGACAAAAAATATCTGGTTGATAGCGGAGCAAGTAATCTTTTTGCAGAAAATGCAGAAAAAATGGGGGTTGATCTTGGCAAAGTAGATACAGCCTTTCTGTCCCATGCCCACTATGATCACTCAAGCGGATTCAACAAATTTTTTGAGATAAACAACAGTGCAAAAGTATATTTGCAGAAGGCTTCAAAAAACAGGCAGTACTATAAGATAGCCGGCCCGCTTAAAAAGTATATAGGAATACCCGAAGGAATGCTTGATGAGCACATGGACAGATTTGAGTATATTGATGGTTTCTCCAAAATAGATGACGGTATTTATACAATTCCCCATAGCAGTGATGGTATTTTGGACCGAGCCAGACATACACACATGTGTGTAATAGTCAATGACAAAATTCAGTATGATGATTTTAAGCACGAACAGACAGTTGTATTTGAGGAAGACGACGGACTGGTTTGCTTTAACAGCTGCTCCCATGCAGGAGTTGATACTATAATTGATGAAGTTAAAAAAACCTTCCCCGAAAAGAAAATCAAAGCCTATATAGGTGGCTTTCATATGATGGGAGCCTTAGGCCCCTCCTCCTGCAGCTATAAAAAAGAAGAAGTTCAGTCTGTTGCAAAAAAGCTTATGGATAGTTCAGACGCTATCTTCTACTCAGGACACTGTACCGGAACAACTGCCTATGAATGGTTAAAAGAGATATTGCAGGAAAGGCTGGAAGCAATTCAAACAGGAAAAACCTTTAACATTTAACCTGAAAATGACGTACCGCGTCATCGAGCGGATTAGAGTGCTTTTCGTGTGCCTCGGCACTCGTTAGCATTATCGTTGTAAAGTACGCCGTAACTTGGCATAAGTCCGCATAACTTGGCAAACGGTGACAAACAGAGGGTTCATTTAACATTTTTCTACTACGGTTTTACTACGATTGAACAAGGATAAATTAGAACCTGCCGCAGACAAACGTTAAAAAGTTAGGTAATCGTTAAACGGATTATAGCAATCGTTAAAATGTAGGTTCATCGTTAAATAGTTAAACGGTAATGGACTTTTCTTTGGAAATTAATCTTGAAAATGAGAGGATTGGGCGTATAATGAAATTAAGAAAACACAAAGGTGCTACCGATAGACGGTCAGCCCCAGTTATAAGTGATCAAAAAATGACCGCCATACGTCTTGGGAAACTAATGGCGGTCATTTTTGTGTTCGATAAATCTTCCAACTTTACGGGCTTTGTGAGGAGTTTAGCGTATGATTAGAGTATTATTTGTCTGCCACGGCACTCCAGTTTTACTATAAATCATACCTTTGTAAACTTGGGCAAGACAGGGCATAATATGGCGGAAAGCCTTGTAAATACTACGGTTTCGACTACTAAGGCACATGGGCAGAAAGGGGATAAAGGCAAATGTGTTGGGAGTATTCCTTAGTAGTAAAAGACTACTTACAGATAAATATCGATGATAAAAAGCCACAATCGTTAGTAGCGTTGCTACCGGGGATGTGGCTTTTTTGTGGTTAGAGTTGTGACTTATAATCCGTTGTCTTAAAAGCACGGTCAAAATATAATACTCTATGGATGTATATGTCGAAAGTAAACGGTCTATCATGAGTACCCTTTTTCAAAGTTGGAAAGTTTGAGACAATCTTTACACCACTGTGTTGTACAAATTGAGCAACACAACTTATTTCGGAGGTGTAAAAATGGACTCAACTGTATTAAAGAACCAACTAT
>JAZLLV010000059.1:0-42857 GCA_045598365.1 Lachnospiraceae bacterium
TACATAATTTTTCTTCTCCACTTTGGAATAAACACAATATGATAGGTGCAATTCCATCGTGTATGTTGTATACTAGCATTATCCATTATGGATACCTCCTTAGAACTGTTGTGGTTGCGAACCCACTTCAGTATATCATTGGAGGTTTTCTTTTTCTAATACTCTAGGTAACGCTACGGCTTCGCCTGTTCCCCCATTTCAAATGGGGGATTAAAAAACTTTTCATTTATTATCAATCTTCTTCAACTTCACCTCTATGCAACAAGCTACTGTTATAAATAATGAATACATTTTCCTACCTCTTCCAGCACAACATATTCAGATAAACTTATAGAGCCACAGATACAACCTGTGGCTCTAAATATTTGAACAAACTCATTTATTCTATTTTTCATTTAGAATAATCGCAAGAATAAATTTTGCGACCATTTTGCGACCACGCGATTCTGAAATGCCCTATTTATAAGGCTTCCAAGGAATAGTAGTCTATTCAAACTCTATTGTGCCCGGAGGTTTGGATGTTAAGTCATAGAATACGCGGTTTACGCCCTTGACCTCATTAATGATTCTGCTCATAACGGTCTGGAGCACTGCGAAGGGAATTTCTGCTGCTTCTGCTGTCATGAAGTCGATGGTCTTAACGGCACGAACTGCAACAGCATAATCGTAGGTTCTTTCATCGCCCATAACACCTACGGAGCGCATGTTTGTAAGTGCTGCGAAGTACTGGTTAGGCATCCAGGGAGCCTCTGCACCGTTTTCTTCTTTGTACTTCTTAGCAGCCTTGTCAACTTCTTCTCTGTAAATATAATCTGCATCCTGAACCATTCTGACCTTTTCGGCAGTTACCTCACCGATTATACGGATACCAAGTCCGGGGCCGGGGAAGGGCTGACGATATACAAGATATTCAGGAAGACCAAGCTCGAGGCCTGCCTTTCTTACTTCATCCTTGAAAAGGTTTCTTAACGGCTCAATGATTTCCTTGAAATCAACGAAATCAGGAAGACCGCCAACATTGTGATGAGACTTAATAACTGCTGATTCACCACCAAGGCCTGATTCAACCACATCAGGATAGATTGTACCCTGAGCAAGGAAATCAACCTTTCCGATTTTCTTGGCTTCTTCTTCAAATACACGAATAAATTCTTCACCAATGATTTTACGTTTCTTTTCGGGCTCGGTTACACCTGCAAGTTTGCTGTAATAACGTTCCTGAGCATTTACTCTTACAAAGTTAATGTCAAAGGAGCCGCCTTTACCGAATACACCCTCGACCTCGTCGCCCTCATTTTTTCTGAGAAGGCCGTGATCTACGAACACACAGGTAAGCTGGGGACCGATTGCTTTTGCAAGAAGTGCTGCAAGAACAGATGAATCCACACCACCGGAAAGAGCCAAAAGAACCTTTCCGTCTCCTACCTTCTTACGAATATCAACGATGGCATTTTCAACAAAAGAATCCATCTTCCATGTACCCTGACAACCGCATACGCCACGTACAAAGTTATAAATCATCTGTGTACCATTTATGGTATGAAGTACTTCGGGATGGAACTGTATTGCATAAAGTTTCTTTTCAACATTCTGGGTTGCTGCCATAGGACAGTCTGCGGTATGTGCCACAACTTCAAAGCCGGGAGCGGCAACTTCAATACGGTCAAAGTGACTCATCCAGCAAACTGAAGTGCTGGGAAGTCCCTTAAACAATACGCCGTTTTCAGCGTAGTGAATTTCGGTTTTACCGTATTCACCAACCTCAGGGGTAATAACCTTGCCGCCAAGCTTATGCATCATAAGCTGAGCGCCATAGCATAAACCAAGTATTGGAATTCCTAATTCAAACAATTCCTTCTGATATGAGGGTGAACCTTCCTCATAGCAGCTGTTGGGACCGCCTGTAAGAATTATTCCCTTGGGATTCATTTCTTTTATTTTATCAATACTGATTTTGTAGGAGTATATTTCGCAGTAAACGTTACACTCTCTTACTCGTCTTGCAACAAGCTGATTATACTGACCGCCAAAATCAATAACTATAACTTTTTCCTGTACCATTTTTTTACCTTTCCAGTAAATATGCATTTTACTAAGTTAGTGAAGTTGTCAATCAGACTTTAAGGGATACAGACATACCAATGATGTCTTCATTTGCCTTAAGTATCGGGGCAATAACATTTTCAATATATGTATCAACCTGTTCAACGGAACGTCCAACATAATCGATGGGCTTCATGAAGCCTTCAAGTTCTTCAAGTGTAAGGTTAAATGCATCGCTGTTTGCAATAAGTTCAAGAAGATCATTGTCCTTACCTTCCTGCTTAATGTGCTTGCCTGCTTCCATGCTGAGGGTTCTGATTTCCTCGTGAAGTTCCTGTCTGTTTCCGCCGGCTTTAACCGCATCCATCATTACATTCTCGGTAATCATGAAGGGTAATTCGCTCATAATGTGCTTGTCGATAACCTTTTCGTTTACAACAAGACCGTCAGCAACATTGAGGCAGATATCAAGTACGCCGTCAACTGCGAGGAAGCCCTCTGCAACCGAAATACGCTTATTTGCTGAGTCATCAAGTGTTCTTTCAAACCACTGCTCTGCAGAAGTAAGTGCGGGATTTAACGCATCCACAATAATATATCTTGCCAAAGAAGCTATACGCTCTGAACGCATGGGATTTCTCTTATAAGCCATGGCAGATGAACCGATCTGGTTCTTTTCAAAGGGTTCTTCAACTTCCTTTAAGTGCTGAAGAAGTCGAATATCGTTGGACATCTTGTGAGCTGATGCAGCAATTCCTGCAACAACATTTAACACACGTGTGTCAACCTTTCTTGAATATGTCTGGCCTGATACAGGATAACAGTCATCGAAATCCATTTTCTTTGCTATCATTTTATCTATCTTATCAAGCTTTTCCTTGTCATTATTGAAAAGTTCCTTGAAGGAAGCCTGAGTTCCTGTTGTACCCTTACAGCCAAGAAGCTTTAAGGTGGATAATACATAATCAAGGTCCTCTAAATCCATTACAAACTCATTAAGCCAGAGAGTTGCTCTCTTACCTACTGTGGTAGGCTGTGCAGGCTGAAAATGTGTGAATGCAAGAGTAGGTACATCCTTATAATCTGCAGCAAACTTAGAAAGCTTTGCAATTACATTAACAAGTTTCTTACGAACAAGCTTAAGCGCATCTCTCATAATGATAACATCTGTGTTATCACCAACATAGCAGCTTGTGGCGCCAAGGTGGATAATACCTGCAGCCTTAGGGCAAAGCTGACCGTATGCATAAACATGGCTCATTACATCATGACGAACCAGTTTCTCACGTTCTTTGGCCACATCATAATTGATGTCATCCACGTGGGCCTTCATTTCATCAATCATTTCCTGAGTAATAACTTCTTTGCCGTTCTGTGAAAGGCCTAATTCCATTTCTGTTTCGGCAAGCGCAATCCAAAGTTTGCGCCAGGTTGTAAACTTTTTATCCTGGCTGAAGATATACTGCATTTCTGCAGAAGCATATCTTTCAGAAAAGGGGCTTATATATCTTGATGTATCGCTCATTTTAATCTCCTATGCCTCTAAGTCCTTGCCTGTAAGCATCTTATAGCCTTTTTTGTAAATGGCAATTGTATTATCAACAACATCCTGGGGAAGTGTCCAGTCTTCGTGATCGTTAGCCTTTAACCAGTCTCTTGCAAACTGCTTGTCAAAAGAAGGCTGACCGTGTCCGGGCTCGTAATCCTTAAGGGACCAGAATCTTGAAGAGTCGGGTGTAAGCATTTCATCACCTACATAAATCTCTCCGTTTTCATCAAAACCAAACTCAAATTTGGTGTCGGCAATGATAATGCCTCTCTCATAAGCATATTCAGAAGCCTTTTTATATATTGCTATTGAATAATCCTTGATCTTTTCTGCCATAGCCTTGCCCTTGCCGGGGAAACGTGCCTCAAGATAATCAATAGACTGAGCGTATGAAATATTCTCATCATGATCGCCGATTTCAGCTTTTGTGGAGGGAGTATAGATAATCTCGGGAAGCTTATCGGATTCCTTTAAGCCTTCAACAAGCTTTTCTCCGCAAACTGTGCCGTCTTTTGCATAACTTGCATAGCCTGAACCGGATAAATAACCACGAACGATACACTCAACAGGTATCATGTTAAGCTTTTTAACAAGCATAACTCTGCCTCTGAACTTGTCCTGTCTGAAGAACTCGGGCATATCATTTTCATCAACTGAAATCATGTGGTTCTTAACAATGTCCTTGGTCATATCAAACCAGAACTTAGACATCTTTGTAAGGACAACGCCCTTTGACTCAACTGTGTTATTAAGGATAACATCAAAACAGCTGATTCTGTCTGTTGCGTACAGTATAAGACTGTCGCCTAAATCATAAATCTCTCTGACCTTGCCGCTGGCAACCGGTGTGAATTCTTTCATATTATTTTTTCTCCTTGTCAAGATACTGTTATACTACCCCAAAATCCACATATAAATCAACATACAAATCAACCGAAAAATCAAAGAAAAACCCTTAATATATATCCATTGTGAAGGGAATAAACTCTTCGGGGTGTAAAGGGCGCTCTTTTATCAGTTTTTCCATCCAGCAAACGCTGTACCACTTGTCGAATTTATATCCGCACAAATCATGACTTCCAACATGCGTGTAACCCATATGATTGTGGAAATCTATGCTTGCCCTTGTAAGATGTTCGTCATTATCCCTGTCGGTACATGTTATGCAGGCATAAAGAACAAACACATTTTGCTTCATAAGTATTCTTTCAAGTTCAGCGTATAAGGCCTTACCGATTCCTTTTTTTCTTTCGGTGCTTTTAACATATATGGAGGTTTCCACGGAATGTCTGTAGGCCTTTCTGCTATGAAAAAGGCTTGCATATGCATAACCCACAATTCCATTTTCATCCTCTGCCACAATGTACGGATATTCCTTCATAACTCCGGCCATTCTTTCTTTAAATGCTTCAATTGTCGGAACCTCATATTCAAAAGAAACAGCCGTATTCAATACATAAGGGCCATAAATTGCAAGAATATCATCCGCATCATCTACGGTGGCAAGTCTGATTTTAAGCATGTCTGTTCTCCTGTTTCGTAAATCTATTTTCTTTCAGTAACTTTATCATTTATGTCCTTATAAAGCCTTTCAACAAGCGCTTTTGCTTCATTAAAGACATCTTCTTTTTTAACCAGAGTATTAACTGATTTATCACGGGTTGAAAGTTCAACCATTCCATTTGCAAGATGCTTAGGTCCAACGGTAATTCTTACGGGGACACCCAAAAGATCTGCATCCGCAAACATAAATCCGGCACTGACATCCCTGTCATCATATATTACTTCAAAACCTGCCTTCTGAAGTTCATTGTACAAAGAATCTGACAATTCTCTGCACTCTTCATTATCCCTTCTCATACAGCAAAGATGAATTTCCCATGGAGCGATTGTAATGGGCCAAATCGGTCCTCTGTCATCATGTCTTGCTTCACATACCGAAGCTGCAAGTCTTCCAACTCCTATTCCGTAACATCCCATAATAGGTGTCTTTACGGAACCGTCTTCATCTGTATAGGTCATTCCCATGCTCTTTGAATACTTTGTTCCAAGCTGGAAAATATTACCAACTTCAATTCCTCTGCTGATTCTTATGGTCTTTTTACCACAGCAGGGACAGATATCGCCTGTTCTGATTTTAGCAACATCTGCATATTCCACATCACCGATGTCTCTTTTAATGTTAAGACCCACATAGTGATAGTTTTCTTCATTGGCACCCGCGCAAAGGTTTTCTATGCCATCAAGAGATTTATCAAATATAATTTTGCATTTTGCATTCTGGTTATAGGGGCCGCAAAAGCCTGCCACAAGTCCGCAATCCTCTGTTACAACCGCAGGGTGAACTTTGGATTTAAGAAGATTTGTAAGCTTAGTTTCATTAACTTCATAGTCTCCTCGAAGGAAAACCACAATGTATTCATCGGTCATATTGTCCTGATACATTACTGCTTTACAGGATTCTTCAACTTTGCTTCCAAGGAAATTAACTACATCCTCAATTGTTTTCATGTGAGGAGTGTAAACCTTCTCAAGAGGTCTTTCTTTTGAAGCACCTGAATTATCGACTATACAATCCGCAGCCTCCATATTGGCGCTGAAGCCACATTCGTCACATAAAACTATCGAATCCTCACCGGCATCGGTAAGAAGCATATATTCATGGGATACATTACCGCCAATCATGCCCGAATCAGACTTAACGGATACAACCTCGGGAATTCCTGCACGTTCAAATACTCTAAAGTATGCATTTGCCATAATATCATAATAACGCTCCAGATCCTCCTGTGAGGTGTGGAAAGAATATGCATCCTTCATGGTAAATTCTCTTACTCGTATAAGGCCAGCTCTGGGACGAGCCTCGTCTCTAAACTTAGTCTGAATCTGATATATGGAAAAAGGATACTTTGCATATGTGCTGCCATATTCCCTTACAAGCTGTACTGCAGCCTCTTCGTGGGTCATACCAAGCACCATTGAAGCATCATTTCTGTCCGTAAATCTTAACAGTTCCTCTCCCACAGACTGAAATCTACCTGATTCTTCCCAAAGACTGCCGGGAAGCACCACCGGAAAAAGAACTTCCTGAGAATCTGCGGCATCCATTTCTTCTCTGATAATCTTTTCTATTTTTGCGGTAATACGCTTCATTGGAGGGTAAAGAGAATATATGCCGTTTGACACATACTTAATATAGCCTCCTCTTAATGAAAATGCGTGGCTGTCAATTACACAGTCAGCGGGGCGCTCCTTAAATCTTAATCCTACAAGTGCTGATAATTTCATAATAATCCTCCTTTGTGTAAAAATAGGTATTTTTCCTATAAAAAAAGTCCTAAGCATAAAAATATGCTTAGGACGAATAAAATCCGCGGTACCACCTAAATTCAGGCCATGCCTGCACCTTTACAGTCAATAAACTGCTTGTCCTGTTACGTGGACATACGTCAGAAGTTTCCGAGTCGGCTTACCCTTCTGCTGCTCCAAGACTGGTTCAATACTCTATTCCGAAGCCTTTCACCAGACGGCTCCTCTCTAAAGGAATTCAAGCATCTACTGTTTCTTTTCATTGCATTTTCTAAAAAATAGCATTGTAATATTAATTTGTCAATATTGCAAAAAATTAGTGAATGTCATTAACATCATAGGGAGTAGCCTGATATACATAGTAATTAAGCCAGTTTGTATAAAGAAGCTGACCGGTGGAGCGCCAGTTTACTACAGGCTCCTTTGTGGGATCGTCATCCGGAAAATAATTACAGGGAATCTCAGGATTCATACCCTTTGCAAGATCTCTGAAATATTCGTTTAAAAGCGTGTCTCTGTCATATTCTGCATGAAGACTCACAAACATTTTTCTTGAGTCCTCGGATTTAACAATTGCCACACCTGCTTCATCGGAGTAAGCCATCAGCTCAAGTCCCGGAGTATTTTCAATCTTTTCTCTCTCAATGCCCATTGCACGTGAGTGCGGAGCATAGAAAATATCATCAAAGCCTCTGAAAAGAGGTGATGTGGGTTTAAGTACCTTATGCTTATATACTCCTGAAAGCTTCTTGGGGCTATCATAGCGCTCAAGTCCGTAATAATAATAGAGTGCCGCAAAACAAGCCCAGCAAAGGAAAAATGTACAATGAACATGGGTCTCACACCAGTCAAAGATTTCCGTCATTTCCTTCCAGTATGCAACATCCTCAAATTTTACATAATCAAGAGGTGCACCGGTAATAATCATACCATCAAATTTACGGTCTTTAATCTTATCAAATGTGGTATAAAAAGCCTCCAGATGATTTGCATCCACATGGGTAGGTGTATAGCTCTGTGTCTGAAGAAGCTCAACATTAACCTGAAGTGGGCTGTTGGAAAGTTTTCTTAAAAGCTGAGTCTCAGTAATCTCCTTATTGGGCATCAGATTAAAAATAAGCACATTTAAGGGTCTGATGTCCTGGTGCATTGCGCGGTTCTCAGTCATTACAAATATATTTTCACTTTCAAGAATTGCCTGTGCAGGCAAAGAATCCATGATTTTAATAGGCATAAATAAAAATCCTTTTCATAAATTTATAGCACAAATACTACTCTATCACCTTAAGTATGTATTTACAAACTCTTCTTCCGTCATAATCGGAATATTTAACTCTTTTGCAGCTTTATTTTTAGACGAAGACGACATTGAATCATTATTTACAAGCACAAAGGTGTTTTTAGAAACACTTCCGGAAAGCTTTCCACCGAGTCTCTCAATTTCAGCCTGTAAATCCTTTCTGCTTGCATAAAGATTCAGGCTTCCGGTTACAACAACGGTTTTTCCTGTCAGTCCGCTTTCAGAATCCGTCACTTCTTCTTTTTTAATCCTTACAATATCAAGAAGCTTCTTAACTTCAGCTAAGTTTTCGGACTTCTTAAAATAGTCGCAGAAAGATTCCGCAATAACATCACCAATTCCGTCAATACCGGTCATTTCTTCCTTGGAGGCACTTATAATATTTGAAACATCATAGGAAAAAGCTTTGCAGATAACCTTTGCATTGGCAAGTCCCACATTAAGAATTCCAAGAGAATATATGAAATTGGCCAAAGAAACATCCTTAGCTTTTTCTAGGCTTTCATAAAGGTTGTTAATGGATTTCTCGCCAAAGCCCTCCATAGTGACAAGTTCATCATTATAATCCTTAAGGCTGAATATATCCGAATAGTTCTTTATATATCCCCTGTCAATGAACTTTTCAAGGGTAGCTTCCGACAAACCATCCACATTCATGGCATCGCGGCTTACGAATAAAGAAAATTTCTTAATAGCCTTTGCGGGACACTCCTCATTATCGCAAAAAAGAGTTTTAGCTTCCTTAACAATATGAACAGATGTGGGCATATTACAACAGGGGCAGCAACCCGGGATGATGATCCGTCCGCTTTTTGTAAGATTTTCCGCAATCTGAGGAATAATCATATTGGCCTTATATACAAGTATTTCATCGCCGATACCTAATTTAAGTTCCTCAAGAACAGACAAATTATGTACGCTGGCACGACTTACTGAAGTTCCTTCAAGCTCCACTGTATCAAATATTGCAACAGGATTAATAAGCCCGGTTCTTGAAGGGCTCCATTCTATTTCCCTAAGAACGGTTTTTGCAGTTTCATCCTGCCACTTAAAAGCAATTGCATCCCTTGGGAACTTAGCGGTTCTGCCAAGGCTCTTACCATATGCTATATCGTCATAGCAAAGAACAAGACCGTCTGAGGGTATTTCATAGGTTTTAATTTTCTCTGCGAAAAACTTTACTCCATCCTCAAGAGTATCCTTTGAAACATGTAAATATTCCACAACATCAAATCCAAGGGATCTCATAAATTCATATTCTTCACTACGCTTTTCAAAGGTTTTTCCTTCAAAACTAACCATTGAAAAAGCCATAAAGCGAACATGTCTTTCACTTGTTACCTTACTGTTTAACTGTCTTACCGAACCTGAACAGAGGTTTCTCGGATTCTTATATTTGTCCTCTTCATTGGTAATTTTGGCATTGACCTTTTCGAAGTCAGGATATGTAATAACCGCTTCTCCTCTTAAAACAAGCTTTTCCTTGCAGGATATGGTAAGGGGAATGTTTTCAAAGGTTCTTGCATTAGCGGTTACAACCTCTCCGATTTCTCCGTTTCCTCTGGTTACGGCCTTTAAGAGAGTCCCGTTTTCATAGGTTAATACTATGGTAAGTCCGTCATACTTCCAGCTTATTACTCCGTCCTTTTCCCCTATCCATTCTTTTAATTCATCTACAGACTTTGTCTTTCCAAGAGACAGCATGGGAGAATCATGAGCCTCTTTCGGCAAAAAGTCCACGGACTCATATCCCACTCTTTGTGTGGGTGAATTTGACAAAATAATGCCGCTTGTCTTTTCTAAAGCCTCCAGTTCGTCATAAAGAGCATCATACTCAAAGTTTGACATTATCTCTTCATCATTTGCGTAATAGCTTTTACTTGCTTTATTAAGTATTTCAATCAGTTCTGACATGCGTGTCTTAATATCAGACATTTTTAACCCCTTTGGATACTGCCTTTCTAAGGCTTTTTATCTCTTCCTGTTTTAAAATTCTGTACTCACCGGGATTTAATCCGGCCAGTGTTATATTCACGACTCTGATTCTTTTAAGGGTAATAACCTTTGCATCAAAGGTAGCAACCATTCGTCTTATCTGGCGGTTTAAGCCCTGAGTTAAGACAATCGAAAATGTATCCTTAGAAATCTTTTTAACCTGACAGGGACGAGTCTTACAATGAAGATCGCTTAAAAAAATACCCTCTGCCATCTTATCAAGCATTTCTTTATATACAGGCTTATTAATCTTTACCACATATTCCTTTTCATGATAATTTTCAGCTTTCATCATCTTCTGAATCAGATCACCGTCATTAGTCATAATAATAAGCCCTTCTGAATCCTTATCAAGACGACCTGCATAGGTCACCCTTTCGGATTTGTATTTAAGGGCTTCTTTAATTGTTATTTCTGCATGGGCATCCCTTTCGGTACAGGTAACTCCCACCGGTTTATAGTAAGCTAAAACCACCTTATCTTCAGACGGCTTACAGAGCTTTGAGCCCACCTTCACGCTGTCTCCCAGAAAGACCCTGGCCCCCGCATTACATACTTCACCGTTTATAGTTACTTTACCCGCCTCAATCAGCTTGTCAGCATCTCTTCTTGAAGCCACACCGCAGGACGCTATGTACTTATTAATTCTTATTCCCTGATTATCTTCCATAATTTCTAAAGTTAAGCTTTATGACTTAACTATTTTCTTTCCTTCCTTCCAGCATTTATGGCACATTGCCACATAGCTGTCATTTCCCCCTATAAGTACCTGGGAACCTTCATAAACAATGTTTCCGGCACCGTCGATACGGGCGTTAACTGTAGCCTTTCTGCCGCAGGCACAAACAGTCTTAATTTCCGTCATGGAATCGGCAAGCTCCATAAGACGCTTGGAACCGGGGAAAAAGTGAGTTAAAAAGTCGGTTCTGAGTCCAAAACATAAAACGGGAATATTCTTAAAATCCACAATTGTTCTCAATTCATCTATCTGTTCAGGCGTAAAAAACTGGGCTTCATCCGTAATAATAACATCCACATTTTCAGTTTTTTCAAAGGCCTCAATTATACTTTCCTCGGGAGTTATTATTTGTGCATGAGCACTAAGACCGATTCTTGACTTTATTACGTCAGCTCCGTCCCTGTCATCAATGCTGGGCTTTAAGAGCCACACCTTCATGCCAAGTTCCTCATAATTGAATTTTGTAATAAGGGCCTGTGCTGATTTGCTGGAACCCATTGCTCCAAACTTAAAATATAATTTTGCCATATTAATCCTACATATCGCAGCCGTTTGAATTTGGATTCCCACAAAGATCATGTGAGTTTCCACGGACACGACTCATAAAGTTTTATTTATGCTCCCCTGTTAAATGGGCATTTACTCTGTCAATTACCATGTCAAGCGCAACAATGTTATGTCCGCCTTCGGGGATAATGATATCTGCATTTTTCTTTGAAGGCTCTACAAACTGCTCATGCATGGGCTTTACAGTGCATAAATACTGGTCAACAACACTGTCAAGGCTTCGTCCTCTTTTCTTAACGTCTCTTATGATTCGTCTTAAAATACGAACATCAGCATCAGTATCGACGAAAATCTTTATATCCATCTCATCACAAAGTTCTTTATCAGCAAAAATAAGAATACCCTCAACCACAAGAACCTTTGCAGGCTTAATAAGCTCTGTTTCGTCGCTTCTGTCATGTATGGTAAAGTCATATACGGGACAATGAACCTCTCTTCCGCTTTTAAGGGCTCTGATATCTTCTATCATTAAATCCGTATCAAGGGATGCGGGGTGATCGTAGTTCAATTTGGAACGTTCCTCATATGTCATTGAATGATGGGCTTTATAATAATTGTCATGCTTGATTACAGACACCTCATCACCGAATTTTTCCA
Source organism: Lachnospiraceae bacterium (assembly GCA_045598365.1). Taxonomy (GTDB): domain Bacteria; phylum Bacillota; class Clostridia; order Lachnospirales; family Lachnospiraceae; genus UBA1258. The sequence continues at coordinate 12,100 of JAZLLV010000059.1, forward strand.
AAAGTTTCTTCGTTATGGTTGTCTTACCGCTTCCGGTGCCCCCTGCAATTCCTATTACCAAAACATCATTTGCCATACTCATGCCTTCTTTCATTTGTTCTTTTTATTTTAACAAATTTGCCGGATAAAAACCACAAAAAAAGAACTCTAAGGCAAAAGTCTTAGAGTTCTTATCATTGATAACTAAATCTTATACAATACCCTGAGCCTGCATAGCATCAGCAACTTTTAAGAAGCCTGCGATGTTAGCACCTGCAACGTAGTTGCCTTCAAGACCGTACTTCTTGGAAGCATCATCAAGGTTGTGGAAAATGTTAACCATGATGTCCTTAAGCTTAGCATCAACCTCTTCGAAGGTCCATGATAATCTTTCGGAGTTCTGGCTCATTTCAAGAGCTGATGTAGCAACACCACCTGCGTTTGCAGCCTTACCGGGAACAAATAATACCTTGTTAGCCTGGAAGTATTCTGTAGCTTCAAGAGTTGTAGGCATGTTAGCACCTTCACAAACAGCGATTACACCGTTAGCAACAAGTGTCTTAGCATCATCTAAGTTAAGTTCATTCTGAGTTGCGCAAGGAAGAGCAACATCAACCTTAATTGTCCACTGATTTGTTCCTTCAGTAGCCTTATCATGATACTGAGCTGAAGGTCTTGCAGCAGCGTACTCTGTAAGTCTTGCTCTCTTAACTTCCTTAACTTCCTTAAGAAGCTCAACATCAATACCTTCGGGATCGTAAATCCAACCGGTTGAATCAGAACATGTAACAGGCTTTGCACCTAACTGCTGAGCCTTCTGGATAGCGTAAATAGCAACGTTACCTGAACCTGAAACAGCAACTGTCTTACCGGCAAGAGCAATGCCGTTGCACTTTAACATTTCATCTGTCATGTAAAGTAAGCCGTAACCTGTAGCTTCTGTTCTTGCAAGAGATCCGCCGTAGCTAAGTCCCTTACCTGTTAATACGCCTTCGTAAAGGCCTGTAAGTCTCTTATACTGACCATACATGAAACCGATTTCACGAGCGCCTGTACCGATATCACCGGCAGGAACGTCTGTGTCAGCTCCAATGTACTTGTAAAGCTCTGTGATAAAGCTCTGGCAGAATGCCATAACTTCACGATCTGACTTACCCTTGGGATCGAAGTCAGAACCACCCTTACCACCACCGATGGGAAGGCCTGTTAATGAGTTTTTGAAAATCTGTTCGAAACCTAAGAATTTAATAATACCAAGGTTTACGCTGGGATGAAGTCTTAAACCACCCTTGTAAGGTCCGATTGCACTGTTGAACTGTACACGGAAACCGTTGTTAACCTGAACCTGTCCCTTGTCATCAACCCAGGGAACTCTGAAAAGGATCTGTCTTTCGGGACATGTAAGTCTCTCTAAAAGAGCATCCTTCTTAAACTTTTCTTCATTTGCTTCAATTACTACTCTTAATGATTCAAGAACTTCCTTAACTGCCTGATGGAACTCGGGCTGTGCGGGATTCTTCTCTACAACTAACTTGTAGACGTCATCAACATATGACATATATAATTCCTCCTAAGAATTTTTATTTCGATAATGATTATATTCCAAAAAAAGTTATTTTTTCAAGCACTTTATTACATTAAATTAGTAAATCTTTGGCTTTCATTTTTGTTCACTTTGTACAATCATACTTGTATACAATAATACATCATGTTTTCTGTGCAAAAAAAGAGGGTCTGTTCGACCCTCTTTTACTATTTTTTGATATATTGTGAGCTGATATAACCTATCTGACCGTTAAATTTGATTTTGCACCATTCTCCGTCGTTTACATATTCAATAAGTTCAACAATCTGTCCCGGCACAAGAGAACCTAACTTTTTACTATTCTTATCCGCATCGCTTCTTACATTAACTGCTTCTTTGCCGATTGTAACGGTGCCCGAAGAAGGAATCTTATCTATGTCTTCCACAATCTCTATATATTCTGTCTTAATAAAGCCTTCCTTGCCCTGATAATCAACCCTTGACCAGCCGTTTACCATCTGCTCATATAAAACAAAGGTATCGCCGGGCTTTGCCTGACCAAGTTTATCCGCAGTAGCACTGGCCGACTTACGCACATTAACCTTTTCGGAAACGGTCACCTTTCTGATTACAGGCTCAAGAGGCAATTCCTCTTCTTCCTCGTCTGTTCCGTCCGAACCGTTTGCAAGCTGATCCTTAAGCTTTGCCTCAAGTGCAAGCTCTTCACTAACCGCCAAATCAATTTCAACGGAGAGTTTTGCCCAGTACTCGCTTAATTCAGGGTTATTCTCCATAAGATTAACGTACTCAACATTTACAGAATTCTTCTTATCAAGAACATCGCTCTGTTTAGCTATGTTCTTAATGTATGTTTCTTCCTCTTCGGTAAGTTCGCTGTTGTTAATATAATAGTTGCCGAATTCATCTCTGCAAATATAAAATGCCTGAAGTCCGGGGGTATATTCAGTTCTGCCCTTAAGTAAAACTTCACTGGATACATACGCAATATATGTATCAATATAAGGTCCCGGCTTAGTATAGACATGTATATTGTCATAGGTGTCAATATACTCGCTCATCTTTTGAAGACGAATAACCTCGGTCTGTGTCACATTACTCTGAAGATCAATCAAAATATCAATGTCAGCCATTTCAAGGGCATCATAATATCTGTGAATAAGTCTGTTAATATCAGGATAAGCATCAACCTCAAAAAGAATCTCCTGAACCTCGAGAACTTCACTTTTTGATTCTTCTAAAATCTCCAAAGCTTCTCTTGCAGCCGCCTCCACTCTGCTTCTTGCATTAAGAGAAAGGGTTACTGTAATGCATACAAGAATGAGCAAAAGTACCGGAAGGAATACCTTACCGTAATCGGTTATCCACTCCTTAAAAAGAAGAAGATAATCCTTAAATACCAGGCCAAGCTGATGGGCAATTTCTTTAACTGAAATGTGGTCTCTAGAATTTTTCTTTCTCATAAAATCATCCAAAATGCATCCGACAGGAATCGAACCTGCATCAAAGGCGTCGGAGGCCTCCGTTCTATCCATTATACTACGGATGCCGGTCACATCGACTCTAACAAAAATCAACTTAGTTATAATACCATAATGACACAAAAACTGTCAAACAAACCACCCGATGCAACCACTTTCAAAGAGCTACTACACTCTTATAATTTCTCTTGTAAGTCCGTTATATTTATAAATGAAGTCCGAAAGAAATTCTGTTTCCAAAACCTCCGCACGATTAACTTCCCTTACCATTTTCTCAAGTTCCGCGCAATCCGGCGCACACTTTTCCGGCACAAAAATAAGTTCATGAATGGAGCTTGGCAAAATATAAAAGTCACATCCGATTTTTCCATGGAAATCGTAAAGAAGTTCATCATTTAGAAGGCCCGCCGCACCATAGGTCTTACGCATGTTTGTAAGAACATACATAGGTGAAACTCGTTCACACACAGCGGTTTCCATTTCATCCTTCATCGCTCTTCCCTCGGGGCTGTCAGTTTCCCCAAGAATATCAACAAGAACTTCCTCAATGGGTTTTATGGTGGCACCAAGATTATTGACAGTGTTTCTCTTTGCATCCTCAAAAAGTCTTTCCACCGTAATATTATATGCTTTCATCTGATCGTTCTTTATAAGCACAGAACCTTCTCCGAACTTACCATTGCTAACCAGGCAAAAGAAAACCACGGACATATCAAGAAGGCTAATGCTCGGAACATCCTCAAGCATTTTTTCGTTCTTACCGGTATTAATGAGTTTGCAGAATACCCTGTCCTTAACGCTTTCATAATCGCAAAGAAACGAAATATCAAAGGACTCATCAATCCTTGATTCGTCTACAATTCTTTTAACCTCCTCACAGATTCGGTTAAATGTGGCCCCCTCTTCATACCTTTCGTAAAGATCCTCAAGATATACCGTGGGACATATATTTACCCCTTCAAACATAACAGTCATACCGTTTAATATGACTCCGTTATTCTTTATTACTTCCTTAACAGTTATTTCCTTAGCATCTGCATACTGTGTCATAAGGTACTCAGTTACAGCATTTTTAAATTTTTCAAAATTCATGATTATCCTTTCTGCGAAACGCAATGAACGGTCAAAGGACCGTAAGATTAAAGTGGGACCGATGAACGGTCTAAAGAATGTGTTTGTTGCAATAAAAAAGAGACAACAAGCAACTTGTTGTCTCTCGGCAATTCTGAATTATACAGATTAAACTCTGGATAAGTACTCACCTGTACGGGTATCAATCTTAATAACATCACCCTGGTTAACAAAGAGGGGAACTGATACCTGTGCACCGGTCTCAACGATAGCAGGCTTAGAAGCGCCTGTAGCTGTATCGCCCTTGAAGCCGGGTTCTGTTTCTGTAATCTCAAGCTCTACAAAGAGAGGGGGCTCAACCATAAATACTGAACCTGCATGAGAACAAACTCTGCACATTTCGTTTTCCTTAACGAACTTTAATGAATCACCAATTGCATCTGCATTGATGGCAATCTGTTCGTAGTTTTCTACATTCATGAAGTAGAATAAATCTCCATCGTTGTAAAGATACTGCATATCATCTCTATCGATACGTGCCTGAGGGAACTTTTCGGTAGGTCTGAAGGTACGCTCAACAACACCTCCGTTGATGATGTTCTTAAGCTTTGTACGTACGAACGCTGCTCCCTTACCGGGCTTTACGTGCTGGAATTCAATAATCTGGAAAATAGAGCCATCGATATCAATGGTAACTCCATTTTTGAAATCACCTGCAACTATCATTTTAATCCTCCTAAATATGTGAACACAAATAATTCCTTATAATTCTATACTAAAAGAAGCCACTTTTCAACTGTTTTTTTGAAAAAGCAAAAAGCATAACTATCCACAATAAATAATGTTTTGTCCTATTTATTAAGCATCTTAATTACAATATCCATTGCATGAAGGTATCCTTCAAAGCCTTCTCCCACTACCTGATCGTCGCAGGCAGGTCTGGTAACAGATACTTTTCTGAAATCTTCGCGATTTCTTATATCAGAAATGTGAATTTCTACCTTGGGATAAGTAAGTATCTCCAATGCATCATGTATTGCATAGCTATAATGAGTAAATGCACCGGGGTTAATAACAAGTCCACTTGTGCCGTCTGTCATGGAGTCCTGAAGTCTGTCAATTATTGCTCCCTCATGATTGCTCTGAAAGGCCTCGACTTCAATGTTAAGTTCCAATGCCTTCTCTCCTATCATTTCAAGGAGTTCTTCATAGGTACGGCTTGAATACTGTTTAGGATCTCTTTTTCCAAGCATATTTAAGTTTGGTCCATTGATAATAAGAATTTTCATAAGTACTCCTTTATTATGCCCATGATTTTTTCAACACTTTTTCCGTCCGTATCAATTACTAAATCCGCAGCGGCCTCATATTTAGGCTTTCTTAAGTCAAAACGCTTTCTGAATGTTTGAAGATCCGTGGAAAGCGGTCTGCTAGGATCCTTGCCCACACGGGTCCAAAGCTTATCAGGAGTGGCTTTTAAGTAAATCACAAGGCCATCATTCTTTTTCATGATTTCGATATTTTCTTCCCTTTCAACCACACCGCCACCGGTAGCAATTACCCTGTCCTTACCATCTGAAAGACAGGATACCGCGAAGGTCTCCTGTTCTCTGAACCAGTTTTCACCGGCCTTGGCAAAAATATCGGGAATTGACATCTTTGCGGTTTCTTCAATGAAAGAATCTATATCTATAAAATCATACCCAATTTCCTTGGCCAGGGCTTTACCGACCGTAGATTTACCGGAGCCCATAAAGCCAATCAGAAAAATATTACGCATTTTTAAGTTTCTCCCTGACAATATCAATGTGTTCTTTTTCTATTACACAATCATTCCAATATTCATACGCATCAACGGCCTGGTTAAGAAGCATCCCAAAACCGTCATGACACTTAATATTTTCCCGCTCACATCTTTTTGAAAAATCCGTGCCCTTCACGGGAACAATTTCAATTGCACCATAAAGCTTTTTGTAAAAAGAATCCGCTGTAATAAGTGCGTCCTCGCCTTTTAAGCCGCTTGAGGTAGTCTGTATTACGAAAATACCGTCTTTAAGGCAATCAATTTCTTCAAGGCTTAAATACATAAACTTGTCGGTATCAAAGGCCTTATTTAAGTTTTGTGAAAGACTTACTGCCTTCTCGTAAGTTCTGTTTATGATGGTTATTGACTTTGCACCTGAATTAAATAATGCTGCAGCCGCACCTTTGGCAGCACCGCCGGCTCCAAGAATCACACAGTCTCTGCCTTCTACTTCAAGATTTTCTTCCTTAAAGCATCGTTCCAATCCGGATACATCCGTATTAATTCCAAAATATCCGTTTTTGGTATGTTTAAGAGTGTTTACGGCTCCGATTTTTCTTGCAGTCTCGCTTATTCCGCAAAGATAAGGAATAACATGCTCCTTATGAGGAACCGTCACATTAAGTCCCTTAACATTATTCTTATAGGATTTTTCCAGAAAATCCTTAAGCTCAGATTCTTCCAAAAGAAAAAGCTCGTAATTAAGATTATCACCCCTGAGATTAGCAAAAGTATTATGAATAAGTGGTGATTTTGAATGCTTTACAGGATTTCCGATAAGTCCGAATTTACCTTTTTTTGAAACAAAACGCTTGTAAGAGCGAAGAACTATACGTTCAAGGTAGCGCTTTAATACTATCTGAATCTCTTCATGCTTATCAATGGGTTTAACAAGGATTGAAGAAATGCGCGCCTTATTTGCTCCCCATATGTCAGTAAAAAGCTGATCACCTATGAAAAGAGTGTTATTTATATCTCCCTTCATCATTTCAACTGCCTGAAGATAACCTCTTTTTGACGGCTTCCCGCCTTTATAAATATACATAGCACCTAAGGGATCGTTAAACATCTTCACACGGGGCTCTTTGTTATTTGATAAAAAGACAATCTTAAAGCCCTTCTCCATTAATCCTTTAAGAAAAGGCAGAGACCTCTCGTCCTGAGGTGCACCGTGACATACCAGAGTGTTGTCTATGTCAAAAATCAGATTCCTGTATCCCTGCTTATAAAGCATGTCAAAATCTATACTATATACAGATTCTTCATACCTTGAGGGGTAAAATACTTCAAACATATATTTCCTCTTTCAATAAATTTCACGTACCGGTTTTTTACATAAAAAAACAGGTGTCGAAAACTCGACACCTGATTATATCATATTTAGAATTTAAGGAACACCTTTCCATCCACATTGTTAAGCGAATCTCCGGCAAAATTCTGAGTTCCTACAAAATACTGATAATCCTCAAGAATCTTGTCCTTACGCATATCTGAAATCGCCTGGTTAATATCAAGTTTTTCAATTTCGAAGTCAGATCCGAGATATGAATAATCATCACCCTTGTTAAAGGTAAGTGAAATATTATCAAGATCGGCTGTCTTAGTACGTAAATCAGGCTGTTCCTTAACCTCAGGCACAACAGGAATCGAAGGTGCAGCATTTTCAGAAGCAAGTTTTTCCTCTTCCTGCTTCTTTACATCTTCAACATCTACCTTAGGGATGTCTGTCACTTTATAGCTATTATAGAATCCACCATAATCTGAAAAGATGTTAATTGCCATCCGTATCCTCCGAATCAGAGTTTACATAAATAGTTACAGTCTGATTATAAAACAAAACACAAGGGATTTCAAGCCTATAAATAGAACTTATGTAAATTATATCGGATGTTTTTTTCAAAACTTTATGCTATTTCAAATATTTTGTTTTTGCAGCATCCATGAGTGACTTTGTATAGGGATGAGAAGGCGAAAAATAAATTTCCTCCTTGTCTCCCATCTCCACTATTTCGCCTCTTTTCATGACCATTACACGATCGCATAAATTGTAAATAACACGAAGATCGTGGGAAATAAAAAGAATGGCAATTCCAAGTTCCTTATGGAGTTTTCTTAACAAATCCAGTATCTGACTTTGAACTGTAACATCCAGTGCGGATACGGGTTCATCCGCAATCAGGAATCTTGGCTGTTGCATAAGCGCTGCCGCTATGCAGACACGCTGTCTCTGACCGCCTGATAATTCATTAGGGTATCTGTCGAGAATTTCCTCATCAAGGTCAACCTTCTTAAGCATGTCAAGAACTCTTCTTTTTCGTTCTTCTTTATCAAAGTTTCCGCGGACTCTAATTGGTTCCTCTAAAATGAATCCAATCTTTTTAGAGGGGTTTAGGCTTCCCGCCGGATCCTGAAACACCATCTGGGGACGCTTTGCATAATGCTTTACTGTGCCGGTTACACCCTTTTTCTGAATTCCGAGAATTGCTCTTGAAAGAGTAGACTTACCGCAGCCGGACTCTCCGGCAAGGCCTAAAATCTCGCCTTCCTTAACATCAAAGGAAACATTTTTAACGGCAAAAAAAGGCTGCTTGTCTTTCTTAAATTGTACACTTAAATCCTTTACTTCAAGTATATTGCCCATTTATTCTCCTTTGTGAAAGGGGTTTTTAGGAATAGCATTTATCAGTTTCTTCGTATATTCTTTTTGAGGATTATTAAAAATGTCGTCGCACTTTCCGCTTTCCACAACATAACCGTTCTGCATAACAAGTACCCTCTCACAAAGGGTGTTAACCAGACTTAAGTCATGGGAAATGAAAAGAATGGCAGTTCCTCTTTCCTTATTTATCTTTTTAAGAAGCTCCACAATTTCTGCCTGAATGGTTACATCAAGGGCCGTTGTAGGTTCGTCGGCAATTAAAAGCTTAGGCTGAATAATCATAGCCGCCGCAATCATTGCTCTTTGCCTCATACCACCGGAAAGTTCGTGGGGATAGCTGTTGTATACAGCCTCGGGATTATCAAGTTCCACATCCCTAAGAGCCTGTATGGCACGCTCCTCCATTTCCTGCTTATCCATAACAGTATGAATTCGTAAGCTTTCTTCCACCTGCCAGCCCACCTTTTTAAGGGGATTAAGGGAATTTAAGGGCTCCTGGAAAATCATGCTTATTTCATTACCCTGAATTTTCCTTAAAACGTTTCTTTCCACCTCCAGAAGGTTTATGCCCTCAAAGGTAACTATCCCGCTTTTTTCCATGTCATGGCGGCTTAAAAGGCCTGCTATTGTCAGGGCCGTCATTGTCTTTCCGGAGCCTGACTCACCCACAATACCAAGGATATCTCCTCTGTCCATCTTTAAGTCCACATCATAGACTATGGTGTCAGTGGTTTTTTTATCATGAACTTTTATACATAAATCGGTTACTTCAAGCATGCTCATGATTTTTTCTCCATTGCATCAGACAATAACGAAAATCCGAGAATCATAATTACAATAATAAGTCCCGGAAAAATAGCGGTTAAAGGATTTGTAAAAATAAAGGCCTGGGCCTCCGAAAGCATTCTTCCAAGGCTTGGATAAGGGGGCGCAACACCCATACCCAGATAACTCATGCCGGCTTCAGCAAGCACCGCATTATTAAATCCGATAAGAACGCTTGAAAGAAGAACGGTTCTTAAGTTTGGAAGTATATGCACAACAATTATTCTCAAGTGACTTGCACCGTATAAACGCACGCATTGAATATAGTCGAGATTTCGAATTCGTAAAACTTCGCCTCTGACAATTCGTGCAAAGCTTGGAACAAAGGCAATACCAAGTGCAAGAATAAGTGTATTTCTGCCTCCGTCCAGAAGACCGATAATCAGTAAAGCAAGAAGGACTGAAGGAAAAGCAAGAACAGCATCATTAAAACGCATAAGAATTTCATCAATCCATCCGCCAAAATATCCTGTCACAGTTCCGATTATAATGCCGGCAACAGTTCCGATAAGAACAACCGCCCCGGCAACCACCATGGTTTCTCTGACACCAACCAAAACTCTTGAAAAAATATCTCTGCCAAAATTGTCGCAGCCCATTATATGCTTAAATGATACTCCGGCAAATTTAGCGTTTAAGTCCATTTCACAGGGATCGTAAGGCGTAACAAAAATACCGGCAAGCATCATAAGAACCACAATGCCGGTAAGTACACATCCTATTATTAACTTAGTCTTTTTGTTTTTTGCCATCTTTACCCCTATACATGAATACGTGGATCAAACTTTTTATATAAAAGGTCGACAATAAGATTACTTACCACAACCGCTGTAGCCAAAAGAAGGATAATTGCTTCAACCACCGGATAATCTCTTCCGGAAATAGATGTAAGAAGCATTCTGCCAAGTCCGGGAACACCAAATACCTGTTCAACAATTATGCTTCCCGCAATAATGTCCGCAAAGGTCATTCCAAGAAAGGTAATAACCGGTATCATTGCATTCTTAAGAACATGCTTATAGAAAACCGCTTTGGTACGATTTCCTCTGGAATATGCAGTTCTTACATAATCCTTTTCTGCTTCTTTTAAGGAAGTATCCTTTAAGAGCTTCACAACCATTGAAATTTTGGGAAGTGAAATTGCCAAGGCCGGAAAAAACAGATATCCAAGGCAGCCAAGAAAGCTTTGCTTATATGAAACATAGGCCCCCGGAGTAAATAAATGAAGTGAAACACCAAATATGAGTGTTATAAGAATACCTGAAAAAAACGAGGGAACGCTCATGATTACCTGATTGATTGTGGTAAGAAGCACATCAAGCTTCGAGTCGCTCTTTCTCGCGGAATAAATGCCAAGAGGAAATGCCAGAATGCAGGTAAGCAAAATGGCCATTACCGACAATAAAAGGGTTACTGCAATCTTCTCCTTAAGAAGACTGGTAACAGACTGATTGTAACTGTATGAATTGCCAAAATCCCCTCTGACAATACCGGCAACCCACTCACCGTATCTTTCGAGTACCGGTCTGTCCAGTCCCATTTCGTGGGTTAACTGCTCAATCTTTTCCTGGGTGGCTTCAGTTCCAAGCTTATTAACCGCAGGATTGGAAGGGATAAAGGAAAATGCAAAGAAAACGAGAGCAGAAACTGCCAATAAAGTAAGTATCAGTGTACCTAATTTCTTTAAGACATATTTCATGCTCTCACCTTCCTGTTCTTCTTTATTTCGCAGGCTTAAGCTTTGCAATATCCATTACATAGATAGGATAAAACTCATAGCCTGTATAGTTTTTATTTACTGCAACAAGTTCCGCAAGGTCCTGAATATATACGTTTGCAGATTCTCTTGCAAGAATCCATTCACATTCTTTATAGAATTCTGTTGCCTTAGCATCATCTGTTGTGGATACAGCGTTCTCAAAGGCCTTGTCATAAGCTTCGCTGTTAAAGTTAATGAAGTTCTTGCCGGAGGCTGAGGTAAATCTCTCAAGCATGGCTCTTGCTGTCATCTGGGATGCATCTACACCAACTACAGTCGCTTCGAAGTCTCTTCCCGCATATACATCGGAAAGCCATGAATCCCACTCAATAAGCTTGATTTCAGCTTTAACATTAATCTTCTTTAACTGCTCAACAATAACCTGAGCTGTATCGATATGAGGCTGATAGTTTGAAGGAACCTTAATAGCAAAAGTAAATCCATCGGGATATCCTGCTTCTTTAAGCAAGCTCTTTGCCTTCTCAATATCAGGTGTGTAAACATCGTTGATTTCCTTAACGAAGTACTTACCGAATGCGGGGAACATTGATGATCCAAGTTCTGTACCCTTTCCGTCAAAAGAAAGATCGATAATTGCCTTAGGGTCTACCGCATAGCTTAATGCCTGTCTAACCTTAACATTGTTAAAGGGTTCAACAGCATTATTTAAGTACATTGCCTGTACAAGGTTCATGGTACCTTCTAAAATGTTGAAGTTTGAATTTGCAAGCTGCATAGCCTGTGCTGATGTAATTCTTGCAAATACATCAACAGAACCACCCATAAGGTCCATAACGATTGAATCGGCATTTGCACAAATCTTTAAGGTTACATCCTTAATATACGCCTTTTCGCCCCAATATTCATCAAATGCTTGCAAAATAATATTTTCCTGGGGTGAACGGGATACATACTTATAAGGGCCTGTACCAACAGGATTCTTATCAAGATCTGTAACATCCTTTGGAACAATTGCAACTGTCATGTACTGTAAGAAGTCTGTATTCTTCTTTTCAAGCTTAATGACAATGTTTTCGCCTTCGGCCTTTAACTCTGAAATAATTGAAAAAGCCGATACGTAAGCAGAATTGCTGTCCGGATCGGCGTTTTTACTGATACTGTATAAAACATCCTCCACCGTAACATCTTTTCCGTTATGGAATTTGCAGCCCTTTCTTAAGTGAAAGGTGTAAGTGAGGCCGTCTTCTGAGACGTCAACCTTATCTGCCACAGCGGGGAATAAATCACCATTACTGTCAGGCTTAACCAAGCCTTCATAAATGTTAAAAAGAATCTCCTTCGTTCCTGCCGCCACCGCCTGGTGAGGGTCAAGACTGTCCTCTAAGTCCTGAGGGATTCCAATGGTAATATGTGAAGAAACTTCACCCGCCTTATCGCCTTTGCATCCGCAAAGTGCAATAGTAAGTGTGGCAGATAAAAAAATCAGCCTCCACATGTTCTTAAAAGCTTTCATTTCTTATCTCCTTTGTCTTCGATATTAATTTAACAATGTTATTTATAATATAAAAAAACTTCCAAGTCAACAAAAAAAGGCACAAAGAATTTTTCTTTGCGCCCTGTTTTTTGACATATTTACTTAAGCACCTTCTTAAGCTCATCCATAAAGGTATTGATGTCCTTAAATTCTCTGTATACGGACGCAAAACGAACATATGCAACCGCATCCACATCCTTAAGTTTCTTCATAACCAGTTCTCCGATTACATGGCTGTCGATTTCTTTTTCCTCCATGCTGAAGATTTCTGTTTCAACTTCATCTATAATCTGGCTTATCTGCCCTGCGGTTACAGGTCTCTTGTGGCAGGCTCTTAATACACCGCCCTCAAGCTTCTGTCTGTTATATGTTTCTCTGTTCTTATCCTTTTTTACAATTATGAGAGGAATGGTTTCCACCTTCTCATAGGTTGTAAATCGCTTATCACATGCACTGCACACACGACGACGTCTGATGGAATTATTATCCTCAGCAGGTCTTGAATCAATAACGCTGGTATCAGCATGACCACAGAACGGACACTTCATAAAGCACTCCTTATTCAAATAAGTTTGGGTTACATAAGTAATTATAAAGTAACTTTTATATTATGTCAATCAGTTATGGTAACCAACCTGCATTTTTTCCCTGTTTTTACGGGATTTTATACAGACAACTTTTATAAAAAGAAGTTAATAAAACGTTTTACTAACTTCTTTTTATATTGTATATTAATAAAAAGAAAACCTTTGGGGGTAAGCAAAATGATATTTAACGGAGAAATAAAAATAATCGGCGATGAATATGCGGGTTTTTACTCCTGCGGACTCACAATGCATGATAATTCGTCCATGCGTCGCTTTAAGGAAGTAAAGGCTACCGATTCAGAACGACTTCTTGAATCAGAAGACGGACTTTCATTAAAAATAACCAACGAAAAAAGTCCCCTCTCAGATGCAACAATTGTAAAAACAGCATTCTTTAACAATTCAAAAGAACCTGTAACCCTTGAACTCATCACTTCATTTTTAGTACCGGACATAAAGGCGGACAAAATTCACAGACTGCTCTCCTTCTGGAGCGCCGAAGGCCGCTTAAAAACCGATACTGTTAAATCACTTAATATGGAACACGCCTGGAACAATATGGCCTTTCGTGTTGAGAAATTCGGTAACATCGGTTCCATGCCCGTAAGAAAATATTTTCCATTTCTTGCACTTGAAGACAGCGAGTCCGGAAAGTTCACTGCAGTGCAGCTGTACTCTCCCGCTTCCTGGCAGATAGAGCTTATCTGCAGACATGATGACACCATCACAATTTCAGGCGGTATTGCTGACAGAGATTTCGGCGCTTTCACAAAGACCATCCGTCCCGGAGAATCCTTCTACGCGCCTAAAGCGGTTATTGCCGAAGGAAATTCTTTGCTTGATGTATGTGACAAGCTTGTTAAGGCGCAAAAGCCCAATATCAGCGCGGTTGATGAGTCCATGGGTATCACATTTAACGAATACTGCACCACCTGGGGCAATCCCACAATCGATAATCTTAAGAAAATCGCTGACAAACTGGAAGGTAAAGGTATTCAGTATCTTGTTATGGATTCAGGCTGGTATTCAAAGTGCGGAAACTGGTGGGAATACAGAGGCGACTGGAGCATTAACAAAGAACGCTTTCCAAACGGCCTAAAAGAGCTTGCGGATTACGTAAGAAGCAAGGGAATGATTCCCGGAATCTGGTATGAATTTGAAGTTGCGGGATATAAAACAGAGCTTTTTAATACAACAGAACATTTTGTAAAAAAAGACGGCGTTCCCCTTACGGTAGGCGGCGCAAAGTTTTTGGATATGGAAGATCCCTGGGTAATAGATTTCCTTACAAAATATGTAATTGATAACCTTAAGGACAGCGGCTTTGGTTATATTAAAGTCGACTACAACGATACCATGGGACTTGGTGTTGACGGTCCCGACGGCCTTGGAGAGAACTTAAGAAGAAAGGTTATCGGCACACAGCAGTTTTTCAGACAAATGAAACGTGAAATTCCGGATCTTGTAATTGAAAACTGCTCTAGTGGTGGACACAGACTGGAACCCTCCATGATGGAATTAGCCTCTCAGGCAAGTTTTTCCGATGCCCACGAAATTTTGTCCATTCCCATAATCGCGGCAAATCTTCACCGCGTTGTTAAGCCTTCACAGAGCCAGATCTGGTCGGTTATGAGAAAAGAAGATTCCGACGCACGTATCTACTACTCAATGTGCGCCACATTCCTCGGAAGAATGGGGCTTAGCGGTGACATTTACGATTTATCGGACCATCAGTGGCAGCTTATTGACGAAGCCATTGCTTTCTACAAAGAAGTGGCACCGATTATTAAATTCGGTAAAACCACTGTTCTTCACGCAGACACGGAAAGTTACAACGCTCCCATCGGTTCACAGGCTGTGGTTCGCGAATATGATGGCAAAAAGCTTGTTATCTTCCATAGATTTGAAAACTCATGTTATTACGAAACATATATAAAAGCCATGGTGCTTGATGCCCCCACCGGTCCTGCCATCAAAAGTTTCGGTATTGCAGACAGAGACTTTTCCGCAGAAGTACGTTTATACTGATTTATGCATAAAAAATGCAGAGTTTAATGCTCTGCATTTTTATTTTTATCACCATCAGGAATCAGACGTGAAATACATTCAAGGATATCATAATATGCTCCGACACAGTTTAACATAGCAACAAAGAATAAAAAGATTGACTCTGTTCCAAAAAGCAGCAAAATAACCGGAACAACAGTCAAAAGAATAAATGGTGCTATGCATATTATTATTCTTTTGCCCGAACTTACATCCCCGGGATACCGTGTACAAAGAGAAGGAATCCCCATGGGATCCTTTGCAACTATGATTTTAGGCCTGCACTTACAAATTATCGCTGCAAACAATGCATGTACAAGTTCATGCGTCACAAGTGTAAATGCAAGCGCCATTATTACATACAAAGCTCTTTCCTTAGTTGAATAAAGCTCACTGTATCTGCTTCCAAGAAAAAAAACAAAGATTCCACAAACAATAACAACCCATACGGCAAGCCCCGAAGGATTACTCTTTAATTTAAGCACACGTTCACGCATAAATAATTCCCCACACAAAAACTTAAGTTTAATAATATAATCTCACTCCAATAAAAAAAGCAAGCCTATAACAGACTTGCTTTTTAATCTCTAAGTATACTTATTTCTTAAGGAAATCAGGAAGAACAAGCTGGGTAGGATCGATGTTGCTCTTCATCTGAGCAGGCTCCTTCTTAAACATATCAGAACTGAATGTAGGCTTTGTATTAGGTAATACAGGCTTTACAGAAGGTCCCTGCATTGTGGAAGTCTGTCTGTTATTAAGTCCAAGTCTGTCATTACCGGAAACTGAAAGACCTGTTGCAATAACAGCAATCTTGCAGGCTTCCTGCTCGTCTCTTGAATAAAGAGCACCAAAGATAACATTTACATCATCGCCGGCAAGCTCGCGAACATAGTCGGTTGCATCAGCAACGTCTGCCATGGTAATGTCACCGGAAATATTGATAATAACATTCTTAGCACCGGTAATTGTTGTCTCAAGAAGGGGAGACTCAACTGCCATCTTAACAGCATCCATAGCCTTGTTATCGCCCTTACCTGAACCGATACCGATATGAGCAATACCCATGCCCTTCATTACGGTCTGAACGTCCGCAAAGTCAAGGTTAATGAGTGCGGGAGCATTGATAAGGTCTGTAATACCTGATACTGACTGCTGTAAAACTTCATCAGCCTTCTTAAGGGCATCAGGGAAAGGTGTACGCTTATCAATAATCTCAAGAAGCTTGTCGTTAGGAATAACAACAAGTGTATCCACATGCTCTTTAATCTTATCTATACCGCTAACAGCATTTATCATACGCTGACGTGCTTCAAATCTGAAGGGCTTTGTTACTACGCCAACGGTAAGAATTCCCAAATCCTTTGCAATTTTAGCAATAACAGGTGCAGCACCTGTTCCGGTACCGCCACCCATACCACAGGTGATGAATACCATATCGGCTCCACGGATAGCAGCCTCTAATACTTCTGCACTTTCCTCTGCAGCCTTTTCACCGATTTCAGGCTTGGCGCCTGCGCCAAGTCCCTTTGTAAGCTTCTCACCAATCTGAATAAGCTTGGGCGCTTTACAAAGCTGGAGTGCCTGCTTATCGGTATTAACTCCGATAAACTCTACTCCTGATATATCCTCTTCAACCATTCTATTTACAGCATTATTACCTGCACCACCTACACCGATAACCACAATCTTTGCAGCAGATTCAGCTTCATTACTAATAATCTCCAGCAAGGTACTTCCTCCTTCATGTTACAAAAACTCACCACGTCTATCATATAATCATTTTGTCAAATTCGCAACACCAAAATCCCTATTTCAGGATTTTTTAATCAACTCTTTAAATACATCGCCGCGCTCTTCAAAGTTTTTAAAATAACCGTAACTCGCAGCCGCAGGACTAAGCAGAACCGCATCCCCTTCCTTTGAAAGTTTTTTAGCTAAAGCGACGGCTTCCGAGAGATCTTTTGCAAGAACCGCAACCGGCGAATCCTTTGTTTTTTCAGTAAATTTTTCGTACATATCATAGATTCTTTTTCCGGAATCATACATACAGATTAAATACTTTAAGGGACTTCTTACAACATAAGAAACCAGTTCATCATAGACCAGATTTCTTTCCATTCCTCCCACCAGCAAAAGAGCAGCATTTTTTATGCTTTCAACCGCACTGATGGTGGACTTGACAGTCGTTGATATGGAATCATCGTAATAATCTACCCCCGAAATTGTTCCGGCAGGTTCTAACCTGTGGGGAAGTGTCTTAAAGTTCATGACTGCCTCCACAAAACATTCATCATCTACGCCGAATTCTCTGCACACATTATAGGCAAATGCAATATTCAGAAGGTTATGATCCCCTCTGAAATTCGTATGTGAAAGACTCTCAAGAGACTTAACAGGGCTCATACTTCTGTCTATATATACAGTCCTTGAGTTAGATTCACCCCATTCGTCCGTAACTTCTTTAAGTGTATACAAAAGGTCTTCTTTTTCCTGAAATTTGTAAATATTCTTTTTGGCAAGACCATACCGCTCTCTTGTTACATAATGGTCAAGATGATCCTCATAAACATTCAGAAGAACACTTACATGGGGATCCGTCTTTGCGTATTCAAGCTGATGACAGGAAAGCTCAAGAACAATAATTGAATCTTCCGTCACTCTATCCGCGATTTCAAAAACCGGTATACCTATATTGCCTGCAAAAAGAGCATTTTTACCGCTTTCGCAAAGCACATAATATATAAACGACGAAGTGGTACTTTTACCTTTTGTACCGGTAACACCGATGATTTTGTCTCTGTAAGCCTCAATGAAAACTTCAGTCTCGGATGTAATCAGCGCTTTATAATTTTCAGGCGACTCCTTTAAGACAATACCGGGGCTTTTAAAAACAACATCATAATCATTTAAGCAGTCAAGATATCTCTCAGGCTCCACAAAGAAAACGCCTGCCGGAAGTGACTCTGAAACATCTCTTGCATCCGCAACCGATACAGATTCAAATCCGCCTGTCTCAAGTATTCTCTTAAGAGTGGAATTTCCTTCTCTTCCGTAACCCAAAACAAGTATTCTTTTTCCCTCTATAAGGTTTTTAAGAACATCATTCATCTTTTTCAAAAGAAACCCTCTTTGTGTCTTCATTATAATCTTCCATCCTGAGAGTCCCCCTCTCATCCTTAAGATGAAGAAGAATCGGCGGAAGATTCATTATTTTAATATCGATATCCTTGTCTTTTCCCAGTCTGATGGCAACTTCACCCTTATAAAGAGTTATTTCACCAAATTTGGAAAAATACATTTTTTCCACATCAACCTTGTATTTTTCGCAAAGTTTCGTAATATTAAGAACCCTCATGAAAAGATTTTCATCCTTGGCCGGAAGTTTTTCATGAAGTATTACATAGTCAAAATCAATTCCCACAACTTCGGGAATACCTTTTGTACGAACGTTTGAAGCCTCAACAACCACTCCGTCCTTGTCAAAATAAATATATCTTCCAAGGTACTCTATAAAGCCTGCCAGCGCCTTTTCATATACGCTGATTTTTACGGAGTTCTTGTCAATAATCTGTACGTTTATGGTTTCGATAAAAGGCACGTCGGCTATTTCTTTTTCCTTGTATTTACGGGAAAGGTAAAGGGAATTGTCGCCGTATTTTCCATCCATTACAATATTCTGTATCTCTTCTTTTGTGTAGTGGATGTTGCCCTCAACGAACACATTTGAAATCTTATAATCTCTTAAAATCCGTCTGTAGCCGTAAAAAAACGCCCCTGCCAAAAAAAGCACTGCCACAAGCACAATCAAAAATATCTTAAGTCCTTTGGATCGTTTTCTCATTCTTCCTCCGGCATATCAGGCATTAATTTCGGAGCTTTCCTTGGCGAAGAGAAAACACAGTTTCTTGATATTCTTAAAACCATTCCTATTTCGATAAGCAAAAAGATAACGCTGGAACCGCCATAGCTTATAAAGGGAAGTGAAATACCCGTATTTGGAATGGTATTTGTAACAACCGCGATGTTAAGAATAACCTGAATTGCTATGTGTGAAAAAACACCTGCAAGAATCATGTTTTCGTAGGTATCTTCTATGTGAGTTGAAATATCAACAATTCTCCAAAGAAGAATTACAAAGAGCACCATGACTGAAAGACCGCCAAAAATACCAAGTTCTTCACAGATAATTGAAAAAATCATGTCATTATGAGGCTCAGGTAAAAATGCAAGTTTCTGCATACTCTTTCCAAGACCCTTGCCCCAGGCTCCACCGGAACCTATTCCGTAAAGAGACTGAATGGTTTGGAAACCTTTACCGTCTGCATAGCTTTCAGGGTCAAGCCAGGCAAGTATACGGACACCTCTGAAGCCTATAACGCCGGCGCCCCACCCCTTTGCAATTGCAAGGACCATAAGACCGCCCAACAAAGCCACAATTCCCAGGACCACATAGGGTCTATAGTTCTTACCCTGCATAATAGCCACCATGCAAAATGCAATACCTGCCACAATGAGAGCAGAACTAAGGTTATTTGTAAGCAAAAGAATTATGACACTGAGTAAAGCCGCAGGTGCAAGAGGAATATAAACACCCTTCCAGGAAGACGCTTCCTTTTTGGTCATTTTGTCAAATAGCACCGCAACAACAATGATAATTGCTATCTTTGCTATTTCTGCAGGCTGAATAGATAAGGGGCCAATATAAATCCATCTTCTGGCACCATGGGATTCAACACCAAGACCGGTTAAAACAAGTCCCACCGCAAGCACCGAAAAGATATAGATAAATACTGAAAGTTTCTTATAAAGTGTCACGGGAATGAAGCTTACAATAAACATTGCAGCAAGCCCCACTACTGTTGAAACAAGCTGTCTTTTAAGGAAATAGAGCCCGTCACCGTTATGCTTTAATGACGCAGTATAGGCGCTTGAAGAATAAATCATTACAAGGCCGAAACCAAGCAAAAACATAACAACAAAAAGAAGCAGATAGTCAAAATATTTACTTTTCTTTACTTTATTACCTTCTGCCATCCTTAACCTCTAAAAAGTAATTGTAGGAATCAATAAAAGTGCAACAGCACATAAAATAACGGTTACAGTCGCAAATACCGCAACAACCTTTGCTTCAACCCAGCCACCAAGTTCAAAATGATGGTGAATCGGAGCCATTCTGAAAATACGTTTTCCATGTGTAAGCTTAAAGTATGAAACCTGAAGCATAACACTTAAAACCTCTGCAAAATAAATAAGGGCAATGAAAGGAAGGTACAGTTCAAGATGAAGGGCATACGCAAGGCCCGATACCAAAGCACCAAGTGCAAGAGAACCTGTATCACCCATGAAGACCATTGCCTTATTAACGTTAAACATAAGGAAACCTAAAAGTGCACCGAGGAAAATAACCGGAAGAATTGTAATATCCGACTTAAGACCTATTGCCGCAAGTGCAAAGAAAGCCATTATAACACCTGTAACAGAGGTCTCAAGGCCATCCACACCATCGGTAAAGTTTG
Source organism: Lachnospiraceae bacterium (assembly GCA_045598365.1). Taxonomy (GTDB): domain Bacteria; phylum Bacillota; class Clostridia; order Lachnospirales; family Lachnospiraceae; genus UBA1258. Next base: position 32,868 of record JAZLLV010000059.1, read on the forward strand.
ACCCGTTTACGGTTCCCACAATAATAAATACAGCTATCGGAATATTCATTATTCCAAAGTTAACTGTTCTCTCCCCTAAAAACGGAATATATGCATCATAAAAGCCTGCATCACCACCTGCTGAAAACCATACAAAAAGCACAGCAACAACAATCTGCATGAGCATCTTCTGCCAGGGAGTAAGTCCTAAAGAACGCTTCAAAACAACTTTTATAAAATCGTCAACAAAACCGATAACGGCAAATCCGAGAGTCAAAAGAAAAACCGGTACTATTTCCGGATATTTACCACCAAATACCGCCACCATAATACCTGCGGAAATCAAAAAGATAAAAGCTCCCATTGTGGGGGTTCCGTTTTTCTTTAAGTGGGATTCGGGGCCGTCATCTCTTACGGTCTGTCCTGCTTTAATCTTTCTAAGAATCGGAAGTACTATGGGTCCAAGTACAATACTTAACAAAAAAGCTGAAATAAATGCTATTAAAAGTGTTGTTTTCATTACTGCTCTCCTTCGCTATAGTTTTCATTTTCCATAGCATCTTCTCTTTCAACCCTGTTTGTGTAGATTGAAAGTTCTCTTTCCATAAGCTCCTTCATCTGAGCCTCGGAAAGGTCCTCAGTCATAGGAATATTAAGATACGGAAGTACATCCGTAAGGATTTCTCTTGTAATAATCGAAGAATATTTGGCATCATCCTGGTTAGGTACATTTGGTCTGTCCACAACCACATAGCAGATTATCTGAGGATTATCTGCAGGAGCATGGCAGATAAATGAAACTACAAATTCCCCGTTTCCACGTGGAACGGTTTCCGCAGTTCCCGTTTTGCCGCCGATGGCATAGCCCGCAGGCTTTGCACGCCAGCCTGTACCGTCAGTTACTACGGAATTGCAGTATTCAATAATCTTTTCAGATGTTGAGGATGAAATGACCTGCTTAATAAGCCTTGGCTCTATATTCTTAACAACGGATCCGCTGGAAGAAATAATCTTTGATACAATATGGGGCTCATAATAATATCCACCGTTAACTAAAGCCGCATAGCCTGCCGCCATCTGAATCATGGAAACATTAAAGCCCTGACCGAAGCTTGCGGTTGCAAGCTCAGACTCATTAAGGGTTGTTTCGTTAAACACAAGACCTGCGGTTCTGCTCTCGCCTGCCAAATCAATGTTTGTTCTAAGACCTATATTGAAGGTGTTCTGATAGTCTAAAAAGGTTGTCTTTCCAATGGTTTCCGCCATATGCATCAGTGCTACGTTACATGACTTTGCAACTGCTTCTTTTACGGTAATTGTTCCGTCACCACGCCTGTTATGACAATAAATATCTCTTCCTGCGTAATTTAAGAAACCGCCGCAATAATAAGTTTCGTTTCCGGTAAGTTTACCGGATTCAAGACCCATGGCAACCGTAAAGGGCTTCATAACAGAACCGGGTTCATAGGTATCTGTAATACAGAAGTTTTTCCAAAGCTTGTCATAAGCATCCTTAAGAGTGCCTGCCTCTTCCATTTCGCGTATTTCTTCAGATGAATAGATATGCGAAATATCAGTATAGTCATTAAGATCGTAGGTAGGATAACTTGCCATTGCAAGAATTTCCGCGCTGTCGGCTCTCATAATAATGCAGCCCACATTATTGGCGCCAAAGCCTTTTCTTGCATTGTCTTTATACTCCTCGCAGAAATCCTTAAGATGTTTTTCAACCATCATCTGAACATTGGTGTCAATGGTGGTTATAAGTGTATTTCCGTCAACTGCTGGAATTGTAGTAACTTCCACATTAGTGTCATCACTTAGGAAGCCGTACTGGCGTCCCGGTGTTCCGGTTAAAATGTCATTATAATACTCTTCAAGCCCATAAGACGCCTGACCCTCTGTTTTTGAAAAACCAATTACATCACAGGCGAGACTGTTCTGGGGATAAAATCTTACGTAATATTTCTCAAACCATACGCCCGTAACATTTTTATCATAAAGACTGTTGGTAACAGTTTTATCCTTAGGCTCAGTGATATATGGCAGGAATCTGCTCATTTCCTCAAAGGAAACGCCTCTTTTTACCACATAATACTGGGAGTTTGGCATACTGTCGTAATAATTTGAAAGAGTATTTCTGTCAACGTCAAAAATCGACACTACAGCATTGAGTGTCGCATTCTTACATTCCTGATTACTGTTCTGTTCATCCTTTAAGTGAATCTGGTTCACATCAAGAATTACATTATAGCATTCCTTGCTTGCCGCCAGGACATTACCGTTAGTATCAAGAATTTCTCCTCTTTTTGCATTAAGAACCTTGGAGCCGTAGGCCTGCTGTGAGAGAATTCTCTGCCTGTACTCGTTGTTATTGTCCCTTACAAGTATAAAGAGCCTGACTCCTAAACCAACAAAAGCCAGGAGCACCAATAAAAAGAATACTCCCAGCCTGCCTGATATCGTTCTAGCTCTGCCGCGTTTTGCGGCTTTTGCCTTTTTATCATTAATCTCTGCCAAAATTTACACCTACTAATTCGATAAACTATTTAACTGTCTGACATAATCGCTGTTCTCTCTTGTATAAGAGATTATCTGATCCTCGGAGGCATAAACCATACCCAATTCCTCAATGGCGATTCTTCTTATTTCGTCATAGTCAACCGTATTATTAATTTTACTATACTCATCATCATTTGCAAGTGTTAAGTTATTGAGGCTCTGCTCATATCTTGCTATGTCTTTAATCGTTGTGGTGATATCAGACTGAAGTTTGAGGTATGAAATAAGTAAAAAGCCTGTAACCACAAGAGCTGCTGTTAAAAACAAAACATATAAAAAGCTCATATTCCTTCTTTCAGGTGCGTTTGTTCTGACAACTCTTGCTTCCTTAGGGTCTTCCTCAAATGCTCTTCTGACCTCGAGATATGTTGCAAGGTTTGTATTTATGTAATTTGCTTTTTTGTACTGTTTTGCGTTTGCTGCCATTAATAATTATTTCCTTTCAAATACGCGAAGTTTTGCGCTTTTTGATCTTGAATTTTCTAAAAGTTCCTGTTCGGACGGGAGTATTGGTTTCTTAGTAATCTGTCTGCCCTTTGAAATATTTCCGCATACACAAACAGGAAAGTTTTTAGGACAGGTGCAGGGATCCTCGTTTTTCTTAAAAGAAGCTTTCACGATTCTGTCTTCCAATGAATGGAAGGTTATGATTGAGAGCCTTCCTCCGGGATTTAAGAAATCAATCATTTCATCAAGCGAATCCCTTAAAACATCAAGTTCATGATTGCATTCGATTCTTATGGCCTGGAAGGTTTTCTTGGAAGGATGCCCACCGGTTGCTCTCATTTTCATGGGAATCGATGCTTTTATGATTTCATTTAACTCAAATGTTGTTTCAAGAGGTTTCTTTTCTCTTGCCTCAACTATGTGCTTTGCAATGTTTTGTGCGAACTGGTCTTCACCGTAATCTCTTATTATTCTTGCTAAGTCTTTAAGTGAGTAGGTGTTTACGATGTCCTTTGCGGTAAGCTTCTGTCTCGTATCCATTCGCATATCAAGTGTTGTGTCATACTTGTAAGAGAAGCCTCTTTCCACCGTATCTAACTGATAGGAGGAAACTCCCAAATCAAGAAGTATTCCATCCACTCCCCCAACGCCCATTCCTTTAAGGATGCTCACTGCGTCCTTATAGTTGGAACGAATAACCGTCACTCGGTCTTCGTATTCTTTAAGCCTTTCAGAAGCTGCATTTATTGCGGCTTCATCCTGATCCACGCCATAAAGGTGGCCGGCTTTCGAAAGTCTGCTTGCTATCTGTGATGAATGACCGGCACCGCCAAGTGTGCCGTCTACATAGATTCCATCAGGTTTAATGTGAAGAGATTCAATTGTTTCATTAAGCATTACCGAATAATGTTTGAATTCCATCTCCACTCCTAAATTCCAAGGTCTGCCATCTTTCCGGCGATTTCATCCATATTGTCGTCAAAAGAAGCATTTTCCCATTTTTCTTTGTTCCAGATTTCAACCCTGGCTCCGACACCGATCAGTACAACATCTTTATCCAAATCAGCGAAGGTTCTTAATACCTGAGGAATAAGTACTCTCCCCTGCTTATCAAGCTCCACCTGGGCCGCTCCCGCAAGCATATATCTTGCAAAAGCTCTTGCATCTTTATTTGTAAGAGGAAGTGCTCTCAATTTATCCTCAAGAACCTTCCACTCGCTGTTGTCATATACAAAAAGGCATCCATCAAGACCTTTGGTGACAACAAACTCACTGCCGAGGCCGTCTCTGAACTTGGAAGGAATAATCAGTCTGCCCTTTTCATCAACCGTATGGCTGTATTCGCCTATAAACATGACTGATTCTTCTCCTTTCTGCGTTCAAACGCACCACTTTTCACCACCTAGATACCCTTTTCTACCACTTACACCCACATTTTATACCCTTTTTAGGGTTTTTGCAACCTATTTGCATTAATAATTCGTTGATTTTACGGGCTTTTTAAGGTTTTTCCCACGAAAAAAGGCACCACCCAATATCTTGGGTAGTGCCTCAAATTTAAACGCAATATTTAGAATTCTACACAAAACAGCCCTTGGCTATTTGTTCATTTTAAACATTAAATCTGAAAAGAATTACATCTCCGTCCTTAACGACATATTCCTTTCCTTCAATTCCAACAAGGCCTTTTTCCTTTGCAGCGGCAATGGAGCCCTGTTCAAGAAGATCCTTATAATTAATAACCTCCGCCTTAATGAAACCTCTTTCAAAGTCTGTATGAATCTTTCCTGCAGCCTGAGGAGCCTTGGTTCCCTTCTTTATGGTCCATGCTCTGCACTCGTCTTCACCGGCTGTTAAAAAGCTCATAAGACCAAGTAAGTCATAGCTTGCCGCAATAAGCTTATCAAGGCCTGATTCGGAAAGGCCAAGAGCCTCAAGAAATTCAGCCTTTTCTTCGTCATCAAGCTCAGAAATTTCTTCTTCAATCTTTGCACAGACAACAAATACACCGCTGCCTTCCTTTGCCGCAAACTCTCTTACCTTCTTAACCATATCGTTGGAAGCGCCGTCATCCGCAAGGTCGTCTTCACATACATTTGCAGCATAAATAACAGGCTTGTATGTAAGGAAATTGTAATCCTTCATGTAAAGGAGTTCGTCCTCATCGTCGATTACAAGGCTTCTTGCAGCTTCTCCTGCCTCAAGATGAGCCTTTACTCTTTCAAGAAGAGCCTCCTCCTTCTGAAGAGTCTTATCCATTCTTGCTGCCTTTGAAACCTTCGAAAGTCTTCTTTCGAGAACTTCGAGATCTGCAAAAATAAGCTCAAGGTTAATAACATCAATATCTCTTATGGGATCAACAAAACCATCAACATGAATAACATTTGTATCTTCAAAACATCTTACAACATGAACAATTGCATCTGTTTCACGAATATTTGAAAGGAACTGGTTACCAAGTCCTTCACCCTTCGATGCGCCCTTAACAAGACCTGCAATGTCAACAAACTCAATTGCAGCGGGAGTTACCTTCTTTGTATGATAAAGTTCTCCCAAAAGACGAATTCTCTCATCCGGTACCGGTACAACACCGATATTGGGATCTATTGTACAAAAAGGAAAGTTTGCTGCCTGAGCACCTGCCTTTGTAAGTGAATTAAACAATGTGCTCTTTCCTACGTTAGGAAGGCCTACGATTCCTAGTTTCATAATTTTCTATATCTCCTTTGAAAGTGTTGATTTTACTATGTTTTTAGCGGTTTGAGAATTTCTTTGACACCAATTTTACGCCAATCATACGCCAGATACGCCAATTTACGCCACTAGCATACCTTCTCATAATACTCACTAAATTTAAGGATTTCTTTCTCTTTCTCATCTTCCGTATTGTGTACGTATAGATTCATAGTAACGCCAATATTTGCATGTCCGAGTATTCCCTGAAGCGTCTTTGGTCTCATTCCAGCTTCTATACATCTTGTTGCAAATGTATGTCGGAGCGTATGCATAGAAAAATGCTTCATCCCCGCCTTTTCTGTCAGCTTGTAGATTGCCGTATCATAAGTGGAATTTTTAACCGGAGTTCCCTTTCTGCAAAGAAATACGAAATCCTTAAATTCTTCATCTGCCACATAACGAATTTTTCTCTGCTCATATCTACGCATCAAAATTTCATATGCCTCAGGTGTCATTGGAATCGTTCTGTAACCATGCTTTGATTTAGGTTCTCCAATTTTAAATTCATGATAACCATGTCTAAATTCCATGGTACGTGAAATATGTATCTTCCTATTTTCAAAGTCTAAATCTTCCCACTTGAGCCCAACCATTTCCCCAGTTCGAAGACCTGTCTGTGCAATCAATCTAAACTGATCCACATATGCTGTCCCATCAGCCACATCAAAGAACTGTTTCTGTTCATCAATCGTAAGAAAATGAACCTTCTTCTCTACTGGCTTTGGAAGCTTTACCATCTTATTAATAGGACTTACTGCAATAATTCCATTAATCATTGCATAGTAAAACATGCTACACATAGTAATTCTAGTCTGCTCAATTGTAGAACCTTTATAATCGTCAGCCATACTATTAAGAACATTCTGACAATGCATAGGTTTAACATCTTCCATTAGCTTGCTGCCAATAATTGGTTTAATATTAATATTGTAACGTTCCCTATAGTTGCGAAGAGTATTAAATCGAACTGTAGGCTCCTTTACATTTTTAATCCAATAATCAAACCATGCATCAACAGTAATGCTTGATTTTGCAGTTATCGCACTATGTGCATCTTCATATTTCGCATCTGCAAGCCATTTTTTGGCTTCATTAACTTTGGAAAAATATCTTTCTACACGTTTACCAGTTTTACTGGTAAATCTAGCCGAATATCTTCCATCTTTTCTTTGAGAAATCCCCTCTGGCAATTTCTTGCCTTTTAAATCTTTTCCCATAATATATTCTCCTTTCATCAATGTGTTGACGAAAAGAGCATAAAATAACTAAATAAGCATACCATTAAATGCCCTTTTCTTCAACTAGTTTCATTTTTCGTCAGCATTGAAAGGTAAATTCGTTTTACAGCCTACCATTTTTATGAAATCATCTGTTTCAACATAATTCTCAAATACAGATAACTTATCCACACCTTATATTCGGACTAATCCATTTTTTTAAAAAATGTGTATAAATTTTCGATTTCCTCTTGGCAGGCATCACCTTCTTTGCTAAACTTAAGTCAGTTAAAGACTGCGTTATGCAGCTCACTGCTTATATCTTCTGTTTCTGTTAAGTGCCGTCCAAAGCTTGATAACAGTTCAGGAGATATATTTTTTTGCATCTTTTTAATTTCATTCTTTGCAAGATAAAAATACTCGTACAGTTGCTTCATAAAATCAGCTATCTGCTCCATTAGATAATGATTCTTCTGTGCCTGCGCATTCCAGCTACAGGCATGCTCTATATTCCCTTGCCACCTTTTTTGTCTGTTAAATCCCTGATTTTCTATCATCCAACGGTTTCGACCAGCTTTTACGATTTTTCTGGCATTTTTCTCTGTAATACTTATATTTGTAATCCAGGAAAATTCTGTTGTTTTCTCCCCGCCTTTTACTTTCTTTGTTTCATGATAATAAATCAGATTTACACAGTCTTTACCAAATATCACTTCGTTTTGGTATTCGATATCTTCGCCACTGTTTCCCTTTTCTGGCATTGCTCGATATTCCTGAGCAATAGTTGGTGCACAACCTTCCTTATATCTAATGATATAATCCCATCCATTTGCCCTGCATATATCAATGACTGTATGAGTCACATATAAACCATCTGCTGTAATGATTATTGGCAGTCTTGGAAATCGCTTCTTTATTTTTGCTGCCAGCCTTATAAAAGCCTTGCTTTCACAGTCCTGCTTTATAGCCTCATCACTTTGATTTACATACTCTTCTGAGTTGAGTATTGGCTCTGTTGCTATGCTACACAAAAGATTGTTTCCAAAATAGATTTTTGCCTCAAGCACACTTCTATGATATTTGTAGAATTCGTTAGATTCCCCTTTGTTATAGCAACGGCTGAGATAGTAATCATTTTTCTGCGTATACCCTTCATCCAGTTCTGTAGCATCTATAATCACTTGCCACTTCTTCATTACTCTGGCATCATCAAAAGTTTTCCTTCTTATCATAGAATACGCTATATCTTTCTGAATTTTCTCAAGTTCAACAGCGTCTAATCTTTCAAGAAATTCATTCTCTGTCACTCCATGAGGAAGATAGTCCTTCCCTGTTTCACCTAGAAATGAATAGATATTTTTCACGACAGCTTCATCATTAAATTTCATAGTCATTTCCTGCATACTTGCGATACCGCCGATACACTTATAATAAAGTGTTCCCAACATAGTCCTTGCGCTATAATCTATATAACTCTGATGACGTGGATCTTTTACATTAGAAAACTCCTGAAACAATTCAGGGAAAAATTTCTTCTGAATTTTATTACACTCAACAATAGGATTCTGTTCCAGTTTTTTCTTAATTCTATCTTGTGCCCGACTCATTTTCTCTTCCTTTGCGATAAAGTTTTTCTTTTATTTTACCTTATCGCAAAGAAAGTTGCTTGAATCCAAGGAATTTAGTGCGAATTATTTTTACCTTTCAGAACTGATTTTTCGTTATTCATTCATCTAAATTTCAACCTGTGTTGCCAAATATTTTTCAAACTGTTTCCTCTTCACTAGGCGCTTTTTTCCAACATACAAAACGAAGTCACACATTGGACTTGCAAGCATACTTTCAATCTTGTTAATCCCAATATTTGAATATTCTGCAGCTTCTTTTATTGTTAATGTTGTTTTTTGCCAAATAGGAACAGTGTTTTCAACATTATTCATGCAAAATCCTCCTCATATCATTCCTTGTTGCACTTAATTCCCCGACAAAGCGGAAGCTTTATTTAGGTAAACCAAGTAGTAAACAACGGGCTCAAAACTTTTTAGTTTTTGTATTTATATTCACATATACTTTTTCATTATTTTCTATATCTCTGTTTACCTTGTTTACATCTATAATAATCCCTTATAAATAAAGGCTTTAAGAGGTAAACAGTAATGGTAAACTGCAGATAAACAGAGATATTTATGTTTACCATTTAATCGCTATCGAACGGAATTTCCATCTGCTCAGGTACTGGTTCAAATTCAACTTCCGTTATCTTGACACGGTACCAATATCGCTGAGTGTTATGGCCTTTAATCCTCTTGGTTTTACCAGTTTCCTGCTTCCAGCCTACAATACTGTTTCGCATAATATCATTAATCTCACTTACTGTTTTCCTGTCGGGCTTACCTGTAAACCCAAGTGCATCCTGATAGATTTGATGCGAACAAATGTAATCATCCTTATAATCATCCAGATATGCCTGAATCAATTCAGCATCTATATCCTCCGTCATAAATTCGGTTCTACGCTTAATAAGCTCTTCCTCCACGTGAGCAGGAAGTCTTAAACTATAATTTCCGCTTCGATATATCTCCATCACTTCAGCCCACATCTGTTCTACGTAAGCATGGCTTTCCGCCAGATTGTCATTAATACTAACCTCAGCTGGCTGCACTTCCGTTTCAATAGGAATAAATCTTCTGTTGCCACTTCTATCAAAAGGCAAAAAGCTTTTCTTATTAGATGTTCCAGCAAACACACACTGCCTCTGCACATCCTTTGGATACTTTTCATAAGGCACCTTGTATGTATCCTTCTGTCTGCTGATAAAAGCTTTATTCTCCTCAATATATCTCGCACTTGCTGTTGCAACCATCTCTGCCATCTCAATAATCCAATGCCCCTGCAGCTTGCGGACAACATTTTCATCATCCACTCTTTTTAGATCATCTGAAAACCAGTCATCATTCATTGCCAGTACTCTAAAAAATGATGATTTTCCTGCGCCCTGACCACCTACAAGGCAAAGTACAATCTCAAACTTAGACCCCGGATGGAATAC